>NZ_JBIWAI010000001.1:0-1017549 GCF_044759945.1 Amycolatopsis sp. NPDC098790
GGTGGTTGACTCACATCTCGATCTTGCCGAGGGCTTCACCCATGTCCCGGTCGCCACGCTGGTCCCAGCGGCAGTTGCTCCTGTGTAAGGACAACGGTCCGGCCGCGCCATGCTGACCAGCCACAACCAGGTTGAAACAACCCCAATGTGGCCTTGGTTGCGTTGAATCGGCACTGCGGCGCGAAGCGCCTCCGTTGAGGCGGTGGTGGGGGCATGGGAGGAGCACCGAAGGCCACCTTGGGTGCGTCACACGCACCGAAGGCCGCCTTGGGGCGCTAGCCGCTGAGGCTCGTGACCAGCAACTTCACCAGGGCGCCGAGTCGCTGGCGTTCCGGCTGCAGCGTCTCCACGCCGACCGCTTCCAGCGGCGCCGCCGTCACCGGGCCGACGCACGCGACCACCAGCGGGCCGCGCAGGGCGGCGAGCAGCTCCTCGTACCGGCCGTACTCCCGGGCCAGCGTCAGCAGGTTCGCCGCCGCCGGGGCGCTCGTGAAGGCCAGCGCTCCCAGGTCGCCGGCCACCGCCGCGTCGATCAGATCGTGCACCGGCGTCACGTCGGGCGGCGACATCCAGCGGTACGGCTGCAGCTCGACCAGCGAAGCCCCGGCCGCGACCAGCGGCGCGGTGTGCTCCGGCAACGGCGTCCCGTGCAACTGGACAGCGATCCGCGCCCCCGAAACACCCGCCGAAGCCAGCGAACCGAACAGCTCCGAATTGGTCTCCGAAGAGGCCGAAAAGGACTCGCGCAGCCCGGCGCCGCGGACCGCGCCCACCGCCTTGGGCCCGCGCGCGTAGATCCGCGACTCGCGCAGGCGAACCACCAAGGACTCGGCGAGGCCCCAGCCCGAAGCCGCGTCGAGCCAGCCGCGGAAGCCCGCTCCCGTCGTCACCACCGTGAAGTCGATCGGTTCCGCCACCAGCGAAGCAGTGGCCGCGCGCAGCTCCGGGTCGCTGTCCAGGGGCACGATCGTGATCGTCGGGGCGTGGCGGACCTCGGCGCCGTGGCGTTCGAGGGTCGCGATGAAGTCCTCGGCGCGGCGCTCGGCCGTCACCCCGATCGCGATCCCGCTCAGCTCACCCATAGAACGCGCCCATCTCCTCGATCGCTTCCGCCAGCTCCGCACGCAGGTCCGCCGGTTCGAGGACCTCCAGGTGCGGCCCGAACCGCAGCAGCTCGCCGATGGCCGGTTCGCCCGGCTCCACCGGCAGCTCGACGGTGAGCCAGCCGTCCGCGTCGGGCTCGCCGGTCGCCGCACTCAGCGCGCGGGCGCCGACCGAACCCGCGTAGAACGGTACGAGAGCCTGCGCCCGCGGCGACAGCCGCACCACCGCCACCCGCGGGAACATCCGGCGTTCGAACTGCTCGGACCACTCCTGCCAATAAGCAGCGAGGTCGAACCCCGCCGGCCGCTCGAACTCCTCCCCCAGGTCGGTCAGCTCCAGCACCCGCGAGATCCGGTAGGTACGGTCGGTACCCTCGCAGCGCCCGGCGAGGTACCAGTTGCCCGCCTTGAGGATCAGGCCCAGCGGCTCGACGTCCCGCTCGACCACGCGCTGCCCCCAGCGTTCGTAGCGGATCCGGATCCGGTGCGACGACCAGACGGCGTCGGCGATCCCGGACAGCGTCGGCAGGCTTTCGATACCGCGGTGCCAGCCGGGGACGTCCAGGTAGAACCGCTCGGCGACGCGGCCGGCGCGGTCACGCAGCTCCGACGGCAGCGCCGCGTAGAGCTTGAGCTGCGCCGCGGCCAGGACCGTGCCGAGCCCCAGCTCGACCGCCGCCACCGGCAGCCCGGCCAGCGACAGCGACTGCGCCTCCTCCTCGGTCATCCCCGTGAGCCGCGTGCGGTAGCCGTCGACCAGGCGGTACCCGCCGGTCCGGCCGCGGTCGGCGTACACCGGGACGCCGGACGCCGACAGCGCGTCGATGTCCCGGTAGACCGTGCGCACCGAGACCTCGAGCTCCTCGGCCAGCTCGTCGGCCGTCATCCGGCCGCGGTTCTGCAGCAGCAGGAGGACGGAGAGGAGCCGGCTGGCGCGCATGAAATCCAGTTTGGCAGAAAAACCTGACACAAGCTGACAGGTATGCCCGGCAGGGTGACTCCCATGAACGGATTCACGACGAAGAACTGGGAAGAGAAGATCGTCAGCGGCACCGAAGGCGGCCCGCGGGTGGCCTACGCGCACGCCACGTTCGCGTACGACGGCGTCATCGAGGGTGAGTCGATCTGCGACCTTCTGCTGTACTACGCGGGCGAAGGCTACGACAGCGGGCAGACGACGTCGCCGAGCTTCGAGCGCATCGAGGGCAAGGTCGACGGTCGCGAAGGGACGTTCATCGTGCGGCACGAGTACACGTTCGACGCCAAGGGCATCGCCTCGACGTTCACCGTCGTCCCCGGCTCGGGCACCGGCGACCTGGCCGGGCTGACCGGCAGCGGGACCGCCGGCGGCGCGCTGGGCGAGGACAAGGTGGGCTACACGTTCGAGTACGCGTTCTAGGAGTCGCAAGTGGACCGTCGTCAGGTACTCGCCTACCGCATCGCCGAGCACGGGCTGCACCGCACCGCGCGGGACGTCGCCGATCTCGCGGTCGTCCGGGCCGGGCTGCAGGACAGCATGCGCGACACCGCGTTGCTCGCCCTCGCCGCCCGGCTCGGCGGCGACGTGTCCCTTGTGGACGACGAGCGCCTGGTGCTCGCGTGGACGTTGCGCGGCGCGCCGCACTACCACCTCCGCACGGACCTGCCCGAGGTGATCCGGGCGCTGGTCCCGCTGGACGACGCGGACGCGCTGGCCCGGATGCTCTGGCAGCGCAAAGAACTGGCGGCAACCGGCCTCGCGGCGTCCGAAGTGGTCTTCACGGCGGCGGCCGCGATCCGCGCGGTGGTCAAGGAGCCGATGACGAAGGGGGCGGTGTCGGCGGCGGTGACGAAGAAGCTGCCCCCGGAGTTCGCGCGCTGGTGCCGCGGCTGCAACGCGACGCACATCCACGAGCAGCTGATGCGCATCGCGACACCCCACGCGGGCGTCCGCCTGGTGGCCGGCGCGTCCCCGGCGACGCTGGCACCGCTCGAAGGGCGCGGCCGGGCGCGCCGCACGCCGGACCCGGCGGCCGCGGAGAAGGTGGTGCTGGACTACCTGCGGTTGAACGGCCCCGCGTCCCCGGGCGAAGCTGCGGAGTACGTGGGGACGGCCCGCGCGGTGGTCGACAAGACATGGCCTGCCGATCTGGCGTCGGTGCAGGTCGAGGGCAAGACGCGCTACCTGCCCGCGGATCGCTTGGCGGCGCTGGAGAACCCACCGGAGCCGGAGGTGGTGCGGCTGCTGCCACCGCTGGACCCGTTCATCCAGGCCCGCGACAAGGCGTTGCTGGTCCCGGACCCGGCGCGCCGCAAGGAAGTCTGGAAGATGCTGGGCAACCCGGGAGTGCTGCTCGCGGACGGCGACATAGCGGGCACGTGGCGCACGAAGGGCAGCGGTGCGAAGCTGACGTTCACGGTGACGGCGTTCGACCCGCTCCGCCCGGGGATCCGCGAGGAAGCGGAAGCCGAGGCGGCGCGGGTCGCGGCGGCGCGGGGGTTCGAGAAGCACGCCGTCTCCTGGGTCGGCTGACGGTCACCGCCCGGCGGCGTCGATGTCGCCGTACGCGGTGGTCGCGCGGATGGTCAGGTCCGCCGCGCCCTCGGTGTTCTTGAGCGAGTTGCGGATCCGGCCGTAGGTGGTGCCGGCGTCGAGGGACGCGGAGACGCCGGCGGCCGCGCCGACCGTGATGTCCCCGGCCTGGGTGCTCAGCACGAGGTTGCCGCTCGTGGCCTCGGCGATCCGGATGTCACCCTTGCCGGTGCTGATCTCCGCCGGGCCGGTGAGGCGCCCGACCGAGACGTCGCCGGCGTGGGCGGTGAGGTGCAGGCTCGCGGCCTCGTCGAACACGGCCTCGCCGTGCGCGCCTTCGACGGTGACGTCCCCGAGGCGGCCGACGCCCCGCAGTTCGACACTGGCGGCCTTGGCGCGGACGTCCGACCCGGCGGGCAGCTGGACGGTCACGTCCAGCGAGCCGGACGGGCCGAAGTACTGGTTCTTGGCCGCGCCCTCGATCCGCAGGACACCGTCCTGGAACTCGACCTCGACCTGCTCGGCGGCCTTGACGTCCCGGCTCTTCGCGGGATCGGCGGGCAGGACCTGCACGGTGGTCTCGGCGAGTTCGGAGGCGACGAGCCGCACGCGGCCGGCGGGGATGTCGAGGACGGTGGTGATCGGGGCGGTGGTGGCGAAGTTCTGCATCGTGTTCTCCTGTGGCTCGGTTCCGGTGATGAAGCCACCATCGCGGGCCGGGCTGACACGGAAAGGCCACCACCCTGACACGGCCGCTGACACGCCGGTCAGGCGTCGACGGCCAGCCGGTACCCCCGCTTGACCACCGTCTGCACCACGCGACCGCCCCCCAGCGAAGTCCGCAACCGCCCGATCGCCGTCTCCACCGCGTGCTCCTCCCCGCCCCCAGGCAACGCCGAAATCAACTCGCGCCGCGACACCACTCGCCCCGGCGAAGCCGCCAACGCCCGCAACAACGCCATCGGGGCCGGGGCCACCTCGCGCCACTCGCCGTCCACCACCGCGGCCTGGCCTCGCAGCTCGATCGACAACCCGCCCGCCGAAAAACGCGGCGACCGAGCCAGCAACGTCTCCGACACCGTCCGCGCCAACGCGCCGATCCGCGCCCGGTGCGGCTGGACCGTCGGGACCCCCAACGCCGCCAGCGGAGCCGCCGTGATCGGCCCGACGCACGCCGCGACGCACGGGCCCGACAACGCCGAAACCAACCCCGGCAGCCGGCCCGTTCGGCGGGCCAACGCCAGCAACGATGCCACCGCCGGTGCGCTCGTGAACGGGAGCGCGTGGATCGATCCGTCCAATACTCCGTCCAGCAACCGGTCCACCGGGCCCGGGTCCGCCGGGCCGACCCAGCGGTACACCGACACCTCGATCACCTCCGCCCCCGCCGCGCGCAGGGCGTCCACGAAGTACGGCAACGGCTCGCCGTGCAGCTGCACCGCGATCCGCTTGCCCGTCACGTCCGACGAAAGCAAGTGCTGCAACAACTCCGCGTTGCTCTCCGACGCCGGCGAGTACGCCTCCGACAACCCCGCCGCTCGCAGCGCACCCGTCACCTTCGGGCCGCGCGCCAGCAGCGTGGCCGATGCCAGCCGGGACAGCAGCGCGTCGCCCAGGCCCCAGCCCTCGGCCGCCTCGAGCCAGCCGCGGAAGCCGATGCCCGTCGTCGCCACCACCGCGTCCACAGGGGACTCCAGCAGCCTCGACGTCGCCGCGTGCAGCTCCGTGTCGTCCGTCAGCGGGACGATCCGGATCGCCGGTCCATAACGGACACTCGCCCCCTTGCGCACCAGCAGCGCGCCGAGCTCGTCCGCCCGGCGCGCCGCGGTGATGCCGACCACGAACCCGGTCAGCGGGAGAACACCGGTCACGGGCTCTCCACTTCGACCACGCCCCCTCGCACGCGCACGCCGTACACCGGCACTGTCACGCCGGAATCGTCCAAGCACTGTCCACTGTCGAGCGCGAACCGTTCTTTGTAGACCGGCGACGCGACGACCGGGACCCCGCCCGCGTCGCCGACGATGCCGCGCGAAAGCACCGCCGCGCCGCTGCACGGGTCCCAATTGGACAGTGCGTACCAGCGGTCGCCCGGCAGGTGGAAGATCGCCACCTGCACGCCGTCGAGCAGCGCGGCGACCCCCGCGTACTCCGGCACCGCTTCGGCGGCGCAGACCGCCGTCCAGGTCCGTTCGATCGACGTCGTCATCGGCGCACCTCGCTGTTCGAAAAGCCCGGGACTCCCAGCATCACGGGCACTTTCTGCTCCCGCTCCGAGCGGAACGAGATCGCCGGGTCGGGCGTGCCCGGCGCGTTGACGAACGAGGTGAACCGGGCCAGCTTCTCCGGGTCCTCCAGGACGCCCTTCCACTCGTCGGCGTAGTTGTCGACGTGCTTGGCCATCGCCGCGTCGAGGTCCTCGCAGATGCCGAGCGAGTCGTCGACGATCACCGCGCGCAGGTGGTCGAGGCCGCCGTCGAGCTCCTCGATCCACGGCGCCGTCCGCTGCAGCCGGTCGGCGGTGCGGACGTAGAACATGAGGAACCGGTCGATCGTACGGATCAGGGTGGCGGTGTCCGCATCGGACACGAGCAGGTCGGCGTGGCGCGGGGTCGTGCCTCCGTTACCGCCGACGTAGAGGTTCCAGCCGTTCTCCGTGGCGATGATACCGAAGTCCTTGCTCCGCGCCTCCGCGCACTCGCGCGCACACCCCGACACCGCCGACTTGAGCTTGTGCGGCGACCGCAGGCCGCGGTAGCGCAGCTCCAGCTCGATCGCCAGCCCGACGCTGTCCTGCACGCCGTAGCGGCACCACGTCGACCCGACGCACGACTTGACCGTCCGCAGCGCCTTGCCGTACGCGTGCCCGGACTCGAAGCCCGCGTCGACCAGCCGGCGCCAGATCAGCGGCAACTGGTCCACAGTGGCCCCGAACAGGTCGATCCGCTGCCCGCCGGTGATCTTGGTGTACAGCCCGAAGTCGCGGGCCACCTCACCGATCACGATCAGCTTGTCCGGCGTGATCTCGCCGCCCGGGATCCGCGGCACGACGGAGTACGTGCCGTTGCGCTGGAGGTTCGCCAGGTACCGGTCGTTGGTGTCCTGCAACGTCATCTGCTCGCCGCCGAGGACGTGCCCGTTGCCGAGGGTGGCCAGGATGGACGCCACCGCCGGCTTGCAGATCGCGCAGCCGCTGCCCGAGCCGTAGCGGCCGATCAGCTCGCTGAACGTCGTGATCCGGGTGGCCTGGACGATCTCGAACAGCTCCGCGCGCGACTGCGGGAAGTGCTCGCACACGGCCTTCGACTGCTCGACGCCGGCCGCGCTCAGCAGCTTGCCGAGCAGCGGGACGCACGAGCCGCACGCGGTGCCGGCGCGGGTGCACGCCTTGAGCTTGGGAACGGTGTCGCAGCCGTCCTCGTGGATCGCGCGGGTGATCGCACCCTTGGAAACCGCGTTGCACGAACAGATCTGCGCCGCGTCGGGCAGCGCGTCGACGCCGACCGCGGCGCCGCCGCCCGCCGGGGCGAGGATCGCGCCCGGCTCCGCGGGCAGCGGACGGCCGACCAGCGCACGCAGGGTGTTGTACTCGGTCGCGTCGCCGACGAGCACACCGCCGAGCAGCGTCTTGCCGTCGTCGGTGACGACGAGCTTCTTGTACGTCCCGGCCACCGCGTCGTTGACGGCGACCTCCAGCGCGCCTTCGGTTGTCGCGTGCGCGTCCCCGAACGACGCCACGTCGACGCCCATCAGCTTCAGCTTCGTCGACGTGTCCGGCTCCGGGAACTCGCCGGACCCGCCGGTGATCTGCGCCGCGACGATCTCGGCCATCGCGTAACCGGGCGCGACGATGCCGTACACGCGCCCGTCGACCGCCGCGCACTCGCCGATGGCGTACACCGAGGGATCGCTGGTGCGGCACGACAGGTCGGTCAGCACACCACCGCGTGGACCGACGTCCAAACCGGACTGGCGAGCCAGGTCGTCGCGCGGCCGGACGCCGGCGGAGAACACGACGAGGTCGACGTCGAGCTCGGTGCCGTTGCCCAGCTTGGCCAGCAGCCGCGAGCCGTCGGCCTCGATGGCGTCGGTGGACGTTCCCGTGTGGACGGTCACGTCGAGGTTCGTGATGAGCCGCCGCAGCAGCGACCCGCCGCCCTCGTCGACCTGCAGCGGCATCAGCCGCGGTGCCATCTCGACGACGTGCGGGGAGAGTCCCATGTCCCGCAACGCCTTCGCGGCCTCCAGGCCGAGCAGGCCGCCGCCGATGACGACGGCCGACCGCCGCCCGCGGCCCGGCTTGTCGACCGCGGCCGCGCGGATCGCGTCGAGGTCCTCGATGGTCCGGTAGACGAAGCAGCCGGGCAGGTCGTGGCCCGGCACCGGCGGCACGAACGGCCGCGAGCCGGTGGCCAGGACCAGCGCGTCGTACGAGATGACGTCGCCGGATGCCGTGGTGACCGTCTTCGAAGCTCGGTCGACCGACGTGACCAGCGAACCCAAGCGGAGATCCACAAAGGAATCGCCCGCGTAGTCCGAGCCGGGTAGCGCCAGCGAAGCGGGGTCCCAGGTGTCCACGTAGGACGTGAGCGCCACCCGGTCGTACGCCGGGCGCGGCTCCTCGGACAGGACGACGACGTGCCAGTTGCCGGCGGGGTCTTCCGCGCGCACCGCCTCCACGAGCCGGTGGGCGACCATGCCGTGACCGGCGACGACCAGGGTGGGCATCTCAGACCTCCGCTCCCGCGAGCGCCAGACCGCGCTCACTCGTGGGCTGTTCGGCGGGCTTGCGCAGGTAGACCGCCCAGGTGACGGCGAAGCACAGCCCGTAGAAGACCAGGAATCCGATGAACGCGGGGACGCCGCTGTGCGCGTCGGCGAACGACTGCCGGAAGGCGAGGTTGATGAACAGCCCGCCCACGGCGCCGATCGCGCCGGCCAAGCCGATCAGCGCGCCCGACAGGCGCCGCGCCTTCAGCAGCTCGGCCGCCTCTTCCGCACCGCTCGAGATCGCGATCTTCGCCTTGGCGCGGAAGATCGCCGGGATCATCTTGTACGTCGAGCCGTTGCCGACCCCGGCCAGCACGAACAGCACGATGAACGCGACCGTGAACAGCACGAGGGACTCCGACGTCGAGGCCAGGATCAGCACGACCGTCGCCAGCGCCATCCCGATGAACGTGACGAACGTGATCCTGCCGCCGCCGATCCGGTCGGCCAGCCAGCCGCCGGTGGGCCGGGAGAGCGAGCCGAGCAGCGGGCCGAGGAACGTCACCGCGGCCGCCTGCAGCGGGGTGCGGCCGAACTGGTTCTGCAGCACCAGGCCGAAGGCGAAGCTGTAGCCGATGAACGAGCCGAACGTGCCGACGTAGAGGAACGACATCACCCAGGTGTGCGGCTCCTTGACGACCTCGCGCATCGCCTTCGTGTCACCGCGAACCGTGGCGAGGTTGTCCATGAAGAAGTACGCGCACACCGCGGCGACGACGATCAGCGGGAGGTAGACGTAGAGCACGATCCGCGGTGCGGTCGCGCCCGCCGTCCCGATCACCAGCAGCCCGATCAGCTGGATCGCGGCGACGCCGAGGTTGCCGCCGCCCGCGTTGAGGCCGAGCGCCCAGCCCTTGTGCTTCTCCGGGTAGAAGGTGTTGATGTTCGTCATCGACGACGCGAAGTTGCCGCCGCCGACCCCGCCGAGCGCCGCGACCAGCAGGAACGTGCCGAGCGACGTGCCGGGGTGCAGCACGACCGCCGCGAGGATCGTCGGGATCAGCAGCAGGGCGGCGGAGACGACCGTCCAATTGCGACCGCCGAACTTCGCCACGGCGAACGTGTAGGGCAGCCGCATCAGGCCGCCGATCAGCGTCGGCGTCGAGACGAGCAGGAACTTGTCGGCGGCGGAGAAGCCGTAGTCCTTGCCCATGAACAGGACGATGACCGACCACAGTGTCCAGACCGAGAATCCGATGTGCTCGGCCAGCACGGAGAACCAGAGGTTCCGGCGCGCGATCTTCTTGCCGGTCGCCTCCCAGAACTGTTCGTTCTCCGGCTCCCAGTGCTCGATCCAGTGCTTTCCTCGGTGTGCCACGGGGTTCTCCTCAGAGCGGGTCGGGTCGGTCATTGCGCCGCGAGCCAGTTGGCGATGCCGCCGACGGTGTCGGTGCACCCGCCGCAGCCCGTCGTGGCTCGCGTGGCCCGCGCCAGTGCGGGAGTGTCGGTGGCCCCGGCCTTCCACGCCTCGATCAACCGGCCCTTGGTGACGTTGTTGCAGCGGCAGATGACCGCCGCCGCGGGCAGGTCGGCCGGGCTGGCCGCCGGGGCGCTGCCGCTGGGCAGTGCGCGGCCCAGCAGGACCGCCAGCCGGTCGTCGGGCAGCGGCGTGCCGCGGTCGTGGAACTGGGTGATCGACGCGGCCGCGTCGGGCAGGCCGAGCAGGATCGCCCCGGTGACGCGGTTTTCGCGGACGACGAGCTTGCCGTACCGGCCGCCGGTGGGGTCGTTGAAGGTGAGTACCTCGGCGTCCGGAGTGCCGGCCTCAAGCTGCGTTTCGCCCAGCGCGGCGAGGTCGATGCCGCGGGCCTTGAGCCGGGTGACGGCCGTCGTGCCGCGATAGCGGGCGGCCGCGTTGGTGCCGGTCAGGACGTCGGCGAGGACCTCGGCCTGCTCCCACGCCGGCTGGATCAGCCCGGCCGGCGCGCCGGGGTGGCGGGCGCAGTCGCCCAGGGCGTGGACGCGGCCGTCGCTGGTGCGCAGGACGTCGTCGACCAGGATGCCCATGTCGACGTCGAGGCCGGCGTCGGCGGCCAGGCTCGTCTCGGCGCGGACGCCGGCGGCGACCACGACGAGGTCGGCCGGGACGAGGGTGCCGTCGTCGAGCTTGAGGCCGTCGCCGGGCAGGTAGCGGGCGGCGGTGGCGCCGAACTTGAACGTGACGCCCATGTCGGTGAGCTGACGGGCCAGCACGTGCCCGGCGGCCGGGTCGAGCTGGCGTTCCATGACGTGCCCGAGCGGGTGCACGACGGTCACCTGGTTGCCGCGCCCGGCCAGCCCGCGGGCGGCTTCGAGGCCGAGCAGGCCACCGCCGAGGACGGCGACCGGCGCGCCGAAGCGGGCGGCGTCGAGGATCTTGGCGCAGTCGTCGAGACTGCGAAAGGCGACGACGCCGGGCCCGGCTTCGAGGCCTTCGACGGGTGGGATCCAGGGGTTGGCGCCGGTGGCGAGCACCAAGGCGTCGTAGTCCACAGTGGAGCCGTCGCCGAGTTCGACGCAGCGCTTCTCACGGTCGATGCGGATGACGTCGACCCCGAGCCGCAGGTCGATGTTGTGGCGCGCGGCCCATTCGTCGTCGTGGAGCCGGACGCTTTCGGCACTCATCCCGCCGGCCACGACGGCCGAGAGGAGGACGCGGTTGTAGGCGGCGTGCTTTTCGGCACCGAGGACGGTCAGGCGGACGCGTTCGGCGATCGGGTCGCGGCGGCGGATCTCGTCGGCCAGCCGGGCACCGGCCATGCCGTAGCCGACGACGACGACTTCACGGGGGGTCATGCGGCACCATCCACAGTAGACAGAGACACGGCACACACCTTGAACTCCGGCATCCGGCTCACCGGGTCGAGCACCGGGTTGGTGAACAGGTTGGCGCGCTGCTCACCGGGGAAGTGGAACGGCAGGAAGACGAGATCGGGCCGCAACGACTGGACGAACCGGACGCGCGCGAGCGTCTCGCCCCGGCGCGACCGGATCCTCGCCTGGTCGCCTTCTTCGAGTCCGGCCCGCTTGGCCGTGTCGGGATGGACTTCGACGAACGCTTCGGGGACGACGTCGTTGAGTTCCTTGATCAGCCGCGTTTGCGCGCCGGACTGGTACTGCTGCAGGACGCGTCCCGTGGTGGCCTGCAACGGGAACTCGTCGTCCGGCAGCTCGGCCGGGCCGGTGTGCTCGACGGGCACGAACCGCGCACGGCCGTCGGGGTGGGCGAACGATTCGAGGAACATCCGCGGGGTGCCGGGGTGGTCGTCCGAGGGCACCGGCCAGTGCAGGGCCTCACCGTTGCGGAGGCGCTGATAACTGACGCCGGAGTAGTCGGCGATCCCGCCCTTGGACGCGATCCGCAGCTCCTCGAACACCGTCTCCGGGTCGGTCGGAAAGCCCGGCGTTCCCAGCCGGTTCGCGAGTCCGTTGAGGACGTCCAGATCGGACCGTACGCCCGGCGGCGCGTCGATCGCCTTGCGCCGCAGCAGGACACGACCTTCGAGATTGGTGAGCGTGCCGTCTTCCTCGGCCCACTGCGTGACCGGGAGGACGACGTCGGCCAGCGCGGCCGTCTCCGACAGCACGAAGTCGGCGACGACCAGGAAGTCCAATGCGGACAGTCGATCTTGGACGCGCTCAGACCGTGGCGCCGAGACGACGACGTTGCTGCCGAACACCATCAGTGCCTTGGGGCCGTCGTCGGTGCCGAGCGCGTCGAGGAGTTCGACGGCACTTCGGCCAGGCCCGGGCAGGCTGTCCGGTTCGACGCCCCAGACGCCGGCGACGTACTCGCGCGCGGCGGGGTCGTCGAGCTTGCGGTAGCCGGGCAACTGGTCGGCCTTCTGGCCGTGCTCGCGGCCGCCTTGGCCGTTGCCCTGGCCGGTGAGGCAGCCGTAGCCGGCGCCTTCGCGGCCGGGCAGGCCCAGCGAGAGGGCCAGGTTGATCCAGCCGCCGACGGTCGCGGTGCCGGTGGCGTGCTGCTCGGTGCCGCGCGCGGTGAGGATGTAGACGTTGCGGGCGTTGGCGAGCTTCGCGGCGGCGAGGCGCATGTCGGCGGCCGAGACACCGGTGACGCGCTCGGCGCGTTCCGGCCACCAGTTCGCGGCGATCCGCCAGGCGTCTTCGAACCCGGTCGTCCGCGCGTCCACATAGGACTGGTCGAGGTGGCCGCCTTCGACGACGGCGTGCAGGATGCCCAGTGCCAGCGCGAGGTCCGTACCGGGCGCGGGGGCGAGGTGCAGGCTCGCCAGCTCGGCGGTGGGGGTGCGCCGCGGGTCGACGACGATCAGGTCGGCCCCGCGCAGGTGCTGGGTGAACGGCGGCATGGTCTCGGCCGGGTTGGCCCCGGCGAGCAGCACGACGTCGGCGTTCTTGAGATCGGTGACGGGGAAGGGCATCCCGCGGTCGGCCCCGAAGGCCTTGGTCCCGGCGGCGGCGGCCGAGGACATGCAGAAGCGGCCGTTGTAGTCGATCTGCGAGGTGCCGAGCGCGACGCGGGCGAACTTGCCGAGCAGGTAGGCCTTCTCGTTGGTGAGGCCGCCGCCGCCGAAGATCGCGACGCCGTCCGGGCCGTGGTTCTCTTGCGTTTCCCGCAGCTTGCGCGCGACGAAGTCGAGGGCGAAGTCCCAGCTGACGGGCTCGAGGGCGCCGTCGACGCGGATCATCGGGGTGGTTAGGCGCTTCGGCGACCCGAGGAGCGAGCCGGAGGTCCAGCCCTTCTGGCAGAGGCCGCCGGCGTTGACGGGGAAGTCCCGCGGCGCGACGCGGGAGCCGTCGAGGGTCATGCCGCACTGCAGCGCGCAGTACGGGCAGTGGGTGTCGACCTGCGGCACGGGCACCTCCTCGGCGGTTCGGGGATGCCCTGACGCTAAGGAGGCCGTGTTAAGCGGATTCGACGGAATGTTTCAGGCAGTTGACATTGCGGCGGTGTGTCCGCCGCCCGGCCGGTGAGATCCGCGTCCGAGGTGTGGGAGTAGGGAGGTCAGCGGCGCCTCTCCTGTTGTGTCCGGCGATCTTGCGACCTCGGTCACAAGGGCCCCCAGCCCTCCTGCTCGAACAGCCGCCGCTCGAACCACCACGGCGACGAGTTGAGCGGGTCGGGCAGCGTCCGCGCCGCGAACCGCCGGTCGACCCGGGACAGCACGACGCCGACCAGCGCCCGCTCCCGGCGCGGCAGGTCGGCCAGCACCTGGGCGAGCATCCAGCGGGTGCCGACCGGATCGCACGCGGGGGCGGAACAGGCCGGCAGCGTGAGCCGGAACGGCGGCCGCGTCGCTCTCTCCCAGTCCTGAAGCAGGTCGGCGACGAAACCGGGTGAGCCGCCTTTGGCCGCTTCGGCGAAGGCGAGCTGCCGCTGGGCGCGGCGGGAGAGACAAGGGATCTTGGCCGGCGGCGGCCCCGCGACATCGAGTCGCCGGGGGTGGCGCAGGCTTCCGGGGCGCCTACGCGGCATGGCCCTTTCGGTAGCTGATCACCAGACCATCGTCCCGGAAGTGCACGGCCATCACAAGACGCCGGAGACTTCGCGCGCCGCAGCTCGAAGCCCGTCCAGCGACGCCTGCGTCGAACGAGGGTTCAGCGCGTTGGACGCCAACCGGAACAGCACCGCCCGCAACAGCAACTGCGGCCACTCCGGCAGATGCGCCCACCGCTCCAGCAACTCCCGCGACGCCCCGCCCCAAGCCAGCGCGTCCACCGCCACGATCGCCGCGCCGTACTCGCCCGGGCGGTAGTACGGGACGAAGTCCACCACCCCCGGCGCACCCTCGCCGTCGAACAGCAGGCCCGCCAGGAGCTCTCCGTGCGCCACCTGCAACGGCAGCTCGATCGGGCGGCGGGCGCCGGCCAGTACCTCGAACCAGCGGCCGCCCTTCGTTTCCTCCAGGGGGACCTCGAGTTCCTCCCACGCCACCCGGTCGGCGGTCGCGTCGACGTCGCGGCGGCTCGCCAGGAACTCCGGGCGGGGCAGGCCGATCGTCGCGCGGTGCAGCTTCACCGCCGCCAGTACCGACTCGTCGCCGCGGTGCTCGGGGGTTCCCGGCACGAACCGGGACGCCGTCCAGCCGCCGACGATCCAGCGGCCGTCGCTCGAGCGGACCGGCTTCGCCACCCGCAGGCCCGGCTCGTCGACGTAGTCGAGCGCGCGGGCCGTCCACAGTGTCCTGGCCTTGTCCGTCACCGGCTTGAACACGAGGTCGCCGCTGCGCCACGCCGTCGAGTCCGGCAGCGGTTCGGCGGCGTCGCCGGGGCCGCCGAAGGCCGCGCAAACGTGCGCCGGAGGGCGCCCGAGGGTTGTCCGCACAACTGCCGACGGTACCCGGCCCGGTGTTTCACGAACGAGAAGACGCGCTGGTCACAGAGTGTTTTAGAACTCGGACGAAACGTCGTGAAGGCCGCCTCCGAAGCCGGAGGCGGCCTTCACGGACAACCACTGTCAGTAGGTCGGCAGGCTCGGGTCGATCTGCTTGGCCCAGGCCAGCACGCCACCGCCGAGGTGCGTCGCGTCCTTGAAACCGGCCGCGTGCAGGGCCGCCAGCGCCTCCGCCGAACGAGCGCCCGACTTGCAGTGCAGGACGATCGGCTTGTCCTGCGGCAGCTCGGCCAGCGCCTCGCCCGAAAGGATGCGGTCCTTCGGGATCAGCGTCGCGCCCTTGATGTTGACGATCTCGTACTCGTGCTGCTCGCGGACGTCGATCAGCGCGAAGTTCTCGCCGCTGTCGAACTTGGCCTTGAGCTCCGCCGGCGTGATCGTGCTGCCGGACGCCGCGGAAGCCGCCTCGTCGGAAACCACACCGCAGAACGCCTCGTAGTCGATCAGCTCGGTGATCTTCGGGGTCTCCGGGTCCTTGCGGATCTTGACCTCGCGGTACTTCATCTCCAGCGCGTCGTAGCTGATCAGCCGCCCGAGCAGCGGCTCGCCGATGCCGGTGATGAGCTTGATCGCCTCGGTAACCATGATCGAGCCGATGGACGCGCACAGCACGCCCAGCACGCCACCCTCGGCGCAGGAGGGGACCATGCCCGGGGGCGGCGGCTCCGGGTAGAGGTCGCGGTAGTTCAGGCCCTTGCCGTTCGGCGCGTCCTCCCAGAAGACGCTGACCTGGCCCTCGAACCGGAAGATCGAGCCCCAGACGTACGGCTTGCCGAGGAGCACCGCGGCGTCGTTGACCAGGTAGCGCGTCGCGAAGTTGTCGGTGCCGTCGACGATCAGGTCGTACTGCTCGAAGATCTCCAGCGCGTTCGACGAGTCCAGCCGGTCGGTGTGCAGGTGCACCTTGACCAGCGGGTTGATCTCCGCGATCGACTCCTGCGCGGACGCAGCCTTGAGCTTGCCGACGTCGGACTGGCCGTGGATGACCTGGCGCTGCAGGTTCGACTCGTCCACGACGTCGAAGTCGACGATGCCGAGCGTGCCGACGCCGGCCGCGGCCAGGTACAGCAGCGCGGGGCTGCCGAGGCCGCCAGCCCCGATCACCAGGACCTTCGCGTTCTTCAGCCGCTTCTGCCCGGTCACCCCGACGTCCGGGATGATCAGGTGACGGCTGTACCGGGCCACCTCTTCCTTGGTGAGCTCGGCAGCCGGCTCGACGAGCGGCGGCAGTGCTGACATGGGTCCTCCATCTCGCGCGCGTATCGCGTCCATCCCACTATGCACAACGCGCGCAGGCAAATAAGCCTTCCCATGTCCGCATGGTGGGAAGGACTACGGCTTCGGCGTGGGATTCGGCCAGGCGTTGGGCAGGCAGGTGCGGCCGTCCTTGGCCACCTTCCCCTTGTCGCCGCCGGGGATGTCGTTGAGCATCGACACGTAGTTGTCGTCCACGCCGAAGGACTGCTGCATCATCACCGGCGCGGGCTGGCCGTTGCCGCCGCAGCCGACGTGCTGGTTGCCCAGCGCGTGGCCGACCTCGTGGTTGATGGCGTACTGCCGGTAGCCGGTCATGTCGGCGTTGAACGCCTTCGCGCCGCGCACCCAGCGGCCCAGGTTGATCAGCACCCGGCCCAGGCTCTTGCGGTAGCAGGACGCCTCGAACTTGATCTGGAAACCGCAGGCGTCGGCCCGGTGGGTGGTCTCCGGCGTGGTGAGGCTCACCCTGAACGACGGGTTCGGGAAGTTGGCGTCGACGCGCTGCAGCGCGATCTTGCCGTCCCAGGTCCACCCCTTCTTGGGGTCGGACAGCGTGCCCTGGACGGCGGCCGCGAAGGCGTCGTCGCCGGCGTAGCTCGCCGGGTCGATGCCGTCCTCGACCTCGACCGTGTAGGTGTAGAGCTTCCCGGTGCCGACCTTCGGGCCGCTGCCCGGCACGACGTGCCACTTCCCGGCGCCGGCCTGGGTGAACGGGGTGCCCTCGGGCAGGTCGGCGGTCGGCACCTTGAGGTCGACCGGGGTGGCCGGGTTCTCCGGGATGGTCTGCTCGCCGTCGCCGTCGATCGCGCCGCCCGCCGCGTCGCCGCCCGCCGATTCGACGCCGGCGGGCGCGCCCTGCTCGGCGATCGGCTCGGCCGGGCTGTTCGCGGTGTTGACCACGACGAGCACGGTCAGCACGACGAGGATCGGCAGGGCGTAGACGCGCCAGCCATAGGTCTTCGTGAGCTTCGCGATCCCCGTCTTCTGCGGTGGCGCGGCCTGCTCGCGCGAGGCCTCGACGCGCGGCTTCCACGACGCGCTCAGCGGCTCGGCGCTGGTGCGCCGCCCACCGGGGCGGTAGCGGTCCTCGCCGACGCGCTGGGCGGGCTGCTTGGCCGGGCGGTACTGCCCGGTCCGCGGGGCGTCCTCGGGCTCGGGGCTGCCGGTCGTGCGGCGGGCCGACGCGCGGTGGGGAGCCCGCCGATCGTCGCCTCGCGCGTCCTGCTTCACCCGATCCACCGCACCAGGGTGCCACAGCGCCACCGAACCGTTATCGGCGACTGGCGGTCCGCCCGGGGATTTGTTGTCACCCGATCGGACTACCAAGTGCCGTCTTCGACGTGCTCCCACATGCCCAGGACGGCCTTCGCTACGACGATCGGGCGTTCCATCTGCGCCACGTGGCCGGTCCGCGGCAGCACGAGCAACCGGGCCTTCGGGATGACCCGCGCCGTCCGCATGGCGCGCCTCACCGAAATGACGCGGTCTTCGCGCCCCCAGACCACCAGCGTCGGGGCCTGGACCCGCGGCGCCGCCGACCAGAGCGACGCCTTCCCGAGCGTCGACCACGCGCGGAAGATCGCGAACGTGCTGCGCGCCATCGCCGGCGCGGCCCAGGCGAACCCGGCGCGGGCGCCGTGTTCCTCGGCCAGTTCGTCAAGCCGTTCGGCCGGGAAGCGCGACGGGTCGGCGAAGCACAGCTTGATCACCTGCGCGGCGCGTTCGCGCGGGCCGAGGGCGGCCAGCTGGGCCCGCACCCGGGCTCCGACCAGCGGGAGGTACGCCAGCGCCATCCGCGGGTCGGACAGCCGGCGCGGGTCGAGACGGCGGTCCGGCATGGCGGGCGAGATGAGCGTCAGCGTCTTGACCAGCTCCGGGCGCCGCTCGGCGATGAGCAGCGCGATGGCGCCGCCCATCGAGTTGCCGAGCAGGTGGACGGGCGCGCCGACGTCCTCGATGTGCCGCGCGACGACTTCGGCGTGGGCCTGGAGGCTGAAGTCGAAGCCTTCCTCGGGCTCGGACCAGCCGAAGCCGGGCAGGTCGGGCGCGGTGCCGCCGGCGACCGGGGCGAGCAGCGCGGCCAGGTCGGTCCAGTTCGTCGACGAGCCGCCGAGGCCGTGCACGTAGACCGCGGGCACGCCGTCCGGGCCCGGCGTGCGGCGGACGTGGAGGCGGGCGGTCCCGACCTCTTCGAACGCCGCGGGCCACGGCGGTTTCAACGGCTCGAGGGGCGGCAATTCCCTGGTCGACAGGGGCACGTGCGTCAGCGGCGCCCGCGTGGTCGCGGCGGTGTTCACGGATTCAGGATGCCCGACCCGTGGCAAGGCATACATACCGGCGAGTAATCTTCAGGTCGACTTCACGCGGTGGCGACCCCGCCCGTCGAAGAAGCGATGACGGGAGGACGGGCATGACGGAGATGACGCGGCTGCAGCAACGTGGGGTGCGCCTGCCCCGGACGGAACGGCGGGCCCAGCTCCTCGCCGCGGCGCAGCGGGTCTTCGCCGAGAACGGCTACCACGCCGCCGCGATGGACGAGATCGCCGAAGTGGCCGGTGTCAGCAAACCGGTGCTCTACCAGCACTTCCCCGGCAAGCTCGACCTGTACATCGCGCTGCTGGAGAGCCACGTCGACGAACTCGTGAAGCGCGTGCAGACGGCACTGGACTCGACGACGGAGAACCGCCAGCGCGTCCCGGCGACGGTCGGGGCGTTCTTCGACTTCGTCAGCGAGGACGCGGGCGCGTTCCGGATGGTGTTCGAGTCCGATCTGCGCGGCGAGCCGGCGGTCCAGGAGGCGGTCGACCGGGCGACGTCGGCGAGCGTGGACGCGATCACCGAGACGATCACGGCGGACGCGGGCCTCGACGAGGACAAGGCGCGGCTGCTGGCGGTGGGCTTGGTCGGGATGAGCCAGGTCAGCGCGAGGTTCTGGCTGCAGCACCACCAGTCGATGAGCCGCGAGGAAGCGGTTGCTTTGACGGCCAACCTGGCTTGGCGAGGCATCGGCGGCGGCTTCCCCCTCAAGGACGCCTGACACTCACTGCCAAAAGCGGTACTTTCACGTGAAAGTACCGCTTTTGGCAGTGGCTGTCAGTTCGAGGCGGCGGTGCGGACCAGCGCGGAGATCCGGCGGGCCACCTCGAAGGGACGCTCCTGCGGGAGCATGTGCCCGGCCCCGGGGAACCGGACGAACTCCGCGTGCGGCAGCTCGTCCGCGATCACCTTCGCGTGCGCCAGCGGGCACAGCCGGTCCCGCTCCCCCGCCAGCACCACCGAAGGCACGTCGCACAACGCGCCCAACCCGCCCACCCCACGGTGAGCCGCGATCGCGTCCAGGAACATCCCCGCGCTCGCCGGGTGGGCCGCCAGCAGCTGCTCGACGACGCTGTCCACCTGCTCACGTCCTGGACGCACGCCGAACACCAGCCGGCGCGCGCCCGAGCGGACCATCCCCGGCCGCAGCCGCAGCGTGTCCGACTTCAGCCGGGCCAGCAGGCGGGCCACCCGCGGCTCGAAGCGCGTCACGCCCCGGCCGACCAGGCCCGGGAACCCGAGCGTCAGCTTGTCCATGTCGCCCGACGACGTCGCCACGAACGCCGCCCCGGCCAGCCGATCCCGCACCAGCGCCGGGTGCCGCTCGGCGAGCACCATCAGCGTCATGCCGCCCATCGAGTGCCCGGCGAGGACGAGAGGCCCGGAAGGGACGCGCGAAGCGATGAGCTCGGCGAGGTCGTCGGCCAGCCGCGCGATCGTGGCGCCGTCGCGCCGGGCGTGCGCCGAACCGCCGTGGCCGCGCAGGTCGTAGCGCAGCACGCGCACGCCGGGGTCGAGGTGCGGCAGCACGAAGTCCCACGTCCGGTGGTCCTGCGTCCAGCCGTGCACGAGCACGAGCGTCACCGCCGAGTCGGCCGGCCCGGACTGCGAGACGTGCAGCGCGGCGCCGTCGCTCGTGACGAACCGGTGCTCGATCGAGGGGTCGCGCAGCCGCGACGCGGTGGTCACCGGCCCGCCGGGAGCAGGAACGACTTGCGCCAGAAGTACTTCCCGGGCAGCCCGACCAGGCCGGACTCCTGCAGGAACGGCATGATCTTCTCCCCGGCCCACGCGATCGTCCCCTGCCAGTGCGGGTTGTTCAGCGCCGCTTCGACGCCGTCGCGCGGCCGGATGCCGACCGCCTTGTAGACGTTCGGGTTGATGAACGCCCGCGTCACGAAGTACGAGATCAGCGCGATGACGAACTGCTGGTAGGCGATCTCGGCCTTGGACAGCTTCGCCATGCCGCGCGTGACCTCTTCGCGGGCGAAGGTGACGTGCCGGGCCTCTTCGAGCACGTGGATCCGGTTGACCATCCGGACCAGCGGCTGGACGCCCTCGTCGTTCATCTGCTCGCGCTGCAGCCGGTCCAGGACCTCCTCGGCGACCAGGATCGCGCCGTAGCGCGCCGGGCCGTAGGAGATCGACGGCATCAGCTTCGCGAGCTTCCGCAGCCACGGCACCGGGCCGTACGCGGGGCAGCCGATCCGCGACGCCATCCGCGCGAACATCGTCGAGTGGCGGCACTCGTCGGCGATCTCGGTGAGCGCGAACTGGGCGTGCGCGGACGTCGGGTCCTCTTCGTAGACCTCCTTGAGCAGCATCTGCATCAGGAGGATTTCGAACCACAGCCCGGTCGTCGCGACGCTCGCGACCTCGTGCTTGCCCAGCTCGATCCGCTGCTCGGGGGTCAGCTTCTCCCAGAGTTCGGTGCCGTAGAGCGAGGAGCGTTCGTCCAGGATGAAGCGTTTGCCCTCGACCAGCGGCGCCGTCCAGTCGATGTCGACGTCGGGGTCGTAGAACTTGTTCGCCGACGACTTCAGCAGTCGGTCCGCGGTCTTTTCGCGATCCGGTTCCTTCAGCGTCCGCGTCATTGCCGACACCCCTTCCGCAATGTGTAACTTGAGGTAACAGTTACCTGTGCGTAGCATGAGCCTCGTGATCGAACGTGTCAAGCGCTCCGGCAAGCAGCCCAGGTCCTCGTCGCGCGACGAGGAGGCGACCGGCGACGCCCGCCGCGACCGCTGGCGCAAGCACCGGATCGCGCGGCGCAAGGAGTTCGTCGAGGCCGCGCTGCGGGCGCTCGACACGCACGGCCCCGACCTCGGCATGGAGGACGTCGCCGCGGAGGCCGGCGTCACGAAACCGGTGCTGTACCGGCACTTCGACGACAAGGCCGACCTCTACGTCGCCCTCGGCCAGCGCGGCACCGAGATCCTCTTCGAGCGGCTGATCCCGGCGATCAACGCCGAGCTGGCGCCGGTCCCGCGGATCCGGATGGCCCTGGACGCGTTCTTCACCGTGATCGAGGAGCACCCGAACCTGTACCGGCTGCTGGCGCACGGGCGGCCGGACAAGCCGGTGTCGTCGGACGTCGTGGCCGAGGACAAGGAACTGATCGCGACGGCGCTGACGGCGCTGCTCGGCGACTACATGCGGATGTTCAACATGGACTCCGGCGCGGCCGAGCCGTGGGCGCACGGCATCGTCGGCATGGTCCAGAACACCGGCGAGTGGTGGCTGGACCGCCGCTCGATGGGCCGCGACGCGGTCGTGGAGTACCTGACGCAGATCATCTGGGCGGCGATCGACGGCCTGACCCGCCAGCACGGCGTGGTCATCGACCCGAACCTGCCCCTGGAAGCCAACAAGGTGGTCCAGCTGGGCCGCGCGGAAGGCCTGGAGGAAACGTCATGAGCGAGCACGACGAAGACGGCTACAGCGGCGAAGCAACCCTGGTGGTCGACGGCGTTTCCCTGCCGGTGACGGTCGAGCTGCGCGGCTACTTCCAGCCGATCGACGGCTTCTACCGCTGGTACGGCCGGGTGGCGGTCGACGAGGAGCTGACCCGCCTGGCCGGCGGCAAGAAGAAGCCGGTGACGATCCAGGCGGGCCAGTACACGGCGACGGGCGAGCTGTCGGACCCGGACCCGTGGGGGCGCTACCGGATCACGGGCTCGAGCACCCCGCCGTTCCACGTTCCGACGACGTTGGAAGAGCTGAACGCCTAGGGCAGGCGCGGGGCCGGCAGTTCCACGCCGGGCAGCAGGCCGTTCGCGATGTCCGTCGCGCGCCACTTCCGCACGGTCAGCCGGACCGCCGTGACCGGCTGGGACAGGAACGGCGCCGCCTCCGGGACCTTCGCCACGAGCAGCTCGCGCACCTTCGCGTCTTCTTCGGCGCCGACGACCTCGGCGAGCGCCTGGGCCTGCAGGAACGGCTGCATCGGCGAACCGGTCGAGACGACCACCGACACCACCGGGTTCTCCCGGATCGCGGCCAGCGTCCGGCCGCGGTCCTCGAGGACGAGGTTGAGCGTGAACTCGCCGGTCTCGGCGAAGTACACCCCGCCGACCCACGGCCCGGTGCTGCCCGAGGTGGCGAGGAACAACGACTTGTGCGCGGAGAGGGTGCTCCGCACGAGGTCCGCGACGGCGGCCTGTTCGAGAGTGGTCACCGGGCGAAGCTAGGCAGCCCGGCGGCGACACACCAAGGAACCGGAGCCGATCCGGTGAAAAGTGCCGCCCACCAGGGGGACGACGTCTCGTACACCAGAGCAGCTTCCCTGCGATTCAACTCCCGCAGAGGGACCACTCTGGCGTGCGAGCTCAGGGATCCTTGCGGCTTCCGTTGATGAACAGCGCGCCCACGATCGTCGCACCCGACCCCACCAGTGACGGTAGCACCAGCCGGCCGAGTTCGAGGGCGTACTCGGGGGTCACTCCGTGGTTCCACACCGCGACGAGCGTCAGCGCGAACACCACCAGGAGCACGGTCGCGACCCCGATGAGGACCCACTGCTGCATCCGCTCGGTCGCTTTGCGCTGCTCGGATTGTTCCCGTTGCTGGAAGGTCGCGGTCAAAGGCTGTGTCACGTTGCTCGGAGGCACCACCTCGTGCGCCAGGACCGGGCCCGAGCCGGGGATTTCGTCGGACCACGCTTCGAGCGAGACCCCAACGTCGCCCGGTGTGGAAGCCGCCGCGCCGGCCGGAACCAGGTCCTCGGCCGGCGCGGCGCCCTCACTCGCTCGCCCCTCAGTTGGGCTCATGACTCCTTGCCCGAGTCGTTCGAGACGTACGGGATCGCGAACGCCACCGGTCCGTCCGCCACGTCCCGCTGGTCTTCCTTGCCGCGGGCGACCAGTCCGTTCTCCGCCGGGGTGGTGTTGGCCGTCGCGCTCCGGAGAGGCGGATGTCGAAGGCTGACGGGCTCGGGATCTTCGGGCTGGCGCTTTGTTCTGGTCATGGTGATCTCCCTTCGAAGCGGGGGAAGAGGAACGCCCGGATGCAGCTTCAGGTCGTGAAGCGACAACGCCGGCCGGGGCATGACTGGGGAGGTGCGACCTTCCTCACGGAGGGTACATCGGATGTGGCTCTGGTGTGTGACCTAAGAGCCTGTGAAGTGTCTGAGATACACGTTTTTTGAACCTGAGAAGCGACTAAGACGTGTGAGTGACGCGCGTCGGCCGTACCAACCTGCACCGGTTACACTGAAAATTCTTAGCTTGACCTTTGTAACGCCGGGCGCTGAGATGTCGAGTTATGTGGCAAGACACGAGAGCGGGATGGACGCTATGTGTGGCATGATCGTTTGCAGGAGTCAGCGGTGAGTCACTTCCAGCCCACATGTGGCCCACCTTCAGCCCAGCGGTCGCACCCGTGTCCGCAAGCGTGTTGTACGTCGGCCATCTGAACGCCACTGACGAGAAGAGGGACCCATGCCCAAACAGCCGAGCTCATCAGCCGCCACCCGACGCGACGTCCAGACTCCCGAGCAGCGCCAGGACTCCGACGGAGCCAATCCGGCCACTCAGGCCCCGAAACGGATCAACGTTGCCGTCAACGCCGAGACGATCGAGGCATTGCAAAAGGTCATCGAACGGGAAGGCGTCACCCTCACCGAGGCGGTTCGCCGCCTGATCGGCTACGGCGAGGTGCTGTACCGCGCCGTCAAAGAAGAGAACGCCGAAGTCCTTCTCAAAAGCGGACAGAACACCAAGCAAGTGATCATCCTGTGAGCCGGTTCTCCACGGCAGCACTCTGCTCTCAACTCTGTTCGGTTTTCAATGATCTCTGAGGTCCCGCCGAACCTCGACACTCGTCGGCAATGCACATGCATCTGCATGTGCAGGTTGCTAACTCATGACTACTGCCCTCCGTCATTTCGAACACAAGGTGTGTTCGCGCAGCTTTAGTCGTCACTGGCCGGTGTAACCGTTACACCCCGCTACGTACCGTTGTAGGGCCATAGGACCCGGGTACTTCACAGGGTTCCACCACACCGACGCCGCCACGAGGACGACGTTGCCTCAGCACGAGGTTTTCGCCCGATCAGCGGCACAACCGGCCCCGGACGGCCAGCCAGACTCTCGGTCGTCACGCGCCCTCGACCGCTTGTCGCAGTAATGTCGCCGAAGCACGCGGGCATGCGAAAGGCCACCCCGGGAACGTCCCGGAGTGGCCTTGGCCGCGATGGGTCAGTCGCCGACGCCGAAGCCGACCTTGCGGACGTCGGACGGGGCGATCTCGACGTACGCGATGCGGTCGGACGGGACGAGGTACTTGCGCCCCTTCTCGTCGTTGATGCGGAAGAGCCCGTCACCGGCCGTCAGGGCCTCGGCGACCAGCTTCTCCACCTCTTCGGGAGACTGGCCACTGGACACCACCAGCTCGCGCGGCGTGTCCTTGATGCCGATCTTGACCTCCACGTGGGACCTCCGCTGGAAATTCGTAAGGGATGTGCCGGCCAAGGCTAACCGAACCGGCTCGTTCCGGTGGCGCATGTCCGCGCCCGACCGCGTCGTCACTTCCGGGTACTCCATCGGGTTCAGCCCAGGCCGAGCGCCTGCATGCGCTTCGTGTGCCCCTGTTGCAACCGCCGGAACAGCGCCGCAATTCCGGAGAGGTCACCCGAACCGCCGATGATCAGCTCGGCCAGCCCGTCGCGCTCGGCGACGACGTACTGGGCCTGCGTGAGCGCCTCGCCGAGCAGGCGGCGCCCCCACAGAGCGAGCTTGTCACGGGTCTTGGGGTCGGCTTCGATGCCGGCGGCGACTTCGCGTTCGGCGAACGCGGAGTGGCCGGTGTCCGCGAGGACGGTCAGCACGAGGTCCTTGGTCTCGGCGTCGAGCCAGCTGGCGATCTCGCGGTAGAGGTCGGCGGCCAGCCCGTCGCCGACGTAGGCCTTGACCAGCGACTCGAGCCACGACTTCGGCGACGTCGAGCGGTGCCACGCGTCGACCTGGGCCACGAACGGCGTCATCGCGTCTTCGATCTTGACGCCGTGGGCGGCCAAGTGGTCCGCCAGCAGGCCGTAGTGACCGATCTCCGCGGCCGCCATCCGCGCCAGCGCCGCCCGCCCGGCCAGCGTCGGGGCGCTGCGCGCGTCTTCGGCCATCCGGTCGAACGCGGAAAGTTCGAGGTAGGCGATCACACCCAGAAGGTCGACTACGCCCTCTGAGATCTCTTTCGGCTCGGTCACCCGGGCAGGGTATCGCCGAAGCACCCGGGCGTGCCGCGACGAGACCGATCACACTGGTTCCGGCGCGCCGGGTACTGTCGAAAAACTGCTGACCAGGTACACTGCGAATGGTATAGAA
The DNA here is from genome assembly GCF_044759945.1 of Amycolatopsis sp. NPDC098790. Taxonomy (NCBI): domain Bacteria; kingdom Bacillati; phylum Actinomycetota; class Actinomycetes; order Pseudonocardiales; family Pseudonocardiaceae; genus Amycolatopsis; species Amycolatopsis sp. NPDC098790. The sequence continues at coordinate 25,630 of NZ_JBIWAI010000001.1, forward strand.
GCTTCCGTACGCCATACCGGCGTCGGGGACAGGCAGGTCACGAGGCCTGCCGACGTACTGCAATGTGCGTGCACGCCTCTTCCGGCATTCCCGGGACGGACCGGTTCCGCGCCTCAGATCAGCGCCAGGGACCAGGGTTTACTCCCGGTCGAGTGTCGAGCGGACCCACGGCTGTGCGCGCTGGTCACGAGAGAGGCGATCACCCTGACCGCAGAAATTCCCACAACCGAACAGACCCCCGCCGTCGCGCTGGAACACAGCGAGACCGGCCCGGCCGCGCTCGACACGTCGCACCCGCTGCAGGCGGGCGTCGAGGTCGAGCCCGAGGCCCCGACCTTCGCGTCCTTCGGCGTCAAGCCGGAGATCGTCAAGGCCCTCGGCGAGGCCGGCATCGAACGGACCTTCGCGATCCAGGCGCTCACGCTGCCGCTCGCGATGGCCGGCGACGACCTCATCGGCCAGGCCCGCACCGGCATGGGCAAGACGCTGGGCTTCGGCGTCCCGCTGCTGCACCGCGTGCAGGTCCCCGGCGACGGCACCCCGCAGGTGCTCGTCGTGGTCCCGACCCGCGAGCTGTGCATCCAGGTCGCGAACGACCTCAAGGGCGCCGGCAAGCACCTCGGCATCCGCACGCTGGCCATCTACGGCGGCCGCCCGTACGAGCCGCAGATCGAGGCGCTGCGCAAGGGCGTCGACGTCGTGATCGGCACCCCGGGTCGTCTCCTCGACCTGGCCGAGCAGCAGCACCTGGTGCTGGGCAAGGTCCGCGGGCTCGTGCTCGACGAGGCCGACGAGATGCTCGACCTGGGCTTCCTGCCCGACATCGAGCGCATCCTGCGGATGGTGCCGGACGAGCGGCAGACCATGCTGTTCTCGGCCACCATGCCCGGCCCGATCATCACGCTGGCCCGCACGTTCCTGCGCCAGCCGACGCACATCCGCGCCGAGGAGAACGACGCGAGCGCGATCCACGAGCGCACCGCCCAGTTCGTCTACCGGGCGCACTCGATGGACAAGCCCGAGGTCGTCGCCCGCGTGCTGCAGGCCGAAGGCCGTGGCCTGACGATGATCTTCAGCCGCACCAAGCGCACCGCCCAGAAGGTGGCCGACGACCTGGTGGAGCGCGGGTTCGCCGCGGCCGCCGTGCACGGTGACCTGGGCCAGGGCGCCCGTGAGCAGGCGCTGCGCGCGTTCCGCTCGGGCAAGGTCGACGTGCTGGTCGCGACCGACGTCGCGGCTCGCGGCATCGACATCGACGACGTCACCCACGTGATCAACTACCAGTGCCCGGACGACGAGAAGACCTACGTCCACCGCATCGGCCGCACCGGCCGCGCGGGCCGGACCGGCGTCGCCGTCACGCTCGTCGACTGGGACGAGGAGCCGCGCTGGAAGCTGATCTCCGACACCCTGGGCCTCGACAAGCCGGAGCCGGTGGAGACGTACTCGTCGTCGCCGCACCTGTTCAGCGACCTGGGCATCCCGGAGGGCACGAAGGGCCGGCTGCCGCTGGCCAACCGCACCCGCGCGGGCCTGGCCGCCGAGGAGGAAGAGGACCTGGGCGGCAAGAAGCGCGGCCGCGGCCGTGGCAAGCCCGGCGAGTCTTCGGAAGAAGCGGCGCCGCGCAAGCGCGCCCGGGCCCCGCGCAAGCGCACCCGCGGCGGGTCGCGGGCGGCCGAAGCCGTCGAGGCGGCGGACAAGGCCGCGGCTTCGTCGTCGGAAGACGCTCCCGCTGCTTCGGAAGGCCGCACCCGGACGCGTCGCCGCACCCGCGGCACCGCGCCGGAAACGACCGGTCCGGTGGCCGAGAAGGAAACCGGCGAGAACGCCGAGCGGCCGGCTCGGCGGCGCCGCCGTCGCCGTCCCGCGGCGACGTCTGATACACCTGCGTCGGCAGACTGAGGCCTACGCACGGGGGTCGGGTAAGTGAGCGAAGACGAGAAGGCGCCCGAAAGCGCGCCTGAAGCGGTCCCGCCCGCGGCAGAACCGGCCCCCGAGTACGGCTCCGAGGACGTCCTGGAGGACGTCGCTCCCACCCCGCCCGCCCCGCGCGTCAAGGCCCGGCGATCGCCGTGGAACCGCGGGCGGGACCGGGTGCTGGCCGCGCTGATCGCGGTCGCCGTGGTCGCCGTCGCGCTGGTCATCGGCGTGACGAGCGACAGCGCGGCCACCGACCGGACGGAGGCGGCGGCGCCCCCGCCGTTGCCGGCGGCGCCGGAGAAGGTGCCCGGTTCGCTGACCGAGATCTGGAGCGCCCGCAGCGGCGCGACGCCGGTCCCGGTGGTGGCGGGCGACACGGTGGCGACGGCCGACGGCGGCGAAGTCGACGCCCGCGACCCGCTGACCGGCCAGGTCCGCTGGCACTACACGCGCGACCTCCCGCTCTGCACGGTGAACGAGACGTGGGGGCGGCTGAACGCCGTCTACTCGAAGACTTCGTGCAGCGAGGTCACGCAGCTGGACCCGGGCACGGGCCGCATCACGGCGCAGCGCAACGGCAACGCGGAGCTGGGCACGCAGCTGGTCAGCGACGGCTCCCACGTGACGGCGACGGGCAAGAAGCTCCTGACGACCTGGCGCGACGACCTGGTGCAGAGCGCCGAGTACGGCCAGGTCCCGGCGCTGGTGAACGCGGGCAAGCAGCCCAGGACCGGGTGCACGTACGGCACGGTGGCGGCGGCGTCGGGCAAGGTGGGCGTGATCGAGCGCTGCCCGGGCGACCCGGCGGACCGGCTGACGGTCTACAAGGCGGCACCGGAGAAGGACGACGAGCCCCAGGTGGCGTTCAGCAGCGTCCTGGCGGGCAAGCGCGCGCGGGTGATCGCGATGTCGGGCGAGCTGACGGCGGTGGTGTTGCCGGACCAGAAGCTCCTGGTCGTCTACAACGGCGACGGTTCCCAGCGCGCGGCGTACCCGCTGGACGTGCCGGCTTCGGATCTGGCGACGGACCCGCCGGCGGGCGTCGAGGCGACGACCCAGACGACGCAGAACGTGTACTGGTTCAGCGGGTCGAAGGTGGTGGCGTTGTCACGTGACGACTTGTCGCCGCGGTGGACGTTGAGCAGCGCTTCGGGGCCGGGGATCGTGTTCGCCGGGCAGCTGGTGGTGCCCATCAAGGGCGGGCTGGCGGTGCTGAACGAGAACGACGGGTCGACGATCCGGACGGTCGGGGTGGACCGCCGCGGTTACGCGGGTCTGGTTCGGCTGGGCGCGGCGGGCCCGGTGCTGCTGGAGGAGCGCGGCGGGGTGCTGACCGCGCTCAAGTGAGCCAGAAGAGGGTCAGGGCCGAGACGGTGAAGAGCCCGACGGCCAGACCTGCGCCCGCCGCTGTGGCGCCGTTGCGGCGATCGGCGACCCGCTGGGCCAGTAAGGCGAGAGCGGCCGCGACGGGGTGGCCGATGAGGAGCGCGGGCCCTGGACCTGGGGCACCGGTGTAGAGATCGATGCCGGCGACGGCGAGGACCCCGACGGCGAGGACGGTCAGGCCGGCGGCGAGGGACCCGGTGAGGCCCCGCCACCAGCGGCCGCGCGGCTTTCCCGGCTCGGCGGCCTCTTCGGCGGCTTCGGTCGGCTCGATCCGCTCGGGTTCGACGCGCTCTTGAGGAACGGTCTGCGCCTCGGCGGCGGTGGGTTCGGTGGCGAGCGGCTCGGTCTGCTGCGCCTCGGCAGCCGCCGGCTTGGCCTGCTCGCGCACGCCGGCAGCAGCGAGCGGCTCGGTCGGCTGCGCCCCGGCAGCGGCCGGCTCAGCCCGCCCCGGCGCCTTGTGCCCGGCGCCCAGCGGCGCAGCCGCTTCGGGCTTGGCAGCCCCCGGCTTGACCTGCCTCCGCGCCCCGCCCCCGGCGACCAGCGGCTCGGTCGGCTGGGCCTCGGCGGCGGCGGGCTCAATGGCAAGCGGCTCGGTCCGCTGCGCCCCGGCGGCCTCGGGCCCAACCACACCTTGCCCCCGGGCCGGCGCCCCGGCCGTCCCCAACTCCAACTCTTCCGTGTCCGGTGAAGCCAACCTCTTCCTCTCCCCTGTCAAGGCGCGAGCAGCTCCCACGGCTGCGCCTGCGGGGCGGCTTCCTGGCCGACCGCGCAGCTCGGCCGGAAGTCGCACCAGGCGCAACGGCGGTCCGGGCGGGCCGGGAACAGCACGTCCGCGTCGCCGCCCGCGTCCAGGGTATCCGTGGCCAGCCTCAGGTCCGCGGCGGTCTCGCCCGCGCGTTGCAGGTGCCGCTGGAGGCTCTCCGGCGTGTGCTCGGCCGCCGCGATCGTGCCCGTCGGGAGGTGGTGCAGCTCCACCGTCGTGCACGGCATCCGCAGCGTCCGGGCCGCCGCCACCGCGTACAACGCCAGCGCCTGCGACGCCCGCGCCTCGTACTCGTCCGGTGGCCGCTTGCCCGTCTTGTAGTCGACGATCACCAGCGAACCGTCCCGCGCGTCGATCCGGTCCGCGCGGCCCTCGATGATCATCGACGGCTTCTCCCCCGGCGACGGGCTCACCGGCGCCGACACCCACCGCTCCAGCCCGACCGGGTCGTGCGTGACGTCGTTGTCCTCGACGTACTCCGCCACCCACCCCTTCGCGCGCGCCCGGTAGCGGGCCGCCTGCTCGTCGGTCTCGAAGCCCGCGTCCTTCCAGAACTCCGCCACCAGCGCCACCGCCCGCTGCGGCACCCGCTTGAGCACCGGCAGGTCGAACAGCGCCCGCAACGCGTTGTGCACCACCGCGCCGAGCGTGCTGTGCGCCCACGGCCCCGTGCGTTGTGGGGTCGGCCGTTCGAGGTACGCGAGCCGATACCGGCGCGGGCAATCGTCGAAGGTGGCCAGCCGCGCCGGCGACACCTTCGTGAGCCGCACCGGTTGTGCGACGCCGAAGTCGAACCCCATCTGCTCCTTCACGGCGCCCACGCTACGCACCACCACCGACACTTTCCGCGCGGGGCGCGACCACCCCGCGCGGAAAGTGCGGCTACTTCACCACGAGCACCGTGTGCGTACCACCGGAAACAGCCAGGGAACCACCGGCACGCAGCGGGCGCCCGTCCAGCAGCACCAGCTTGCCCGACGGCACCACCAGCGAACCCGAAGTCCCGCGGGGCGCCGTGACCGTCAGCGAGAACACCGGACCCGTCTGAGTCCACGAAGCCGACAGCGCCCCCCGAGGCGTCGGCACCGCGCCACGCGCCCACGAAACCGAACCCGGGTGCGGCGCAACAGTCCACGTCGCGAAACCAGGCGAAGCAGGCGAGACGCCCAGCAGCTCGTTCGTCAACGCCGGCACGACACCCGTCGACCAGCCGTGCGCCGCCGACGTGTACCCCTGCTCGTAGTGCGAACCGCCCTCACCGATGCCTTCCCACGCCGTGATACCCGGGTCGTGCGAGGCCATCCAGCCGTACATCCGCTTGATCTGGTCGATCGCCGAGTCCGGCTGCCCGCTCCGGAACCGCGCCTGCAGTTCAGGGAACGACGTGAACGCGTACACGCGCTTGGTGCCATCGGAAACCAGGGTGTCGTTGTCCATGAACGGGTTCCCGTACGGCAACGCACCCGCCGCGAGCCGCGCCAGCGCCGACGTGGCCTGCGAAGGCGACGCGATACCGGCGAGAATCGCCTGGCTGTTGCCGTCCTGGCCGTGGCGCACCGCGCCCGTCCCCGAGTCGAGGTACGCCCCCGCCGCCGGGTCCCACAAGTACGTGTTCACGGCGGAAGCGACACCGGAAGCCCGTGCGAGCCACCGATCGGCGTCCGCGGGGTGCCCAGTCGCCCGAGCCAGCCCGGCCGCGCCCTGGAGCGCCCGGACGTACAACGCGTTGTAGTACGTCACTTCGCCCGTACGCGGCAGGAACGCGTAGTCGCCGTAGCCGCCGGTGCCGTTGAGCCCCTTCGCGAGCAACCCGCGCGAATCGGTGACCGACGGGTACCACGAGTCCAGCGTCTTCACGAGGTGCGAGTAGTACGAAGACGCGTACGCGGTGTCGCCCGTGTAGAGCACGTAGTCCCAGCTCGACGTCACCCACCAGAGCGGATAGTCGAACAGCGGCAGCGTGTAGTTGTTGATCGACGCGGGCGGGATCCAGCCGTCCGCGCGCTGGTGGTCGGCGAGGTCCGCGAGGACGTTCTTCGCCGCCGTGCCGTCCTGGTGCGTCAGGTACTGCGTCAGCCCGGACACCGCGACGTCGCCGACGTACGGGTCCCGGTCGCGCTTCGCGCCGTCGTGCAGCACCAGTTTCCCGTCCAGCGACGGCGAGAACGCGCCGCGCGGGTCCACATCGGACTCGCGGAACGTGTCCATGCCCAGCTCGTTCGTGTACGAAGCCGCGTACCAGTACTTGTTCAGCTCGGCGTCGGACGACTCGAACCAGCCGCGGTAGGTGTCCGGCGTGCCGAGGAACGGCGTGAAGTCGAGCGAGACGCCGTTGATCCGCACCTCGCCGGACGGCTGCGTGAGCGGCGCGTCCGACGCGAGCGCGTCGAGGCTGATCCGCAGGTAGCGGAAGCCGCGCAGGCCGTCCGCGCACACCTGCGTACCGGAAGCACAGCCCTTCGTGTCCCGCCAGACGGTCGGTGCCGCGGGCACCGCGATCTGGTCGCTGCCCGGCCCGCCGGAGAAGTCCGAGCGCGAGAAGTCGGACCGTTCGCCCAGGTACTGCTGGGTTTCCGAGGTCGACACCCGGACGCCGGGGTGGTTCGCCGACGCGCCCGCGAACGAGATCTTCGGGTACCCCGCGACGACCTTGCCGAAGTCCACGACCGCGACCGGCACCGGCGGGTCGGCGACCACGCCCGGCCAGACCTCGGTGACGCGGCTGAACTCGCCGGACGGCGTGTTCTGGTCCTTCGAGACGGTGATCCGGACCTGCGTGGTCGTCACCGGCCGGTCGAACGCGACCGCGCGCTGCACGGCCGTGTTGCCGCTGACCGTGGCCGCGACGCGCCACGCGCCCGCGTCCAGCACCTCGACGGTGTAGTCCTGCGGCACACCGTCCACACTGGACAGCAGCGTGACGCCCGGCAGCGCGACCGGCGCGGCCGAGGTGATGGTCAGGACGTCCGGGTAAGCGCCGATCGTGTCGTCGTTCCAGAACGTCTCGGTGTTGCCGTCGACGGCGTTGCCGGGGTCGTAGGTCCGCGGCTGGCCGTTCCCGCCGTTGTTCGGCGCGTGGAACGACGACGCGGCCGCGGTCGTCCCCGCGGGCCAGGCCGGCTTGGGCGGCGGCGCCTGCCGCTTGAACGTCGTGACACCCCGGCCGAGCAGGCCGGCCGGGTTGGTGACGTCGCCGGTCGTGGACAGCACCTTCACCGGCCGGACATCGCGCGACGACGGCGCGACGACGTACTTCTGCCAGCTGGGCGCGGCGTCGGCGGGCGCGGCGACCACGCCGCTCGCCACCAGCACCGTGACCGGCAGGAATGCTCTGAGCCACTTCATCGAGGCCTCCGCAAGGCGTTTGAATCGTTTCAACCGCTGAGCTGAGGTTCAGGCTGCGCGAGCGGTGCCAACGATGTCAACGGACGCGGGCGTTCCTGTCCGGCAGGACAACCCGAAAGGCGGGGTCAGCTGCCGCCGTCGATGAAGCCGCGCACGGAGTTCGCGACGAGCTCGACGGCGATGGCCGCGAGCAGCAGGCCGGCCACCTTGGCCAGCAGCGTGATGCCGCTTTCCTTGATCAGCCGGATGACGACGCCGGAGTAGCGCATGCAGATGTAGATCACGAAGTGCGTCGTGACGATCGCCAACGCCAGCGCGATGTACGCGCCGATGTGGCCGTCGGCCTGGCGGACGAACACGATGGTCGCGGCGATCGCGCCCGGCCCGGCCAGCAGCGGGGTGCCGAGCGGGACGAGCGCGACGTTGACGTCCTCCGCGGCCGCCTCGGGTTCGTGGCCACTGCCGGTGAGCAGCTGCAGCGCGATGAGCAGGAGGAGCAGGCCGCCGGCGCCCTGCAGCGCCGGGATGCCGATGCCGAGGTAGGCGAGGATCGCCTGACCGGCGACCGCGAACAGGCTGATGACCAGCAGCGACACGAGGACGGCCTGGCGCGCGGCGCGGGCGCGGACGGCCATCGGCTTGCGCCCGACCAGGCTGAGGAACACCGGCACCGTGCCGGGCGGGTCCATGATGACGATCAGGGTGATCGTCGCACTCATGAAGAGCTTCGCGTCGAAGACGTCGGCGATGGCCATGTCAGCCCTTCACGACCTGGAACCCCGTCGCCCGCGAAACGAGCTCCTCGAGCTGCCCCGGGTCGGTGGTGCACTCGCCGAGCGCGATGGTCTTGTTGGTGCCGTGGTAGTCGCTGGACCCGGTGACGAGCAGGCCGAGCTCGCCGGCCAGCTCGCGGGTGCGGGCCCGCGTCGGCTCGTCGTGGTTCGGGTGGTCGGCCTCAACGCCGGTGAGGCCGCGTTCGGCCAGGCCGGCGAGGGTTTCCTCGCTGATCGTGGCGCCGCGGCTGAAGGCGAACGGGTGCGCGATGACCGTGACGCCGCCGGCCGCGGCGATCATGTCGATGGCCTCTTCGACCGGGGTGTCCCGGCGGGCGACGTAGTAGCCGCGGCGCGGGCTCAGGTAGTCGGCGAAGGCCTCGTCGACGGACTTGACCAGCCCGGCGCGGACCAGCGCCTGGGCCAGGTGCGGGCGCCCGGGCGGGGAGTCCTCGGGCAGCAGGCCGAAGATCTCGTCGGCGTCGATCGGCAGGCCGTCGGCGGCCATCCGCTCGGCCATCCGGCGCAGCCGCGTGCGGCGCTCGACGCGCAGCCGGGTCTGCTCGGTGACGACCGGCTCCGACGTCGGGTCGAAGAGGTAGGCGAGCAGGTGGACGCTGATCTGGCGGCCGGTCTCGGGGTTGATCGACACCGTGGAGAGCTCGGCGCCGGGGACGAGCGTCAGGCCCGGCGGAATGGCCTCGGTGGCGGGCGCCCAGCCCGCGGTGGTGTCGTGGTCGGTGATCGCGACGACGTCGAGCCCGGCTCTCGCCGCCGCGGCGACGAGACCGGCCGGCGTGTCGGTGCCGTCGGAAGCGGTGGAATGGGCGTGCAGGTCGATGCGCATCTCGTCCATTGTCGACGATGCGCTGCGTCACACGCTCGGCGGGACTCTCAGCCGACGGGCTTCTTGCCCCGGGCCGCCCGCTGGGCCTTGATCATGGAGAAGCGTTCGGCCTGCTTCTGCTTGTCGCCGAAGACCAGCTCCGAGATCGTGTCGTAGAACTCTTCGGGCCGCGGCAGGTAGTCGATCCGGTTCAGCGCCTGGATCTGACCGGCGGACTCGACGACCATCGTGCCGTAGCCCATCATGCGGCCGGTGGCGGTGCGCACGTAGCTGAGGTCGGTGACCTTGCTGATCGGCATCATCAGCACTTTGGTCGTGAACACCCCGGTGGTCATGACGAACCGCTTGTCGGTGACGACCAGCCGCTCGACCCACCACTCCATCACCACGTAGGCGAACCGCAGCACGACGAGCAGCGCGACGTACCAGAGGATGTTCTGGCCGATGTACAGCGCCGGTGGCAGCAGGTAGGACACCAGGACGCAGACGGCCAGCAGTGCGGCCGCCTCGAAGGTGTCCCACAGCAGCACCGCCCAGTGGCGGCGGATCCGGATGACCCGCCGCTCGGTGTCGAGGAGGTACTCGTCGGGGTCGCGTGGCGCGAACATGGTTCGAGGGTAGCCCCCGATCAGCCCTTGAACACGTTGCTGACGAAGGTGATCACCGATTCGGCCGAGCTGCGCAGGAAGTCGACGATGTTGCCGACAAGGCCCGCGGCCTGACCCGGCTGGGCAATGACGAAGAACAGCACCAACGCGATACCGGCGAGGCCCGCAATCTTCTTCACGTTCACCGCGATCAAATCCCGTCTCTTACGGTGACACCGGACAACAGCAAAAATCCTGACTTTTTACGTTGTACCGCACTGAACAGGCGCGGGGGAGGTAAGTCCCGCGCTTGGGTCAGCACGCGGTCCGAAGTGTACCGTACGGCTACTCTCCGTGTACAGGACATCGGTTTTCAGTTCGGTCACGTCTACCCTTCGGGCATGGACGGCGCCACGAGCACCACTATCCGCTGCGTAGGCGGCATCGCGTACGACGCAGCCGGCCGCTTGCTGCTCATCCGCCGCCGCAACGACCCCGGTTCGGGGCAGTGGTCGCTGCCGGGTGGCCGAGTCGAACCCGGCGAAACGGACAAAAAGGCTGTCGTAAGGGAGCTTCTCGAGGAGACGGGCCTCGACGTGATTCCCGGCACACTGGTGGGGTCGGTGACCAGGGGCCCCTACGAAATCTTCGACTACGGCTGCGAAGTGGCCGGCGGCGTGCTCACAGCGGGTGACGACGCGACGGACGCGCGTTGGTCCGATGCGGCAGACCTGAAAGCGCTCGAGGCGGCGGGGGAGCTGGTGGATCTCCTGTATGTGACGCTGCGCGACTGGAACGCGCTACCCCGCGCCTGACTACAGCGGCAACCAGGTCATTCTTCGCCCGTGCGGCGGGGTTCAGCCTGTTTCGGCAGCCGCTCGGGCGCCCGGAGAGCCGCTCGCCTCGGCAACAGCTCGCTTGGCTCGGCAACCGCTTGCCCGGCTCCGGCATCAGCACGCCCGCCCGGACAGCAGCTCGCCCGGCTCGGCGACAGCACGGCCGCCTCGACGACAGCACGCCCGCTCGGCGACGGCACGCCCGGCCCGGCACCAGCACACCCGGCCGGCACCAGCACGCCCGGCCCGGCAACCGCTCACCCGGCTCGGCACCAGCACGCGCCGCCCAGACAGCAGCCCGCCCTCCCTGGGGGCCGGTCCCGACTCCAGCGTATCGGCGGGGTCCGACGGAAACCCCGGCGAAAGCCGCAGCCGAGGCCGGTTGTCCACATCGCGGCCGTGATGTGGACAACCGCGGGCGAGTCATCGGAAGGCAGGTAACCCGCGCTGCGGGCCGCGCACCCGAGCCGGAAACCCGTGACGGCACCTTCCCCGTCGGAAAGGCCGGCAACCCGAACCGCTCAAAGCGGCAACCAGGTCATCCGCTGCCCGTGCGGCGCGGTCCGGGCCAGCGCGTGCGCCTCCGCCTTCCCGTCCTCCCACCGCACGACGCCCAAAGTCGCGAGCCCATCGGCCCCGGAGAGATCCGACCGGCCAGGCAAAACCGTCTCGAGCCCAGCCCCGTAGAACTCCTCCGAAACCCACCACAGCGGCCGCGAAGCCGCCAGCGAAGCCAGCTCGTCGACGAACGCCGCCCGCTGCGAAGCCGGGAAATAAGCCAGCGCGTGGCTCGTCACCACGACCAACGGCCCCTCCAACGTGGCAGCCGCCGAGGCCAGGTCGGCGACCCCGTCGCCCGCGATCAGCCGCGGCCGGTGCTTCGCCTGCTCCGCCGCCGCCGTGCGCAGGAGCCGGATGCGGTCCGGCTGGTCGGCCCAGACGCACGCCTCCAGCCACGCCAGCTCGTCCTCGTCCGAGAGGTCCACCGGCGCCCGGTCCAGCCCCGCCCGGTCCAGCAGCGCGAGCTTCTTCGGCAGCTTCGGCGCCACCGCGCCCGGCGCGAGGTCCAGCGCGCAGTGCAGCCCGACCGCGGACTTCGCCGGCCCCGCCGTCAGCTGCTCGCCGCCGTCGCACTGGTAGCGGTAGCCGAAGCGGTCCAGACCCAGCAGCAGCCCCGCGCTGCAGCCGACCTCCAGCAGCGAGACCTTCCCGCCCGCCTCGCGCGCCGCCCGCGCCACGCCCGGGTACAGCAGCGCCGCCCGGCGGACCTCGTTCGTCTGCGTGTAGCGCGACGAAATCAGGGCCCGGGCCTTCTCGGCGCGTTCCAGCAGGAACGACCGGAACAGCGGCCAGGTCTCCGAGTCGACGCCGTCGAACCCGCCCAGCGACGGGTAGTACCGCGACAGCGGGTGGATCGGATCGGCCTGGACCAGCCGGTGCGCGGTCGCCATCAGCAGCGTCCCGCGGACTTCGCCGTCGCGCGCGGCGGAAAGCAGTCCCGCCACGTCGTCGTCGGCGGCCGCTTGCAGCGCCAGGTGCTCGTACAGCGGCGACACCCCGCGCGCTTCGACTTCCGCGAACGTGCGCAGTACGTCCTTGATCCCGTCCAAGTCCATCAGAGCCTCATTCGTGCGGCACCGGCCGGCCCGGCTGCTCGCCGCCCCGGGTCTCGCCGTAGGAACGCTTCGGCACCATCACCTTCCGGCGGAACGTGCACACGATCAGGCCATCCTGCTTGTAACCGCGCGTCTCGACATACACGACGCCGCGGTCGTCCTTGGACTTCGACGGCGTCTTGTCCAGCACCTCGGTCTCGCCGTAGATGGTGTCGCCGTGGAACGTCGGCTTGACGTGCTTGAGGGACTCGACCTCGAGGTTCGCGATGGCCTTGCCGGAGACGTCGGGCACGGACATCCCGAGCAGCAGCGAGTAGACGTAGTTCCCGACCACGACGTTCTTGCCGAAGTCGGTCGTCTCCCCGGCGTAGTGCGCGTCGAGGTGCAGCGGGTGGTGGTTCATGGTGAGCAGGCAGAACATGTGGTCGTCGTATTCGGTGACCGTTTTGCCCGGCCAGTGCTTGTAGACCGCACCGACCTCGAACTCCTCGTAGTAGCGCCCGAACTGCACTCGTTCTCTCCTGTCCCCGCGTAACACCGCGTGAGGCTGGTACGACACGCATCGGTAGTGAGGAGTACCCTCAACCATTGGTTCTCGCGCGTCAACGCGAGCCCCACCACTCTGCACCCGGCCCGAAGGAGGTGAGGAACCCCGATGAGTAGTGGCGATAGTCCGCTCCCTAGTAGTCCCAGCGTTCCCACCTCACGGGTCGTCTCCAGGTAGGCCTTTCTCTCCCCGGGAACGCTGGTGTCGCCGGGCGGACGCGTTCCGCCCTGGTCAGTCGTCTCGCACGACCAACGCACGACGCCCAGGAGATCCCATGCCTGCCATTCCCTCGCTCGGCGGCCTGCGCGGCCGCGGCAACAAGGGCGCCGTACCCGTCCGTCCGGTCCCGGTCCCGCTGTCCGCGTACGTCGTGGACTGCGCGGTGTACGTCGCGGGCGAGCGCCTGCCCGGCCGCTGGACGCACACCGAAGCGATCAAAGAGGTCCGGAAGCGGCACGAGGGGTTCGTCTGGATCGGGCTGCACGAGCCCGACTCGAACCAGATCCAGGGCATCGCGGAGACGTTCGGGCTGCACGAGCTCGCCGTTGAGGACGCGCTCGAAGCGCACCAGCGGCCGAAGCTGGAGCGCTACGACGACACGCTGTTCCTCGTGGTGAAGACCGTCCGGTACGTCGAACACGAATCACCCACCACGGCGAACGAGATCGTCGAGACCGGCGAGCTCATGGTGTTCCTCGGCCGGGACTTCGTGATCACCGTCCGCCACGGCAACCACTCGGGCCTGGCGCGCCTGCGCCGCGAGCTGGACGACGACCCCGAGCGCCTGCAGCTGGGGCCGGCCGCGGTCGTGCACGCGATCTCCGACCACGTCGTCGACCACTACCTCGACGTCACGGGCCGGATCGAGAACGACATCGACGTCATGGAGGCGCAGGTTTTCGCGCCGCGCTCGCAGATCAGCGCGGAGCAGATCTACCTGATGAAGCGGGAGGTCCTGGAGCTGCGCCGCGCGGTGATGCCGCTGGCGACGCCGGTCCAGCGCCTGGCCGAGGGCTACACGCGGCTGGTGCCGGACGAGGTCCGTTCGTACTTCCGCGACGTCGCCGACCACCTCACGACCGTGTCCGAGCGGGTGGCGGCGTTCGACGAGCTGCTGTCCACCTTGGTCGACGCGACGGTCGCGAAAATCTCCCTGCAGCAGAACACCGACATGCGCAAGATCACGTCGTGGGCGGCGATCATCACCGTGCCGACGATGATCGCGGGCATCTACGGCATGAACTTCGACTACCTGCCCGAACTGCACTGGAAGTTCGGGTACCCGCTGGTGATCACGGTCATCCTCGGGATCTGCCTGTTGCTGTACCGAATATTCCGGAAGAACGGCTGGCTCTAGGTCCCCCTCTTCCCCCACTGGAGTGTTCGTGATGCCCCGCATGCTGTCCAACCTGAAGTTCTGGGCGCTCGCGCTCAGCCTCGTCTGGATCTTCGTCATCACTTTCGTCATCGTCGCCGACCCGGGTTTCGCGCACGGCATGAAGTAGTCCCGGGCGTCGTACCCTGGGTGCGTGCCGAAAGCGCTGGTCGTCTCCGACGAGGTCGACGAGCGGTTGTGGACCGACGCGGTCCGCGCCGTCTCCGTCGACCTCGTCATCGGCGCCGGCGACCTCCCGTACGACTACCTCGCGTTCCTGGCCGGCGCGCTCGACGTGCCGTGCGTGTTCGTGCCCGGCAACCACGACCCGGACCTGAGCGGCTACACGCGCTACGGCGGGCTGTCCATGAAGGACGGTTTCCCGACGCCCTGGCCGGGCCCGGCGGGCGGCATCAACGCCGACGGCCGCGTCGTCGACGTCGCCGGCCTGCGGTTCGCCGGGCTCGGCGGTTCGATCCGCTACAACGACGGGCCGAACCAGTGGACCCAGCGCCAGCAGGCGCGCCGGGCCCGCGGTTTGGTGCGGCGCGCTCGCTGGCGGCGTCGTCGCGACGGCCGTGACGTCGACGTCCTGCTGACGCACTCGCCGCCACTGGACCTCGGCGACCGGGCGGACCCGCCGCACCGCGGGTTCGCGTGCCTGCACCGCACGATCGACGTGCTGCGGCCGAAGTGGCTGCTGCACGGGCACATCCACCCCCACGGCGAGCCGGTGCCGGACCGGGTCGTCGGCGAAACCCGGATCCGCAACGTGGTGGGCCACCGGATCATGGAGTTCTCATGAAAGAGACGGGGTTCCCCCGAGCCGACGCGGAGAACGACTTCCTCCGCGCGCGCCGGGGCCAAGTGCTCTCGCGGCTTTCGACGTGGCTGCGTCGCGAGCCCGACGACGTCAACATCATGCTGCCGTTCCACGAGGTGGTGGAGGCGCTCGGTTACCTGGGCGAGAGCCGTATCGGCCTGCGAGTGATCAAATTGGACTCGATCGCGGGCACGGTCGACCGCAGCCGCGACTTCGACCGCCGCTTCCGCCCGACGACGGCCCGGGTGCGCGAGCGCTGGGAGCGCTTGGCACTGGCGGCCCGCCGCGGTGAAGAGATCCCGCCGATCGAGGTGTACCGGGTGGGCGAGCTGCACTTCATCATCGACGGCCACCACCGCGTGTCGGTGGCGATCGCGCAGGGACTGTCCACAATAGAGGCATCGGTGACGGTGGTCCGGACCAAGCTCAACCCGAGCGGCATCCGGCACCGCGGTGACTTGATCGTCAAGGACTACCGGCGGCTGTTCCTGGAGAGGGTGCCGCTGACGGGCCACGCGCGGGCGTCGGTGATCGTGACGGACCCGTGGGACTACGCGAAGCTGGGCGAGCACGTGGAGGCGTGGGGATTCCGGTTGATGCAGGACGAAGGCAGGTTCTGCGACCGCGCGAGTGTGGCGCAGCGGTGGTTCGACGAGGAGTTCGTGCCGGTGGTGGGGATGTTGCGGCAGGCGGGGTTGATCGGGGATCGGACCGACGCCGAGGCTTACATGTCGCTGGCCGCGGAGCGGTACCGGTTGATCCGGACGCACCGGTGGGACGACGAGGTCATCGAGACCCTCCGCTCCCGCCGGTCGTGAGTGAGAAACAGTGTTCTAACACTGTTTCTCACTCACGACCGCTGCGTCAGGATTCGACCAGAACTGGACCAGCGCGTCCGGTGCCGCCAGCGCCACCCGGTTCTTCACCGCGTCCCCCGTGCGCAGCGTCGACAGCTACAGCCCGCCCTGCGGTGTCTGCTCCGATCGGCAGCTGATCTCGTCCACCTCGCCGCACGGGGGGCCGCCCGAGCCGCCCGGCAGGATCAGCACGTACACCGATCCCGAGCCGCGGGCGTCCGTCACCCGGACCCCCATGTGGAAGATCGCCTCGCGGGGCGCGGGGCCGATCTCGTCGGCGATCAGGTGGAACGGATCCGACGGCGGCGTCTCCCCCGGGATCGTCAACCGCGAAATCTCGACGTCGGAAGGCAACAGCGCGCGTACCGCGTTGCCCACCAGGCAGCTCAGCCGGTCGACCAGCGCGAGCCGATGGGACGAAGCAATGCGGCCACCCGGCCCTCCCGGCAAACGGCCCCCGCCCTCCCAGGGGGGCGTCCCCACGTCCATTCTATCGACCGGCCCCGACAAGCCTCGCCGAAAACCTTTGGTGGGGCTCGATTGTCCACAAGTCGACCGCCCTGTGGACAACCGATGGCTCAAGCGTCGAAGCCAGCCGTGGTCGCCTTCGAGACCGGGCATGGCCGCCACATGCGCCGCCGTCGGCGCCGACAGGACGCTGCGCGCAGGGCGCCCACGCCGCGGGCCGTCTGGGACTTGACCGTGCCTTCGGCGATGCCGAGCAGCGACGCCACTTCCGCCACCGGGAGGTTTTCGAGGAACCGGAGCACGACCATCGCGCGCTGCCGGGGCGTCAACTCCGAAAGCGCGCGCTCGACGTCGAGGCGCAACGGCGTGTCCCGCCCCGGCGGTGACTCCGTGTCCGGAACAACCGCCGTCACGTACTCGCGGCCGGACCTGCGCCGCCCGGCGAGGAACAGGTTCAGCAGGATGCGGCGCGCGTACGCGTCCGCCGTGTCCGGGCGGACGCGTCGCCAGCGCCGGTACAGCTGCACGAACATGGCCTGGACCAGGTCCTCGGCCTCGTGCCACGCCCCCACCCGGCCCTCCTTCGCACGGTTTCAGTCTTACTAGTGCGCGGAGGGCCGGGAAGGTTCAAGTGAGACTCACATGTGGATGGCGCCGGGAGCGGCTTCGCCCTTCGGAACCCCCGGGCGCAGCAGCAAGCCGCTGATCAACGCGCCGGCCGCGAAGATCACCGCCGCCCACGTGAACGCCGTCGTGTAGCTCTCGATCGCCGCCTCGGCCGCCAGCTGCGGGGTCGGGACCTTGCCCTCCAGGTACGACGTCGCCGCGTTGCCGGCCAGCGTCGACAGCAGCGCCGTGCCGATCGAACCGCCCACCTGCTGCATCGTGTTGACCGCCGCCGATGCCACCCCCGCGTCGTGCGCCTCGACGCCGAACGTCGCGACGCTCATCGCCGGTGCCATCGCCAGCCCGATGCCGAAGCCCATCACCAGCAGCGGGCCGAGCACGCCGGACGCGTACGTGCTGTCCAGGCCGATGCCGCTCAGCCAGAACAGGCCGACCGCCGCGATCGCCATGCCGGTCGGGACCAGCGGACGCGGGCCGAAGCGCGGCAGCAGCACGGCCGTCGCCGTCGTCGCCGACAGCATCAGCGTCGCCACCATCGGCAGGAACCCGACGCCGCTCTGGATCGGCGTGAACTGCAGGTTCTGCTGCACGTAGAACGTCAGGAACAGGAAGATCGCGAACATGCCGATGGCCAGCAGGAACATCGCCAGGTAGGAGCCGCCGCGGTTGCGGTCGAGCAGGACGCGCAGCGGGAGCAGCGGGTGCGAGACGCGCTGCTGCAGCCACACGAACACGCCCAGCAGCACGACCCCGGCCGTGAGGAAGCCCCACACCGAGACCGACGACCACGAGTCCGACTCCGCGTTCGCGAAGCCGTAGACCAGCGCGAACAGACCGGCGGACGCGGTGATCGTGCCCGGCAGGTCGAGCTTCGGGCGCGGGCCGGCGTCCCGCTGGTTCTGCAGCAGGACCGAGCTGCCGACGAACGCGACGACGGCGAAGACGATGTTCACGAACATGCACCAGCGCCAGTCGAGGTACTCGGTGAGCACGCCGCCGAGCAGCAGCCCGACCGCCGCGCCGCCACCGCCGATGGCGCCGAACACGCCGAACGCGCGGCCGCGTTCCTTCGGGTCGGTGAACGTCGTGGTGAGCAGCGAAAGCGTGGCGGGCGCGAGCAGCGCGCCGAAGACACCCTGCGCCGCGCGGGCAATCAGCAGCATCTCGATGTTGGTCGCGAAGCCGCCGAGAGCGGACACCGCGGCGAAGCCGGCCAGGCCGACGAGCAGCGCGTTCTTGCGGCCGAACAGGTCGGCGAGACGCCCGCCGAGCAGCAGCAGGCTGCCGAACGCGAGCGCGTACGCCGTGACGACCCACTGGCGCGCGTCGTTCGAAAAGCCCAGGTCGACCTGCGCGGACGGCAGCGCGATGTTCACGACGGTCGCGTCCAGCACGACCATCAGCTGCGCGATGCCGATCATCACCAGGATCAGCCATCTGCGGCTGTGGTGCGGGTTCTCGGCGGCGCGCACGTCCCCCGGCGGCGCGACCTCGAGAGTGGATTCGGACATGGGTGTCCCCTCACTGGGAGTGATCAGGAGGCTATGTGGAGTAGGTATCTCCCCTTACGCGACCCAAGGTACACACAAACCGGAGAGGGTGCCTCTACTTTGTGAGCTAGACTGGGGGGATGGCACGGGACGCTGGTCCCGCCGCACCGGCGCGGCCGCTGCGGCGTGACGCTGAACTCAACCGCCGTCGCATCCTGGCGTCGGCCCGCGAGGTGTTCGGCCGGCGCGGGCTCGAGGCCACGCTGGACGACATCGCGCACCACGCCGGCCTCGGCGTCGGCACGGTCTACCGCCGGTTCCCCAGCAAGGAACACCTGGTCGAGGCCATGTTCGCCGAACGGATGGAAGAAATCGGCGACCTCGCGGAAGAAGCGCTGAAGGCCGACGACCCGTGGCAGGCGTTCGTCGACTTCACCTGGAAGTCGATCGAGCTTCACTCGGGCGACCGCGGGCTGCGCGAGATCATGCTGTCCAACAAGTTCGGCCACGAGCACGTCGCCGAGGCGAAAGCCCGCATGGTGCCGTTGATCACACGGCTCGTCGAACGGGCCCAGGACGCGGGCGGCCTGCGCCCCGACTTCGCCCCGACGGACATCCCGCTCCTGCACATGATGATCGGCTCGGCGATCGAGTTCACGTCCGCGGTGGAGCCGGACCTGTGGCGCCGCTGCCTGGGGATGCTCCTCGACGGGCTGCGCGCACAACCAGGCAAGCCGACGAAGCTGTCCCACCCGCCGCTCGGCGTGGACGAGGTCGACGAAGCGATGTCCTGCTGGCGCCCCTGATGGGGTGATCGGCACGGGATCCCGGCGCCGCCCTCCCGCCCGGACACTGCACCCCGCGCGATCATGGCGACGGGGAGGTGCGGGTGGCGTACTACAGCGTTCCGGCGATCAGGCGGTTGCAGCTCGGACGGGAGCTGAAGGCCTGGCGGGAGAAGGCCGGACTGACGCTGGAACAGGCCGGCGGCGACTTGGACATCTCCAAGAGCACGCTCTCGCGGATGGAGAAGGGGCAGGGGGCCATCCATCCGTTACATGCGCGGGCGATGGCGGAGCTGTACCGGTTGCCCGAGGACGATCTCGTGCGGGTGGTCGACATCGCTCGCGAGGCGAAGCGGCCGAACCAGAACCGGATCGAGGGGGTGTCGGTCAACAGCTACCCGGCGCTCGAGGCGGAGGCGGTTTCGGTCCGCAACTTCGAGCTCGCGTTCGTGCCGGGGCTCCTCCAGACCGAGGAGTACGCGAGCGCGCTGTTCGCCGACCTGGGCACCCGCCAGCGCAACCACCAGCTCCACGTGCGGATGCGCCGCTGCGAGCGGCTCACCAGCGAGAACCAGATCACCGTGCAGGCGATCGTCGACGAGAGCGCGCTGACCCGGCGGGTCGCCAAGCCGCACGTGATGATCGCCCAGTTGCTGCACCTGGCGGATGTCTCCCTGCTGCCCAACGTGACCTTCCAGATCACACCGATGAGCGCGGGAGCCTACGAAGGGCTGCGTGGCCCGTTCACCGTGCTGCGATTTCCACCGGACACCATCGGCGACCTCGGCTACGTGGATCACGCGGGCGGCAACCTGCAGTTGGTGAAGCCATCCGCGGTCTCCGCTCTCGCCAGGCAATTCGCGGTCCTCAGTAGGATGGCTCTTGGCGAGAGCGAGTCACGCGACCTCGTTCTGCAGCTCGCCGACCTGCTGAGCTCATGAGGTGGAACCGTGGTCGTGAACCAGTGGCACAAGAGCAGCTACAGCGGCGGGGAAAACTCCGCTTGCGTCGAGGTTGCCTTCGCTTCCCGCACTTCCCCGGCCGTAGCGGTGCGGGACTCGAAAGATCCTTCCGGCCCGCACCTCACCGTCGCCCCCTCTTCGTGGCTGGGCTTCCTCACCTCCGTCACTCGGACGGGATGATCGCCCACATGATCAGGTAAGCCACGAACTGCGGGCCGGGCAGCAGGCACGACAGCACGGCCAGCAGCCGCACGGTGCTCGTCTTCATGCCCCACCTCTGGGCGAGACCCGCGCACACACCGCCGATCATGCGGCCGTAGCGGGGACGGGACAGCCGTCGCGTGACCGGTGCGCTCATCGTGATTTCCCTTTCCTCGAAGTTCCGATATCTCCACTTCACCACCGGAGTACCCGCTTCCGCATCGCCCGCGGGAAGGATCGCTCCCTTAGGGGACGGTAAAAGCGAAAAACGTTCGGAAGCCCGCGGGAAACCCGGGAAACCGGGCCGTACTCCGATGACCTGCGCGTTCTCCGTCCGAGGCTGGGAAAACGCTGAGAGATGTCCCCGTCAGGGCTGGTTTTTCCGCGCGATGCGGTGATACTGGCTCACCGTGTACCCGCGCCCGAAATCGTTGGTCGTCGCGATGCTCTGCACCCTCCTCACCGCCGGGTGCGCGACCACCCAGGCCGCTCCCGAGCCGTCTTCGGGGCCGACGCCGCTGACCGCGTCCGCCGCGCTCGGGGACTACGCGACCGTCGACTACTGCAGCCTGCTCGACGTGCCCGCCGTCGCGCCCGGCGCCGTCGAGACCCCGACCTTCGAGACCTGCCGGGCCGACGCCGGCGGGCGCACGATCCTCGTCGGGCCGCTGGCCTTCGACTCCGACCCGAACCTCCGGCCGTACCCCTACCCCGGGCCGGTGCCGGACGGCGTCGCGGTGCAGCAGTCGATGTTCAACGACCGCAGCGCGTGCACCCGCGCGGTCACCTTCGCCGACGGCAACCGGCTCGACCTGTCGGTCACCGACGCCGGTGACGACCAGGCCGCGCGCTGCGAAGTCGTGGACGCGGCCGTCGGCTCGGCGCTGGCCGCCATCACCGCGGGCAAGGTCGGCCGGCTGGCGTTCCCGGACCGCTCGTGGGGCCAGGTCGCGCCGTGCGTGATGCTCGACAAACCCGACCTGGACGCGGTCGCGGGGCCGGGCAGCCGGCCGGCGACGGACCTGTCCGGGCACAGCTGCATCCGCGGCAAGCTGAGCTTGAAGCTGACGGTGCAGACGGTCGAGCCGTCCACCCCGCCCGAAACGCTCGGCGGGCGCCCGGCCGCCGTCCGGCTGTCGGGCGCGTTCTGCTTGGTGGACACGACGCAGCCGGCGCCGGGGCTGCCGGGCCGTCGCGAGCTGGCGGAGCTCAGCGTCGTGGAGACGGCGGGCACCGCCGGCGACGGCACGTGCGCCCAGGCCCGCACCGCGGCGAACACGATCTTCCCGCTGCTCCCGACGCCGTAGGAAGTTTTTCCGCGGCGGTTGTCGGATCGCGCCCGGCCGGTTCGTAGCCCAGGTGAGAACACCCCCTGAGCCGAAACGGAGTCACCATGACCGCGACCTACACCTTCGACGTCTTCGCCAGCCTCGACGGCTTCGGCGGCCACCACGGCGACTGGGGCGGCTACTGGGGCAAGCAAGGTCCCGAGCTGCTCGCGCACCGCCTGGCCCAGTACACCGAAGACCAGCGGATGGTCTTCGGCGCCACGACCTACCGGGAGAACGCGGAGATGCTCGCCGGGGACGACGAAGCGTTCGACCCGTGGGTCCGCCGGCTGCGCGCGCTGCCGGCCACGGTCGTCTCGAACACGCTCCACGGCCCGCTGGACTGGCCGGACGCGACCGTCGTGAACGGCGACGCCGCCGAGGCCGTCGCGCGGCTCAAGGAGGAGTCCGCCGTGCCGCTGCGGTCGCACGGCAGCCTGTCGCTGAACCGGGCGCTGCTGGCCGCCGGGCTCGTCGACCGCGTCCAGGTGACGCTCTTCCCGGTGCTCACCGGCAAGACCGGCGCCGCACCGGTCTTCGCGGGCGCGGAGGACTTCGACCTCGAGCTCCTCGAGACCCGCACGCTCGACGGCCACGTCCAGGAGCTCGTCTACCGCCCCACCCGCCACCCCTGAAACGCCGTGAAGGCCTCCTCGCCGGGCAAAGCCGGCGAGGAGGCCTTCACGGACTTCGGTCAGCCCTCGTAGGTGAGGTTCTTGCCGTTCGACGGGTCGAACAGCTTGATCTTGTCCGCGTCGTACCAGACCTCGAGGTCCGCGTTCTCCGTCGCGGAGGATTCCGCGGAGAGGCGAGCCACGATCTGGGACTCCGCGCCCGGGACGTCGGACGAACCGCTGTCCGCGGCCAGCTCCGCCAGCTCCTCGGACGTCGCCGCGTCGCCCTCCAGCGTGAAGTGGGCGAACTTCTCCGAACCCATCGACTCCAGCACGTCGATGTGCGCGGTGAACGTGGCTCCGCCGGACTTCTGGCCGGCTTCGACCAGGCCTGCGTCCTCGAAGTGCTCCGGCCGGATGCCGACGATCAGCTCACGCGGGGCGTTCGCCTTCTCCACCAGCTGGCGGACGCGGTCCGTCAGCGGCGTCGTGCCCAAGGCGCTACGCAGCTCGTTGTTCTCCAGCGTCGCCGGGACGAAGTTCATCGACGGCGAGCCGATGAACCCGGCCACGAACAGGTTCGCCGGGTTGTCGTAGAGGAACTGCGGCGCGCCGATCTGCTGCACGTACCCGCCGCGCAGCACCACGACCCGGTCGCCCAGCGTCATGGCTTCGGTCTGGTCGTGCGTGACGTACAGCGTCGTCGTGCCGAGCTGCTTCTGGATCTTCGACACCGACGTCCGCATCTGGCCGCGCAGCTTGGCGTCCAGGTTGGACAGTGGCTCGTCCATCAGGAACGCCTTGGGGCTGCGGACGATCGCCCGGCCCATCGCGACGCGCTGCCGCTGGCCACCGGAGAGGTTGGCCGGCTTGCGGTCGAGGTGCTGGGTCAGGTCGAGGATCTGCGCCGCCTCTTCGACCTTCGCCCGGAC
Source organism: Amycolatopsis sp. NPDC098790 (assembly GCF_044759945.1). Taxonomy (NCBI): domain Bacteria; kingdom Bacillati; phylum Actinomycetota; class Actinomycetes; order Pseudonocardiales; family Pseudonocardiaceae; genus Amycolatopsis; species Amycolatopsis sp. NPDC098790. Next base: position 48,712 of record NZ_JBIWAI010000001.1, read on the forward strand.
CGTCTTGTCGTCGACCTTCGCCAGCCGCAGCGGGAACGCCATGTTCTCCCGGACGCTCATGTGCGGGTAGAGCGCGTAGGACTGGAACACCATCGCGATGTCCCGGTCCTTCGGGGCCTTCTCGTTGACGCGCTTGCCGTCGATGCGCAGCTCGCCGGAGGAGATGTCCTCCAGGCCGGCCACCATGTTCAGCGTCGTCGACTTCCCGCAGCCGGACGGGCCCACGAGAATGATGAACTCGCCGTCGGCGATGGTGATGTCCACTTCGGACACCGCGAGCGCGCCGTCGGGGTACTTCTTCGACACCTTGTCGAGGACGATTTCTGCCATGACTACCCCTTCACCGCACCGGAGGTCAGCCCCGCCACGATGCGACGCTGGAAGAACAACACGAACACAATGATCGGGATGGTGATGACGACCGCGGCCGCGCTCACCTGCCCCGTCGGGTCTTCGAACTGCGAAGACCCGGTGAAGAACGACAGCGCCGCCGGCACCGTGCGCGACGCCGTGGTCGACGTCAGCGAGATGGCGAACAGGAAGTCGTTCCAGCAGAAGATGAACACCAGGATCGCGGTGGTGAACACGCCCGGCGCGGCCAGCGGCGCGATCACCCGCCGGAAGGCCTGGGCCGGCGTCGCGCCGTCCATCTTCGCCGCCTTTTCCAGCTCCCACGGGATTTCCCGGAAGAACGCCGACAGCGTGTAGATCGACAGCGGCAGGGCGAACGTGATGTACGGCAGGATCAGGCCCGGCCAGGTGTCGAAGAGGCCCAGGTTCCGCTCGATGTTGAACAGCGGCGTCACCAGCGACACCTGCGGGAACATCGCGATCAGCAGCGAGAGCCCGACGAGCAGCTGCTTGCCGGGGAACTCCAGCCGCGCGATCGCGTACGCGGCCATCGTGCCCAGCACCACCGCGATCAGCGTCGAGATGATCGCGATGCCGATCGAGTTCACCAGCGCCAGCAGGAACTCCGACGTCTGGAAGATGTCCGCGTAGTTCTGCCAGGTCCACGACTGCGGGATGAACGACCCGTCGGTCAGCGTGTCCTTGGTCTTGAACGACAGCGAAACGACCCAGAGCACCGGCACCAGCGCGAACACCAGCACGAGGATGTCGACCAGGCCCCAGCGCACTTTGCGGCCCGTCGTGACGGTTCCCATCACCATCAGCGCTTACCCCCGTCGTCCGAGCCAGGTGCGGCCGTGCCGAACACCTTGATGAAGATGAAGGCGATGATCGCCACGGTGATGAAGATCAGCACCGCCATCGTCGACCCGATCCCGAGGTTGAGGCCCTTGACCAGGTTGTCGTAGGTCTGCATGGACACCGAGCCGGTGTCCTGCGCGCCGCCGGTGAGCACGTAGATGTTGTCGAAGATCCGGAACGCGTCGAGCGTGCGGAACAGCAGCGCCACCAGGATCGCCGGCTTCATCACCGGCAGCATCACCTTCGTGAACCGCTGCCACGCGCTCGCGCCGTCCATCGCCGCGGCCTTGAGCAGGTCGTCCGGCACCAGCGCGAGGCCGGCCATCAGCAGCAGCGCCATGAACGGCGTGGTCTTCCACACCTCGGCGCCGATGATGATGAACATCGACGGCCACTGGTCGGTCAGCGGCGCCGCGTCCGCGGCGAGCCAGTTGGCCAGGTAGCCGGTCTTCGGCGTCCACGCGTAGTACCACGAGAACGCCGCGACGACCGTGACGATGCCGTACGGGATCAGGGCGACCGTGCGGACCAGGCCGCGGCCGACGAGCGTCCGGTGCATGATCAGCGCCAGCGCCATGCCGAGCACGAACTCGATGGCCACCGACACGACGGTCAGGAACATCGTGGTGCCGAACGCCGTCCACCAGTACGAATTGGACAGCACGGCCCCGTAGTTGTCGAAGCCGACGAACTCCTGCTGCGCCGGGAAGCGCAGGTCGTAGCGCTGCAGCGACAGCCAGATCGAGTAGACGATCGGGTAGCCGGTGACCGCGATCATCACGACGAACGCGGGCGCGCACAGCCACAGCCCGAGCCGCCGTTCGGCCTTCTTCCCTTCGGAGAGGGCGGGTTTGCCCTTCTTGGTGTGCGACACGGGTTCCGGTGCCGCGGTGGCTCCCGCCGTGGTCGGGTCCTGGACGGTCACGGGATCACTCCCTTCGACTGGAGAGCGTCGTTGAGCTGCTCGCGCAGCTTCGAAGCGGTGGCCTGCGGGTCGATTTCACCCGGCGGGGAAAGGACTTTCGACATCACGGTCGACATGTTCTGGTACGCCGGGGTCAGCGGCCGCACCGCGGAGTCCTTGATGGCGTCGATGATCGAGTCGCGCATCGGGTACTTCAGCGCCATGTTCGGGTTGTCGGCGCTCGCCGGCTTCGACGGGTCGAGCGGCGTGTCGTTGTGGTACACCGATTCGATGGTCGGCGGGACGCCGTCGTTGATCGCCGAGAACTTCTGGTTCTCCGCGTTGCGCAGGCACAGCGCCGCTTCGAACGCCTCGGGCTTGTGCTGCGACAGCGAGCTGACGGCGAGGTCGTACCCGCCGATCGTCGTCTTCGCGGGCGTGCCCGCCTTCGCCTCGGGGTAGACGGCCCACTTGAAGTGCGAGACGTCCTGCGGCTTTTCCTTGGCGTAGGAGGCGTAGACGAACGGCCAGTTGAGCTCGAACGCGGCGTCGCCGCGCTGGAACGTCTGGCGGACGTCGTCCTCCTTCGAGTTGGTCAGCGACGGGTCGGTGATGCCCGACGACGCGATCTGCTTCAGCAGCGCGAGCGCCTGCACCGCGCCGTCGTCCAGGACGACGCTCTTGCCGTCCTCGGACAGGATGTGCCCGCCCATCGACTCCACGAGCGTGTTGTAGAAGACGACGAGGCCTTCGTACTGCGCGCCGGTGAACACGATGCTGTAGGGCTTGCCCTGCGCCTTCAGCTCCTTGGACTTGGCGATCATCTCTTCCCACGTCTTGGGCGGCGTGGGCGTGATCCGGTCGTCGTACCAGAGCAGCTGGACGTTGGTGTTCTTCGTGGCCGCGTAGAGCTTCCCGTTGTAGGTCGCCGTCTCCAGCGGTCCTTGCAGGACGCCTTCGGTGGCGGCCGTCTTGCTCTGGTCCTTCCACTCCTCGACCCAGCCGGCTTCGGCGAACTCCGAAACCCAGGTCACGTCGAGGCCGAGGACGTCCATCGCGGTGTCACCCGCGGCGAGCCGCCTCGCCATCTGCAGGCGCTGGTCGTCCGCGCCGCGCTGCAGCTTGTTGTAGACGATCTCGTACTTCCCGTTCGCCGCCGCGTTGCAGTTGTCGACGACTTTCTGGAAGCTGTCCTCGGGTGCGTAGTAGACGTTGATCTTCAAGCCACCGCTCGAACCGCAACCGGCCAGCATGCCGGTCACCAAAGCCCCTGCCCCCAGCAGGACCGCGGTACGGCCGGGCGAGCGTCCCCGTTTGCCCGCGCCGATCCTCTTCCCCATAAGGCCTCCTCACCCGCGTGCACGCCGGATACCGCGGTGCCCGGCGGGCACCACGACGCGATGAGGCGAACCGCGCCAGCACCCCGACGTGCTAGTGCTCGGGCCGCCGCGCTGGTTGGGCGAGGCCGCCCGACTGGTGTCGGACAACTTATGCCGGGCGATCACACCCCGCAAGCAGTATCGGTAACGATTCAGCCCACTGCAGCTCGAACTGTGATTTTCCCCTGATAATGGCGGCTTTTTTCAGGTCGTCGCCGGCGGTGGTTTGAGAGCGAGCTTGGCGAGCAGCTCGCGGCCCTGTTCGGCGGTGCGCGGCTGGCACAGGACGTCGTAGCGGCCGGCGACGAGCTGGCTCGCCGAGGAGAAGTCCCGCCGCCCGCGCGACATGCTGTACCCGATGGCGGCGAACATCAGCCCGGACAGGACGCCGAGCACGAGCCCGGTCAGCAGCTGCAGCGCGAAGCCCTGGTTGACGAACAGGCCGAGCAGCAGCCCGGCGAAGAGGCCGAACCAGGCGCCGGAGACGGCACCGGTGCCGAGCACGCGGCCCCAGCTGAGCTTGCCGATGACGCGTTCGACGAGCATCAGGTCGACGCCGACGATCGTGACGTCGCTGACGGAGAACTCGCTGTCCGCGAGGAAGTCGACGGCCTGCTGCGCCTCGCCGTAGGTCGCGTACGACCCGATCGGCCAGCCGGACGGCGGGGTCGGCAGCCGTGGCAGGTTGCCGGGCGCCCGGCTCCCGCCGAAGGGACTACTCACCATCATCACCTGCGCACTCGTGGGTCTGGGCGTCCATCTTGTCAAGAACGCCCGGACCGTGCGAGCCGCTTACCCCGAAAGGCCGGAGCCGGTCGTCGCCGGCGGCCGCCGCGGGTCCGGAGGTCTTGAATGAGTCATTCAGGACCTCCCACGTCTTGAATGACTCATTCAAGACCTCGGGCAGGCCACGACGACCGGGCGCACCTGCCCGGGCTTGGCCGAAGCCCTGTCCTCCACCGCAAACCCGACGCGCGTCCGCTACCCCGGCGGCCGAGAATTGTCGCCGTATCGACAATCGATGACCGCCAACTCTGCCGCCGGCGACCGGCTCACCAGTCGTCCTGAATGAGTCGTTCAGGTCCTCGGAGGTCCTGAACGACTCATTCAAGACGTCTGTGGCCGGCGGAAGACGTCAGCCGCGGGACTTGTACTCGCGCAGCAACCCGCGGGAGATGATCGTCTTCTGGATCTCGCTCGTGCCCTCGCCGATCAGCAGGAACGGCGCCTCGCGCATGAGCCGCTCGATCTCGTACTCCTTCGAGTACCCGTAGCCGCCGTGGATGCGGAACGCGTCCTGCGTGACCTCCGCGCAGTACTCCGACGCGATCAGCTTCGCCATCCCCGCCTCGACGTCGTTGCGCTCGCCCGAGTCCTTGAGCCGGGCCGCGTTCACCATCATCAGGTGGGCCGCCTCGACCTTCGTCGCCATCTCGGCCAGCTTGAACGCCACGGCCTGGTGCTCGGCGATCGCCTTGCCGAACGTCTTGCGCTGCTGGGCGTACTCCACCGCCAGCTCGAACGCGCGGATCGCGATGCCGCACGCCCGCGCCGCGACGTTCACGCGGCCGACCTCGACACCGTCCATCATGTACGCGAACCCGCGGCCCGGGGCCTCGCCCAGCACCATGTCCGCGCCGATGCGATAGCCGTCGAAGACCGCTTCGGTCGTGTCGACGCCCTTGTAGCCCATCTTGTCGATCTTGCCCGGGATGGTCAGGCCCGGCGCCACCTCGCCGAAGCCCTCCGGCTTCTCCACGAGGAACGTCGTCAGGTTCTGGTGGGCCTTCTCGGCACCCTCGTCGGTCTTGACGAGCAGCGCGATCAGGTTGGACGAACCGCCGTTCGTCAGCCACATCTTGGAACCGTCGATGACATAACCGTCGCCGTCGCGGCGCGCGCGGGTCTTGATCGCCGCGACGTCCGAACCGAGGTCCGGCTCCGACATCGAGAACGACCCTCGCATCTCACCGGTCGCCATCCGCGGCAGGAAGTGCTGCTTCTGCGCTTCCGTGCCGTGGCGGGAGATCATGTGCGCCACGATGAAGTGCGTGTTGATCACGCCGGACACGCTCATCCAGCCGCGCGCGATCTCCTCGACGACCAGCGCGTAGGTCAGCAGCGACTCGCCGAGCCCGCCGTACTCCTCCGGGATCGTGATCCCGAACAGGCCCATCTCCTTCATGCCCTCGACGATGTCCGCCGGGTAGGTGTCGGAGTGCTCGAGCTCCTGCGCGTGCGGGATGACCTCCTTGTCCACGAACGAGCGGACGGTCGCGAGGATCTCCGACTGGACGTCGGTGAGGCCGGCGGTCTGGGCGAGACGGGCCATCACGGCTCCCTTTCCGATTGCGACGCCGGCTCCCGGCGCTGGGTTACCGGTGAGTATGACCCGAATCCCCCAACCCTGCTATGAGGGCGCTCACGCTCCGCGTCGTACAGTGCTGGTCGACAGGGGAGGGCACATGACGTATCCGCAGGACCCGAACAACCCGTACGGCCAGCAGCCGCAGTCGGGCGGCTACCAGCAGCCCGGTTACGGCCAGCAGTACCCCAGCGGCGGCTTCCCGCAGTACCCGCCGCAGTACCCCGGCGGCATGCAGGGCCCGCCGCCGGAAGGGTCGGGTCTCGCTGTCGGCGCGCTGGTCTGCTCGATCCTCGGCGTCTTCCTCTGCGTCCTCGTGACGATCGCGGGCATCGTGATGGGCCACATCGCCCTCGGCAAGGCCAAGCGCGGCGAGGCGGAAGGCCAGGGCATCGCGCTGGCGGCGGTCATCGTGGGGTACATCGGGATCGGCCTCAACATCCTGGCGGTCGTCCTCATCTTCGGGTTCGGCTTCGCCCACGAGCTCTTCCGATGACCGACCCGGCCAAGGACGACGACCGTCCGGCCGTGTCGTACGACCCGCCGCCCACCGCGGACCCGGCGCCGTACACGCCGGAGAACTACGACCCGCCGGCGAGCGACAGCACGCTTCCCGAGCCGCCGGCGCCGGAGCCGGTCGCCCCCGAGCTGCCGCCCGGGTCGTTCGAAACCCCGGCCGCGCACATCCCCGGCACGCCGTACGCGGCGCCGGGGCAGCCGGTCTACCAGCCGTACCCGCCGGCGTACAGCCAGCCGTACGGCAGCCCGGCACCCTACGTCCAGCCGCCGTACGTGCCGGGTCCGCCGCAGCGGCAGGACAACGCGCTCGCGATCGGCGCGCTGGTCTGCTCGATCCTCGGCCTCTGCTCCGGCATCACGGCGATCGCGGGGCTGATCATGGGCCACGTCGCGCTGAGCAAGACGAACCGCGGCGAAGGCGGCGGCCGGGGGATGGCGACGGCCGCCGTGATCGTCGGCTACGTCGTGATCGCGCTGTGGTTCAGCTTCTTCACGACGATGATCATCCTGGCCGCGAACGGCCAGCTCGACTAGTCGGCGGGCAGCACCGCGTCACCGGGGGTGCGCGGTGACGGCGTCGCGTGGCCGTTCGCCTCCGGTTTGGCCTCGACCGCCTCGGGTTCCGGCTCGGCCGGCGGCGCCGGCTGGGCCGCGGGGGCCGCGGGCTTGGGCGTCTGCGCGTCCAGGAACCGCAGCAGCTCCACCGGGAACGGCAGCACCAGCGTCGAGTTCTTCTCCGACGACACCTGCACGACCGTCTCCAGCAGCCGCAGCTGCAGCGCCGCCGGGGTGTCGGCCATCTGCGCCGCGGCCTTCGAGAGCTTGTACGACGCCTGCAACTCACCGTCGGCGGAGATGACGCGCGCGCGCCGTTCCCGCTCCGCCTCGGCTTGGCGCGACATCGAGCGCTTCATCGCCTCCGGCAGCGCGACGTCCTTGATCTCGACGCGGTCGATGTGGATGCCCCAGTCCAGCGCCGGGCTGTCGATCATCAGCTCCAGGCCCTCGTTGAGGCGCTCGCGGTTGGAGAGCAGGTCGTCGAGGTCGCTCTTGCCGATGATCGAGCGCAGCGACGTCTGCGCGACCTGGCCGACCGCCGACCGGTAGTCCTGGACGTTGACCGCCGCGACGACCGGGTCGATCACCTTGAAGTAGACGACGGCGTCGACCCGGACCGTGACGTTGTCGCGGGTGATGCCGTCCTGGGCGGGCACCGGCATCGTCACGATCTGCATGTTGACCTTCTGCAGCCGGTCCGCGAACGGCACGAGCACCATCAGGCCGGGTTCCGCGACCCGCGACCGCACCCGCCCGAACCGGTAGACCAGTCCGCGTTCGTACTGCTTGACGACGCGCACGCTCGACGCGAGCCAGGCTCCACCCGCGATGACGACGGCGCTGAGGATCTCCACCAGCATGGCTGCCTCCGGGGGTCTGCGTTTACCCCTGAAATCCCAGCGTACGCCCGTGACGACCGTGACGAAACGCGCTGGACGCGGCCGCCAGACTGAGGGGGTGAACGATCTCCGCGTCCCGCCGCTGTTCGCCGCCCGCGCGCCCCGGGTGCTCGGCGCCGAGGCCGTCCCTTGGCTGGCAGCCCTGCCGGACCTCGCCGCCTCCTACGCGCGGAAGTGGGGCCTGGCGTTCGAGGGCGAAGCGATGCACGGGTACGTCGGCGTGGTGCAGCCCGCGCGGCTGCCCGACGGCACGCCGGTGGTGCTGAAACTGGGCTGGCGCGACGAAGAATCCGCCGACGAGCCGCTCGCACTGTCCACATGGGCCGGCCGGGGTGCGGTGCTGCTGCTGGAGTCCGCGCCGGACGACGGCGTCCTGCTGCTCGAACGGCTCGACGCCGGCCGCACCCTCGACGACCTCCCGCTGCGTTCGGCGATCCCGCTCATCGGTGGCTTGGCGCGGCGCCTGGCCGTCCCCGCGCCGGCGTCGATGCGACGGCGGTTGCGCGCCGAAGCCGAGGAGCTGGTCGAGGAACTCCCCCGCCGCTGGGCCGAGCTCGGCGAGCCGTTCGAGAAGCGGCTGGTCGACGACGCCGTGGCGATCTGCCGCGAGCTGGGGCCGTCGGCGGGTGAGCTGCTGGTGAACGAGGACCTGCACTTCCAGAACGTCCTGGCGGGCACGCGCGAGCCGTGGCTGGTCATCGACCCGAAGCCGCTCGCCGGTGACCTCGAGTGGGGCGTGATCCCGTTGTTCTGGAACCGGTTCACCGAGTCCACACTGGACGAACGGTTCGCGCTGATCGTCGCTTCGCACGAACTGGACGCGTCCAAGGCGCGCGCGTGGACGCTCGTGCGGGCCGTGCAGAACTGGATCTGGATGGTCGAAGAGCACCTCGAATCCGGCGAGGACAGCGACGACCCGGCGTTCGTCACAGTGGCGGAAATCGCTCCTTGGGCAGCCAGCCGATAGTGTCAGCCCCATGGCCGCGGTCAACAGGGTTTTCGCAGCTCAGCTGTCCGGGTTGCCGGTGTTCGGGCCGGACGGCGAGTCCATCGGCCGGGTCCGCGACCTGGTCGCCGGACTGCGCCTCGACGCCCAGCCGCCGCGGATTCTCGGCCTGGTCGTCGAGCTGGCCACCCGGCGCCGGGTCTTCGTGCCGATGCTGCGCGTCACCGCGATCGAGCCGAGCGCCGTGACGCTCGCGACCGGCTCGGTCAACATGCGCCAGTTCAACCAGCGCCCCAACGAGGTACTGGTGCTCGGCCAGCTGCTCGACGCGCACGCGACGCTGGCCGGGTCGGACACGCGAATCACCGTCGTCGACGCCGGGATGGAACCGACCCGCACCCGCGACTGGGTGCTCGCCAAGCTGGCCATCCGCGAACGGCGCGTCGGGCTGGGCCGCCGTCGCGCGGCGATGCAGGTCCTGCCGTGGTCGGAGGTCGCCGGGCTGGGCCTGGCCGACCTCGGCGCGCAGCCGCAGGGCGCCGGCCAGCTGCTCATGCTCTTCGACACCATGCGCCCGGCCGACATCGCCGCGACCGTGCGCGACCTGCCGCTCAAGCGCCGCCACGAGGTCGCCGACGCGATGGACGACGAGCGCCTCGCCGACGTCATCGAGGAGCTGCCGGACGACGACCAGAAGGAGCTGCTGGCTTACCTGGCCGAGGAGCGCGCGGCCGACGTCCTCGAGGCGATGAACCCCGACGACGCCGCCGACCTGCTGGCCGAGCTGGCCCCGGCCGAGCAGAGCCGGCTGCTGGAGCTGATGGAGCCGGAGGAGTCCGCGCCGGTCAAGCGGCTGCTGGAGTACTCGTCGGACACCGCGGGTGGCCTGATGACGCCGGAGCCGGTGGTGCTGACCCCGGACACGACGATCGCCGAGGCGCTGGCCCACATCCGCAACGCCGAGCTGCCGCCGGCGCTGGCCAGCATGGTGTTCGTCTGCCGCCCGCCGACGGCGACGCCGACCGGGCGCTACGTCGGTGTCGTCCACTTCCAGCGTCTCCTGCGCGAGCCGCCGGCCGAGCTGGTCGCCAGCGCCGTCGACACCGGGCTGCCGCCGCTGAAACCGGGTGCGTCGCTGGCCGAGGTCACGCGGTACTTCGCGGCCTACAACCTGACCTGCGGGCCGGTCGTCGACACCGAGGACCACCTGATCGGCGCGGTGACCGTCGACGACGTCCTCGACCACCTGCTGCCGGAGGACTGGCGCGAGACCGGGCTGCACGACACCTTGGAGGAAGACCGTGCCTGAACCGACTTCGGGACGGCGGCTCGACCAGCCCCGCAGCCAAGCGCGGTTCCGGCTGAACATCGACCCGGACACCTTCGGCCGGTTCACCGAGCGGATCGCCCGGTTCCTGGGCACCGGGAAGTACCTGTTCTGGCAGACGCTGATCGTCATCGTCTGGATCGTGCTGAACCTCACAGCGCTTTCGCTGCGGTGGGACCCGTACCCGTTCATCCTGCTCAACCTGGCCTTTTCGACCCAGGCGGCGTACGCGGCGCCGCTGATCCTGCTGGCGCAGAACCGGCAGGACGACCGCGACCGCGTCTCCCTGGAGGAGGACCGGAACCGGGCGTCGCAGACGAAGGCGGACACGGAGTACCTGGCCCGCGAGCTGGCGGCACTGCGGCTGGCGGTCGGCGAGGTCGCGACGCGCGACTACCTCCGCAGCGAGCTGGACCGGCTGCGGGAGGACCTCGACGTCAAGCCCAGGAAGCCGCGCACTCCTACCGGCTCGTAACATGGACGGGGTGACCAGTACGCAGCAGCTCCCCAGCGTCGACGACGTCCGCAGCGCGCTGAAGAGCGTGCAAGACCCCGAGATCCGGAAACCCATCACGGACCTGGGGATGGTCAAGGACGTGGCCGTCGCCGACGACGGCGTCGTGACGGTCGGGATCTACCTGACGGTGGCCGGCTGCCCGCTGAAGGCGACGCTGACCAACGACACCCGCGAGGCGGTTTCGAAGCTGCCGGGCGTGGTGGACGTGCGGGTCGAGCTGGACGTGATGAGCGACGAGCAGCGCTCCGAGCTGCGGAAGTCCCTGCGCGGCGACGCGGCCGAGCCGGTGATCCCGTTCGCGCAGCCGGGCTCGATGACGCGGGTGTACTGCGTGGCGTCGGGCAAGGGCGGCGTCGGCAAGTCGTCGGTGACGGTGAACCTGGCGGCGGCGATGGCCGCGCGCGGGCTGTCGGTGGGTGTCGTGGACGCGGACATCTACGGCCACTCGATCCCCCGCATGCTCGGCGCGCGCGAGAAGCCGACCAAGGTCGACACGATGATCATGCCGCCGCAGTCCCACGGCGTGAAGGTGATCTCGATCGGCATGTTCACCCCGGGCAACACGCCGGTGGTGTGGCGCGGGCCGATGCTGCACCGCGCGTTGCAGCAGTTCCTGGCGGACGTCTTCTGGGGCGACCTGGACATCCTGCTGCTGGACCTCCCGCCGGGCACGGGCGACATCGCGATCTCGGTGGCCCAGCTGATCCCGAACGCGGAGATCCTGGTGGTGACGACCCCCCAGCAGGCGGCGGCCGAGGTGGCCGAGCGCGCCGGGGCGATCGCGTTGCAGACGCGTCAGCGCGTCGCCGGGGTCATCGAGAACATGTCGTGGCTGGAACAGGCTGACGGTTCACGGCTGGAGCTCTTCGGCGCGGGCGGCGGCCAGACGGTGGCCGACTCGCTGACGAAGTCGATCGGGTCGGAAGTGCCGTTGCTGGGCCAGGTCCCGATGGACCCGCGCATGGTCGCCCAGGGCGACGCGGGCGAGCCGCTGGTGCTGACCGAGCCGGAGGCGCCGGCGTCGGTGGTGCTGAAGGACGCGGCGAAGAAGCTGACGGTCAAGGCCCGCGGCCTGGCCGGGATGATGCTGAACGTCACCCCGGCCGGCCGCTGAGTTCCTACTCGCAGCGCCAGAGGTAGGCGGTCGAGTGCCGCGTGGCGGAGTCGTAGCGGTAGCCGCCCGCGGTGCCGTCGTCGCCGATGACCACGGGCAGATCCGCTTTGAGGTCGCCGAACGTCGAGACGAAGGTGCCCTGGTCCCAGACGCCGTAGCCGGTGCCGGCGAGGTCGTCGCCGCCGTCGGCCTCGTCGAGCCGGCCGGTGATCAGGCCGCTGGAGTTGATCGAGAACCCCGGGTTGCCGTTGGAGAGGTTGTAGCTGGACTTCGGCAGAACGTGGGCGGCGCGCTGCTGGTCCCAGTAGACGCCGACGTTCTTCCCGTTGTAGACGCCGTAACCGACGACGCGGCCGTTCTTCATGGCGTCGGGCCAGGCGTACTTCAGGCCGGGCAGGGTGCCGAGGTGGGTCAGGGTGCCGTCGCGCCAGAGGTCGCCGTTGGCGAAGGCGATCGAGCCGTCGGTGTCGACGGCGGCCACGCCGACTCCCTTGGGTACGCCGAGCAGCAGCGTCACGGTGCCGGGTTGGCCGGCGGGCCACCGGACGGCGGTCAGCCCGGAGCCGTCTTGCTTGCGGACGACGCCGATGACGTCCCCGGAGCCGGTGATGCCGACGGCGGCGGAGCGCGTGTAGCCGGCGGGCAGCTGGCTCGACGTCGGGGAGGGCAGCTGGACGAGGGTGCCGCCAGCGCTTTTGAAGGCCTTTTCGAAGATGAAGCCGGACCCGAACATCGTGCTGTAGGCGGTCCCGGCGACGGCGCCGGAGCGGTTCTCGGCGGTGACGGCGGCGCCGTTCGTTCCGGCGGTGCCCAGGTCGGTGTAGGTGCCGTTGGTCCAGGAGGCCGCGCGGACGGTGTCCCCGAACTGGTCGGTGGGAAGCGCCCAGCCGGCGAAGTTCCCGTTGCCGTCGGTGGCGGTCACCTTGGCACTGACGGAGGTCCCGGCGGTCAGCGCGGTCGGCTTCCAGCTACAGGCGGCGGTGGTATCGGCGGCGGCCGCGGTTTGGCCTGAGGCCAGCAGGCCCGCCGCGAGCAGTGCGCAGCACAACGATCCGAGTTTCATCGTCCCCCCAGTTGTCGGCCGGGGCGCAGAAAGCAGCCCCCGCCCTCTCCGGGGGTCCGGCCCCACGTCGATTTTATCGGGGGCGGCACACAGGAAATCCCTAAATGGCGCGAGAACGGCCGAGTTGTCCACATTGCGGCCGGGCTGGGGACAACCGCCGAGACTACGTGGCGTCCGGGTCGATCGGCGGACGCTCGCCCGGCTTCAGCGGCTCCGGCGTCTGCGTCTGGCCCACCGGGTGCCCGTTCGAGCCGTTCGTCCCGTTCGAACCGTTGGCACCGCCCAGGTTCGGGCTGCCGTTCGTGATGCCCTTGATGCCGAGCGGGTCCGCGTCGCCGTCGAACAGGTGCTGCGTCACCACTCGCTTCGGGTCGAAGTTGCGCAGCCCGCGCAGGTCTTCGAGGGGCTTGCGCAGCTGGTCGAACTCCGGCCCCATCTCCTCGCGGAGCTGTTCCCTCGCACCCGTCGCGAAGTCGCGGACCTTCTTCACGCTCTTCGCCATCCAGGACGCCGCTTCGGGGAGCCGTTCCGGGCCGAGGATGAAGAGACCGGCGATGATGAGGACGAGGATTTCCCCCCATCCGACACTGTCGAACACCCGTCTACCTCCGCTCGGAACCTACCCGCCCAGGGTACCCGCCCCGGCCCGCGCTCCGGCAGGCCGAACGCGGGAACTCAGTCGGAAGCCAGGGTTACGTCGACGACGAAGCTCGCGCCGTCGCGGACCAGCTGCACCGGCACCACCTCGCCGACGTCGTGGGCGCGGACGGCGACCGTCATCTCGGCCGAGTCGCGCACCAGGCGGCCGCCGATCTTCGTGATGACGTCGCCCTCCTTGATGCCGGCGTTCGCGGCCGGGCCGCCGGGGGCGACGTTCTTCACCTGGGCGCCCATGGTCGAGGAGCCGGCGACCGTCGACGACGCGTTGATGCCGATGTCGGCGTGCTGGACCTTGCCGTCCTTGATCAGCGCCTTCGCGATCTTGATCGCGTAGTCGCTCGGGATGGCGAAGCCGATGCCGATGCTGCCGCCGTCGGCGCCGGAGGAGCGGATCGAGGAGTTGATCCCGACGAGCGCGCCGGTGGCGTCGACGAGCGCGCCGCCCGAGTTGCCGTGGTTGATGGCGGCGTCGGTCTGGATGGCTTCGTAGGTGACCGGCGGGGCGCCGTTGTCGCCGCCCGCGGTGATCGGCCGGTTGAGCGCGCTGACGATGCCGGCGGTCACGGAGTTCTGCAGCGCCAGCGGCGAGCCGATCGCCATCACGGTGTCGCCGACCTGCAGGTCCGCGGACTTGCCGATCTGCAGGACGGTCGGGTTGGTGACGTTGACCTTGACGACGGCGAGGTCGGTCTTCTGGTCGGAGCCGACGAGCTTGGCCTCGGTGCGGGTGCCGTCGATGAAGATGGCGGTGACCTTGACGCCCGGGTCGGCGCTCGCGGACGAGATGACGTGCTCGTTGGTGAGGATGTAGCCCTGCGGGTCGATCATGACGCCGGAGCCCTGCTCCCCCGAGTCGGCGCCGGGCTTGTAGACCTCGAGCGAGACGACGGCGGGCGCGACGCGCTTGGCGATTTCGGCGACCGAGCCGGCGGGGCGTTCCTTGGCGGCCTCGGCTTCGGAGATGGTGGCGGAGCCGGTGAGCTCGTTCCCGGTGTCGGCGACCCACCACCCGACGAGCCCGCCGACGGCCCCGACGAGCAGCGCGACGACGCCGAGCAGCGCGAGCGCCTTCGGCTGCACGCGGCGGCCGAAGAGCACCTCGGGCAGGCTGAGCAGCGCGCCGGGTGGGCGTTTCGCGGGCTTTTCCTCGTCTTCGGCGGGCATCGCGGGCCCGGCGAGGACGGCTCCGGCGCCGGGATCGCGCCAGGGGTCGCTGGTGCTGTTCCAGAGGGGCGGATCCGGCTCTTTCGGGTCCCCGGTGGCTTCCCGCGGCCGTTCGAGCAGGACGCCTTCGGCCCCGGGCGGCCGCCGGAAGGCCTCGGCCAGCGACTCGGGAGCGGGCGGCGCGAGACTGACGCCGTTGGGCCGCTGCGGGGTGTAGAGCTTGTCGAACGCGCCATCGACCCCGGTGGGCCTGCCGAAGACGGCGGCCTGAGCGGGATCGACGGCAGGGCGCGCGAGCGGCCGCGGCCCCAGCCGCTCGCCATCGCGCTCGGGATTCACGTTCGGCTCGGTCATCATTCCCCGGTGCAGAAGATCAGGTGGCTGGGCGTGACGATACCCAAAGCCAGTGCTCCGAGTCTGCCGGTCCGCCGGTGAAATGGCTGTTGCTTGGGATCTGTCCACAGGCTGGGCGCAATGTGGACAGCCCGGCGGCTCAGGTCGGCTGCGGGCCGGTTTCGTCGGTACCCACCGATAGACTGGAGCCGGGGCAGCCCCCCAGGGAAGGGCGGGGGTCGCCTGGCGGCAGGGCGGGGGTCGCCCGGCGGCAGGGCGGGGGTCGCCCGGCGGCAGGGCGGGGGTCGCCCGGCGGCAGGGCGGCTTCGAGATCCGCCACCACGCATGCCGAAGGCCGCCACGAGGAATCCCTCATGACGGCCTTCGTGGGAACAAAGTCTCAGCGAATACCCGCGGGCACCGCGACCGGCGTCGTGCTGACCGGGGTCGACGTCGGCACCACCGGCTGCGGCACCGCCATCTGGGCCGGCAGCAGGTTCGCCTGCTGCGGCGCCCCTCCGCCGGTCTCCGGGGCGCCGTCACCGCTGTCCGCCGTCGTCCCGACCAGGGCCAGCGCGCTCAGCACCAGGCCCGACACCACCACGCCTGCCCCCTGCGCGGCGCGGCGCTTGAACCCGCCCACCACGTTCGGGGACTGGCCCAGCGGCGCCGATGATCCCAACGGCGCCACACCGCCCAGCACGCCCGTGTCGCGCAGCCCCGCCACCCGGTCCGGGCGCTGGACCGCGACCAGCTGGCCGTCGGCCGTGATCGCCAGGTTGTCCGGTGTGCTCGGGAGCTCCGTGTGCTGCGGGATCGACTGCAGGCTCGCCAGGAACCCCGCCGACATCGACGGCGCCGACGCACGGCGGATCGCCTCCACCGTCTGGCGCTGGGCGCGCACCTCGGCGGCGCACGCCGCGCAGCGCGTGATGTGCGACGCCGCGCGGTCGCGGGCGCCGTGGGACAGCTCTCCGTCGACGAACGCCACCACGGCGTCCGGCATCAGGTGCGACTCGGGGAGTCCCCAGCCTCGCGGTGCGGTCATACCGACACCTTCGCAGACTCCGGTGCGTAAGCGCGCCGGCGCTCGAGCGACGCCCGCAGCGCCTGGCGCCCGCGGTGGATGCGGCTGCGGACGGTGCCCAGCTTGACGCCGAGCGTCGCGCCGATCTCCTCGTACGACAGCCCCTCGACGTCGCACAGCACGACGGCGGCGCGGAACTCCGGGGGCAGCTCGTCGAGCGCCGCCTGCAGGTCCGGGTCCAGGTGGGTGTCGGAGAAGACCTGTTCGGGGCTCGGGTCGTCGCCCACGATGCGGTCGGTGTCCTCCGGCAGGCCTTCCATCCGCACGCGCGAGCGGCGGCGGGCCATGTCGAGGAACAGGTTGGTGGTGATCCGGTGCAGCCAGCCCTCGAACGTGCCGGGCTTGTAGGACGCCAGCGACCGGAAGACCCGGATGAAGGTCTCCTGGGTGAGGTCCTCGGCGTCGTGCGTGTTGCCGGTCAGGCGGTAGGCGAGCCGGTAGACCCGGTCGCTGTGCTCGCGGACGACCTCGTCCCAGGACGGCGGCGTCCAGACAGCCTCGTCCAGGGACACGGGCTGAGCCGCGTCGGCGTCGTTTTCGGCAACGGCGTTCTGCATCGCGGGAGCAGGCACCTCCATCTGCGTAACTCCTGTCTGCTCCACCCAACGCGGGTCGTCGGCACGGTGTTCCCGTGTTCCTCACTGAGTCTGTCCGGACTCCTTATGGTTCTAGTGAGACTGGACTGAGAGCAGGCTGAGAACTTCTCCCCGGGTGCTTACCAGGGAGCCTGCGCGGATTTATCGACAACCAACGCTAACCTCCGTGCGTGAACACGCCCACCCCTGCGGCCGCACCGGCCGATTCCGGGTTCGTCGACGGGTACCTGCCCGACGACGAGGTGCTGTCCACGGCCCGGGCGCGGGCCGAGGACCTGGGCTGCACCCCGCTCAGCGCGGGTGCGGGTGCGACCTTGCGCTTCCTGGCCGCGACGCTGTGCGCGAAGGCGGTCGTCGAGGTCGGCACGGGGGCCGGGGTGAGCGGGCTGAACCTGCTGCGCGGCATGGCCCCCGACGGCATCCTGACCTCGATCGACGTCGAGCCGGAGTACCAGCGTGCGGCGCGCGCGACGTTCCGCGAGGCCGGCTACGCACCGGGCCGCACGCGGCTGATCATCGGGCGGGCGCTGGACGTGCTGCAGCGGCTCACGCCGGGCGGGTACGACCTGGTGTTCGTCGATTCGGCGCACATCGAGTACCCGGGGTGCTACGAGCTGGGGGTGTCGCTGCTGCGGCGGGGCGGGATCATCGCGTTCCACAACGTTTTGGCTGGTGGACGCGTGATCGACCCGTCGCACCGGGATCCGGAGACGCTGGCGCTGCGCGAGGTGGCGCGGGCTTTCCGGGAGGACGAACGGCTGGTCCCGGCGCTGCTCCCGGTGGGCGGCGGACTGCTGGTCGCGGCGGCTGTTTGAGCAGTTGTCCACAGGTTGCTGCGCCTGTGGACAACTGGGCTCGGGCGGGCTGGTTCGTCGGTGGGGGCCGATAGACTGGATCGGGGACGCCCCCCGGGAAGGGTGGGGGCAAAGTCGCGCGTGCTCGTTCCCTGTCTCTGCTCAGGGCGCACTGAAAAGGCCCCTTCAGCTCGCGCTTCAAGCCGAACGACGCTCGTCCTCGAGGCCCGGAGGCCGCGGCGATGCCGCGAATGTCGCATTCGGGACCTTCCACGTCCCGAATGCGACATTCGCGACCTTCGAGTCCCGACTGCCCGGCTGGATCGCGTCGCTCAGGACCCGGCGAAAATTTTCGAGCGGGCGTAGGTCGGTTGGCCGCGGCGCCGGGACCGTTGAGTTGAGCGACTTTGCCGGGGCCCTGCCGGAAATGGTGCGGGCTGTCTGTCTTGGTCATGCGGGGTGGGCGCACAACTGTGGGGCTGCGGCTTCTGTAAGTCCGCCGCCGGCCGTTGCGGATGGCCACGAAGGCGCGCCTACCGCCCCTTCCTTAGGCGGCGTTCACCAGCTCGCGACGCTCTTCGCGGGCCCGCGTCCCCACGCCGACCGCGGCCGCTGCCAGGAGCAGCCACGCCGCCACCAGCGCGATCAGCCACGGCCAGCCCGCGTGGCCGTACACCCACGCTCCAGCCGCGCCGCCGACGCTGCTGCCCAAGTAGTACGTCGCCGTGTACATGCCGCCCACCTGGCCGCGCGCGTCCTCCGACGCGTCCGCCGCCGCCCAGCCGTTCGCCACCGCGTGCGCCGCGAAGAACGCGCACGTCAGGACCAAGAATCCCGCGATCACCAGCGGCAACGAGTCCGGCAACGTCAGTGCCGCGCCGACGGCCGTCAGCAGCAGCGCGCCGATCAGCGCGCGGCGGCGACCGACGCGGGCCACCAGCCGTCCGGCCGCCGCCGAGGACACCGAGCCCGTCGCGTACGCCAGGAACACCAGGGACGCGATCGCCGGCGACAGGTCCAGCGGGTCGCCCGTCAGCCGGAACCCGGCCGCGTTGTAGAGCGCGACGAACGAGCCCATCGCCAGCAGCGCGACCGCGTACTGGGCCAGCAGGACCGGCTTGCTCAACGCCGTGACCAGGCCTTTCGCGACGGCGCGAAGCTGCGCGTCGCCGCGGGGGCGGGTGCCCGGCGGCAGCGTCACGACGGTGATCGCCGAGCAGATCGCGCCCACCCCCGCGACGACGTACAGCGCGCCGCGCCAGCCCAGCGGTCCGGCAGTGAACCCGCTGGCCAGCCTGCCGAGCATGCCGCCGATCGTGTTGCCCGCGATCATCGCGCCGACGGCCGCCGCGACGCCCGCGCGGCCGAGCCGTTCGGCCAGGTACGCCGCCGCGACGCCGGGGAAGCCCGCGATCGCGACGCCCTGCAGCGCGCGCAGGACGAGCAGCGCCGGGTACGTCGGCATCAGCGGCAGCAGCAGCCCGAAGACGACCGACGCGATCACCGACGTCACGATCACCGGCCGCCGGCCGACGACCTCCGACAGCGCGGCGATCGGCAGGACGGCGACGGCGAGCGCGCCGGTCGCGACGCTGACCGCGAGCGCCGCGCCACCGGGGTCGAGGTGGTACTGCGCGGCGAGCTGGGGCAGCACCGGCTGCGGCGCGTAGAGCAGGGCGAAGGAGGAGATCCCGGCCGCGGCTACGGCGGTCTTGACTCGGCGCGTGGAGGTCACGTTCCGAAAGTAAGTAACGCTAACCAATACGTCCAATGCGCTGATCTGGCAGGATCAATGCGGTGACGTATGACTTGCTAACGGCGCAGGTGGCGCCGCACCTGCCGTTGCTGGCCGCGCTGCGAGAGACGAGGAACGTCACACGCGCGGCCGAGCTGCTGGGCGTTCCGCAGCCGACGGTGAGCCGCCGTCTCGCGGCGCTGGCCGACGCGCTGGGAGCGCCGCTGACGGTCCCGGACGGCCGCGGCATCCGGCTCACGCGCGCGGCGGAACTGCTGGCGGAGGCGGCCGAACGCGGTTTGGCGGCGGTGGAGAGCGGCGTCCGGCTGGCGCGCGAGGAGGTGGCACCGGAGTCGGGGCACGTGGTGCTGGGCTTCCTGCACTTGCTCGGGCGGTCGCTGGTGCCTTCGCTGCTGCGCGGCTACCGGGCGCGGTTCCCGGGGGTGCGGTTCACGCTGGTCCAGGGCTCGCGGCAGGAGATGGTCGGCAGGCTGGCGGGTGGCGAGCTGGACTTGGCGCTGGTGGCGCCGCTGCCGTCGGTGCCGTCGCTGGCGTCGGCGGGGCTGGTGGACGAGGAGATCCTGCTGTCGGTCCCGGCAGGTCACCACCTGGCCGGGCGACGCTCGGTGCGCGTGGCGGAGCTGGCGGCGGAGGAGTTCGTGCTGCTGGAGCAGGGGTACGGGGTCCGGACGCTGACGGACGAGCTGTGCGCGGCGGCGGGTTTCACGCCGCGGATCGCGTTCGAGGGGCAGGAGTCGGACACGGTGCGCGGCCTGGTGGCGGCGGGGTTGGGGGTGGCGCTGCTGCCGAGGTTCGGCCCGGGGACGCCGGCGGGGGTGGCGGAGGTGCCGCTGGAGCCGCGGCCATTTCGGACGATCGGGTTGGTTTGGCGGGCGGACGAGCCGATGACCCCGGCGGTGGCGGGCTTTCGCGACCACGTGCTGGCGACCGAGGGCTGAGCCACCGGAGCCGGGCTCGATGGGGCCGGCGTGCTGCGCGGACGTCTGGCCACGCCGATGAGGTGAACGACTCGTTCACCACGTCGGACGAAGTGAAAGAGTCGTTCATGACGTTCGGGCCGACCTGCCCGACCTCTGCAGCGCCCCGGCACGGCCAGGTCCCGCCATTGCGTGCCGGCGACCGCTGCCGAGAGCTGAGCCACCAGGCGCCGCCGCCGGACAAGCCCCCGCCCAACCCTGGGGGGCGTCCCTGCTCCAGTCTATCGGCCCCCACCGACAACACCGGCCCTGAAGGGCCAGTTGTCCACAGCCCAACCGACTTGTGGACAACCCTCTCAACCCAGCGAAGCTGCTTGCGGAAGCGGGTCGAAGCGGCAACGCACTCGACCAGGCGACGATCGTTTTGTCCAGGTCGAAAAAGCAAGGCTCGGTCGCCGGATTTGTGCAGGTCGCCGGCGGGTGGCTGTACCAGTACCACCGCGGAAGCAGGCAAAGCGCCCGGAAGAAACCGTTGTGTTGCACCAACTTCGGATGCGGGCCCCTACCCTGAAGTTGCACCGGCGGGCTTCGGTGTGAACCACCTGGCTGCCGGCGTTGTCAGTGCACTGGCGAACGAGAAGAGAGGAGCAACGCAAAGGAGCGTGACTCGTGGCGAACGAGCACGGCGATCGCGACAGCGATCGGGATGACGACGAGAACGATCATCCCCGCTGGGAACAATGGGGTCGCCAGGCGAGGGACGTAGTAGTGACCGCTACCGCGCCCCTCATGGCCCTGGCGCACCTGGTCCATGAGCTGCGTGAACTCTTGGCCCGGTAATCCTAGCGCGCTCGCAGAGGCGGGGCCGGCACGCAGCCGCCCCGCCTCCTGCACACCTGGCCGGACAACCCTCTCAACCCAGCGAAGCCGCCAGCTCGACCAACGTCCGGGCCGCGAACCCCGTCGCCCCCGGCACCACGTCGTCGTAGTTCTTCTCCGACCGCGCCGGCCCCGCGATGTCCAAGTGCGCCCACGGCAAACCCTCCGTGAACTCCCTCAAGAACAACGCCGCCGTGATGCTGCCCGGGCCCGCCGGGGTCTGGCGGACGTCGCCGAACTCGCCTCGGACGTTCTCCGCGTAGTCCTCCACCAGCGGCATTCGCCACCACGCCTCGCCGACCCGCGCGCCCGCCGCCACGACCGAGGCGGCCAGCGACGCGTCCGATGCGAAGAACCCGCCCGTCCGCAGCCCCAGCGACACCTTCATCGCGCCCGTCAGCGTTGCCGCGTCCACCACCACGTCCGGGCCGTACTTGCGGATTCCGTACGCCAGCGCGTCCGCCAGGACCATGCGGCCCTCCGCGTCCGTGTTGCCGACCTCCGTCGTCTTGCCGCCGTAGTGGCGGACGATGTCGCCCGGCCGGTACGACGAGCCCGACACGTGGTTTTCCGCGCAAGGCACCAGAGCCGTCACGCGGATCGGGAGCCCGAGCGCCGCGATCGCCCGGGTTGCCGCGATCACCGCCGCTCCGCCCGCCATGTCCGTGCGCATCAGGTGCATCCCGTCGGCCGGCTTGATCGACAGGCCGCCCGTGTCGAACGTGATGCCCTTGCCCACCAGCAGCAAGTGCTTCGCAGCCCCCGACGGCTTGTAGGCCATCTCGATCAGCCGCGGCGGCCGCGCCGAACCGCCGCCGACCGCCAGCACGCCGCCGAAACCCTGCGTCGCCAGCCACTTCTCGTCGCGGACCGACACCTCGACGCCCGGGCCGGCCACGCGGGCCGCCGTGTCCGCCAGCCACGCCGGCGTCTTCACGTTGGACGGCGTGTTCGCCAAGTCCCGCGTCAGCGCCGTCGCGGCCGCCAGCACCGAAGCGCGGGAAACCAGCTCGCCGAACGCCAAGTTGTCCGTCACCAGCCGGACCGTCCGCACGGACGGCGAGGGATCGGAACCCGTCACCTTGAACTTGTAGCCACCCAGCAGCAGGCCCAGCGCCAGCTCGGTGACGTGCTCGCCGGACGCCTCCTCCGGCAGCTCCAGCTGCACCGCGCGGAACGCCTTGCCCCCGCTGTCGACGTCGTCCGCCAGCGCCGCGTTGACCGCGCGGACCAGCGCCGCGCCCGCCTTCCGGTACTGCTTCGGCTCGCCGTCGCCGAGACCCGCGACCCAGCGGGGACCGTCGGCCGGGACCGTCTGCACGTCGCCCGCCTTGCCGGTGATCCGGACGCCGCCGATCTCCAAGGGCTCGGACTCGACGTCGGCGGCGGGCGCCGTCACGAGCCGGGCCGTCGGGGTGCCGCGGCGGAGGTCGCCCGCGACCTCGATGTCGAGCAGGTTGGTCGGAACGGGGGGTAGCGGATTACGCACAGTGAGCAACCTTCGGGCGCAGAGGAACCGCGACCCCGGCCTCCGAAGGGAGACCGGGGTGCGACGGAAGGACGGTTCGGGGGGATCGGCTAGCCGGTGACCTCCGCCAAAGCGGCGCCGAGGTCCTTCGCTTCTTCCGCGGAGAGTTCGACGACGAGTCGCCCACCACCCTCGAGCGGTACGCGCATCACGAGGCCCCGCCCCTCCTTAGTCACTTCGAGGGGACCATCTCCGGTCCGGGGCTTCATGGCCGCCATAGCGTGCTCCCTCCGTCTCAACCGGCGCGCCCGGGTCGCGCTCGCGTGAAAGCCAGCCGGGTCTGGTGTCCATTGTCCCTCATCAGCGGCCGGGCGCATCAGCGGACCGATCTTTTGCCGCCGTATCGGTGCTGGTATGCGGCTCGCACCGGATGAAAGACTGTCGGACGACCGACGTTTCCGCGCAAGGAGAAGACGTGACCACATCCGACGTCCTGTTGACCGCCGACGCCGACGGGGTGCGCACCCTGACCCTCAACCGGCCGCAGGCGTACAACTCGCTGACCGTCGAGCTGAAGGAAGCACTGCTCGCGGCGCTGCGCGAGGCGTCCGGCGACGAGGCCGTCCGCGCGGTCGTGCTGACCGGTTCGGGCAAGGCGTTCTGCGCCGGCCAGGATCTGAAGGAACACGTGGGGCTGCTCCAGGCAGGTGACCCCGCGCCGCTACACACGGTGAAGGAGCACTACAACCCGATCGTCCAGGCGATCGTGTCGATGGAGAAGCCGGTCATCGCGGCGATCAACGGCACCGCCGCCGGCGCCGGGGCCGCCTTCGCCTACGCCAGCGACCTGCGGATCGCCGCCGAGTCGTCGTCGTTCCTGATGGCGTTCGCCAACGTCGGGCTCGGCCCGGACTCGGGCGCGTCGTGGACGCTGCAGCGGCTGGTCGGCTACGGCCGCGCCGCCGAGCTGATGCTGCTGGCCCGGACCGTCGACGCGGCGGAGGCGCTGCGCCTCGGCCTGGTCGGCGAGGTCGTGCCGGACGAAGAGCTGCCGGCCCGCGCCCAGAAGGTCGCCGCGAAGCTCGCGAACGGGCCGACGGTCGCCTACGCGAAGATCAAGAGCGTGCTCAACCTGGCCGCGCAGTCGACGTTCGAGGAAGCCCTCGACGCCGAGGACGCCGCCCAGACCGCGCTCGGCGCGACCGCCGACCACACCGAGGCCGTCGAGGCCTTCGTCGGCAAGCGCAAGCCGAACTTCCAGGGCAAGTGACGCTCGTGAGTGGGAAACAGTGTTCTAACCCTGTTTCTCACTCACGACCGGCCCGGAAGCAGCCGGAGACGTGGTCGTCGACCATGCCGGTGGCCTGCATCAGCGCGTAGCACGTGGTCGGCCCGAGGAAGACGAACCCGCGCTTCTTCAGCTCCTTGGCCATCGCCTTGGACTCGTCCGTGATGGCCGGGACGTCGGCCATGGTGCGAGGACGGCGATGAGAAGCAGGCGCGAACGACCACAGCAGGTCGTCCAGTGGCGTGTCCAGCGCGGCGATCGCCTGCGCGTTCTTGATCGCCGCCAGGATCTTCGCCCGGTTCCGCACGATCGACGCGTCCTGCATCAGCCGTTCGACGTCGGCGTCGCCGAACTTCGCCACCTTCGCCGGCTTGAACTGCTTGAACGCCTTCCGGAAGCCCTCCCGCTTGCGCAGGATCGTGATCCACGAAAGCCCCGACTGGAACGACTCGAGGCACAGCCGCTCGTACAGCTCGTCCCGGCCGTGGAGCGGGACGCCCCACTCCTCGTCGTGGTAGGCGACGTAGTCCGGCGTCGAATTGCCCCAGCTGCACCGCGCGACGCCGTCGGCGCCGACAAGCTCACTCATCCCCACCCACCGAATAGTCCTCCGCGAACCGCGCGAACCGCCGCAGCGACAGGCGCACCCCCAGCGCGAACGCCGGCCGCACGACCGGCCAGCCGAGCCGGCCCAGCGGCCCGAACGGCAGCCGCAGGTGCTCGGCCCAGACGAACGTCGAACGCTGCGCGCCCTTCGGCACCACCTGGAACGTGCCCGTGCCCTGCACGACGCTGCCGAGGTGGCGGACCGCGCACCGCACCGGCGGCTCCCAGCTGGTGATCTCCATCGTGTCCGTGAACCCGAGGCCGGCCAGCCCGGTGAACGCCGAGATCCGCGAGCCGACGCTGCGGCCGTTGCCCTCGACGACCTCGACCTCGGTGCCGAGCATCCATTCGCCCTGGCGCGTCCAGTCCGTGAGCGCGAGCCAGGTCGTCCCGGCCGGCGCGCGGACGTCGACCGACAGGATCAGGTCCGTCACTGAGCGCCTTCCGGCGAGCTCTCCCGCTCGCGTTCGCGCTGCTCCAGCTCGGCGACCCGGGTGCGCAGCTCGTCGAGCTCGACCCCGAGGCGGCGCATCACCCAGTCCACTTCGGACATCTTGTAGCCGCGCAGCACCAGCTGGAACCGGACCTCGGTCAGGTCCTCGCCGGTGATGTCCTCGGCGGGCAGCCGCGTCGGCGAACTGCCCGGCGGCAGCGGGGCGAGCTCCTCACCCCGGCCGAACACGACCGCGGCGAGCAGGAACACCACGGCGGCCACCAGCAGCATG
Organism: Amycolatopsis sp. NPDC098790; assembly: GCF_044759945.1. Classification (NCBI taxonomy): domain Bacteria; kingdom Bacillati; phylum Actinomycetota; class Actinomycetes; order Pseudonocardiales; family Pseudonocardiaceae; genus Amycolatopsis; species Amycolatopsis sp. NPDC098790. The sequence continues at coordinate 73,788 of NZ_JBIWAI010000001.1, forward strand.
ACTACGAGGTAGATCAGCGCGGTCGTCACGCGACGATCGTGGCATACCCGCCCCACGATCGTCTCGCGAGCACGACGAGCCGCAGCGAAAGCAGCACCCAGGCGACCATCAACAGGACGCACGGGACGCTCAGGAACAGCCGCGAAACGTCGACGAGGCCGGTCGAGCCGATCACCAGCCCGACCGAGGCCAGGTTGATGCCGACGGCCAGCGCGATCAGGGCGCCGCAGAACCGGGCGAGCCGGACGGCGTCGAGCCGGCGCGACAGCCACCGGATGCCGACCAGGGCGAGCACGCCGATCACCGGCACGACGAACACGGCGCCGTGCGTGGCGTGCGCGATCACGCGGTACCACTCCGGCGTCGGCGTCGACAGCTTCGTCCATTCGCCGAAGGTCAGGATCCGGGCGTAGTCCCAGGAGATTTGCATGAGCGGGACGCCGATGACGAGCTTCCACAGCGTCCGGACGCCGCTGAGCATGCCGAGCTCGGCCTGGTAGTCGCGGGCGACGACGGCCGCCGGGCCGAAGTCGGCGACCGCGCGGCGCTCGGCGTCGGTGTCGCTCCAGCCGCCCGCGCGGTAGGCGTCGGCGGCGTCGTGCAGCCCGTCGCGGGCCTCTTCCAGCAGGTCGGCCTTGAACTTGCCGCAGCCGTGCAGTCTGCGGTCCAGGTCCCCCAGGTATTCGTCGATCATGTCCCCAGCACTCCCCCGATGACCGTGGTGAACTCCCGCCACTCGGCGCGTTCGGCAGCCAAAGCCTGCTCTCCGGAGCGGGTGAGGCGGTAGGTCCGGCGCTTGCGGCCGGACACGACGTCCCATTCGCTGGCCAGCCAGCCGGCCCGCTCCAGCCGGCGCAGCGCCGGGTAGACGGTGCCGGTGGGCAGGTCGAGCGCGCCGTCGCTGCGCAGCTGGAGCGCCTCGATGATCGCGTAGCCGTGCAGCTTGCGGCCGTCGAGCACGGCCAGCAGCAACGCGTCGAGGTGGCCGCGCAGGGAGTCCGCCTTCATGGGTACGCAGTCTACACGTCGCCTTGCTACATGTAGGCAGGCTATGTGTAGCCTGGCTACATGAACGCACTCCCGGTCGCGAGACTCCAGTTCGCGACGACGACTTCGTTCCATTTCCTGTTCGTGCTGCTCACCCTGGGGTTGGTCACGCTGGTGGCCGTGATGCAGACGCGGTGGACGCTCGGCGGCAAGCCGGAACTGCTGCGGATGACGCGCTTCTGGGGCCGCCTCTACGTCATCAACTACGCGCTCGGGATCGTCACCGGCATCGTGATGGAGTTCCAGTTCGGGCTCACGTGGACCGGGCTGTCCACCTTCGCCGGCGACGTCTTCGGGGCGCCGCTGGCCATCGAGACGCTGGTCGCGTTCTTCCTCGAGTCGACGTTCCTCGGCCTGTGGATCTTCGGCTTCGGGCGGATGAACAAGTGGCTGCACCTGGCGCTGCTGTGGCTGGTGACGCTGACCGCGTACGCGTCGGCGCTGTTCATCATGCTGGCCAACTCGTTCCTGCAGAACCCGGTCGGCAGCCGGCTCGACGGCGGCACGCTGCACCTCGACGACTTCGGCGCGCTGTTCTCGAACCCGGCGCTGGTCGCGTCGCTGCCGCACGTGCTCAGCGCCGCGCTGGTGACCGGCGGGTTCTTCGTCGTCGGCGTCAGCGCGTGGCACTTCCTCAAGCGCACCGACGAGATCGAGTTCTTCCGCCGCTCGATGCGGATCGGGGTCGTGGCGGCGCTCGTCGGCTCGATCTTCGTCGTCAACCAGGGCTTCGCGCAGTTCGGCGAGCTGAAGGTGTACCAACCGGACAAGCTCGACGAGAGCGCGGTCGGCGCACCGCTCGGCGCCATGATCGGTCTCGGGTTCGTCATGTTCCTCTTCGCGATCCTCGGCACGCTGCTGCTCTTCCGGAACTGGCTCACCCAAGCGCGGTTCCTGCACTACCTGATGGTCGCGGCGATCCCGTTGCCCTTCGTCGCGGCGATCATGGGCTGGCTGGTGCGCGAACTCGGCCGTCAGCCGTGGCTGGTCTGGGGGAAGCTGCGCACCGCGGACGCGATCGCGGGCGTCCCGGCGGGCCAGATCCTGTTCTCCTTCATCGCCTTTTCCGTGCTGTTCGCCGCGCTCGCGGTCGCCGACTGGGTGCTCATGGCGCGCGTCGCCAAGCGCGGCCCGGACCCGGTCGACGAGCCCGCCGAACTGCCCGTCCTGAGCGGAGTCTGACCGATGGTGACCTTCTGGTGGTGCGTGCTCGGCCTGCTGACCTGCGGGTACTTCGCGCTGGCCGGCTACGACTACGGCGTGGGCATGCTGCTGCCCGCGTTCGAGGCCGACGAGCGGAAGCGGCGGCAGACGCTCGGCGCGCTCGGGCCGTTCTTCCTGGCCAACGAGGTGTGGCTGGTGGCCGCGGTCGGCCTGCTCTTCGGCGCGTTCCCGCACCTGGAGGGCAAGGTGTTCAGCGGGGCGTACGTCCTGGTCGTGACGCTGCTGCTCGGCCTGGTCACGTTCACGGCGTCGATGCAGCTGCGCAGCCGCCGCCCGGACGCGCGGCGCGGCGCCTGGACGGCCGGCATCGTCGGCGGCGCGCTGGTGACGGCGCTGTCGTGGGGCCTGTTCCTCGGCAACCTCGTGCTCGGGCTGCCGCCGATCGCCGACGTGCTCGCGTTCTTCGACCCGTACGCGGTGCTGTGGGGGCTCGGGTTCGTCGCGTTGTTCTGCTTGCAGGGCGCGGCGTTCCTCGCGGTCCGGGCCCCGGCGGAGCTGACCGGCCGCGCGGTGCGGCTCGCGCGTTCGTTCACCGCGCCCGTGTTCGCGTTCCTCGTGATCGCGACGGGCTGGGGGTTCTTCGCGCTGGACGGCGTCACGGCGCTCGGCGCGGGTGTGGCCGCGCTGGCGTTCGGGTCCTTCGGCGTCTGCTGGCTGGGGTTGCGGCTCCGGCGGTACCGGGTGGCGCTCGCCGGGTCGATGGTGCTGTCGGCGTGCCCGGCGTTGCTGGCCGGGACGCTGCGCTTCCCGACGGTGCTGGTGTCGTCGGGATCGTCGCTGACGGTCGGCGACGCGGCGACGGCGTCCGGGACGTTCACGCTCCTGGGCTGGTTCGCCGTGCCGGCGCTGCTGGTGCTCCTGGTGGTGCAGTGGCTGACCTGGCGCGCGCACCGGCACCCCGTCGACCAGCGCTCGCTGCTGCACTTCTAGGAGTTCCCGTGCCTGCTCTACCTGGACTCCGGCGGTACTTGGCCGCGCTGGCCGCGCTCGGGGTGCTGTCCGCTGTCGCGGTGCTGCTCCAAGCCGAAGGGCTGGCGACGCTGCTCACCGGCGGCGGGTTATCGGCGTTCCTCGTCTTGGCCGTTCTCGGGCGGGTCGTGCTCACCTGGGGCCAGGGTGTCCTCAGTGGACGGTTCGCGGCCGGGGTGCGCGGCGGTCTCCGGCGGCGCCTGCTCGACTCGGTTTCGGACCGCGCCGGCGTCGTCGCGACACAGGTCACGCGGGGTGTCGACGCGACGGACGGCTACCTGACGGGGTACCTGCCGTCGCTGGTCGTCTCGGTGGTGGTGCCGATCGCGGTGGTCGTGCGGCTGTTCACGACGGACCTGGTGTCGGCGCTGGTCGTGACGGCGACGCTGCCGCTGATCCCGGTGTTCGCGATCCTCGTCGGGAAGCACACGGCCGCACGGACTTCGCGGCAGTGGTCGTTGCTGCTGAAGCTGGGCGGGCACTTCCTCGACGTCGTGCGCGGGCTCGGGACGCTGCGGGTCTTCGGACGGGCAGCTGCCCAGGCTTCGCAGGTCCGCGCGATGGCAGCCGCGCACGCCGACGCGACTTTGAAGACGCTGCGGGTGGCGTTCCTGTCGTCGTTGGTGCTGGAGCTGGTCGCGACGCTGTCGGTCGCGTTGGTGGCGGTGCCGATCGGGTTCCGGCTGCTGTCCGGTTCTCTCGACGCCCGGACGGCGTTGCTGATCTTGGTGCTGGCACCGGAGGCGTACTTGCCGCTGCGCGCGGCGGGCGCGAAGTTCCACGCGGCGGCCGAGGGGTTGACGGCGTTGCGGGAGGCTCTTGCGGTGCCGGTGGTTTCGCCGCGCTCGGCCGTCTCTACCCGGCGGCGGGGTGCGCCTTCGGTGGTCTTCGAGCGGGTTTCTGTTCTCTATGATGGTGTTCCGGCTTTGTCCGAAGTAGACTTTTCGGTTCCTGCTGGTTCGCGGGTAGCTCTGGTCGGGCCCAGTGCGGCGGGGAAGAGCACGGTGCTGGCTGTCCTGCTGGGGTTCGTGACGCCGGTCTCGGGGCGGGTGCTCGTGGACGGTGTGGACCTGCGTTCCTTGTCTCCCGCGGATTGGCTGGCGGACGTCGCCTGGGTGCCGCAGCGGCCGACGTTGTTCCGGGGATCCTTGGCGTCGAACATCTCCCTGGGCTCGTCGGCCGACGTTCCCGCGGCGGCCCGGGCGGCCGCGCTCGACTCGGTGGCCGCGGGGCTGCCGTCGGGTTACGCCACTCAGGTGGGCGAGTTGGGCGAGGTGCTGTCGGCGGGGCAGCGTCAGCGGGTCGGGTTGGCCCGGGCGCTGGCGCGGACTTCGGCGGGGTTGGTGCTGTTGGACGAGCCGACGGCCCGGCTGGATTCCCGCACGGAGTCGGCGGTGCTGTCGGCCACGCGGCGGTTGCTGCCGGGGCGCACGGCGGTGCTGGTCGCGCACCGGCCGGCGATGGTTTCGCTGGCGGACCGGGTGATCGAGCTGCGCGATGGCCGGGTCGGCGCGGAGGTGGCGGCTTGATGGGTTTGTCAAATTTCTTGTCCACAGGGGAGCAGCAAGCGCCGGCCCGCCTCGGCGCCGCGATCAGCGGCTGGATCGACACCAGCACAGCCACCCCGACGGCGATCGCGGTGGACGGCAGATCACTGCGCGGCACCTTCGCCCGCGCCGGAGTCCACCTCCTGTCCGCAGTAACTCATCAGAGCGGGATCGAGCCGGTTCAGCAGCAGGTCACCACCGGGACCACCTCGATGCAGCCGCTGCCGAACCTCCCCGACCTCGCCGGCGCCCTGCACACCACCCGCGGTCTGGCCCGCTACTTCGCTCGCCGCGACGCGCACTACGTGTTGACCGTCAAAGCGATCCAGCACCGGCTCAGCGCGCTGCTGCTCCGGCCCCAGCCCGCAGGCACCGGCCATCAGCGCCGATACCGGCACCTCGAGAACCGGCTGCGCCGGGTTCGCGACACCACCCCGCCGCTCACCCTCTACGGAATCACCCTATGACCAGCACAAAAGACTTTGTCAGAACCCTGCCGGGAAGGGTGGGGGCTGCCTTGGGGGTCTGGGGCTCCTCCCCCAAAGACGTCTTCCGGCTTCTCCGCGCCGCGCTCCTCGGGGCCGGCGCCGAACTCGCCGCCCTCGCGCTCATGGCCACTGCCGCGTGGCTGCTCCTCCGCGCCGCGGAACAGCCTCCGCTCGGCGCCCTGACCGTTGCCATCGTCGGCGTCCGGACCCTCGCCCTGCTCCGCGGCGGGCTCCGGTACGCCGAACGGCTCGCCGGGCACGAAGTCGTCCTGCGGTGGCTCGGTTCGCTCCGGACTCGCGTCTACCAAGCGCTCGTGCCGGGCGGCCGGTTCTCCGGCGGCGACCTCGTCACCCGGCTCGTGTCCGATGTGGACTCCCTGCAGGACGCCGTCCTGCGGTGGCTGCTGCCCGCGGGTGTCGCCGGGCTGGTCGGGACCACCGCCGTCGGGGTTACCGCCACCGCGTCGGCACCGGCCGCGGCGGTGCTGGCGGGCGGGCTGCTCGTCGCTGGCGTCCTGGTGCCGTGGCTGGTCGTCCGGGTCACCCGGCAGGCCGCCGCCGGGGATGCGGCGAATCGGACCGAACTCGCCGAGCGCGCTGTCGAACTCGTGACCGGGCGCCGCGAACTCGTCGCCGCCGGTGCGCTCGACGACCACCGTGACCAAGCGACCGCGGTGGTCGACGAGATCGCCGCGAACGATCGGAATGCGTCGGTCCGGACTGCCGCGCTCACCGCCGCCGGGACGCTCGTCCACCTGATCACCACCGTCGCCGTCGCCGTGCTCTGCCACGCCTCCGCGCCGTGGACCGCCGCCCTCGCCCTCGCCGCCTTGACGAGCTTCGAGGTCGTCCTCCCGCTCATCGGGGCGGCTCGGCGGGTCCCCGAGATCCAGGCGTCGGCCGCGCGCGTCAAGGCCGTTCTCGAAACGCCCGCGCCCACCCAAGGCACCCGGCGAGTCCAAAATGGACACCTGAAGCTCGAGAACGCCGGTGTCCGGCATCCGGGTAGAGCGCCCGCGTTGCAGCGCATCGACCTCGACCTGCCGCCCGGCAAGCGCGTCGGGATCCTCGGCCCCAGCGGCGCCGGGAAGACGACCCTCCTGCGGCTCCTCCTCGGCAGCGAGACCCCGACGGACGGTCAAGTCCTCCTCGACGGCTGTCCGCTCACCGAGTACGCGGACTTATCAAAGATCATCTCGGGCGCCGAAGCCGACGCGCACGTCTTCCACACGACCGTCCGCGAAAACCTGCTGCTCGCCAAACCGGACGCGACCGACGACGAGCTGACCGAAGCCTGCGCGACCGCCGGTCTCGACCTCGGGCTGGACCGCGAGACCGGCCCGGACGGCGACGCGCTCTCCGGCGGTCAACGGCAGCGGCTGATCCTCGCCCGGGCCGTCCTCGCGGCCCCGGAGGTGCTGGTCCTCGACGAGCCGGTCGAAGGCCTCGATCCCGCCCACGGCGACGCCGTCCTCGCAAAAGTCCTGGCGAAAGCAAAGGGCACGGTCGTCCTCGTCACCCACCGGCCCGAGCACCTGGCCGGCTTCGACGAGGTCCTCACCCTCGAGGACGGGCGAGCACGTCCCGCATCGGCGGCCGGTCGGCGACCCGGACCTCCGTGACGTCCGGCAGCCACTCCTCGTCGACCTGCACGAACTGGGTGAACGGCGCGTCCGCGGCCGGGACGCCGCAGCGGTCCAGCGCCGTGCCCAGGATCTGCCGGGACATCACACCCAGCTGCCGCAGCGACCGGTTCCGGTGCTTGCGGACGCCCAGGTTGACCTGCGCAAGCCCGTCGAGGCCGTAGCGCGCCTCGGCGTCGAGCAGCAGCCCGATCTCGACGCCGTAGCCGGCCGCGAACGGCACCGACCCGAGGAACTCGCGCGTCCCCGCGTACTCGCCGCCGAGGGGCTGGACCAGCCCGCCGAGCGCCGGGCGCAGCGCCGAGAGCACCGGCCGCGCGAGCAGCTCCGTGACGCGGCCGCCGCCGGTGCTCTCCAGCCGCAGCGGGCGCCGGTAGAAGCCCTTGACCAGGTGGACGCCGCTTTCGGTGACCAGCGGGCCGAGCAGCGACGGCACGAACGCCGGGTCCGGGTCGACCAGGTCGGAGTCGAGGAACACGACGAGGTCGCCGCTGGTCGCGGCCAGCGAGCGCCACAGCACCTCGCCCTTGCCGGGCACCGGCGGCAGGTCCGGCAGGACGTCCTCGCGGCGCACCACGCGGGCGCCGGCGGCTTCGGCGGTCTTCACGGTGGCGTCGGTCGAGCCCGAGTCCATGACGATCAGCTCGTCGACGACACTCCCGACGAGGGGACGGACCGACGCGACGACGTCGCCGACGGTCCGCTCTTCGTCCAGCGCCGGTAGCACGACCGAAACCGTCCGGTCACCCTTCGCGGTCACGATGTCCCCGGGCGTCCACCCGGGCTCCTGCCACGTACGCCGCTCGAACCAACTCACGGGTAACGATCGTGCCATGCTGGTGGCACCGCACCCGAGGAGGAGGACCACTTGATCGCGCTGCTTGTCCGGTTCGTGCTGGGCCCGCTGGCCAGGGCGGTGTACCGGCCCGAGGTGCGGGGCGTGGAGAACGTGCCCGCCGACGGCCCGGTGCTGCTGGCCGCCAACCACCGCGCCGCGCTCGACACCGGCGTGATCACGTTCGCGACGCCGCGGCAGGTCAAGTTCCTCGGCAAGGCGGAGTACTTCACCGGCAAGGGCCTCAAGGGCAAGCTGATGGCCGGGTTCGTCGGCGGCCTCGGCTACATCCCGGTCGAGCGCGGCAACGCCCAGGCCGGGCTCGCCGCGCTGGAGGCGGCCCGCAAGGTGCTCGACGCGGGCGGGGTGTTCGCGATCTACCCCGAGGGCACGCGCTCGTTGGACGGCCGGCTCCACCGGGGCCACACGGGCGTCGCGGCGCTGGCGCTGGCGACGGGCGCGAAGGTGGTCCCGGTGGCGCTGACCGGCACGGAAGGTCTCCAGCCCGGCGGCGCGCGCGTTCCGCGTCTGGCCAAGATCGGCATCACGTTCGGCAAGCCCCTCGACTTTTCGCGGTACGAGGGGCAGGACTACGCGCCGGCGATCCGCCGGTCGGTGACCGACGAGGTCATGTACGCGATCTTGGAGATCTCCGGGCAGGAGTACGTGGACACCTACCACAAGCGGCCGAGCGAGGGCGTCGCCTGACTCACCAGGGCACCGGGCCCTCGTCGTCGACGAAGGTGCCCGTCGGGCCGTCCGCTCCGATCGTCGCCATCCCGACCGCCGCGACCGCGCCCTGCGCCGGCGTCCGGAACCCGGCGTGGCCGTTCAGGTCCGTCGCGCAGTAGCCCGGGCAGACGGCGTTGACCAGGATGCCGTCGCCGCGCAACTCCCTCGCGTACTGCAGCGTCAACGACGTCAACGCCGTCTTCGAGGGGGTGTAGCCCGCGGAGATCGGCAGCTGCGCGTCCGGATCGGCGTTCCTGGCCAGTGACGCGCCGCTGCTGGAGACGTTGACGATCCGCGGCGCGGCCGACCGGCGCAGCAGCGGCAGCAGGGCGTTCGTCACCGTGATGACGCCGAAGAAGTTCGTCTCGAAGATCGTGCGCAGCGTGCCGAGGTCGGCGGTGCTCGGGCTCTGGTGCGCCAGGTCGGTGCCCGGCGGGCGCGCGACGGCGGCGTTGTTGACCAGGACGTCGAGCCGGCCGTAGCGCTCTTCGAGGCGTGACGCGGCCGCGGTGACCGACGCCGGGTCGGTCACGTCGAGGACCACCGAATCCGTGCCCAGCTCCGCGGCTGCCTTTTCGCCGAGCTCCGCGCTGCGGGCGCCGATGACGACGGTGTGCCCGAGAGCGGCGAGCCGCGCGGCGATCTCACGGCCGATGCCCTTGTTCGCGCCGGTGACCAAAGTGATGTCGTTCATGGCTCCAGCACACCAGCGCGGGGTTCACGCGAGCCAACACCGATGCCGCATCGGCCGATACTCTGGCGGTATGGAGACGCGGGAGCTCGCTTACTTCGTCGCCGTCGCCGAGGAGCTGCACTTCGGCCGCGCGGCCCAGCGGCTCGGCATCGCCCAGCCCCCGCTGTCCCGCGCGATCCAGCAGCTCGAACGCCGCATGGGCGTGCCGCTGCTGAACCGCACGAGCCGCGGCGTGAGCCTGACACCCGCGGGCGCGGTTTTCCTTGCGGAGAGCCGCAAAGCGCTCGACGCGGTGGACGCCGCGGTCCGCCGGGCGCAGCGCGCGGGGCAGGAGGCGCCGAAGCTGCTCGTGGCGATGAAACCGGACGGCGACGCCGGTCTGCTCGAGCGGATCCTCCCCGGTTACCGGGCCGACCCGGACGCGATCGAGGTCGAGGTCGTCGTGGGCGGGGTCGGCGAGCAGTCCCGCATGCTGCGCGACGGCCGCGTCGACCTGGCGTTCCTGCACGGCCCGCACGACGACACCGCCGGGTTCGACACCGAGCTGCTGCTGGAGCAGGACCAGGTGGCGATGCTCGCGCGCGGGCACCGCCTGGCCGGCCGGTCGGCGCTGGTCCTGGCCGACCTCGATGGCGAGCCGTTCCCGCGGTGGCCGGGCAGCGAGGTGCAGGGGCCCGAGGTGCGGGACGCGGGGCAGCTGCTCCAGCTGGTGGCGCTGGGCCAGGTGGTCGCGGTGGTCCCGGAGTCGGCCCGCCGCCACGTGCGGGCGGACGTCGTGTGCGTGCCGGTGCTCGACGCGCCCCGGACGTCGGTGCTGCTGGCGTGGCCGGACCGGACACGCTCGCGGGCGGTGGCCGCGTTCGTCCGCGCGAGCACCGACGTCAGATCCCCGGCGGTTCCGCAGCCCACTTCGGCGGGGCCGGCGGCTCGTACGTCTCGAACGCGTCCAGCAGCGCCGCCGGGTCCGCGTCCGCCATCAACAGCTTCCGGTAGTCCGCCTTGACGAACCCCTCCGTCACCATGTGGTCGGCGAACGCCAGCAGCGGCCCGTAGTACCCGTCGACGTCGACCAAGCCGATCGGCTTGCCGTGCAGGCCGAGCTGCGCCCACGTCCAGACCTCGAACAGCTCCTCCAGCGTGCCCGCGCCGCCCGGCAACGCCAGGAAACCGTCGGACAGCGCCGCCATCTTGGCCTTGCGCTCGTGCATGTCCTTCACGACGTGCAGCTCGGACAACCCCGCGTGCGAGATCTCCACCGACGACAGCGCCTCCGGGATCACGCCGATCACCTCGCCGCCCGCCGCCAAAGCCGCGTCCGCGACCACGCCCATCGTGCCGACGCTCGCGCCGCCGTACACCAGGCCGATGCCGCGCTGGGCCAGGAGCTTGCCCAGCGCCGCCGCCTGCTCGGCGTAGCGCGGGGAGAACCCCATCGACGAACCGCAGAACACGCAGATCCGGCTCATCAGTGGGTGTCCTCCCACGCCTGGTAGGACTCCTGGACCACGCGGACGGCGTCGTCGATGTCGTCGGTGACGTGCAGCAGGTCCAGGTCGTGCGGGCTGATCTTGCCCTCGGCCATGACCGAGTTCTTGATCCAGTCGTACAGGCCGCCCCAGTACGCGCTGCCGAACAGCACCACCGGGAACTTCGTGACCTTCTTGGTCTGCACCAGCGTCAGCGCCTCGAACAGCTCGTCGAGCGTGCCGAAGCCGCCGGGGAGGCAGATGAAGGCCTGCGAATACTTGATGAACATCGTCTTGCGGGCGAAGAAGTACCGGAAGTTGACGCCGAGGTCGACCCACGGGTTCAGGCCCTGCTCGAACGGCAGCTCGATGCCCAGCCCGACGGAGAAGCCGCCGGCCTCGGCCGCACCGCGGTTGACCGCCTCCATCGCGCCCGGGCCGCCGCCGGTCATCACGGCGAAGCCGGCGTTGGCCAGCGCGCCGCCGATCTTGCGGCCGAGCTCGTACTCCGGGTTGTCGCGCTTGGTGCGGGCCGAGCCGAACACGGTGACCGCGCGCGGGACCTCGGCGAGCGCGCCGAAGCCCTCGACGAACTCGGCCTGGATCCGCAGGACGCGCCACGGGTCGGTGTGCACCCAGTCGCTCGGGCCGCGCGAGTCCAGGAGCCGCTGGTCGGTGGTGCTGCCCTGGTCGCGGCGGTCGCGGCGCAGCACGACCGGGCCCTTGTGCCGCTCCACCGGGCGTTCGGGGTACTGGCCGTCCGGCCATTCAGACTGTTCGCTCACTTCCCCATGCTACGGCCTGGCCGCCAGTGAAAATGCGAGCAGCGCCGTGGAGGTGAAGTCGATGGCGGGCTCGTTGCTGGGCCATGAACTGAGGTCGTCGGCGTAGCGACTTCCCTGGCCGTCGAAGGATTCATACGGACGGGTGCATTCCTTCGCGCCCGCCGGGAACGGCAGATCGGCGAAGTTGTCCGCGCCGTTCGGGCCGTTGACGACCGCGCCGTACAGCACTTTCGAAGGTCCGGCGAGGTTCGCGGCCTGGTGGTGCGGGCACTGCGGGAACGTCGTGCCGACGCCGACCACGAGCGACACCCCCCAGGCGTTCGCGCCGAGCGTGAAGTCACGTTGTTGCGCGCCGAAGGCGGCGTAGCGGGTGTCACCGGTGACGCGCTGGTAGAGCCGCGCGGTCGCGGCGAAGCCGAAGCTCTTGCTGGCGGCGTCGAAGTCGGTGAGGTCGACCGCCGTCCGGAATGGACTCTTCTTCGCCTGGTCGACACCCGCGTCCAGCTGACGGCGGAGGTCCGCGGCCAGCTCCCGGACGCCGAGCGCGGCGCCGGGGACGCCGGTGCGCAGCAGCCCGGCGAGGTCGGCGTGGGCCAGAGCGCTGGTGTCGTAGAGGTTCAACGTGCTCGTGTCGTCGCTGCCGATGTACGCCTTCGCCCACTTCGCCGCGTCGCGGGCCCAGCCGTTCGCGCGGGGGTCACCCAGCTTGCGCGCGGCCAGCGCGAGCTGCGTCGCACCGAGTTCCAGGTCGTCTTCCCAGGACGACTCCGGGTAGTAGGCGTGCGGGAACGCGCTGACCAGCTCGCCGACGTCCGCCGTCTTGGCCTGGGCGAACACCGACGCGGCCTCGGCCAGGTAGTGCCGGGCCAGGCGCGGGTCGCGGTGAGCCTGCACCTGCGCGCCGAGCGCGAACGCGGCGGCGACGCGGCCGGCGAGGTTCGGCGACAGCGGCGCGCCCGCCGGGCCGGCCGGGAACACCGGGCGGTACTTGACGAAGTACGCGGGGTCGCCGGGCTTGACGTCGAGCGCGTCGTCGTCCTGGGGGTTGCGCCAGACGTCGTGGTCGCCGAGGAAGCCGAACTCCTCGCTGCCGGTGCCGATGCCGACCTGGGCGTAGAGCGTCCTGGTCCGGCCGTCCCACATCTTGTCGAGCCAGTCGAGCCCGAACCGGACTTCCTTCGCCAGCACCGGATCGGGGTCCTCGCGCAGCACGAAACCGAGTTCGGCCAGCGAATACGCGGTGTTGGACGTGAACTTGACGAAGTCGCCGGCGTCGACCCAGCCGCCTTCGACGTCGACCGGGCCGCCCTGCGGCTTCAGCGGTTCGACGATCTCGTCGCCGCCCTCGCCCGCGAACTTCGGCTCGGCGTAGACGGTGGCTTTCGTGTCGGCGAGGTGCGACGGCTTGCGGTCGAGGCGGCCGGGGACGACGTCGTGGCCGTCGCGCTGGGCCTGGAAGAACTCGGTCGTGGCGCGCACGAGCGGGCGGAACAGCCGTCTCGCGGTGTCGATCCGAAACGGCGGCGACGTCGCTCCCGCGGCCTTGACGCGGTAGGTGCCCGGACGGTCCAGAGTGGACAGATCGAGGTCGAAGACGTTCGGGTAGCGCGTGTTCCAGGCACCGAGGCTCGCGCCGGTGCGGCCCTCCCGGACGGCGCGGCCGCGCTCGTCGACGACCGTGAACTTCCCCGCGGCGCCGCCGAGCAGGTATGCGTGCTTCGCCTCGCCGAGAGCGTAGCCGACTTGGTCGACGCGCACCTCGGCCGGCGTCGCGGCTTCGGCCGGGGTGGCGGCGAGGGGCACGGCGAGCGCGGCCGCCGTCGCGAGGGGAAGCAGGCGCATGATCGGCCTCCGCTTTGTTAGGAAAGTTTCCTATTTAACGCTAGCCTGGCGACGGCTCGGGCGTCAATATGTCCGTTTCCGCGACTTCACGGGCGATGACCTACCGTGGGGAGATGACCGAACCGCTCGGCGCGCGGATCCGGCGGCTGCGCACCGACCGGGGGTGGACCCAGCGCGAGCTGGCCGAGCCGGGGTACGACCGGGGTTTCCTCGCGAAGGTCGAGACGGGCAGCCGTCCGCCGTCGGAGGAGATGCTGGGCTACCTGGCGCGACGGCTCGGGCTGACCGTCGACGAGCTGCGGTTCGGCCGGCCGCCGGGCATCGCCGAGGACCTGCGCGCGGCGCTCGACGAGGGGTACCGCGACCTCGAACAGGGCCGGGTCGCGGCGGCGGAAGAGCGGTTCGCGACGGTGGCGCGGCAGGCCGCGGGTTACCACCTCGACGACGTCGAGTGCTACGCGCGGTTCTGCCAGGCCGAGGTGAAGTGGCAGCTCTTCGACGTCGCGGGCGCGCAGAAGGAGCTGGAGCACGCTTCGGAGCTGGAGGAGGCGGCGCCGCCGTGGCTGCGGGCGATGATCGTGCACCGCTGGTCGGGCTGCCGGTACCTGAGCGGCGACGCCGGGACGGCGATCGCGCGCGTCGAGTCGGCGCTGACTTCGCCCGACCTCGACGCCGACGCCGAGTTGTGCCTGCTCAGCGCGTTGATCCACCCGTTGATGGAGATGGGCGGGCTGCACCGGGCCGAGCGTGCGGCACTCGACGGCGTCCGGCTGACGCGGGTGGCTTCGCGGCCGGACTTCGTGGCGCGGTTCCACCGGCAGGCGTCGCAGGTGTGGCAGGCGATCGGGCAGTCCGGCCGGGCGGAGCAGGACCTGATCGAGGCGTGCCGGCTGTTCGCTTCGGTGGGGTTCGACCGCGACGCGGCCCGTTGCCGGTGGGCGCGGGGGTACTTGCTGCGCCGGCTGGGGCGGTTGGAGGAGGCACGCGCGGAGCTGACGGCGGCGCGCGACCAGCTGGCGGCGATCGGTTCGGAGGAGGGTGTCGCGGGGGCGACGGTCGAGCTGGCCGAGGTCCTGCTCCGCCAGGGGGCGACCGAGGAGGCGGCTTCGCTGGTGTCGGAGGTGTGGCCGCTGCTGGCGCACGACGTGGAGGGACTGGGGGAAGCGACGGGGTTGCGCGGGCAGATCGCGCAGGCCGAGGGGGACCTGGAGACGGCGACGTGGCTGTTGCGCGAGGCGGCGGAGATCCAGACGGGGGCGTCGCTGCACGGGGCGGCGGTTTCGACGGCGCTGCGGCTGGGTGACGTGCTCCGACAACGTGGTCATCTGGCGGAGGCCATCGAGGCGTACCGGCGCGGCCTCGACTCGGCGGCGGGCGGCGAGGGATAGGAGGCCGGGCGGCGAGCCCACTCGGGCAACGCCCACCCCACCCCTTGACGCCGGACCACTGGGCTCAGTGGTCCGGACCAAACCGAACTCCCTACCAAAGTTGGTGAATTGGTTCAGACCAGTCGCCAACCCCGCCGCTTCCTGCGGTTTCGTCCGCACAGCCGTGATCTTCACCCCGCCCCGCTAGGCCGTTCGGCCCATTGACCAGCACACGAGCGGAACCTTTACTCGGACGCGTCCGGCGCAATAACAGTAGTTATTCCGCCGGTCACACTCCCCGCGTTCCCCGGAAAGGTGCCCCATGAGATCCCCACGAGGGCTGGCGGCGATCGCCGGCCTGGCCCTGACCTTCGCGACCGCGCCGGCGATCCCGGCCGCCGCCGCACCCGCGCCCGCCGCCCCTCCCGAAGCGCTCGCCGCCCAGGCCGCCGACCAGGCCGCGCTCAACGGTGTCGACCGGCTTGCCAAGGGCCCCGGCGAAACCTTCGTCCGCACCGGCGTCACCCCCGGTGGCGGCGGCCTCTACTACGCCTCCTACCAGCGCACCTACCACGGCCTGCCGGTCGTCGGCGGGGACGCCGTCGTCGTCGCCGACGGGGCCGGCCGGGTTCGCGGTACCGAAGCCGCCCGCACCGCGCCCATCGCAGTGCCGACCCAGGCCACGCTCAACGCCGATCAAGCGAGCAAGATCGCCGCGAGCAAGGTGTCCACAGTAGACAGCACCACACAACCGAAGCTCGTCGTCCTCGCGGGAGACTCCCCGAAGCTCGCCTACGAAGTCGTCGTCTCCGGGCACAACCAAGCCCATCCGACCAAGCTGCACGTCTTCGTCGACAGCGCGACCGGCAAGGTCCTCGACACCCGCGACGACATCCGCGAAGCCGGCACCGGCAACTCCTACTACGCCGGCCAGGTCTCCATCGACACCTCCGGCTCCGGCAGCTCCTACTCGATGACCGACCCCGCCCGCCGCGGCATCGCCTGCGGCCGCGAGGGCGGCTCGATCTTCACCAAGAGCAGCAACACCTGGGGCAACGGCTCCGGCACCGACCTGGAAACCGCCTGCGTCGACGCGCTCTACAGCGTCCAGACCGAGTGGAAGATGCTCGGCGAGTGGCTGGGCCGCAACGGCATCGACGGCGCCGGCGGCGGCTTCCGCGCCAGCGTCGGCCTCAACGACGTCAACGCCTACTGGGACGGCTCCTCCACCCACTTCGGGCACTCGCAGGACAACCGCCGCCAGGCGACGCCGATGGACGTCGTCGGGCACGAGTTCGGGCACGCCATCTTCCAGACCACCCCGGGCGGCGCCGGCTCCGGCAACGAAAACGGCGGGCTCAACGAGTCCACCGGCGACATCTTCGGCGCGCTGACCGAGTTCTACGCCAACAACCCCAAGGACACGCCGGACTTCTCCGTCGGCGAAGGCGTCAACCTCGTCGGCCAGGGCCCGATCCGGTACATGGACCAGCCGTCGAAGGTCGGCGACCCGAACTGCTACTCGGCGTCGATCCCCAGCACCGAGGTGCACGCCGCCGCGGGCCCGCAGAACCACTGGTTCTACCTGCTTTCCCAGGGCAGTGCCGCCAGCCCGACGTGCAACAACTCCACCGTCACCGGCGTCGGCATCCAGAAGGCCGGCAAGATCTTCTACAACGGCCTGCTGAAGAAGACCTCGTCGTGGAACCACCGCGCGGCCCGCAAGGCCACGCTGGAAGCCGCGATCGCGCTCTTCCCGGGCAGCTGCACCGAGTTCGCCGCCACCAAGGCCGCGTGGGACGCCGTGAGCGTCCCGGCCGTCAGCGGTGAGCCGACCTGCAGCGGCCAGCCGCCCGCGGGCAACGACTACTCGCTGACGCTCTCGCCGACGTCCGCGTCCGTCCAACCCGGACAGACCGCGACGACGACCATCACCACGCGGGTCACCTCGGGCAACGCCCAGACCGTCCAGCTGCTGGCCACGGGCCTGCCCGAGGGCGCGAAGGCGACGATCAGCCCGGCGAGCGTCCAGTCCGGCGGCACCGCGACGCTGACCATCACCACCTCGGCGACCACGCCGAACGGCACCAGCCAGGTGACGGTCACCGGCGACGGCACCGAAGCCGACCACACCGCGCAGTTCTCCCTCACCGTCGGCACCGGCACCCCGCCGACCGGCTGCGACGGCCTCGCCGAGTGGGACTCCGCGAAGGCGTACGTCCCCAACGACGTCGTCGGCCACAACGGTCACAAGTGGACGTCCACGTGGTACTCGACCGGTGCCGAGCCCGGCGCGCCCGGCTCGTGGGCCGTGTGGAGCGACGCCGGCGCCTGCTGATCCCGGCCGCGCGGCGGCGGGCGACTCCCCCGCCGCCGCGCGGCCTACCCTGAACCGGTGGAAGGGCGACCCGAGTGAGCGACAGCGTCGGCGAACGCCTGCGTGAGCTGCGCACCGAGCGCGGGCTCACGCAGCGCGAACTGGCCGGACCGCAGTACTCGGCGGCGTACGTGTCGTCGGTGGAGACCGGCGCGCGGACGCCGTCGGGCGATGCGCTGCGGTTCTTCGCCCAGCAGCTGGGCATCGACCCGGACGAGCTGCTCGGCGGCAGCTCCCCGCGCGAGCTGATCGAGCTCGACCTCGAACTGATCGAGACGGCGGAACGGTTCCTGGCAGGCGACGCCCGCCGCGCGGTCCCGCGGATGCAGCGGATCCGGCGCCAGGCCGAACGCCTCGACCGGCCGCGGCAGGCCGGGATCGCGTTGCTGTGGCTGGCCGGGTACTCGACCGGCGACGTCCGCACGAAGTACGTCGCGGAGGCTGAAACGACGTTGTCGGGCGAGCCGCCGCCGGTGCGGGCGATGGTCGTGCCGCTGCGCGCGGCGGTGCTGTCCGGCTGGGGCGAGGCGCAGTATTCCTTGCACCTGCTGGAAACCTGCCACGCGGAGCTGCTGCGCGACGGGTACCCGCAGCCGTCGATGCTGCTGACGCTGCGGGCGTGCCTAGCTGAACGGCACCTGCGCCAGGGCGACCTGGAACGGGCCGCGGAGTACGCCGAGTCGGCGCTGCGGCTCGCCAGGGGCGGCCCGGCCGTGCTGGCCGAGCTGACCCGCAGCCACCTCGAGGTGTGCCGCAGCCACCTGGCCGCCGACCGGTTCGCCGACGCGACCGCGTCGATCACCGCGGCCTACGACCTGATGCAGGAACGGGCGCTGCACCCGGCGATGGCGCACTGCCTGCTGGCCAGGGCCCGGATCCGCGGCCGCGCGGGTGACGTCGAGGGCGCGCTGGCCGACCTCGGCGCGGCGCGGGAGACGGCGTGGCCGGACGACGTCCCGGCGATCACCGTCGAGCTGGCGGCCGAGTACCTGGCGGCGGGCCGGCTGCAGACGGCGTCGGCGCTGCTGGACCAGGTCCGCCCGGCCGTCGTCGCGGGCACGGCGCTGGCGGCGGAACTGCGGCTGCAGCTGGGGTCGCTGGCGCGGGCGCGCGGCGACGCCCGTGGCGCGGCGGAGTATCTGCGGGCGGCGGTCGAGCTCGCCACCGGGCTCGGCGCGCGCGGTGTGCTGGTGCGCGCGTTGCGGCCGTTGAGCGAGCTGCTCGGCGAGATCGGGAAGCAGGAAGAGGCCGCCGACGTGCTGCGGAACGGCCTGATCGCGCTGGGCGCCGAAACCGGCTGACATCGTTTTCCTGAGCAATACTAACGATTCCCGATGATCGAGATCGTCCGGCGTTCGGATGGTGTCCGGGACAGTCCCTACGAAAGTCGTTCCGGTGCGGAATGCGTGGCGAATCCCCTGCACGGGCGGGCTTTGTACGAATTGACCGGCGAATCCGGAACGCGGTGTTGGTCCGTTCGGCGCATTGACGCCCGGAACCGCTGATCCTTTACTCGGATGCGTCCGGACGCATACCTCCTGTTAGTCCCCGGGACACGTCCCCTTTTTCCTTCACCGCACCCATCCTTCGTGGAAGGAAGACCTCGATGACCCATCGTGGGTTCAGAACGGGCTTGGCGGCCGCCGCCGGGCTCGCCATGTCGCTCGCGCTGCCGGTGACCCCGGCGAGCGCGGCCCCGGCGGCCCAGCCCGCCGCCCCGGACGTCGCCGCGGCTCGCGCGGCCGACCAGGCCGCCGCTTCCGGGCTCGACGCCCTCAAGCGGGGCCCGGCCGAGTCGTTCCAGCGCATCGGCCTCACGGCCGGTGGCGGTGGCCTCTTCTACGGCGCCTACCAGCGCACCTACCAGGGCCTCCGGGTCGTGGGCGGGGACGCGGTCGTCGTCGCCGACGGGGCCGGGCGTGTGCGCGGCACCAGCGCCGCCGAGACCGCGCCGATCACCGTCGGCACGCGGGTGACGCTGGACGCCGCGAAGGCCGCGGCCACCGCGCGCGCTCAACTGCCCACTGTGGACAGTGTGAGCACGCCGGAGACGGTCGTGCTGGCCGGAGCGAACCCGAAGCTCGCGTACGAGGTCGTCGTCGCCGGGCGCACCGCCACGGCGCCGAGCAACCTGCACGTGTTCGTCGACGCGGCGACCGGCGCGGTCCTGGACAAGCGGGACGACGTCCGGGTGTTCGCCTCCGGGGCGAAGGGCCAGGCCCAGCCGGCCGCGGTGAACGTCGTGGGCACCGGCAACAGCTACTACGTCGGCCAGGTCTCCATCGACACCACGCAGTCCGGCAGCACCTACACGCTGCGCGACCCCGCCCGCACCGGTCTCAGCTGCGGCCGCGAAGGCGGGTCCGTCTACAGTGGATCGGACAACACCTGGGGCAACGGCTCCGGCACCGACCTGGAAACCGCCTGCGTCGACACGCTGTTCGGGTCCCAGACCGAGTGGAAGATGCTCGGCGAGTGGCTGGGCCGCAACGGCATCAACGGCAACGGCGGCGGCTACCCGGCGTCGGTGGGCCTGTCCGACGTCAACGCCTATTGGAACGGATCGTCGACGCACTTCGGCCACTCGCAGGACAACCAGCGCCAGGCCACGTCGATCGACGTCGTCGCCCACGAGTACGGGCACGCCATCTTCCAGACCACCCCGGGTGGCGCGGGTTCCGGCAACGAGAACGGCGGCCTCAACGAGTCCACCGGCGACATCTTCGGCGCGCTGACCGAGGCGTACGCGAACAACGCCAAGGACCGGCCGGACTACGAGGTCGGCGAGGGCGTCAACCTGGTCGGCCAGGGCCCGATCCGCTACATGTACCAGCCGTCCAAGGTCGGCGACCCGAACTGCTACTCGTCGTCGATCCCGAGCACCGAGGTGCACGCGGCCGCCGGCCCGCAGAACCACTGGTTCTACCTGCTCGCCGAGGGCTCGAACCCGGGTGGCGGCAAGCCGACCAGCCCGACCTGCAACAGCTCGACCGTCACCGGCATCGGCATCCAGAAGGCCGGCAAGATCTTCTACAACGGCCTGCTGAAGAAGACCTCGTCGTGGAACCACCGCGCGGCCCGCAAGGCCACGCTCGAAGCCGCGATCGCGCTCTTCCCCGGCAGCTGCACCGAGTACAACGCCACCAAGGCCGCGTGGGACGCCATCTCCGTGCCGACGGTCAGCGGTGAGCCGACTTCGTGCAGCGGCGGCGGGCCGGACTTCTCCGTCGCGCTGAACCCGGCTTCGGGTTCCGTGCAGCCGGGCGCCTCGGCGACCACCACCATCAGCACCGCGATCACCTCCGGCGCGGCGCAGTCGATCACGCTGTCCGCCTCGGGCCTGCCCGCCGGCGCGACCGCGACGTTCAACCCGGCGACGATCCAGTCCGGTGGCAGCTCGACGCTGACCATCGCGACGACCTCGTCGACCCCGACCGGCAGCTACCCGATCACCATCACCGCCGACGGGGCCAGCACCGACCACACGGCGTCGTACACGCTGGGCGTCGGGACCACGGGCTCGTGCGCCCCGGTGACCAACTCGACGCGGCTGAACATCCCGGACTACCCGGCGAGCGCGGTCAACAGCCCCAACACCGTCGGCGGCTGCGCGCGCAACGCGTCCAACGCCACCAAGGTCGAGGTGCACATCACCCACACCTACCGCGGTGACCTGGTCCTCGACCTGGTCGCGCCGGACGGCACCGCCTACCGGCTGAAGAACTCCAGCAGCGACTCCACCCCGAACATCGACACCACCTACACCGTCAACGCTTCTTCGGAAGCCGCGAACGGCGCGTGGCAGCTCCGCATCCGAGACGTCGGCCCCGCCGACACCGGTTACCTGTCCACCTGGACGTTGACCGTGTAGCACTCCCCACCCCGTGAAGGCCGCACCAGCCCGGTGCGGCCTTCACGGTCGTTCTCCCCAACCCCCACCGAAGGAACTCACCGCCATGAAGTGGAAGACCAGATTCGGAGCCGGGGTCACCGCCCTGGCCGCCGTCTTGGGCGTCGTTTCCGTGCCCGCGGCGACCGCCGCGCCCGCCACGGCGCTCGCCGCGCCGGACATCTCGCTGGCCAACATCAAGACCCACCTCAACCAGCTGCAGACCATCGCGAACAACAACGGCGGCACGCGGTCGCCGCGCGGCGGTGGCTACGCGGCGTCGGTGTCCTATGTGGAAAACCTGCTCAGGAACGCCGGCTACACCACGACCCGCCAGACCTGCACCAGCTGCATCGGGCAGTCGCAGAACCTGATCGCCGAGTGGCCGCAGGGTGACGCGAGCCAGGTCATCATGCTCGGCGCGCACCTCGACTCCGTCAGCGCCGGCCCCGGCATCAACGACAACGGCTCCGGCAGCGCGTCGATCCTCGAGGTCGCCCTGACGCTGGCCCGCACCAACCCGGCGATGGCCAAGCGCGTCCGGTTCGGCTGGTGGGCCGACGAGGAGTCCGGCCTGGTCGGCTCCAAGTACTACGTCAACAACCTGCCGAGCAGCGAGCGCACGAAGATCAAGACGTACCTCAACTTCGACATGATCGGCTCGAAGAACTGGGGCTACTTCGTCTACGACGACGTCGCTTCGGTCAAGGCGGTCTTCGACGAGTACTTCTCGTCCATCGGCATCCAGACCGAGGGCGACAGCGAAGGCGACGGCCGCTCCGACCACGCGTCCTTCAAGAGCGCGGGCATCCCGGTCGGCGGCCTGGCCACCGGCGCCGGCGACATCAAGAGCTCGGCGCAGGCGCAGAAGTGGGGCGGCACGGCGAACTCGCCGTTCGACAACTGCTACCACCGCGCCTGCGACACGACGGCCAACATCCCGGACACCCCGCTGGAGAAGAACTCCGACGCCATCGGGTACGCGCTCTGGAAGCTCGCCGTCGCGACGACGACGGGCAACGACTACTCCGTCGCGCTCAACCCCACGGCCGGGACTGTCCAACCGGGACAGTCGCTGCAGGTCGCGGTGAACACCACGACGACGTCGGGCAGCGCGCAGTCCATCTCGCTGTCGGCTTCGGGCCTGCCCGCGGGGGCGACGGCGTCGTTCAGCCCGGCCACCATCTCCTCGGGCGGGTCGTCGACACTGACGATCTCGACTTCCTCGTCGACGCCGACCGGCACGTTCCCGGTCACCGTGACGGCCGACGGCGCGAACGTCGACCACACGGCGTCGTTCTCGCTGGGCGTCGGGACGTCGTCGTGCGCGCCGGTGACCAACGGGACGCGGCTGAACATCCCGGACTACCCGGCCGCCGCGGTGAACAGCCCGGCGACCGTCGGCGGCTGCGCGCGCAACGCGTCCGGCACCACGAAGGTCGAGGTGCACATCACCCACACCTACCGCGGTGACCTGGTCATCGACCTGGTCGCCCCGGACGGCACGGCGTACCGGCTGAAGAACTCGAGCAGCGACTCGACGCCGAACCTCGACACCACCTACACCGTCAACGCTTCCTCGGAGGCCGCGAACGGGGCCTGGCAGCTGCGGATCCGGGACGTCGGCCCGGCCGACACCGGTTACCTGTCCTCCTGGACGCTGACCGTCTGAACCCCGGGGGCGGCACTTTCACGTGAAAGTGCCGCCCTCCCAAATTTGTCTAGACCACCACCCGATCGTAGGTAGTCAGCGGTTCCCGTCGGCCCCTATCGTGATCGGACACGCCGCGTTCGCCCTCAACGACGATGGGAATCGGTATGTCCGGTCGCAGAAACCGCCTGTTCGGAACCCTTCTGGCAGCGGCTTTGGCCGTCCCGCTGCTCGTGTCGGCCCCCGCGCAGGGGGCGGTGCAGGCCGACACGTGCGCGGTGAAACCGCGGCCCGCGGGCAAGGTCCTCCAGGGCTACTGGGAGAACTGGGACGGCGCCGCGAACGGCGTCCACCCCGGGATGGGCTGGGTCCCGATCACCGACAGCCGCATGGCCCAGCACGGCTACAACGTCATCAACGCCGCCTTCCCGGTGATCCGGTCCGACGGGACCGTGTTGTGGGAGAACGGGATGGACGCCGGCGTCAAGGTGTCGACGCCCGCCGAGATGTGCGCGGCGAAGGCCGCGGGCGCGACGATCCTGATGTCCATCGGCGGCGCGGCGGCTGGTATAGACCTGTCGTCGTCGACGGTGGCGGACAAGTTCGTCGCGACAGTCGTGCCGATCCTGAAGCAGTACAACTTCGACGGGATCGACATCGACATCGAGACCGGCCTGACCGGCAGCGGCAACATCAAGACGCTCTCGGCGTCGCAGTCGAACCTGATCCGCATCATCGACGGCGTGCTCGCGCAGATGCCGGCGGGCTTCGGGCTGACGATGGCACCGGAGACGGCGTACGTGACCGGCGGCAGCATCACCTACGGCTCGATCTGGGGCGCGTACCTGCCGATCGTCAAGAAGTACGCGGACAACGGCCGGCTGTGGTGGCTGAACATGCAGTACTACAACGGATCCATGTACGGCTGCTCCGGCGACTCGTACCAGGCCGGGACCGTGCAGGGCTTCACCGTGCAGACACAGTGCCTGAACAACGGCCTGGTCGTGCAGGGCACGACGATCCGGGTGCCGTACGACAAGCAGGTCCCGGGGCTGCCCGCGCAGCCCGGCGCCGGTGGCGGGTACATGTCGCCGAGCCTGGTTTCCCAGGCGTGGCGGTCGGTCCCGGGCCTGAAGGGCCTGATGGACTGGTCGATCAACTGGGACGGCTCGAAGGGCTGGACGTTCGGCAACAACGTCAAGTCGTTGCAGGGCCGCTGAGGTGTCGTGAGTGGCAATTCGGGTCAGAACCCTGGATTGCCACTCACGAATCAGCGTCCCGCCAGTTCCGAGCACACGAGGCTCCGGGCTTCGCGGCCGTGCTCGACGGCGGAGATCCGGTCGCCAAGCGTCGTCGTCGGTGGACTCCCGGCCGTCGTGCACGACCGCCGCCGGGTCGGAGTGGTGTCCGGCATGCGGCGAGCCTACGAGTCGCCGGCCGGGATCGGGTCGTCGTACTCGCCGGACGGGCCGGCGTAGGACCTGCCGTTCGGGAACGGCCACGGGTTCGGGACGCAGCCGTGCAGCCCGAGCGTCTGCTGCTCCATCACCGGCGCCGGCCGGCCCGCGCCCGGGCACAGCTCGTGGCCGTGGCCGAGCCGGTGCCCGGTTTCGTGGGTGACCATGTACTGGCGGTAGACGTCGAGCGGGGCGCCGTAGTTCGGCACGGCGTTGGCCCAGCGGGCGACGTTCAGCACGACGTTGCTGCCGTTGCGGCAGGACGTGTAGCCGTCCGCGGTGCCGCCGCACAGCTTGTCGCGGCTGGCGGGGGTGGCCAGGTAGATGGTGAAGTCGGCGTCGTCGTCCGGGCCGACCTGCTGCAGCCGCCACTCGCCGCCGCCGGTCCAGCCGCGCGGGTCGCCGAGGATGCCGCGGATCTCCTTCGCGAAGGATGCCGGCCCGACGCCGTCGATGTCGGTCTCGAGGGCGATCCGGTACCGCATGAGCTTGCCGGACTTGCCGGCCACTTCGTCGCTGCCGGGGGTGAACATCCACTGGCCGGAGCCGGTGCGCGGGAAGGTGATGGCGACCTCGACGGGCGCGGCCTGGGTGACGGGCGCGGCTTCGGCGGGCGGCGGCGGAACGGAGGTGGCCTCCCCGATGGCCATGACGACCGGCCCGGCCGCGGGCGCGGCGACGGGCTGCTGCTCACAGGCGGTGAGCGCCCCGGCCACCGCCAGCGCGAGCACGGCGACGGCCGCGGCCCGTCTCGCGGTTTTGGGCATGACTCCTCCAGGAAGCGGCTTCACCGGGGAATACGGCCGGGAACCCGGAAAAGTTGCGGTGACGGCCGGTGCCGGAGCGTCACCGCAGCTCAGCACCGGCGGGTGTGACGAGGACCACTCAGGACAGGAACTTGCGCAGGACCTCGGCGACCTGGCGGATCTCCGCCGTCCGGACGTTTTCCTGCTTCGTGTGCGCCAGCGTCGGGTTGCCCGGGCCGAAGTTCACCGCCGGCATGCCCAGCGCCGCGAAGCGGGCCACGTCCGTCCAGCCCAGCTTGGCCGCCGCTCGGCCGCCCGCCGCCGTCACTAGTTCCGCCGCCGCCGGGGCCGACAAGCCCGGCAGCGCTCCCGGGGAAAGGTCCACAACGGACAGTTCGTACCCGTCGAACACCTCGCGCAGGTGACGTTCCGCCGCCTCCGGCGAACGGTCGGGCGCGAAGCGGTGGTTCACCGCCAGCACCGCCGCGTCCGGGACGACGTTGCCCGCCACGCCGCCGCCGATCGACGTCGCCTGCAGGCCCTCGCGGTAGGTCAGCCCGTCGATGTCGACGATCCGCGGCGAGTACTCCGCCAGCCGACGCAGGGGCTCGGCCAGCGCGTGGATCGCGTTCTCCCCCATCCACGCTCGCGCCGTGTGCGCGCGCTTGCCGGTCAGCCGCAGCTCGACGCGCATGGTGCCTTGGCAGCCGGCCTCGATCACGCCGTTCGACGGCTCGCCGACGATCGCCAGGTCGCCCGCCAGCCACTCCGGCAGCTCGCGCTCGATGCGGCCGAGGCCGTTCTTGACCGCTTCGACCTCTTCGTTGTCGTAGAAGACGAACGTGATGTCGTGCTTGGGCGACGGCAGCGTTGCCGCGAGGTGCAGGAAGACCGCGTCGCCGCCCTTCATGTCGACCGTGCCCAGGCCGTGCAGGACCTCGTCGTCGCCGGTGCCTTCGCGCCGCGAAGGCAGGTTGCCGTTCTCCGGCACGGTGTCCAGGTGCCCGGCGAGCACCACCCGCGACGCGCGGCCGAGGTTCGTGCGCGCGAGCACGGCGTCGCCGTTGCGGACCACCTCGAGGTGGGATGCCTGCTCCTGAAGCGCTTTCTGCACCGCCGTCGCGATTTCGGCCTCCGCGCCCGACACGCTGAAGGTGTCCACGAGCGCGGCGGTCAGGTCGACGGGGTCGGCGTGCAGGTCGAGGCTCATGCCCGGCACGCTACCGTGAGGGTGTGCGTAGGTTCGGAGTCGCCGCGGGCGGCGCGGTGCTGGTCCTGGTCCTGTCCGGCTGCGGCAACGAAGCCGGTCCGACGCCCAAGCAGGGCGGCGAGCCGGGTCCGGACGCGCTCCCGACGAAGCTGGACGCGCTGACCGTCGACCAGTGCTACGCGAGCCCCCGCACCCAGCTGCCGAAGGGCTGTGAGAAGTACGTCACGGAGGTCGGCAACGTCCCCGGCTCGGCCCGCAAGCGCGCGAACGACCGCGACCCGCAGCTGGTCGCCGAAGCGGACAAGCTCGACACCGCCGTGAAAGCCTTCCGGAGCGCGGGCTGCACGACCGTGCCCGATCCGGGCGGCGCGTGCACCCAGGCGCTCGTCGACATCGCCGGCGCGCTGAGCGACCTGAAGAAGCAGGTGGCGGCGCGGCCCACGAGTGGTTGATCCGCGTCACTCGACTACCGTGTCGGGCGTGAGCGAGCAGAGCCCGAACCCCGAAACGACCGGCGCCAGCGGCGTCGGGCTGGCCACCGTCGCGACCGACGGGACGGTCCTCGACACCTGGTACCCGCACCCGAAGCTGACCGAAGGCGGCACCGCCGGCACGGAACGCCTCGGCGCGGACGAGGCGAAGGAGCTGCTCGGCGAAGCCGCCGCGGCGCTCCTCGGCCCGGACACCGACCGCGGCGTCGAGGTCGTCGCCGTCCGCACCACGATCGGCAAGCTCGCCGACGCGCCCGCGGACACCCACGACATCTACCTCCGCCTGCACCTGCTCTCCCACCGGCTGGTCCGCCCGCACGGCCAGAACCTCGACGGCATCTTCGGCCTGCTGGCCAACGTCGTGTGGACCAACCACGGCCCGTGCCCGGCCGAGGGCTTCGAGACGACCCGGCTGCGGCTGCGCTCGCGCGGCGCGGTGACCGTCTACAGCGTCGACAAGTTCCCGCGGATGGTCGACTACGTCCTGCCGTCCGGCGTCCGGATCGGCGACGCGGACCGCGTCCGGCTCGGCGCGCACCTGGCGTCCGGCACGACCGTGATGCACGAGGGCTTCGTGAACTTCAACGCCGGCACGCTCGGCGCGTCGATGGTCGAGGGCCGGATCTCGGCCGGCGTGGTCGTCGGCGACGGCTCGGACGTCGGCGGCGGCGCGTCGATCATGGGCACGCTCTCCGGCGGCGGCAAGGAGACGATCTCGCTGGGCGAGCGCTGCCTAATCGGCGCGAACGGCGGCGTCGGGATCTCGCTGGGCGACGACACGGTCGTCGAAGCCGGCCTGTACGTCACGGCCGGAACGAAGGTCGTCGTCGAGGGCAAGGTCGTCAAGGCCCGCGAGCTCAACGGCATCTCGGGCGCGGTCTTCCGCCGCAACTCCGCGACCGGCGCGGTCGAGGTCGTGCCGCGGACCGGCTCCGGCGTCGAGCTGAACTCGATCCTCCACGCCAACGACTGAGCCCGTTTGTTCACTTAGTATTCATGGGGTGACGACCGAAACGTTGCCTCGCACCCCGGCGGAGCTGGGCCTCCCGGAACTGCCCGTGGAGGCCCGCCCGGCCGATCCGGCGGCCCACCACGTGCGCGCCAAGCTCGACCGGGAGATCCGCGCCCTGCTCGCGCACGAACCCGGCACGCGCTCCGGCGCCGACCCCGAGGACCTGCACCAGATGCGCGTCGCCCTGCGGCGGATGCGCAGTGTGCTGAAGCTGTCGGGCCGGCTGGTCGGGGACGGCGCCGAGCCGGTGCGCGCCGAGCTGGGCTGGCTCGGGCAGTCGCTCGGCGAGGTGCGCGACCACGACGTCCTGATCGGGCACCTGCGCGAGGTCATCGCCGACTTCGAGGTCCGCGACCAGCCGGCCGGCCGCCGCCTGGTGTCCCGGTTCGTCACCGAGCGCGCTGCGGCGAAGCGGCGGCTGACGCGGGCGCTGTCGAGCGCCCGCTACTCGACGTTGCTGCGCGAGGTCAGCCTGCTGACCCGGTCGTCCGGCGACGCGGCCGGCGAGCCGCACGACCTGGTGACCGGGCTGGCGAAACCGCACCGCAAGCTGGCCAAGGCCGTCCGCGCGCTGCCCGCGGACCCGCCGGACGACGACCTGCACGCGCTGCGCATCCACGGCAAGAAGCTGCGGTACGCCGCCGAGCTGGCCCAGACGTCGGCGAAGAAGAAGCGCGCGAAGCGGCTCAAGAAGCTGATCAAGGCGACGAGGGACTTCCAGACCGTGCTGGGCGACCACCAGGACGCGGTGATCGCGGCCGAGCGGATGCGCACGGTCCTGGCGAACGCCGACGGCGAGATGGGGTTCGTGGCCGGTCGGATAGCCGAGCGCGAGCTGGCCCGCCGCGCCGAGGCCCGCGCGGCTTGGCAGGACGCCTGGGCCCAGGTCGACAAGGCGGCCCACGCCCTGCACGCCTGACCCGATGACGTGAATGACTCATTCATGTCATCTGGCGACAGGAATGAGTCATTCACGTCATTTCGGCCGCCCCGAGCCCCGGCCGCCGACCGTAAGCTCGCCCCATGGAGACGGCGCTGACCCTGGCCATCGGCGGGGTGATCCTGCTCGCCTTGACCATCCTCACGATCGGCGTCCTGGCCGGCCGCCGGGTGCGGCGCGGGCGGAAGCTCGGCCGCTACCCCTACCGCGCCAAGCCGAACGGCACCTACGACAACTCCACGCACAGCGGGATGTCGTGATCAGGCGATGGACCAGACGTAACCGTCCGGCCGCACCAGCACCTCGGCACCCGGCTTGACGTCGTAAGCCGCGTACGCGAACCCGCCCTCGTCGACCAGCGCGCCCGGCTCCGGGACGCTCCCCGCCGGCAGGATCCGGACCCCCTCCGAAGGCCCATCGCCGAAGACCAGGCGCGTCGCGTGCGGGCCGCGGAACAGCTCGAAGAGCCGGACCCGGGTGCCGTCGGCGGCGACCAACGGCGAGTCCGGCGCGCGGTCGCCGGGTCGCAGCGCGCCCTCACCCGAAGGGGACAGCGGGCCGCCGCGGTAGCTGATGTCCAGCTGCTGCGTCTCCTCGCCGCGGTGGTGGGCGTCGTCGTCGCCGTCGACGTACTTCTGCATCAGCCCGGTCGAGACCCCCAGCACGCGTGCCGCCACCGTCCGGCGCTCGGCCTCGTAGCTGTCGAGCAGCTCGGGTGAGCCGTCCGCGAGCTTCCAGCCCAGGTTGTAGGCGTCCTGGACGCCGGTGTTGAGGCCCTGGCCACCGGTCGGCGGGTGGACGTGCGCGGAGTCGCCCGCCAGGAACACCCGGCCGTCGCGGAACCGCGCGGCCAGCCGGACGTTCGGCCGCCACACCGTCGACCACGCCAGGTCCGACAGCGTGATCCCGCCGCCGCTCAGCGCGTCGAGCCTCGCCTGGACCGCCGGCAGCGCCGTCTCGGCCTCGAGGTCGCCGTCGCCGAGGGCCGAGCCGAACTGGAACCACGGCGTGCCCGGCAGCGGGCTGAACATCATGCCGCGCATCGGGTTCTCCGCGTCGCCGAACCAGTGCCCGTAGGCGCGGTCGAGGCCCTCGGCGTGGACGTCGCCGAGCAGCATCCGGATCGACTCGTCGGTGGTGCCCTCGAACGCGATCCCGAGCGCCTTGCGCACGAAGCTCTTGCCGCCGTCGGCGCCGACGAGGTACCCGGCGCGGACGGTCTCGCCGGTGCTCAGCGTGGCCGTGACGCCCTCGTCGTCTTGCTCGAAGCCGGTCAACGCGGTCGCCAGCTCGACGTGCACGCCGAACTCGGCCAGCCGGTCGCGCAGGATGCCCTCGGTCTGCGACTGGCCGAGGAACCAGCCGGTCGGGTACGGCTTCTCCGGGGTCGGCTCGACCAGGTCGAACATCATCCGCTCGTCGACGACCCGGCCGCCCACGTGGATCTGCATCGGTACCGGCGCGGCCCCCTGCGCCAGCACCGCGTCGAGCACGCCGAGGTCCTCGAAGACCTCCAGCGTGCGCGGTTGCATCCCGTCGCCGCGCGAGCCGACGAAGAAGGTCTCGGCCTTGTCGATGATCCGCACGGCGACGTCGCGCCGCGCCAGCTCGATGGCCAGTGTCAGCCCGGTCGGTCCCGCCCCCGCGATCAGCACCCGTGTGTCCATGTCGCCCTCCCAGTGAATTGTCATTCAGTGAATCTGGATTCAGAATGACACTGCTAGCGTCCCGCGTCAAGGAGGTACCGGTGAACCGCAAGGAGAAGGCCGCCGAGACCGAGGCCGCGCTGAAGGCGGCCGCTCGGCGCGTGTTCGCGCGCAAGGGCTACCTGAACACCAAGATCACGGACATCACCGCCGAGGCGGGCCGGGCCGCGGGGTCGTTCTACAACCACTTCGCGAGCAAAGAGGAGCTGCTCGAGGCGCTCCTGGCCGACATAGCGACGTCCGGCGACGAAAGCGCGCTGTCCGAGGGCCACCTGTCGGACTTCAGCGACCCCGCGGCGGTGCGCTGGCACGTGGCCCAGTACTGGGACTTCTACCGCGAGCACGCGTCGACGATGCAGGCGCTGCGCCAGGCGGCGATGGTGAACGAGGCGTTCGCCCGCACGCTGGCGAGCTTCGGCGCGACCCAGGCGGCGGACCTGAACGGCCACCTCGCCCAGGTGACGGCCGCCGGACTGCGGCTGCCGGCGCGCACCGAGCTGTCGATCGCGATGATGTACCAGCTGGTCGACAGCTTCGCGCAGATGTGGCTGCTCGACCCGGTGCCGGCGGGGTGGACCCCGCCGACCGACGAAGAGGCGATCGAGGCGCTGACGAGGTTCGTCTACCGCGGCTTCACGGGCCGGGACTACTGAGCCAGGCGCTCCACGGCCGCGTCGATGCGCTCATCGGTCGCGGTCAGCGCGACCCGGACGTGCCGGCCGCCCTTGGGCCCGTAGAACGTGCCGGGCGCCACCAGGATCCCGCGATCGGCCAGCCATTCGACCGTCGCCGGGGCGTCCTCGTCCCTGGTCGCCCACAGGTACAGGCCCGCCTCGGAGTGGTCGATGCGGAACCCGTTGTCCTGCAACGCCTTCCGCAGCGACAGCCGGCGCCGGGCGTACCGCTCGCGCTGGGCTTCCAAGGCCTCGTCGTCGGTCAGGGCGGCGACCATCGCCTCCTGGACCGGGCGCGGCACGATCATGCCCGCGTGCTTGCGGACGTCGAGCAGCTGCTTGATCAGCCGCGGGTCACCGGTCAGGAAACCGGCGCGGTAGCTGGCCAGGTTCGCCGACTTGGACAGCGAGTGGACCGCGATCAGGCCGTCGGTGCGGCCGTCGCAGACGTCCGGGTGCAGGACCGACAGCGGGGACGTCTCCCAGCCGAGCGCCAGGTAGCACTCGTCGGACACGACCACGACGTCCCGCTCGCGCGCCCACTCGACCACCTTGCGCAGGTGCTCGACCGGCAGGACCTTGCCGGTCGGGTTGGACGGCGAGTTCAGCCAGATCATCGCCGGCCGCTGCGGGCCGAGCGCGACCGTGCTGTCGGCACGCAGGATCGACGCGCCCGCCAGGAGCGCCCCGACCTCGTACGTCGGGTAGGCCAGCTCCGGGATGACCACCAGGTCGCCCGGGCCGAAGCCGAGCAGGCGCGGCAGCCAGGCCACGGCCTCCTTCGACCCGATCGTCGGCAGGACGGCGTCCGGCTCGATGCCGGTGACGCCGTGCCGGCGGCCGAGGGCGGCGATGGCCGCCGCGCGCAGGGCCGGGATGCCGTGCGTCGTCGGGTAGCCCGGGATCTCCGAGACCGACGCGAGCGCGTCGCGGATGCCGGCCGGGACCGGGTCGACCGGCGTGCCGATGGAGAGGTCGACCACCCCGCCGGGATGCGCCTGCGCCTTGGCCTTGACCTCGGCGAGCGAATCCCAGGGGAAGTCGGGCAGCGCGACCGGGCTCATTCGCCCTGCGGGGGCAGCGCCTTGATGAAGCCCGGGTCGTGCGCGGTCTTGCCCACCTTGGAGGCGCCGCCGGGCGAGCCCAGCTCGTCGAAGAAGTCGACGTTGGCCTTGGTGTAGTCCGACCAGTTGTCCGGGACGTCGTCCTCGTAGTAGATCGCCTCGACCGGGCAGACCGGCTCGCAGGCGCCGCAGTCGACGCACTCGTCCGGGTGGATGTACAGCATCCGCTCGCCCTCGTAGATGCAGTCCACGGGGCACTCGTCGATACACGCCTTGTCGAGCACGTCGACGCAGGGCTCGGCGATCACGTAGGTCACTGCGCACTCCTGCTTTTCTCCGCTAACAGCCAGTCGTGGCCGACACTACGCGGTTCGGCCACCCGTTCGGTTGGTGAGGCAAGCCTTAGCCATACCCGGGGTATGGCGTGTTCACCTCTGCCGACGGCGCGGGGGCGGGGTGGCCCGGGCGTCGCCGGTGATGACGAAGCGCGGCTTGGGGGCTTCGTCCTCGTCCTTCTTCTCCCCCACGGCGCGGTTAAACCCCTCGGAGATCTCGTCGACGAGCTTCTCGTTGTGCCGCTCGTCCTTGCGCTGGATGCCCACGGCCACCTCCTCGGAAATCCGCTCCGCGCCGTTCACGGCCTCGGTCACAATCTAGTCGTGAACGCACGTGAAGCGCTCGAAATCGTCTGCAGCAGAGCATGGCCTCCCCTGGTGGAGGAACCCCTGAACGACTGGCGGCTGCGCTGGGCAGGGGGCTTCACGGGCCGCGCGAACAGCGCGCTCGCCGTCGGCGACCCCGGCGTGGAGATCCCGGAGGCGCTGCGCGCGGTGTGTGACTTCGCCCACGATCGGGGGATCCAGCCGATGGTGCAGGTGATCCGCGACAGCCCGAACGAGCACGCGGTCATCGCCGAAGGCTGGTTCCAGGCGACGCGCCACCACCGCGGCCACGAGGTCGTCGTCCTGACCACCCCGCTCACCCCAGACCGCCACTTTCCCTATGAAAGTGGCGTCCCCGGCCTCCCAGACGCAACTTTCCCTACGAAAGTGACGGACCAGCCGACGCCGGAGTGGTGGGAGCTGACGCTCGGGCCCGGGGAGGACGTTCCGGCCGCGCGGAGTGTTCTGACCGGCGGGAAAGTCGGCTACGGCGTCGCGACGCTCGACGGCGCCACCGCCGGCGTCGTCCGCGGGGCCCTGGTCGACGGCTGGCTGCACGTCGGCCGCCTGGAGGTCGGCCCGGCCTTCCGCCGCCGCGGGCTCGCGAAAGCCCTGATGGGCGCGCTGCACGCGTGGGGCGTGGAACACGGGGCCGACCACGCGGTGTTGCAGGTGGCGGAGGGGAACGCGGGCGCGCTCGCGCTCTACGCGGGGCTCGGCTACGCCCCGCACCACAGATACCGGTACTGGGTCCCTGAACCCGGCTCGTGCGAGGATTCGACGTCGTGAAGATCGTGGTAGTGGTCGGCGGAGTGGGCGGGGCCCGCTTCCTGCTGGGTTTGAAGTCGGCGCTGGGCATGTCCCCCGAAGGCGCGAGCGAGTCGGAGCACGAGGTGACGGCGCTGGTGAACACCGGCGATGACGTCTGGATGCACGGCCTGCGGATCTGTCCGGACCTGGACACCTGCATGTACACGCTCGGCGGCGGGATCGACAAAGAGCGCGGCTGGGGGCACTCGGGCGAGACCTGGGTCGTCAAGGAGGAGCTGGCGGCCTACAGCGCCGAGCCGACGTGGTTCGGCCTCGGTGACAAGGACATCGCCACCCACCTCATCCGGTCGCGGATGCTGCGCGCGGGCTACCCGCTGTCGGCGGTGACCGAGGCCCTGTGCGACCGCTGGCAGCCCGGCGTCCGGCTGCTGCCGATGTCCGACGACCGCGTCGAGACGCACGTCGTCATCGACGACCCGGAGCAGGACGGCCAGCAGAAGGCGATCCACTTCCAGGAGTGGTGGGTGCGCTACCGCGCCGAGCCGAAGGCCCACTCGATCGTCGCGGTCGGGGCCGACGAGGCCAAGCCGGCGCCGGGCGTGCTGGAAGCTCTGAAGGACGCGGACGCGGTGCTGTTCGCGCCGTCGAACCCGGTCGTCTCGGTCGGGACCGTGCTGGGCGTGCCGGGGGTCCGGGACGCACTGCGCAAGACGTCCGCGGGTGTCGTCGGGGTGTCGCCGATCATCGGTGGCAAGGCGCTGCGCGGGATGGCCGACGCGTGCCTGACCGCGATCGGCGTCGAGACGTCGGCGGAGGCGGTGGGCCGGCACTACGGCTCGCGCAAGGACGGCGGCGTCCTCGACGGCTGGCTGATCGCCGAAGGCGAGACGGCGGACGTGCCGGGCGTGACCGTCCGCGACGTGCCGCTGCTGATGTCCGATGTGGACGCGACCGCGGCGATGGCCCGCGCCGCCCTCGAGCTGGCTGGAGCTCCCCTTGCATGACCACGCCTCCCCCAAGCTGGAGATCCTGCCCGTCACCGGGCTGCCGGAGTTCCGCCCCGGCGACGACCTGACCGGCGCGATCGTGAAAGCCGCGCCCTGGCTGCGTTCGGGTGACGTCCTGGTCGTGACCAGCAAGATCGTCTCGAAGGCCGAGGGCAGGCTCGTCAAGGTGCCCGCCGACCCCGAGACCCGCGACGCCGAACGCCGCAAGCTC
Organism: Amycolatopsis sp. NPDC098790; assembly: GCF_044759945.1. Taxonomy (NCBI): domain Bacteria; kingdom Bacillati; phylum Actinomycetota; class Actinomycetes; order Pseudonocardiales; family Pseudonocardiaceae; genus Amycolatopsis; species Amycolatopsis sp. NPDC098790. The sequence continues at coordinate 108,295 of NZ_JBIWAI010000001.1, forward strand.
GTCGAGCGCGAGGCGATCCGGGTGGTCGCGCGGATCGCGCGCACGGTGATCACGCAGAACCACCTGGGGATCGTGCAGGCGGCGTCGGGCATCGACGCGTCGAACGTCGAGGGCGACGAGGTCGCGCTGCTGCCCGCGGACCCGGACGCGTCGGCGCTGGCGCTGCGGGGCGGCCTGCGCGAGCGGCTCGGCGTCGAGGTCGCCGTGGTCGTCACGGACACGATGGGCCGCGCGTGGCGGGTCGGGCAGACCGACGCCGCGATCGGCGCGTCCGGCCTGCGCGTGCTGCACGCCTACCGCGGCGAGGTCGACGGGCAGGGCAACGAACTGGCCGTCACCGAGGTGGCGATCGCCGACGAGCTCGCGGCGGCCGCCGACCTGGTCAAGGGCAAGCTCGGCGGGACGCCGGTCGCCGTCGTGCGCGGGCTCTTCCTGGAAGACGACGGTTCCACCGCGCGGGACCTCGTCCGGCCGCTGGAGGAGGACCTCTTCCGGCTGGGCACCAACGAAGCCATCGAGCAGGGCCGGCGGGCGGCCGTGCCGTCGCGGCGGTCGGTGCGGCAGTTCGCGGACGAGCCGGTGGACCCCGCGGCGATGCGGCGCGCGGTGGCGTCCGCGCTGACCGCGCCCGCGCCGCACCACACGCACCCGGTGCGGTTCGTCTGGCTGCGCGACGCCGGTTTGCGGCACAAGCTGCTCGACGCGATGCGCGAGTCGTGGCGGGCCGACCTGTCCGGCGACGAGTTCACCCAAGAGCAGATCGCGAAGCGGCTCAGCCGCGGCGACATCCTTTACCGGGCCCCGGAAGTCGTCATCCCGTTCCTGGTCCCGGACGGCGCGCACACCTACCGCGACGAGCGCCGCAACGACTGCGAGAAGACGATGTTCACCGTCGCCGGCGGCGCGGCGGTGCAGGGCCTGCTGGTGTCGCTGGCGGCCGAGGGGCTCGGCTCGTGCTGGATCGGGTCGACGATCTTCGCCGCGGACGTCGTCCGGGACGTCCTGGGCCTCGACGAGGGCTGGCAGCCGCTGGGTTCGGTCGCGATCGGCGTCCCGGCGTCGGATCCCGGGCCGCGCGGGCCGATCACGCCCGGAGAGGGGCTGCTGGAGCTGTGAGCCTGCACGCGGACGCCGTCGCGACGCTGGGTGCGTGGCGGCCATCGGTTTCTTCGCAGGAGTCGCTGCGCCAGGCGTTCCTCGGGTTCTTGGCGGCGCGCGAGGACTCGTGTCAGCGGTCGTGCGCGGCCGGGCACCTGACGGCGTCGGCGGTGGTCCTGGACCACACCGGGACGCAGGTGCTGCTGACGCTGCACCCGCGCGTCGGCCGGTGGTTGCAGCTGGGCGGGCACTGCGAGCCCGAGGACGCTTCGCTGGCCGAGGCGGCGTTGCGGGAGGCGACCGAGGAGTCCGGCATGGCCGGGCTGCGGATCGGCCCGGAGCCGGTGCACCTCGACGTCCACCCGATCACGTGCTCGCTCGGCGTGCCGACGCGGCACTTCGACGTCCGGTTCGCGGTGCACGCGCCGGCGGGGGCGTCGCCGGTGCGCAGCGACGAGTCCGACGACCTGCGGTGGTGGCCGGTGGACGCGCTGCCGGCGGGGTCGGCAGATCTCGCCGATCTGGTGAAAGCGGCCGTTCCTGTCGGTGCCGGGCACTAGCCTGGGGTGCGGACAGGGAGGGACCACATGGCTACGCAGTTCCCCGAGCGGGTGCACTACCACTCCGGTGGTGGTGGCGACACCGGGGTGTTCGGGTACATCGTGCTCGGGTTGATCGTGCTGGGGATCATCGTGTTCGTCATCGCGGTGATCGTCCGGGTTTCGAAGATGCGCCGGGAAGAGGCGATGAAGAGGGGTGGGCAGTTCACGCCTTCGGGGAACTTCCCGCCGCAGCAGGGGTTTGCTCCGCCGCCGGGTGGGTTCGCCGCGCCGCAGCAAGGGTTTCCGCCTACGTCGGGTGGGTTCCCCGCGCCGCAGCAGGGGTCGGGTGGGTTCGCGACAGCCCAATCGGGGTCTGGTGGGTTCGCAGCGGCCCAGCCGGGGTCCGGTGGGTTCCCCGTGCCTCAGCAGGGGTCGGGTGGGTTCCCCTCGCCGCAGCCGGGGTATCCGCCTGCGCCGCAGGCCGGGTTCGCGCCGCAGCAGGCCGGGTTCCCGCCTGCGCAACCGATGCCGCAGCCGGGCTTCCCGCCGTCGCAGCCGGTGCCGCAGGGGCCGTACGGGCAGCGTCCGGCGGGCCCGGGAGCGGGTCCGCAGAGCTGGTGATCATCCCCTTCGACAGCGCTTCGCCGGTCCCGCCGTTCGAACAAGTGCGGTCCGGGTTCGCGACGCGGATCAACGACCGGAGCCTCCCGGTCGGCACGAAGCTGCCCACGGTCCGCGCCCTGGCGGCCGAGCTGGGCATCGCGCCGAACACGGTGGCCCGCGCGTACCGCGAGCTGGAGGAGGCGGGCCTGATCGAGACGCGAGGCCGGGCAGGCAGCTTCGTCGCGGCAGCGGGCGACCAGACCCGCCGCCGAGCCCAGCAGGCGGCGGCCGGCTACGCGGACCTCACCCGTAAGCTCGGCCTGGACGACGCCGAGGCGCTGGCGATAGTCCGCGCCGCGCTCGACGAAGGAAGGGGCTGACGGTGGTGCTGAGCGTCCTGACGCTGCTGATCATCCTGGTGCCGATCGCGGTCATCGTGACGGTGGTGGTCCTGGTGATCAAGATGAACAAGCCGAAGCAGCCGCCGTACCCGCCGCAGCAGTACCCGGGTTACCCACCCCAGCAGGGGTATCCGCGACAGCAACCGGGCTATCCGCCGCCGGGGTACCCGCAGCAGCCGGGTTATCCGCCGCAGCAGGGCTACCCGGGACAGCAGGGGTACCCCGGACAGCAAGGCTTCCCGCCCCAGCAGGGCGGCTATCCCCCGCAGCAGTAGGCCATCCCCGCCGCGCGCCAATGTTCGCGCGCGGCGGCGATCGAGCGCGCCCGCCCAACGCGGCCTAAAGCACCAGCTCCAACGCGGCACAACCCAGCCCACGGCAGCGCCCCAACCGCCCGCCCAACCCGGCGCCGCCCAGCCCACAGCGGCGACCTACGGCACCGGCCCCAAGGCGGCAAGGCGCAGCGCACCGCAGCTTCTCGGCCGACCGCCGCGGCCCGACCGCGGTTGCCGCGAGCACCCTGCCCAGCAGCCCGGCCCAGCTCGCCTCACAAACACCACGCAACCATCCCGCGGCGAGCCCGCCACCCGCGTCACATCGCGCGGTAGTCGCGCAACTCGATCCGCGGCCCGAACCGCGGCCGTCGATGTCCCGCCGCCTCCAGGTACCGCACCGCCCGCTGCCGCTGCGGCGCGTACGGCGCCAAGACCTCCGCCATCCCCGCGTCGTCCAGCTTCACGCCCAGCACCGCGTTCCCCACCATCGACGGGATGTTGTAGTCCCCGAAGCTGACCGCGTCCGGGTCGCCCCACGCGCGCTGCGCGATCTCCGCCGCCGTCCACACCCCGATGCCCGGCACGTGACGCAGCAAATGCCGCCCAGCCAGCCCGCGCAGCTCCACCGCCCGCTCCAGGTGGCCCGCCACCCGCGCCGCGTTCAGCAACGCCGTGCGCCGCTTGATGTCGACGCCCGCGCGGTGCCAGTGCCAGTCCGGCAACGAACGAAGCGCCACCGGTGTCGGCGGGACGCGCAGCCGCTCCGGCCCCGGTCCGGGCGCCGGCGCGCCGAACCGGCGGCACAGCTCGGCCCACGACCGGATCGCCTCCTTGCCGGTCACCTTCTGCTCCAGCACCGCCAGCACCAGCCAGTCCCACACCACGCCCGTCGCGCCCAGCCGCAGCTCCGGGTTCTCCCGCCGGGCTCGCGCGACGACGTCGTGGTGCGCGACGAACTCCGAATCGTCGTCGTCCGCGCCCAGCAGCGCCGGGACGCCGGTCAGCAACCGGTCCGCTCCCTCGCCCCACGCCGCCGCCTCGATGCGGCCGTCCGAAAGGCGGCGCAGCGCCAGCGTGCCCGGGCCGTCCGGCGTGTTCGACGCCAGCCACGTGATGCCGCGCTCGTCGGTCAGGATGTTGAGCGACCCGCGCCCGCGCTTCAGCGGACTCAGGACACTGCCCAAGTCGACCTCGAACGCGGGACGCCAGAACATCGGCTACGCGTCGCTCGAGAAGCGGACGGAACCGTCGGGCAGCACGGTGTCCGGCCAGATCCGGGCGCCGTCGAGGAGTTCGCAGCCGGCGCCGACGGACACGCCGTCGCCCAGCACGACGCCGCGCAGCACCGCGCCGGCGCCGACGCGCGCGCCGTGCCCGAGCACCGAACGCTCGACGATCGCGCCTTCGGAGACGGCCGCGCCGTCGAACAGCACCGAGCCGTCGATCTTCGCGCCGGAGCCGACGACCGCGCCGCCGCCGATGGTCGAACCACCACAGAGGTGGGCGTCTTCGGCGACGGAAGCGCCGTCGAGCACCAGGAAGTCGCCGGGACGCCCGGGCAGCGCCGACGTCGGCGCCACGCCCCGCACCAGGTCGGCGGACCCGCGCACGAACGCTTCCGGCGTGCCGACGTCCAGCCAGTAGGACGCGTCGACGAAGCCGTGGATGTGCGCGCCCTGCTCCAGCAGCTGCGGGAACGTCTCGCGCTCGACCGACACGCGGCGCCCGGTCGGGATGGCCTCGATCACGGGGCGGCGGAAGACGTAGCAGCCGGCGTTGATCTGGTCGGTCGGCGGGTTCGGCGTCTTCTCCAGGAACGCCTGGACGCGGCCGGTTTCGTCGGTCGGCACCGAACCGAACCGGCTCGGGTCGGGCACGCGCTGCAGGTGCAGCGTGACGTCGGCCTCGGACTCGCGGTGCACGCGCAGCTGCTCGCCGAGGTCGGAGCCGGAGATGATGTCGCCGTTGAAGACGATCACGTGGTCGGCGCGCAGCTTGTCGTAGACGTTGCGGATGGCGCCGGCCGTGTCGAGCGGCTCCTCCTCGACGACGTACTCGAGGTCCAGACCGATCGACTTGCCGTCGCCGAAGTACTCCTCGAACACCTCCGCCCGGTAGCTCGTGCCCAGCACGACGTGCCGGATCCCGGCCTCGCGGATGCGGGAGAACAGGTGGCTCAGGTAGGGCGTCCCGGCTGTCGGGAGCATCGGCTTCGGTGCCGAAAGGGTCAGTGGACGCAGGCGGGTGCCCTTGCCCCCGACCAGCACGACGGCATCGACCTCAACCTCGGACGTCACGGAAATCTCCTCCTGTATCACGCACCGCTGAGCGACAAGCCGCGGGAAACCCTGACGGAGGTCGCCCGGAGGGCCTACCCTAGACAGGAAACAGGCGGGCCTTTCCCCAGAGGGCCCCGGGTCAGTCGGGAGGCCGAGGGGATGGACCCCCGCGATCGGGCGGACGCCCTGCTCGCACGAGCCCAGGCGCGTGGTGTGTTCGTCGTGACACCCGACAGCGCGACGTCGCCGATGGACTCGTCGAACACCCAGCAGATACCCCGGGCGCAGATCGACGGGCTCGACCGCAGCCAGGACCCCGACACGACCACGCAGCTGCCGGCGTCGCTGATCGAGGAGAACGACCACCCGCTGGCCGGCGCGGCGCCGACGCGGCGGCTGGAGGCCCGTGGCGGCCGCCGCCCGCAGGCGACGACGCCGCTGAGCACGCCGTCGCCGACTACCCCGCTGCCCGCGCCGCAGGTGACCACGCCGCTCGCGCGCCGGCCCCAGGCCGAGCCGATCACGAGCCCGCTGAAGGAGCCGGACCCGGAGGACACCGGCCTGGTGCCGACGGTGACGCAGACGAACGGCAAGTCCGACCTTTCGCGCCGGCTCGACGGGATCTAGCGGGTCTCGAGCTTCAGCCGCACGGCGAGGCCGAGCTTGGCCAGCGCGAGCACGGGCTTCCAGGCGAGGCCCTGGTGGCGGTCGGCGAGGTAGCGGTAGGCGCTGTCGTGGTGGGCCTTGAGCATCTTCGCCGACGCCTGCGACGTCGAGTGGCCGCCTTCGTGGGTGACGCTCGCCGAGGGCACGTAGACGTTCAGCCAGCCGGCCTGGGCGAGGCGGTCACCGAGGTCGACGTCCTCGAAGTACATGAAGTAGCGCGTGTCGAAGCCGCCGACGGAGTCGAACGCCTCCCGCCGGATCAGCTGGCAGGAGCCGGACAGCCAGCCGGACGTGCGCTCGACCGGGGTGCCGGTCTCCTGGCGGTACTGGCGGGTCCAGGGGTTGCCGGGCCAGACCTTCGCGAAGACGGCGTGCCCGATGCCGCGCCCGAAGGAGGGCAGCAGGCGGGCGGAGGGGTAGACGGTGCCGTCGAGATCGTGGATGAGCGGCCCGAAGGCACCCCCGCGCGGCCACCGGCTCGCGGCGTCGAGCAGGGCGTCGAGCGACCCGGGCTCCCATTCGAGGTCGGGGTTGACGACGACGACCCAGCCGTACCGGTCGTCGAGCTCGGCAACGCCCCGGTTGGCGGCGGTGCCGTAGCCGACGTTCTCGCCGATGCTGAGCAGCTGGACGTTCTGCCGCTTCTTCGCGACTTCTTCGAGGGCGCCTTCGACGGAAGCGTTGTCGGCGACGACCACCTTGACCTCGCGCTCGGTGGCCTTCTCGAGGGTGTCGAGGAAACGTTCGATGGTGTCCTCGGAGAAGTAGGTCACGGTCACGACGCCGACATCGTCGCCATAGCGGGGGTGCTCAGTCACCCGGCCATTGTCCACCGGTCACCTACCGCAACCCCGCCACCCCGCGGACGGTGACAGCCGGTCGGACTCACTTGCCGTCATGCGCCTTCTTGGCGGCGCGCTCCCGCTGACGCCTCGCGGCGGCCACCGCACCGGCCGGCGCGAAATCGATGATGTCGCCGGGCTGGATGGCGAAGGTCCCCGGTTTCCGGTCGCCCGGGCTCCGGACGAGCCAGGCACTCCCCGGCGGGGGATTACGCCCCTCGAACCACACGTCCTGCTGGCGCTCGGTCGCGATCAGCGGGTCCGGAGGTGCCGGGACCAAGCCTTGGCGTAAGCCTCCCGATGCCGCTCAGCGGTCGTAGCCCAGGAAAACTCCTTGGCCCGCTGCTGAGCCGCCGTGGCCAGTTCGGCCCGCCGCCCCGGATCGGCCAGCAACTCCGCCAACCCCGCCGCCACGTCACCAGCGCCGACCCCGCAGTACGCCACCGCGTCCCCACCCACTTCGGGCAACGACAACCGCCGCGTGGTCAACACGCAAGCCCCGCAAGCCATCGCTTCCAGCACCGGCAAGCCGAACCCCTCGCCCAGCGACGGGTAAGCCACCAGCTCGGAACCCCCGAGGAACCCCGCCAGCGTCCCGAAGGGCAAATACCCTGCCCGAATTACGCGAAGCCGATGCGGAACGCCGTCCAACGCCCGCTCCACCTGGGTATCCCACCCCGGCTGCCCAGCCAACACCAACGCCGGCGCGTCACGCTGTCCCGCCACCGCCCGGGCGAACCCGCGGATCAGCGCCGGCACGTTCTTGCGCGGCTCCAACGCCCCCAGGAACGCCACGTACGGCGTCCGCCCGAGGCCTACCGCCGAACGGGCGGCCGCGACCTCCGATGGTGACGGTGGGTGAAACCGCTCGTTGTCGACGCCGTGGTGAATGACTTCCAGGGACGCGTGCCGGACCGGGCCGACGCGGGCCAGTTCCGCCGCCGTGGCCGCCGAGGGGACCACGCACAGCGTCGCGCGGCGCAACGCCGTTGCCGTCCACGCCCGGAAGAACCTCGCCTTCACCGACGAGTGCAGCACCGCGTCGGTGAAGAACGTCGCGTCGTGGAGCGTGACGACCGATGCCGCCGACGTGGCCAGCGGCATCGTGTAGTGCGGCGAGTGGACGACGTCCGCGCCCAGGCGGCGCACCAACCTCGGCAGGGTCGCCTGTTCCCAGGTCAGCCGCGCGGTGCGGGTGGTCGTCGACGGCGACGCGGGCACCACGCGCGAGCGCGGCGCCAGCCGATCGTAAAGCTGCAGGTCCCGGGGCTGGCACACGACGGTGAGCCGCGCCCCGTCCGCGTCGAGCGCGGCGACGAGCGAATCCACGTACCGGCCGACCCCGCCGCGGTCCGCGGGAACCGCGGTCGCGTCGATCAGCACCCGGGGATCATCGCTCACCCCTGCAGGGTACGGCGGTGACCCCGCGTCATGGTGGGGAACTGGCAAACCGGTCAGCTCAACGAGCGCGTGTGGATCGCCCAGACGGCTTCGGCCGCGCGGCGCCAGGTGAACGTCCGCGCGCGCTCCCGCCCCGATCGAGTGAGGTCGGCGGCCACGGAGGGTGAACCCAGCACCTCGCGCAACGCCGACGCCAACGCCCGGGCGTCGCCGCGCGGGACCGTGATCCCCGCGCCGCCCGCGACCTCGACCAGCGCCGGGACGTCCGTGTGCACCACCGGGACCCCGGCCGCCATCGCCTCGAGCAGGCCCATCCCGAACCCCTCGGCGAGGCTCGGCACGGCCAGCGCGCTCGCCCCGCGCAACGCCGTCGCCAGCTCGGCGTCCGACACCTTCCCCAGCGTCCGCAGCCGGTCCGCGGGAAGGCCGCGTTCGAGCGCCAGCGCGGCCGGGTCGATGCCGCCCCAGCCGGGCTGCCCGGCGAGCACCAGCGCCACTCCGTCGAGCGCCGCGACCGCGTCGACCAGCACGTCGATCCCCTTGCGCGGCTCGATCGTCCCGACGGCCAGCACGTACCGCGGCGGCAGGTCCAGCGGCGCCGAGCCGGCCGGGACGCGCACGCCGTGCGGCACCACGCGCACCGGGACGTCGACGTCGATCAGCACCGCCAGCTCGTCGGCGACCGCCCGCGTCGGCACCACCAGCCCGGACGCCCGCCGCGCGGCCCGCGCGATCATCGACCGGTGCCAGCTGACCCCGCGCGCGGTCAGCGTCTCGGGGTGGGTCCAGGGCACGGTGTCGTGCACGGTGACGCTCAACGTCTTCCCGGCCGGCGCGCGCGGCGGCGCGAACGGCGTCGGCGCGTGCACCGCGTCGCCGCCCGGCCACCACGGCAGCCCCAGCTGCCAGGCCCCGACCAGCACCCGCGGCGGCGAGCGCAGCACCCGCGGAGCTTCGACGCCGTCGAGCCGGGCCGCGCCGACGTCGGCGTGCCGCGCGACGACGCTGGAAACCGTCCAGCCCTTCGGCGCGGTCTGCGCGAGGGCGGGCAGCAGTTCGGCCGTGTAGCGCCCGGTGCCACCGGGCACGGGCGCGAGGAGCTGCTCGGCGAGCACGACCAGTTCGGGCACGCGGCTATTGTGCGGGACGTGACCGCGAATCCCGCCACCACGGTGGTCGTCGTGACCTGGCGGGGTGCCGGGCACGTCACCGCCTGCCTCGACGCGCTCGCCGCGCAGACGCGTCCACATCGGACGCTCGTGGTGGACAACGCCTCCGACGACGGCACCGCCGCCCTGCTCGCGGCCCATCCTTCGCGTCCGCAAGTAATTCGCCTGCCGCGCAACACGGGTTACGCGGGCGCGCTCGCCGTCGCCGCGAAACGCGTCGAGACGCCGCTGATGGCGTGGCTGAACGACGACGCCGAACCCGAGCCGGACTGGCTCGCGACGCTCGAGGACACGCTGGAAAAAGCGCCGTTGGCCGGCGCGGCGACCTCCCGGCTCGTGCGGCCGGACGGCACCACGCAGTCCGCCGGCGTCCGGCTGACCGCCGACGGCCACGGCGCCGACCTCACCGAACCCGCCGCCGAGGTGTTCGGCTTCTGCGGCGGCGCCGCGCTCCTGCGGACGGACGTGCTGACGAGCGTGCACGGCGTCCCGGCCGGCTTCTTCTGCTACTACGAGGACACCGACACGGCGTGGCGGCTGCGGCTGGCCGGCTGGGACGTCGTCGCGGCGCCCGAAGCCCGCGTCCGGCACGCCCACGGCGTCAGCACCGAGCTGGGCTCGCCGCTGTTCCACCGCTGGAACGAACGCAACCGGCTGCTCATGCTGCTGCGCTGCGCACCTCGTGAGGTCGCGGTGAACCAGCTGGTCCGCTTCGCCGTGTTGACAGCGTTGCTGCCGCTGCGGCCGGGACGTCCCGCCGCGGCGAACTTCCGGTTCGGCCTGCGCTGCCGGGTGCTGGCCGAGGTGGTGACGCGGCTGCCGGCGACGCTGGCGGCCCGCCGCGCGATCGGCCGGGACGCCGCGCTCGGCCGAGGCGCGGTCTGGGAGGCTTGGGCCGGGCTTTAAGCTGGCGCTCAATCCCGACGAAGGAGCTGCTTTGGCGCAGGGGGAACCGCAACCGCTCGTCTCGGTGATCGTGGTCAACTACCGCGGTGCCGACGACACGATCACCTGCCTGCGCGCGCTCGCCGAGCACGACTACCCCGAGCTCGAGCTGATCTGCGTCGACAACTCGGACGAAGCCGCGCGCATCCGCGAAGCCGTCCCCCAGGCGGAGGTGATCGAGGCCGGCCGCAACACCGGGTTCGCCGGCGGCTGCAACCTCGGCGCGAAGCACGCGAAGGGCACTGTCCTCGGCTTCCTCAACAACGACGCCCGCCCGGCGCCCGGCTGGGTCTCCGCCGCGGTCGCCGAGCTGCGCACGCAGCCCCGCGTCGCGGCCGTGGCCAGCAAGGTCCTCGACTGGGACGGCACCGGCACCGACTTCGTCGACGGCGGCCTGACCTGGTTCGGCATGGGCTACAAGCGCCACGCGGGCTCGCCGCTGGCCGACGTCCCGGCCGCCGAGCACGAGGTCGCGAAGGACGTTCTCTTCGGCACCGGCTCGGCGATGTTCGTGCGCTCCTCGGTGTTCGCCGAGCTGGGCGGCTTCGACGAGCGGTTCTTCATGTTCTACGAGGACGTCGACCTCGGCTGGCGGCTCAACCTGCGCGGCTGGCGCGTCCGGTACGTCCCGGAGTCGCTGACGTACCACCGCCACCACGGCACGATGGCCGCGGTCGACGCTCCGGAAACCGGCCGCGAGACCTTCCTCCTGGAGCGCAACGCCCTCGCCGCGCTCTACAAGAACCTTTCCGACGAGACGCTCGCCCGCGCGCTGCCCGCGGCGCTCGCACTGGCCGTGCGCCGGGCCACCGCCCGCGGCGAGCTGGACGCGACCCAGCTGGACCTCGAACAGGGCGTCGGCCCGATCGAGTCCGGTGACGTCGCCGTCCCGCGCACCACGCTCGCCGGGCTCCTCGCGATCGACCAGTTCGTCGAGCAGCTGCCGTCGCTGGCCGAGTCGCGCGCGGTCGAGCAGGCCGCCCGCGTCCGCACCGACACCGACCTGCTTCCCTTGCTGCGCAAGGCTTTGGAGCCCGCCTACCCGCTGCCGCGCTACCTGGCCGCGCACGACATCCTCGTCGAGGCGTTCGGCATCGAGAAAGCGTTCGGCCAGCGTCGCAAGATCCTCGTCATCACCGGCGACGCGCTGACCGAGCGGATGGCGGGCCCGGCGATCCGCGCGTGGAACATCGCGCTCGCGCTGTCCGCCGAGCACGACGTCCACCTCGTCACCACCAACCCGCTCGCGACGCCGCCGCCCGCGCCGTTCCGCGTCAGCGCCGGCAAGCACCGCGAGCTGGAAGCGCCGATCGCCTGGGCCGACGTCGTCGTCCTGCAGGGGCACGTGCTGGAACTCGCGCCGTCGCTGAAGAAGGAGCACAGCGGCAAGATCGTCGTCGCCGACCTCTACGACCCGATGCACCTCGAGCTGTTGGAGCAGGGCAAGGGCATCGCCGACGACCGGCGCGCGGCCGACCTCGCCGGCGTCACCCGCGTGCTGGACGCCCAGATCGAGCGCGGCGACTTCTTCCTCTGCGCGTCCGAACGGCAGCGCCACCTCTGGCTCGGCCACCTCGCCGCGCTCGGCCGGCTGTCCCCGCGGCTCTACGACGCCGACCCGACGACGCAGTCGCTGCTCGCGGTCGTCCCCTTTGGACTCTCGCCGCAGGCCCCGGTGCGCACCGGGCCGGGGCTGCGCTCGTCGCTGGGCATCGGCGGCACCGACCACGTCATCCTGTGGGCCGGCGGGGTCTACAGCTGGTTCGACCCGCTGACGCTGATCCGCGCGATGGACGAGCTGCGCCGCCGCCGCGCCGACGTCCGGCTGGTGTTCCTCGGCATGAAGCACCCGAACCCCGAGGTTGCCGAGATGGACATCGGCACGCGCACGATCCGGCTCGCGGATTCGCTGGGGCTGACCGGGAAGCACGTCTACTTCAACGAGCAGTGGGTGCCCTACCACGAGCGCCAGAACTGGCTGCTGGACGCGAACTGCGGCGTCACCACGCACTACGAGCACGTCGAGACGACGTTCGCGTTCCGCACGCGCGTGCTCGACTACCTGTGGGCCGGGCTGCCGATCGTCACGACCGACGGCGACTCGTTCGCCGACCTGGTGCGGGCCGAACGGCTGGGTGTCGTCGTCCCGGCAGAGGACGCTTCCGCGCTGGCGGACGCGCTCGAGAAGTGCATGTACGACGAGGAGTTCGCCGCCGGCTGCGTCGAGCGGATCGCCGTCGTCGCGCAGCGGTACACCTGGCCCGAGGCGCTGAAGCCGCTGGTGGAGTTCTGCCGCGACCCGCGCCCGGCGGCCGACCGGCTGCCCGGGTCGGCGGACCTGACGACGACGGCACCGGTCCGCGGCCGCGCCATGCTGCGCCGCGACGCCGACCTGGTCCGCGAGTACCTCGCCGCGGGTGGCGCGTCCGAGCTGGCGCGGCGCGTCGGCGGCCGGGTGCTGAAGGTCGCGAAGCAACGGCTCCGCCGTGGCTAGGTCCCTGAGCGTCCTCCTCGACGGCACCCCGCTGCTCGGCGCGCGCACCGGGATCGGCCGGTACACCTCGGCGCTGATCGAAGAGCTAGTGTCGATCCCCGAGGTGGACACGCGCGCGGTGGCGTTCACGCTGCGCGGCTGGCGCCGGCTGCGGCACGTGCTCCCGTACGGCGCCCGGGCACGCGGAATGCCGGTGGCGGCGCGCCTGCTGCGGGCGGCGTGGGAGCGTTCGGACTTTCCGCCGGTGGAGCTGTTCGCCGGCCCGACGGACGTCGTGCACGGCACGAACTTCGTGCTGCCGGGCCGGTTGCGCGCGGCGGGCGTGGTGACGATCCACGACCTGGCCTTTTTGGACAACCCAGCGGAGCTGGCCCCCAGCGACCGGGGCCTCCCGGAGCTGGTCCGCCGCGGCGCCCGCCGGGCCAACGTGATCTGCACCCCGACGGCGGCGGTGGCCGACTCGGTGGCGGAGCGCTTGGACGTGTCGCGCGACAAGATCGTGGTGACGCCGCTGGGGGTCAACCCGGCGTGGTTCACGGCGCGCCCACCGGACGACGAGCGGCGGGCGCGTCTCGGCTTGCCTGGGCGGTACTTGTTGTTCGCGGGCGCGGCGGGGCCGCGGAAGGGCCTGGACTGGCTGACCCGCACCCACGAGGCGGCACCGGACCTGCCGGACCTGGTGTTCGCGGGGCCGGGCCCGTTCCCGCGTTCGGCCCGGACTTCGCAGACCGGCTATCTGTCCGATGTGGACTTGCGCACGGTGGTGGCGGGAGCGTCGGCGTTGGTGCTGCCATCGCGGGACGAGGGTTTCGGGTTGCCGGTGCTGGAGGCGATGGCCTCGGACGTTCCGGTGGTGTGTACGGACATCCCGGCGTTGCGTGAGGTGGCGGGTGACTGCGCGAGCTTGGTCTCGTACGGCGATGTGGACGGGCTGGCGGAGGCGTTGCGCATGGCGGTGACGGACCCGCACGCGGTGGCGACGTCGGCTTCCCGGCGGGCGCACGCGGCCAACTTCACGTGGCGGACTTGTGCCGAGTTGACGGTCGGGGCTTATCGGATGGCCTCAGGCCGTCACTGAGCCTCGAAGTAGGCCGCCAGGGCTTCTTCCCACGGCCGCAGCGGGGTCAGCCATGCCTCTTTCCACGACGCCGGCGACAGCACCGAGTAAGCCGGCCGCGTAGCCGCCTGCGGGTACTCCGCCGAAGTGCACGGCTTGACCCGGGACGGATCCGCCCCCAACTGGGAAAAGATCGCCCGAGCAAACCCGAACCAGGTCACCGAACCGGCGTTCGTGCAGTGCAGGATCCGCCGCTCCGGCCCGTCGCCGGCAGCCACGCGCGAAGCCAGCTCGAGAAGCCCCGCGGCCAAATCCGCCGTCCAAGTAGGACCGCCGATCTGATCGTCCACAACAGACAATTCAGGGCGGGAAGACTCCAACCGCACCATGGTCTTCACGAAGTTCGAACCCGAATGCCCGTACAGCCATCCGGTCCGCACGACCCACGAGGAAGCCCCCGACCCGAGCACGGCGTCCTCGCCGGCGGCCTTGGTCCGGCCGTACGCCGAACGCGGTCCCAGCTCGTCCGATGGCTCGTACGGCGAAGAAGCGTCCCCGGAAAAGACGTAGTCCGTCGACACGTGGATCAACGGCACCCGCCGGGAAGCGCACGCCGCCGCCAGGACCCGGGGGCCGTCCGCGTTCACCGCGAACGCCCGCTCCTCGTCCGTCTCCGCCTTGTCGACCGCCGTGTACGCCGCCGCGTTCACCACGACCGGGGAAGACCCGTTCTCGCGGGCGCGGTCGGCCAGCGCGCCGACCGCGGCCAGCACCTGACCCGTCGAAGTCACGTCCAGCTCCGAAGAACCGGGCGCCACCACGTCCACGGAAGGAGACGCGAGCGCGGCCAGGTCGCGGCCGAGCTGCCCGGAACCCCCGGGCACAAGCACCGTCAGCGGCACGAAAACCCCTACTTCTTCAGCGCGGCCCGCTCCGCCAGGGGCTCCCACCACGCGCGATTGTCCGTGTACCAGGCCACTGTCGCGGCCAGACCGTCCTCGAAGGACACGCGCGGAGCGTACCCCAGCTCGTCACCGATCTTCGTGATGTCCACCGAGTACCGGCGGTCGTGACCCTTGCGGTCCTCGACCGGCTCGACGCTGTCCCAGCTCGCCCCCACCGCCTCGAGCAGCCTCTCCGTCAGTTCCCGGTTCGTCAGCTCGGTGCCGCCGCCGATGTTGTAGATCTCGCCCGGCCTCCCCGCCTCGGCGACCAGCTGGATGCCGTGGCAGTGGTCGTCCACGTGCAGCCAGTCACGGACGTTGAGGCCGTCGCCGTAGAGCGGCACCTTCCGGCCGTCCAGGAGGTTCGTGACGAACAGCGGGATGACCTTCTCCGGGAACTGGTACGGACCGTAGTTGTTGGAACACCGCGTGACGCACACCGGCAGCCCGTGGGTGCGGAAGAACGACCGCGCCACCAGGTCGGACGACGCCTTCGACGCCGAATACGGCGAGTTCGGCTCCAGCACGTGGTCTTCGGTCCACGACCCGGTCTCGATCGAGCCGTACACCTCGTCGGTGGACACGTGCACGAACTTCGAGACGCCCGCTTCCAGGGCCGCCTGCAGCAGGTTCTGCGTGCCCAGCACGTTCGTCAGCACGAAGTCGGCGGCGCCGAGGATCGAACGGTCCACATGCGACTCCGCGGCGAAGTGCACGACCAGGTCGACCCCGCGCATGACGTCCGCGACCTTCCGCGCGTCGCAGATGTCGCCGCGGACGAACTCGAGCCGCGGGTCGGCGGCGACCGGGGCCAGGTTGGCTTCGTTGCCGGCGTAGGTGAGCTTGTCCAGCACCACCACCTCGGCGTCACGCAGCGCCGGGTAGGCGCCGGTCAGCACCTGCCGGACGTAGTGCGACCCGATGAAGCCCGCACCACCGGTGACCAGGACCCGCATAACCCCGCCTTTCCTCGCGCCCCGGACGGGGCAATCGGCCCCCAGCCTACGGAGGCCTGACAACACCCTCAGTAGAGTCATGGTGGAGGCACATCGGTGCCCTGGGGGAAGCACGGGGTTTCACAGGGGAGGAAGCGCGTGACCGAATGGCCTGCGCCCACCGTCCCGGCGCGCCGGAGCCACGGCGCCGCGGTCTACGCCCGCCGCGGTGGCAAAGTAGTGGTTTCGTTGCTGTCCGTCGCGATCCTGGCCCTGACCTGGTACGGCTGGCACTTCATCGGTGACCCGAACACCGGCCTGACGACCACGAACGTCTTCGCCGACACCGAAGCGCACGCGAAGCCGCTCGACGGCGCGATCGACATCCTCCTGGTCGGCCAGGACAGCCGCACGGACGCGCAGGGCAACCCGCTGCCCCGCGAAGTGCTGGACATGCTGCACGCCGGCGTCTCCGACGGCGAGCTCAACACCGACACGATGATCCTCGTGCACATCCCCCAGAACGGGAAGCACGCGATCGCCATCTCGTTCCCCCGCGACTCCTGGGTCGAGCTGGCGGGCGGCTACGGCAAGCACAAGCTCAACAGCGCCTTCGTCTACGCGTACACGGACACCTACAAGACGTTGCAGCGCCAGGGCATGACCGACCTCAAGCAGGCCGACCAGGAAGCCAAGGTCGCCGGGCGGAAGAACCTGATCGCCACGATCGAGAAGTTCATCGGCAAGCCGGGCATGATCGACCGCTACGCCGAGGTCAACCTGGCGAGCTTCTACGAGATCACCAAGTCGATCGGCGGCGTCGAGGTCTGCCTCAACGGACCGGTCAAAGAGGTGAAGTCCGGCGTGGACCTGCCGGGCGGGCGCCAGACGATCGAGGGCGTGCAGGCGCTCGCGTTCGTCCGCCAGCGCTACGGCCTGCCCAACTACGACCTCGACCGGATCGCCCGCCAGCAGGCGTTCCTCTCCGGACTCGCCCGCAAGGTCATCTCGACCGACGTCCTCACGAGCCCGGGCAAGATCGCCGACCTCGTGGCGGCGGTCAAGAAGTCGGTCGTGCTCTCGCAGGGCTGGGACCTGACCGAGTTCGCCGAGCAGATGCGCGGCCTGACCGGCGGCAACATCGAGTTCCACACCATCCCGACGCTGGGCAACGCGGTGATCGGCGGCGCGGACGTCCTGCGCGTCGACCAGGCCGCCGTCCAGGCCGAGGTGACGCGGCTGACGTCGGACGGCGACGCCCCGGCCCAGCCGACGTCGACGCAGCTGCCGGGCGCGAAGGCCGTCACGGTGGAGCTGTTCGACGGCACGGGCGCGCCGTCGCTGGCCGGCCAGACCCACACGCTGCTCCAGGGCAAGGGCTTCACGCTCGCCGCCGACCAGAAGCTGAGCACCCGCAACACCACCGTCGTCCGGTACAACCCGGCCGACAGCGCCGCGCTGGACCTGGTCAAGCAGGCGCTGGGCACGACGGTCCAGGCCGAGCCGGACCGCGACGTCACCGCCGGGCACGTGCGCGTGCTGCTGGGCAAGGACTTCCGCAGCTCGGCCGCCGGACCGGGCGGCGCCCCGGCGTCGTCGGCCCCGAAGACGCCGCCGTCGACCGCGGTTTCGTCCGCCCCCGCCGCGCCGCCGATCACCGCGGGCGACGTTCCCTGCGTCAACTAGACTGAGCACGCAGGGTGGTCGGGGGAGGTAAGCAGGGGATGGACGACGAGCAGGAACAGCCGGAACCGGCCGAATCGCCGGTGACGCAGCGCGACGATCCGGAGTGGAAGCCGTCGCCGTTCCCGCGGACGGCTCCGGCGGCCGAAGCGCCGTCGCGGGTCCGCCGCGCCGGGCGGGTGACGCGCCGGGTCGCGATCGGGCTCGTCTCGCTGCTCGCGCTCGGCGCGAGCGGCTACGCCTACGTCACCAAGGACCAGCTCCAGCAGAACGTCCCGACGACCGACGCGCTCACCCCGCGGGCCGGCGAGCCCGCGCCGCCGCCCGCGGACGACGGCGCCGACGACATCCTGCTCGTCGGCAGCGACGCGCGGACCGACGCCCAGGGCAACCAGCTCCCGCTGCGCGTGCTGAAGGAACTGCGGACCGAGGCCAACAACGGCGCGGTGAACACCGACACGGTCATCCTGCTGCGCGTGCCCAAGGACGGCTCGAAGCCGTCGGCGGTGTCCGTGCCGCGGGACACGTGGACCGACGTCCCCGGCCGCGGCAAGGCGAAGATCAACTCGGCGTACGGCATCGCGAAGGCCCACTTCGCGCAGCAGCTGCGTGCGCAGGGCGAGCGTGACCAGGCGAAGATCGAGCGCGACTCCGACACCGAGGGCCGCCGCGTCCTGGTGCAGGCGGTGCAGGACCTCACGCAGGTCCGCGTCGACCACTACGCCGAGATCAACCTGCTGGGCTTCTACCTGCTCACCGAGGCGCTCGGTGGCGTCAAGGTGTGCCTGAACCACTCGACCGAGGACAAGGACTCGGGCGCGAACTTCCGCCGCGGCGAGCAGACGGTGTCGGGCGGCGAAGCGCTTTCGTTCGTCCGGCAGCGCAAGAACCTGCCGCGCGGCGACCTCGACCGGATCGTGCGGCAGCAGGCGTTCCTGTCCTCGGCACTGCACCAGGTGCTCTCGGCGGGCACGCTGACCAGCCCGGGCACGCTGAACAACCTGATGGACGCGGTGCACCGGTCGCTGGTCCTCGACCCGGGGCTCGACCTGCTGCAGTTCGCGCAGCAGGCGAAGGGCATCGCGTCAGGCGACCTGTCGTTCGCGACGATCCCGGTGATCACCGCGAACGGGCGCAGCGAAGACGGTCAGAGCATCGTGGAGATCGACCCGAAGGCGGTCCGCGCGTTCGTCGCCGGCTTGGCGGGCCGCCCGGCCCCTGGCGGCTCCCCGGCGGCCGGTGGCGCGCTGCCTGCGGGTGGTGGCGGCTCGGGCAGCGGCGCCGCCCCCGCCGCGGCACCGCTGCTCCAAGCCTCCGACGGAGTCCCCTGCGTCAACTGATGGCACTTTCCCTATGAAAGCTCCACCCGAGGCGCAGCTTTCATAGGGAAAGTGCCGCCCTCAGGGCTGCGCTCAGGCGAAGTCGGCGCGGTGGTCCTCCACCCACTGGCGGAACGTGCGCGGCGCGTGGCCGGTCACCTCGCGCACCACGTCCGTCACCACCGACGGCTCCCTCGCCGTCCGTGCCCAGGCCCGCAGGACCTCCGGCGGCACCTCGGGCGGCCAGCCCAGCGCGACCATCCGCTCGGCGGCCTCCTCCGGCGACAGCTCCTCGACCGGCAGCGGCTTGCCGAGGACGTCGGCGAGCACCGCTGCCTGCTCCCGGAAGCTGAGCGGCTCCGGCCCGCTGAGCTGCAGCGCCTCCCCGACGTGCGAGCCGTCGGCGAGGATCTTCGCCGCGACGTCGCCGATGTCCTTCTCGTGGATCGCGCCGACCCGCGAGTCCGGGTACGCGGTGCGGACGACCCCCGACGCGATGTCCGCGCGCCAGCCCAGGACGTTCGTCGCGAACGCGCCCGGGTTGAGCCGCGTCTCCCCGAACGGCGCCGCGATCAGCGCCCGCTCCACGGCGTGGTGGAGCGCGGCGATGCGGCTCTGCGCGGACTCCGGTTCGAGCGTCGCGCCCGACGACAGCAGCACGACGTGCCGCACGCCGGCCGCCTCGGCCGCCTTCACGAATCCCTCGATCCCCGACGGCCGCGTGTACAGGAACACCGAATCGACGCCGTCGAGCGCGGCGTCCAGTGTGGACGGATCTTCGAGGTCGGCGCTCACCTTCGCCGTCGGCACGTCGAGCGTCGTGGCATCACGGCTTGACGCGCGCACGTCCTGACCTGCGGCGACGAGCGCGTCGAGCACGGCGCGGCCGACGTGTCCGCGCGCACCCGTGACGAGAACGGTCATGGCTGTCCCCCAGCTCTCCAGTTACATTTGCTTGCAAAGCAAACGTACTGAGATCCGCGTGGCGGTGTCAACCGGCGAAGCGCGTGGTCCGCGCTTTAGCCTGTGCGCATGAGCCTGACCGACGAGCTGCTGCGCCCGCTGCTTGCCTCGCCCGCGAAACCGTTGATCACCCACTACGACGACCAGCTGGGCAGCCGCGTCGAGCTGTCCGTCGTGACGACCGCCAACTGGGCGGCCAAGACGGCCAACTGGCTGACCGAGGAGTTCGACGTCGAGCCGGGCGACGCCGTGGCCGTGCAGCTCCCGGCGCACTGGCAGACGGTCGGCGTGCTGCTCGGCGCCTGGTGGTGCGGGGCGCGCGTGGTGACCGAGGGCGCCGGCGCGCGGGTGGCGTTCGTCGGACCGGACGACCCGGAGCCGACCGGCGCCGCGGCGACGGCCGTCGTCACGCTCGACCCGATGGGCCGCGGGCTGGCCGAGCCGCCCGGCGGCGGCGCGTTCGACTACCTGACGGAGTCCCGCGCGGCGGGCGACCAGTACAGCCCGCTCTTCCCGATCGCGGGCGACACGGCCGCGCTCTTCCACTCCACTGTGGACGAAGTGCTGGCGGAAGCCCGTGCGCGGGCGGGAAAACTCGGTCTCACCGCCGACGACCGAGTACTGTCCACGCGGGACTGGAGCGGACCGGAGGGCATCCTCGACGGCCTGCTCGTCCCCCTCGCCGCGGGCGCCCACCTGGTCCACGTGAGCAACGCGGACCAGGCGAAGCTGGGTGCCCGCCGTGATGCCGAGCGCACCACGGCGGACCTCCCGGCCTAGGCGTTCTGCAGCTCGCCGACCTCGGCTTCGCGGCGCGCCCGCTTGCGACCCCACAGCAGGTGGTCCAGCGAGAGCCGGCCGCCGTTGAAGCCGAGGGCGAGCCCGGCCAGCGCGAGCACCAGGACCAGCTCGTAGCCGCCCTGCCCGGTCAGGCCGTTGTCGATGTGCACCGAAAGCAGCGCGCCGACCGAGATCACGACGTACCCGATGCCCACCAGCGGCATCAGGAACCCGACGATGAAGGCGATCGAACCCAGGATCTCGACGGTCATCGCGAACACCGCGGCGACCGTGGGCAGCGGGATGCCCGTCATCTCGAAGAACTTGGCCGTGCCGTCGATGCCGTTGTTCCACTTCTGGAGCCCGTGCGCGAGGAAGACGACCGCGACGCCGATCCTCCCCAGCAGCAGCGCCACGTCCTTGACTCGTCCGAACATCGGTTTCAGCTCCCCGGTGGGTGAATTTTCAACTGACCCGCCCCAAGTTAGGGGTCCGGAACGCCCGATCGAAGCTCCGGAGGGTGATCGACAGGGAACCGACAGGGACCGGAAAATGGCTTGGACGCGCCCGAAACCGGCGCTATCTTCGCTCTGACCTGCGTCAACGACCGTGAGGAGACCCCGATGCGCCGACAGACCGTTCCGCCCGGCCTGTCACCCGCATCACAAAGGACTCCTCGCGACCGTGAAAACCCTGAACATCGGCATCCTCGCGCACGTCGACGCCGGTAAGACCAGCCTGACCGAGCGCCTGCTCTTCGAAGCGGGCGCCATCGACCACCTCGGCAGCGTCGACGGCGGCGACACCCAGACCGACTCCCTGGAGCTGGAACGCCGTCGCGGCATCACCATCCGCTCCGCGGTGGTCTCGTTCGTGTCCGGCGACACCCGGATCACGCTGATCGACACCCCGGGCCACTCGGACTTCATCGCCGAGGTCGAGCGCGCGCTGCGCGTGCTCGACGGCGCCGTGCTCGTCGTCTCCGCTGTCGAAGGCGTCCAGGCCCAGACCCGCGTGCTGATGCGCACGCTGCGCCGGCTCGGCATCCCGACACTGGTCTTCGTCAACAAGGTCGACCGGATGGGCGCCCGCGACCAGCTCGGCGACATCCGCGCGAAGCTGGCGCCGCGGGCGGTCGCGGTGACCGACGCGACGTCGCCCGAATTCCTCGCCGACGGCGACGACGCGTTCCTGGAGTCCTATGTGGACGGCCGCGTCGACGAAGCCGCCTGCCGCGCGGAACTGGCCCGCCAGGTCGCGCGGGGCGTGGTGCACCCCGTCCTGACCGGCTCGGCGATCACCGGCGCCGGCGTCGCGGACCTGGTGGCGGCGATGACCGAGCTGCTCCCGGCGACCGAACGCACCGGCGACGGGCCCCTGTCCGCGACGGTGTTCAAGATCGACCGCGGCCGCGCCGGCGAGAAGATCGCCTACGCACGCCTGCACTCCGGCTCGCTGGCCCCGCGGCAACGGATTCCTTTCTACCGCGGCGAAGTCGAGCTGGCCGGCCGGGTCTCCGCGGTCGAGGTCACCGGTGACGACGTGGCGCTCGCGGGCGACGTCGCCCGGGTACGCGGCCTGCGCGAGGTCCGGATCGGCGACCGGCTCGGCTCCCCCGGCACCGCCCGCGACGGCGGGTTCGCGCCGCCGAGCCTGGAGACCGTGGTGCGGCCGGTCCGGCCCGAGCAGGCGGCGGCGATGTTCACGGCGCTGACGCGACTGTCCGAAGAGGACCCGTTGATCGACGTCCGCCGTCGCGGCCACGACGTCTCGGTCCGGCTCTACGGCGAGGTGCAGAAGGAGGTGCTGCGCTCGATGCTGGCCGAGGGCGCCGGCGTCGACGTCGAGTTCGAAGAGACGCGCACGCTGTACGTCGAAAAGCCGATCGGCGCCGGCGAGGCGGTCGAGGGGCTGGATCCGGAGCAGCGGCTGTACTTCTTCGCGACGGTCGGGCTGCGCGTCGAGCCCGGCTCCGGCGTCGGGTTCGGGCTCTCGGTCGAGCTGGGCTCGTTGCCGCTGGCGTTCCACAAGGCGATCGAGGAGACCGTGCACAGCACGCTCGAGCAGGGGCTCTACGGCTGGGAGGTGCTCGACGTCGCCGTGACGCTGACGCACACGGCGTTCTTCAGCCCGCTCAGCGCGGCGGGCGACTTCCGCAAGATGACACCGCTGGTGCTGATGGCGGCGCTGAAGCAGGCCGGGACGCGGGTGCACGAGCCGGTGCACCGCTTCGAGCTGGAGGTCCCGGCGAACGCCGTCAGCGCGGTGCTGCTCAAGCTCGCCCAGCTGCGCGCGGTGCCCGGCGAACCCGCCGTCGGGCCGTCGTCGTGCACGCTGCACGGCACGATCCCGGCCGAGCACGTCCACGCGTTCGAGCAGGCGTTGCCGGCCCTGAGCCAGGGCGAGGGCGTCTTCCTCAGCGAGTTCGCCGACTACCGGCCGTACCCCGGTCCGCCGCCGACGCGGCCGCGGACCGGCGAGAACCCGTTGGACCGCAAGGAGTACCTCGCGCAGGTGGCCCGGCGTTAGCGCTTGTGCGCCCAGGCGGCGCCGAAGCAGTACGCGCCGAACGCGGCGAGGCCGAGCGCGACGACGGTCAGCAGCACGGTGCCGAAGGGCTGGGCGGCGAGCGTCTTGAGGGCGGCGTCCAGCCCGCCGGCCTTGTTCGGGTCGGCCTGGAACCCGGCGATGGCGACGAGGACCCCGACGATCGCGAGGACGACACCCTTGGCGAGGTAGCCGACCCGGCCGACGCCGCCGATCCAGCGCTTGGTCTTGCCCGGCAGCTCGGTCGTGTTCAGGTCTTCGAGGAACTTCTTCTTCACGCCCTTGACGCCGGCGGCGATCGCGACGCCGATGATGCACGCGGCGGCGATGACCACGAGCGCGGGCCCGGCGGGCAGCTGGAGCAGCTTGGCGGTGAACTCCTGCTGCGTCTGGCTGCTCGACCCGCCGCCACCGCTGCCGGTGGCCATCCGGAAGGCGGTGAAGCCCAGCGCGATGACGACGACCCCGCGGGCGGCGGCGCCGATCCGCTTGCGCGTCCGCTTCCCGCCGCTGACCCACTCGTAGCCGGTGGCGGCCATCAGGAACTGCCAGAGGCCGAACAGGACGAGGCCGATGGCCAGGATCCACAGCAGGACCTGCCCGAACGCCGTCGAGCCGATCTGCTGCAGCGCGCCCTTCTGGTCGGCCTGCTCGCTGTCGCCGAAGGCCACCTGGACGGCGAGGTAGGCGATGACGAGGTGCACGACGCCGTAGCAGGCCATGCCGATCCGGCCGAGCAGCTGGGCGGTGTCGCTCTTTTCGCCCCGCTGGGCGTCGGCCTCGGTCCGGTGCACGCCGCTTTCGGCTTTCGCCTCGGCCCGGTTCGCGCCGTCTGATGTCCGGTTCATGCCTGCTCAGGTACCCACTCCGGGCCGTGATCGGCTGGGCCAAGCGGCCTAATCACGTGCTGTGCCCGTGGCAGGATCGCGGGGTGAACACGCGATTGGTCGGTTACTGGTCGGAGTCGGAGCTGTACCCCGGCTCGCCCGAGTACACCGAACTCGGCTTCCGCGCCGACGGGACGGGCTGGCAGTA
Source organism: Amycolatopsis sp. NPDC098790 (assembly GCF_044759945.1). Taxonomy (NCBI): domain Bacteria; kingdom Bacillati; phylum Actinomycetota; class Actinomycetes; order Pseudonocardiales; family Pseudonocardiaceae; genus Amycolatopsis; species Amycolatopsis sp. NPDC098790. The sequence continues at coordinate 132,273 of NZ_JBIWAI010000001.1, forward strand.
CTGGTCGAGCTGGAGCACGGGCTTCTGCGTCCACCGCTTCGACTGGGCCGAACCGGAGCCGGGCCGGCTGGCCGTGCGGCTGCGGATGGAGCTGGACGGCACGTGGTCACTGGTGGAGGGGGAGGTCACCCACCGCATCGAGCGCCGCCAGCACGTGGACGAGCTCATCGAGCTGACGTGGACCCTGGAGCCGGGCCCGGACCTGACGCTGGACCGCCCCCTCGCCGAGTTCCTGGGCGGCACGCGGTTCCGGCAGGTCGAGGGCGGCGGCACGGACCCGACCCTGGCTTAGGCGGGCCGGCGCCGGACTTCGTCGAGGCGTGCCCAGCCACCGTTGACGGCCAGCAGCGTCAGCACCTGCTCGGCCTGCTCACCAAAGCGCGCGAGATCGTCGTGCAGCAGGGCGGCGCGTTCACCGTCGAGCTGGTCGAAGTCGTCGAACCAGAGCGAGATGGCCGAGCCGGCCGTAACGGCGAGCCCCTGGGTCAGGCTGAGAAACCCGGGCGACGGCTCGCGGGCGGCCGCCCGGTAAGCGGTTTCAATCTCGTCACAGGCGGCAAGCAGGTCCCGCAGCTGCCGAACAGCTCCGGCAGGCGTGCCATCCCAGGCGGCGGTCGGCCAGGCGCGATCGGACAGCTCGAGCCACAGCCGCCAGCCGGCGACGAGCTCGGCTTCGTCGTGGGGCGTCCAGGACGCGGGAACGGGCCAGTACATGCTTCGAGGGTGACACCGCCGGAGCGCGATTCCGCCCCGGCGGTGGGTTATGTCTCATGTGGCAAAGCTCAGCTGATCACGGGCGGAACGAGCACACAGGGCGGCGTCTTGGCGTGGGCCGGATCGAGGGCGTTGAGGACGAGCCCCTGAGCGACGGGGTCGTAGGTGATCCCGAGGTGGTCGGTGAAGTCGAGCCCGCAGACGTTCTGCAGCAGGATGTTCTTGACGTTCGGTTTTTGAGCGAGGAACGCACTGGTGTAGGGCGTGACGACATCGTCGTACCGGGTCTGGATGACGGTGTACTGGATGCCGTCGACGGTTTCGCCCCCGGAGTTGAGCTGGGTGAGGAAGTCCGAGCCGACGGCCTGTTCGTTGCAGGCCTGACAGACGGTCCCGAGCGCGGCGGGCACCCCGGGGATCATTTCGAGGGTGCTGAGCAGCCCGAAGAGATCGGTCCCGTGGTTGGAGGGCGAGAGCCCGACGAGCCGGCTGATCTTGTCGGCGCCCCCGAGGTACTTGATCCAGTACCGGACGTTCATCCCGCCTTGCGAGTGCCCGACAACGTCGAGCTTGGCGGCCCCGGTGGCCTGAAGGATCTTGTCCCCGAAGGCGGCAAGCGCTTTCGTGGTGTCGGCAATGGGCCCGACGGTCTGCAGGAAGGAGCCGGGCGCCCCACCGAAGTTGCCGGCGAAGACGCAGTAGCCGGCGTTGGCGAGCTTCTGGGAGAGGTTGGCCCAGTTTTCGTAGGCGTTGGCGGTGGTCCCGTTGGAGAGAAGGACGGGGTTGGGATGAGCGGCGGTGGGCTTACAACCCCAGTCGTTGGCACCGGGAGGAGCAATGGTGGGGTTGCCGAGCGAGTAGACGGCGGCGGTGAGGATGTTGGGCTGAACGGGCCCGGTCGGTTCTCGTTCAGCAGCCTGAGCGGTCCCCGCCCCCAGTACAAGCACGGCCCCCAAGGCAGCGGCGGCCAAGAGCCACCCGCGCGTCATCGCACCCATCCGTTTCACCTCTCTGTGAACCGATGGTGATCCGCATCACCGAGGATCTAACGCGCGAATAACTCGTCCGGACACTCCCCCTAGTGGGTCATTTTCTTCCCCCACCGACCCAACCGGAGGCCGGCATGCCATCCGAAGGCCAACGGAACCCAGACCTCCCCGCAACCCCGATCCGAAGCCAGAACACGGCCGGCGGCACCGGGTCAAGGCATCTTTCCCGCCTTGACGCGGTACCGCCGGCCGTAGTCACAATCGGCGAGCGGGGTGGCGAAGCCGACCAGCCCGCGCGCACAAAAACGGCCCCCAGCGCAACACCGCGCCGGAGGCCGTTTCTAGTCTTCGAAGGTCAGCCCTTGAGCAACGCCCGAGCCATAACAACCTTCTGAATCTGGTTCGTACCCTCATAAATCTGCGTAATCTTGGCGTCCCGCATCATCCGCTCAACCGGGAAGTCCCGCGTGTACCCAGCCCCACCAAAAAGCTGAACGGCATCCGTGGTCACCTCCATAGCAATATCGGAGGCGTAAGCCTTCGCAGCCGAAGCCATGAACCCAGCCCGCTTGTCCCCACGCTCCGAAGCAGCAGCCGAGGCGTACACAAGGTGCCGAGCAGCCTCGATCTTCGTCCCCATATCAGCCAACATGAACTGAACGCCCTGGAACTCAGAGATCGACTTCCCGAACTGCCGACGGTCCTTCACATAAGCCACCGCAGCATCAAGCGCACCCTGAGCAATCCCCAAAGCCTGAGCCCCGATCGTCGGCCGAGTGTGATCCAACGTCCGCAGAGCCGTCTTCAACCCGGTCCCCGGCTCACCAACAATCCGGTCCTCAGGAATAGTGCAGTTCTCGAAGTAGATCTCACGAGTCGGAGACCCCTTGATGCCGAGCTTCTTCTCCTTCGGCCCCACGGAGAACCCCGGGTCGTCCTTGTGCACGACGAACGCCGAAATACCGTTGGCCTTCTTCTCGGCCTCCGGATCGGTAACAGCCATGACGGTGTACCACGAAGACTCACCGGCATTGGTGATCCACGCCTTGGTCCCGTTCAGCACCCAGTGGTCACCGTCCAACCGAGCCCGAGTCCGCATCGACGCCGTGTCCGACCCCGCCTCACGCTCCGACAACGCGTACGACGCCGAAGCCTCGCCCGACGCGATCGACGGCAGCACCAGCTTCTTCACGCTCTCCGAACCGGACAGGATGATCGGCTGCGTGCCGAGCTTGTTCACCGCCGGGATCAGCGACGCCGACGCGTCGACCCGCGCGACCTCTTCGATCACGATGCAGGCGCCGACGGCGTCCGCGCCCTGGCCGTCGTACTCCTCGCCGATGTGGACGGCGTTGAACCCGGACTTGACCAGCGCGTTGTACGCCTCGATCGGGTAGCGCTCGTTCTCGTCGACCTCGGCCGCGTACGGCGCGATCTCCTTCTCGGCCAGGGCCCGGACCGCGGCCCGCAGCTCCTCGTGCTCCTCGGCAAGCTGGTACAGGCCGTCGGTCACTTCGGGTCACCTTCTCTACGACGTCGGAAAGTCCTGTTCGATGTTAGCGCTCGTTCACCGACCGGCTGCGTCCTTGTGTCGCGGACCGCAGAATTCGTATGGTCGAGTGATGCCGATCACCGCGCCGACGACGCCGCCCGGTCTGCCCCCTTCCCTCGACTACCCCGAAGTCCCGGTCGGTTCGATCCTCGCCGCGGGCGCCGCGCGCTGGGGCGACCGGACCGCCTTCGCCCACGACGGCCGCAGCCTCACCTTCACCGAGACCTACCGCGCGGCCTGCCGCTTCGCCCACGCGCTGCGGGCGCGGGGCGTCGGCCGCGGCGACGTCGTCGCGCTGCACCTGCCGAACTGCCTCGCCTTCCCGGTCGCCTACTACGGCACCATGCTGGCCGGGGCCACCTTCAGCCCGGCCAACCCGCTGCTCCCGCCGGACGACCTCGCCTTCCAGCTCACCGACTGCGAGGCCGCCGCCGTCGTGACGTTCGGCCCGGTCGCGGGCGCGCTGGCGAGCGTCGCCGACCGGATCCCGGCGCGGCTGACCGTCGTCGTCGGGCCGACCGGCGACCTGCCCAAGGGCGCGTTCGAGTTCGAGGCGTTCCAAGCCGGCCACCCCGACACGCGCCCCGACGCGGACATCGACGTCCACGAAGACCTCGCGCACCTCGCCTACACCGGCGGCACCACCGGCCGGTCCAAGGGCGTCCGGCTCACGCACCGCAACGTCGTGGTCAACACCCTCCAGCACGCGTGCTGGGGCAGCGGCTCGGTCCCGGCGCTCGACCCCCGCGGCGACGTCACCATCGACCAGATCGGCAGCGCCGACGAGTGGCCGACGCGCCTGGGCACCGGCGTCGCGATCAACCTGACGCCGTGGTTCCACGCGATGGGCATCATCGGCGGCCTGAACGCGGCGGTGATCGCCGGCACATCGATCGTCCTGCACTCGCGCTTCGACCCGCCCGCGTACGTCGCCGACGCCGAACGGCTGCGCATCACCGGCATCGGCGGCGCGCCCGCGCTGTTCGCCGCGCTGCTCGCGACGCCGTCGTTCCACACCGCGGACCTCTCGTCGGTACGCGCGATCGGCTCGGGTGCCGCGCCGATGAACCACGCGATGATCAACGCGCTGCGCGAGCGGTTCCCGGGCGTGGTGGTCAGCGAGGGCTACGGCCTCACCGAGGCGACGATGGGCGCGGTGATCTCGCCGACGTACGCCTCCGGCACGCGCAAGGTCGGCTCGGTGGGCGTCCCGATCTTCGACACCGAGGTCAAGGTCGTCCCAGCCGAGGGCGGCGAGGACCCGCTCCCGGCGGGCGAGAAGGGCGAGGTCTGCCTGCGCGGGCCGCAGATCATGCAGGGCTACCGCAACCGCCCCGAGGAGACGGCGGCCGCCCTGGTCGACGGCTGGCTCCACACGGGCGACATCGGCATCCTCGACGCGGACGGCTACCTGTCCATCGTGGACCGCAAGAAGGACATGCTGCTGTACAAGGGGTACAACGTCTTCCCGCGCGAGCTGGAGGAGCTGCTGATCACGATGCCCGGCGTCGCGGCGGCGGCCGTGGTGGGCCGCCCGGACGTCGAGGTCGGCGAGCTGCCGGTGGCGTTCGTCGTCCTGCGCGGCGCACTGGACGCCGACGAGCTCATGGCCGCGGTGAACGAAAAGGTGCTGCCGTACAAGCGGTTGCGGGAGGTGCACGTCGTCGAGCAGATCCCGGTGTCCGCGGCCGGGAAGGTGCTCAAGCGGCAGCTGCGGGACCAGCTGATCGGCGAGCTCGAGTAGCCGGGTGGCACTCGGCCCGCCGAGCGGGCCGAGTCCGCCTACTTGCCGGCCTTGGCGCGCAGGGCCGCGTCCTTGTCCAGGACCAGCTTCTCCAGGTCCTGCTGGAACTTGGCCATCTTCGACCGCAGCCCCTCGTCGGACGCCGCCAGGATGCGGACCGCCAGCAGGCCCGCGTTGCGCGCGCCGCCCACCGACACCGTGGCCACCGGCACGCCCGCCGGCATCTGGACGATCGACAGCAGCGAGTCCAGTCCGTCCAGGTACTTCAGCGGGACCGGGACGCCGATCACCGGGAGCACCGTCGCCGAGGCCACCATGCCCGGGAGGTGGGCCGCGCCGCCCGCGCCCGCGATGATCACGCGGATGCCGCGCGCCACCGCCGACGTCGCGTAGTCCAGCATGCGCTGCGGGGTGCGGTGCGCCGAATACACGCCCACCTCGTACTCGACGCCGAACTCGTCCAGCGCCGCACCGGCCGCTTCCAGCACCGGCCAGTCCGAGTCGCTGCCCATGATCACGCCCACCTGCGGCGCCATACCCGATACTCCCGTCAGTGGATCTCGTAGCCGTCGAGCCAGACGGCGTGGGACAGCCAGTGCGCCGAAAGCAGCGCGCGGTTGCGCAGGTCGTCCATGCGCTCGCCGGTGAAGTTGACGTGCCCGAGCTTGCGCCCCGGGCGCTCCTGCTTGCCGTACAGGTGCACCCGGACCTCGGGGTACCGCGCGAACAGGTGGTGCAGCCGCTCGTCCGGCCCCATCTTCGGCAGCTCCGGCGCGCCCAGCACGTTCGCCATCACGCACGCCGGCGCGATCAGGTCCGTCCGGCCCAGCGGGTAGTCGAGCACCGCACGCAGGTGCTGCTCGAACTGGGACGTGCGCGAGCCGTCCATCGTCCAGTGCCCGGAGTTGTGCGGGCGCATCGCCAGCTCGTTCACCAGCAGCCCGGTGTCGGTCTCGAACAGCTCGACCGCGAGCAGCCCGGTGACGTCCAGCGTCGACGCGATCCGCAGCGCCAGGTCCTGGGCCTCGTGCACGCGCGAGTCGGACAGCCCAGGGGCCGGCGCCAGCACCTCGGTGTTGATGCCGCTGGACTGCACCGTCTCGACCACGGGGTACGCCGCGCCCTGGCCGAAGGGCGAGCGGGCGACGAGCGCGGCCAGCTCCCGCCGCATCGCCACCTTCTCCTCCACCAACAGCGGCGTGCCCGCTTCAAGCAGCTCCGGCACGGTCTCGCGGGCGTGCTGCGCGGTGTCGAGCATCCAGACGCCGCGGCCGTCGTAGCCACCGGACGACGCCTTGAGCACCACCGGCCAGCCGTGCTCGCCGCCGAAAGCCACCACGTCATCCACAGTGGACACCTCGGCGAACGCGGGACCCGGCACGCCGAGGCCGGCCATCATCTCGCGCATCACCAGCTTGTTCTGCGCGAAGCCCAGCGCCGACGGCGCCGGCCGGATCGCGTAGCCCTCCATCGCCAGCGTCAGCAGGTGCTCGCCCGGCACGTGCTCGTGGTCGAACGTGAGCACGTCGACCGACGCCGCGAACTTCCGCAGCGCGTCGAGGTCGGTGTGGTGGCCCAGCACCACGTCACCCGCGACGAGCCCCGCCGCTTCGTTCTCGCTCGCGGCGAGCACGCGCAGCGACTGGCCGAGGGAGATCGCCGCCTGGTGGGTCATCCGGGCCAGCTGGCCGCCGCCCACCATGCCCACGACGGGCAGACCGGTGTGTTTGTCCATAGCGCCGATCAGCCTAGACGGCGACGACCTGCGGTGACCGCCGGACCAGGCGAAGCTCACGCGCCGCCAGCCCGAGGATCCCGCCCGCCGCCGCGAGCACGTAGACGTTGCCGAGGACCGACCAGCCCAGGCCCCAGCCGAATTCCGTGTCGCCGCCGTTGGGCACCAGCATCACGATCTGCGAGACGAACAGCAGGCCGACCGCCGCCGCCCACCGCCACCGCGCCTTCACCACCAGCAGCGTGAGCAACGGCACGCACCAGACCCAGTGGTGCGACCACGACACGGGCGACAGCAGCAGCCCGTAGAACGCCGTCACCAGCAGCGCGCCCGCGTCCTCGCCGCGCCGGTGCAGCCGCACGACCAGCCACACCGCGGGCACGGCGAGCACCGCCGCGATCCCGACCGCCACCACCAGCGACCAGGAGGCCAGCCCCGAAGCACGGTTGACCAGCCCGTTGAGCGACTGGTTGAAGATCCAGTGCACCGACCCGACCCGGCTCGGGTCGGTCGCCGAATCCCGCCAGAACCGCGCCGCGTCGACCGGGATGACCGCGAACATCACCGCTTCGAGCGCCACGAACGTGCCCAGGGCCCGCAGCCCGTCCTTCCACCGGCCCGTGAAGAACAGGTGCGGCACGAAGATCAGCGGGGTCAGCTTGATCGCCGCCGCCACGCCGATCAGCACGCCCGCCCACCGCGACCCCCGCGCGGACAGCACCAGGACGTCCAGCACCACGAACGCCATCAGTATCAAGTTGATCTGACCCAGGAACAGCGTCTTCCACACCGGTTCCAGGACCAGAGCGATGGCCGTTCCCGCCGGCAGCGCCCACCACCTTCTTCCCAGAAGGGATGCACGCCCCGGCGGCGACGAAACCACCGTGATGACGACGATAAGGGCGACCACCGACAAAAACGCGATCACGCCCCAGACCAGGCCGGACGGCACGAGGGCGAGCGGCAGGAACAGCGGCGCGGCTGCCGGGGTGTAGGTGAAGGGCAGCCGCACCCAGTCCGGCAGCGCGGTCAGCACGTCCCGCGTGTACAGCGGATCGCCGTGCACCAGCGTCAACGCACCGGCGCGGTAGACGGCGCTGTCCGCGCCCAGGTGCCACCCGGCCAGCCAGACGACGACCCCGAAGGCCAGTACCAGCAGCGCGATCCCGCCGGCGAAGAAGCGGCCGGCGCGCGCCTCAGACGCGGGTCGCGACGTCGACATGCTCGTCCGAAGCCGCCTTCTTCCTGGCCCGCCGCTGCAGGCCCCAGCGCAGGATCAGCGCCGCGGCCAGCACGACCGGCATCAGGATGTAGGCGTCCCCCAGCACGTTCTGCCACACCTTCCAGTGCAGCTCGACGTTGCGGCCGTTCGGCAGGATCAGCAGCACGCAGCTGACGAACACGAACGCCACCGCCCCGGTCCCGACCCAGCGCCGCCACGCCGTCTTCGGCGTGGTCTTCGGCAGCCGCGAGACCAGCAGCACGATCAGCGGGATGACCCACACCCAGTGGTGGGTCCACGAGATCGGCGAGATCAGCAGCGTCCAGAACGCCGTGACGAGTAGCGCCGCCAGCGCCTGGCCCTTGCGGTGGAAGCGGATCAGCAGCCACAGCGCCGGGATGGCGAGCAGGAACCCGATGCCCATCGCCGCCTTCGACGCCCACGGCGCGAGGTCGGTGGCCCGGTTCATCAGCGCGTTCAGCGACTGGTTGCCCGCCCAGTGCACCGGGCCGATCCGGCCGGTGTCCGGCAGCGTCACGGTCCAGTACTTGGCCGCGTCGTGGGAGTTGATCAGGAACATCAGCCCCTGCAGCACGAGGAACGTCGCGAAGCCGCGGATCGCGTCCATCCGGCGGCCGGTGACGAACAGGTGCCCGAGGAACACCAGCGGCGTCAGCTTGATCGCCGCCGCGACGCCGACCAGCACACCACCCCAGCGGCTCCCCCGCGCGCCGATGACCAGCATGTCCAGCATGATCATGGCCATCAGGACCAGGTTGATCTGGCCGAGGAAGATCGTCCGCCACACCGGCTCGAGGCCGAGGAAGACCAGGAAGAACACGATGGTCGAGCGGGCGGGCGAGGCCCACCAGCGCGGGCCGTCGGAGGCCGGTCGGGGCAGCGCGCCGATCGCGATCCGGATCGACAGGGCCATCGCCGCCAGCGAGATCGCGGTGATCAGGCCCCACGAGATCTGCGTCGGGAACGCGGCGAGCGGCACGAAGATCAGTGCGGCCGTCGGCGGGTAGGTGAACGGCAGCAGCGCCCACCACGGTTCGGGGGCCAGCGTGTTCGCGTCGTAGAGGGAGTCGCCGTGCAGCAGCGTGAGGGCACCGGCGCGGTAGACGGCGCTGTCGACGCCCAGCACCCAGTCGTGCTGCCAGCCCCAGATGCCGTACCCGATCGCGACCAGCGGGATCACCGCGAGGATCAGGATCGACCGCGGGCGGACGGACAGGCGGGCGAGTGACTTGCGCAGGGCCAGGCGGTGCTGCGGTCTGGCCGCGACTGGGCCGTCGACGTCGGTGGGTACGGTCCGGGTCACCTCACCAGGAAATCATGAGCCGCGCGATCCGGGTCAGAAGGGTCCGGGCGGAACCGGACTTTTCGCGCGTTCTACACCCTGGCGAGACGTGCCAGCAGGTCGCAGGCCATTTCGTGGGTGGCGGGCAGGCGCACGGCCGACACCCGCGGCCGGCCCGCGTCGGCCAGCTGCGAGTCGACCGACAGCCGCTCGTGCAACGCCCTTCGCAGCGCGACGCCGTCCGAAGCGACCTTCTCGTCCTTCGGGACCAGCGCGGCGACTACGGACGGTCCCAGCGAAGCGACGCTCTGCCCGCTGTCGAAGACCGCCCGCAGCGCGTCGGCGACCAGGATCATCCCGGTCAGCCGCGGGAACCCGGCGACCGCGCTGAGGTCGAGCGAGACGACCAGCAGGACGTGGTCCTCGGCGGCGGGCCGCTCACGCGCCGCCGCGGCCTGGTAGACCTCGGCGAGCCGGGTGCGCAGGTAGGCGGCCGAGGGCAGGCCGGTCAGCGGGTCGGTGACCTCGGTGTGCACGAGCTGGTCGGTGGCGACGTCGGCCCAGGCCAGCGCGGTGGTCCGGAGCAGCCGGGACGGGGTGGCGTCGACGTCCGGGGAGACGAAGCCGTCCTCGCCGTGGCCGAGCACCGCGTGCAGCGCGGCCAGGTCGGTGAGGGTTTCCGCGAGGCCGGCGCCGGCCGCCGCCCGCGCCCTCGCCAGCCCGGCCAACGCGGTCTCGGCGGCTTCGGCGCGGCCCTTGGCCAGCACCGCCGCGCAGACGGCGTCGACCTCGGGCAGGGCCCAGTCGCTGGGGAAGCGCCAGCCCGCGGCCAGGCTGGCCGTGCGCCAGCGGGCCCGGAGCGCGAGCAGGGCGCGGTCGGCGGGCGGAGCGTCACCGGGACCGGAACGCGTAGCCGGAACGTCCACTGGCCCCCTGTCCCTTTCATCCGGTCCGTGTCGATCTTGCTCGGTGCTTCACGGTGAGGACGTGCCCCACCGGATCCCGTGACGCGTACTCGTGAGTTTTGTTAAGAAGCTTTTCCACGGCGCGACCCGGGGATGGGTGATTTTGCTCCGCCGACGGAGTCAACACCCCGACCACCGCGTGACGGCCCGGGGTGGGTCAGTCACACTTGTCTCGCGCCCCGGACCGGCCTGTAATGGCAGGTCCTGGCCCTAGCCGACCGAGGAGTGCCGTGTCCACCGTTCCCGCCGATCTCAGCGGAAAGAGTGACGCCGAACTGATCGCCGAGGTCCGCGCCGGGAAGATCGAGTCGTACGGGCCGCTCTACGAACGCCACACCGGAGCGGCGCACAACCTCGCTCGTCAGCTGGCCCGTTCGAGCTCCGAAGCCGACGACTTGGTGTCCGAGGCGTTCTCGAAGGTGCTGGACACTCTCCGTGGTGGCAAGGGGCCGGACACAGCCTTCCGGGCGTACCTGCTGACTGCGCTGCGTCACACCGCGTACGACCGCACGCGCAAGGAACGCCGGGTCGACCTCAACGAGGACATGGCCGACGTGCCCTCCGAGGCGCTCACCGTGCAGTTCTCCGACACCGCCGTCGCCGGGCTCGAGCGGACGATGGCCGCCAAGGCGTTCGCACGGCTGCCCGAACGCTGGCAAGCGGTGCTCTGGCACACCGAGATCGAGCAGCAGAGCCCGGCCGAGGTCGCGCCACTGCTGGGCTTGACCGCGAACGGCGTCTCGGCGCTCGCCTACCGCGCCCGCGAGGGGCTGCGCCAGGCGTACCTGCAGGTCCACCTGCAGGAGAACGCCGAGGAACGCTGCCGCGCGTGCGCCGAGCGGCTCGGCGCGTGGACCCGCGACGGCCTGTCGAAACGCGAACGCAACCAGGTCGAGAACCACCTCGACGAATGCGACAACTGCCGCGCGCTGGCCGCGGAACTCGCCGACGTCAACGGCGGGCTGCGCGCGATCGTCGCCCCGATCGTCCTGGGCGGCGCGGCGCTCGGCTACCTCGCGACCATCGGCGCGGCGAAGGCGAGCGCGGCCACCGCGGGCGTGGCGGCCGTCGGCGCCGCCGCGGCCGGGGGCAAGGCAGGCGCGGCCGCGGGAGCCGCCGCCGCGGGACCCCGCCAGTTCGCCGGCGTCGCGGCCTCGGGCACGGCGATCGTCGCGGCCGTCGTCATCGCGCTCACCGCCGGCGGGGGGACGCAGGAGATCCCCGTCGCGGCCCAGCAGCCGCCGCCCGCGGTCCAGCCCGTCGAGCCGCCGGCGCCGCCGAAGCCCGTGCCGCCAGCCCCGCCCGCGCCGCCGCAGCCGCCGCCCCCGCCCGTGGCGCCGGCGGTCGAGCCCCCGCCGCCCGCGGTCGAGCCGCCCGCGCCGGCCCCGCCGCCTCCGGCCCCGCCCGCCCCGGCGCCGCCGTCGATGTCCGCGACGGCCCCGCCGGACGGCGTCGAGCTCAGCCCCGGCTCGGCGACGAACGTGCCGATCACCGTCCGCAACGACGGCGGCAGCCCGTCCGAGCCGGTGGCTGTCGCGCTGAAGCTGCCCCCGGGCGTGCACGCGGTCGACGCCGGTGGCGGCGGCGCGCCGATGGCGTTCGCCCAGGGCGGCGCCCCGATCTCGGTGAACTGCCCCGGCGGCGAGGGCACGGTGACCTGCAAGACGGGCACCGGCCTGGAGCCCGGCCAGACCGCGACGCTCAACTTCCGGCTCCAGGCCGACGAGGACGCCCAAGGCGGCACGGTGACCGGCTCGGTCACCGCCGGCTTGCAGATCAACGTCTCGGTGAGCGTCAAGGTCACCGTGAAGCAGCCGCCGGACGCGGTGGTCCTCGAAGCGCAGGGCGACGGGCTCTCGGCGTTCCCGTGGACCCGCAACCCGCTGGTCTACGTGCGGGTCCGCAACACCGGCGAGACGACCCGGCCGGTCACGGTCACCTTCGACCACCCGCTGTGGCAGTGGTGGAGCCTGCGCGGCTTCCCCTGCACGACGACGTCCGACGGCGCGTCCTGCACGACGAAGAGCGCGGTCGCCCCCGGCCAGCACGTCAACCTGTGGGTGCGGCTGAAGGGCCGTCCCGACGACGGGCGCGTCACGATCGGCGCGAAGCTCGGCAAGGCGTCCGCGGCGCCGGTGACGATCGACTTCGGCTGCTACCACCACTGGTGCGGCAAGGACCCGCTGCCGTCGCCGACACCGTCTTCGACGACGCCGACCAAGCCGAAACCGACCTCGCCGAAGCCCACGTCAACGCCGCCGACCACGACGAGCGAGACCGAGCCGACGGTCGAGCCGCCGACGTCGTCGACCACGACCAGCGCGCCGCCGCGGCCGGGCACCAAGCCGGGCAACCAGCCGCCGACCGTCACCCCCGAGAAGGGATTCGGCTGGCTGACCGGGTAGCGTCCGCGCGGTGCGCGAGCTGCTGAAGAAGCATCGCGAGCTCCTCCGCTTCGCCGTCGTCGGCGGGATCAGCTTCGTGATCACGATGTCCGTCAACTACGGCTTGAAGTTCACCGTGCTGCGGACCCACCCGGTGACGGCGCTGATCGTCGGCGTCCTCGTCGCGACGATCTTCTCGTACGTCGCCAACCGCGAGTGGTCGTTCCGCACCCGCGGCGGCCGCGAGCGGACGCACGAAGCAGCGCTGTTCTTCCTGTTCAGCGGCATCGCGCTGGGCCTGAACGCGCTGCCGCAGTGGTTCTCGAGGTACGTGCTGGACCTGCAGGCGCCGCGGCTGTCGCCGTTCGGCGTCGAAGTGGCCGACTTCGTCAGCGGGATCGTCATCGGCACGCTGCTGGGCACGGTGTTCCGCTGGTGGGCGTTCAAGAAGTGGGTGTTCCCGGACGAGGGTGCGCGGGTGGTGGAGGTCGCGGAAGATCCGGACATTCAGGACCGCAAGGCCGCCTGAACCACAGGTCAACGCGGTGTGCTCCTAGACTGCGTGGTGTGACCGTTGTGGAAACCGTGCTCAAGCGCACGCCGGAACCACTGCGTTCGGTGCTGATCAAGCACCGGGAGCTGCTGAAGTTCGCGATCGTGGGCGGCACGACGTTCCTGGTCGACAACGGCGTCTGGTACTTCCTGAAGCTGTCGGTCCTGGAGTCGAAACCGACCACGGCGAAGGCGATCGCGATCATCGTCGCGACGATCGTGTCGTACATCCTCAACCGCGAGTGGTCGTTCCGCACCAGGGGTGGCCGCGAGCGTCACCACGAGGCCGCGCTGTTCTTCGTGATCAGCGGGATCGCCGTCGTGGTGAACCTGATCCCGCTGTACGTGTCCCGGTACGTGCTGGACTTGGAGGTCCCGCACGTGACGCGGCTGGTGCAGGAGGTCGCGGACTTCGCGAGCGGGTCGATCATCGGCATGCTGCTGGCGATGTTCTTCCGCTTCTGGGGGTTCAAGAAGTGGGTGTTCCCGGACGAGCTGGGCGAACGTCGACGCGACAGCGGCGACGTGACCCGCCTGCACTAGAGAAACTAGTTGTCTTCTGACATGTAGTTGTCTACAGTCATCTTCGTCAGTGTTCCTTCGTGAGGACGCCGTCCGGGTTCGGCCGGGCGAGCGGGACGATTCGAGGTGGTTTCCGAGCGCGAAGAGGTCGCACCTGCTCCGCGGGTGACGATGGAACCTTTTCCCGGCTCGACGGGACGTGCGTCAACGCGCGTCCGCATCTCTCGTCCCCCCTGACGAAACAAGGACAATTTCTTGAGCACCACCGCGCTGCAACGCGCTCAAAAACCAGCCCTTGCCGGGCTTTTCCTGTCCGTCTTCCTCGCGATGCTCGACGCCCAGGTCGTCGCCACCGCGCTCCCCCGGATCGCCGCCGACTTCGGCACCACCGGGACCTACGCCTGGGTCACCACCGCCTACCTGCTCGCCGGGAGCGTCACCGCTCCCCTCTACGGCAAGCTCGGCGACGTCTTCGGCCGCAAGCGCGTGCTCCTCGGCGCGCTCGCCCTGTTCCTGCTCGGTTCGCTCGCCTGCGGGCTCGCGCCGTCGGCCGCGACGCTGATCGCCGGGCGGGTTCTGCAGGGCGCCGGCTCCGGGGGCCTCTTCGTCTCCGTCGGTGCTTCGCTCGGCGAGATGTTCTCGCCCCGCGAAGGCGCGAAGTACTTCGGGTGGTTCTCGATCTGCTTCGCCGTCGCGTCGCTCGCCGGGCCCGTGGCTGGCGGGCTGCTCACCGGTGTCGCCGGGTGGCGGTCGATCTTCCTCGTCAACCTGCCGCTCGGCCTGGTCGCCGTCGCACTTCTGCGGAAACTCGACCTGCCGAGACGACGGCGGGAAGCGCCCTTCGACTTCGCCGGCGTCGTCCTGCTCGGCGGCGCCATCACCGGGTTCACCCTGCTCACGCCGTGGTCGGTCGCGCTCGGTGCCGTCGCGGCCGTCTTGTTCGTGCTCGTCGAACGCAAGGCCGAAGCTCCGGTCCTGCCGCTGAGACTCTTCAGAGACCGGACGTTCACCGTCTCCGTCGTGCTCAGCGTGTTCGCCGGGTTCGCCTTCCTCGGCTCGGTCAACTACATCGCCGTCCTCCTCCAGCAAGACGCCGGACCGGCCGAAGGCGGGCTCCTGCTCGCACCCATGACGCTCGCCGTGGCCGCGTCCTCCGTCGTCGCGAGCAAGGTCATCACCCGCACCGGCCACTACCGCTGGGCCCCGCGGCTCAGCATGGCGCTCGGACTGCTCGCCGTCCTCGGCCTGCTCACCGTGAAAACACTCCCGGCGATCGTCGCCTGCCTGGTCGTCTTCGGCCTCGCGGCCGGGCTCAATCTGCAGGTCCTGGCCCTCGCCACGCAGAACACCGCGCCACCCGAAGACCGTGGCGCGGTCGCCGCCGGCGTCAACCTCGCCCGCGCGCTCGGCTCGAGCCTCGGCCCGGTCGCGCTCGGCTTCGCCTACTCCGCCGGCACCCACGGCGTCTTCCTCGCCCTGCTGCCGGTCCTCGCGCTCGCCCTCGTCACGGCGTTCGCGCTCCCCCACGTCCCGCTCAAGACAGGAAACTCCCGATGATCTTCGTCCTCGGCGCCACCGGCAAGGTCGGCCGCGCCCTCGTCCCCGCCCTGCTGGACGCCGGCGCCGCCGTCCGCGCGCTGACCCGCGACCCGGCCAAGGCCCGCATCGATCCGCGCGCCGAAGTCGTGCAAGCCGACCTCGACACCGCCAATCTGCCCGCGCTGTTCGACGGCGCGGACCGCGTTTTCGTGCTCACCCAAGGCGCTCACCGCGAAAGCGCCGTCGCCGAAGCGGCCGCGCGGGCCGGCGTCACCCACCTCGTCAAGCTGTCCACCACCGGTGTCCACTTCGGACAGACGGACCCGATCACCCGCGCCCACGCCGAAGCCGAGCAGGCGGTCCGCGAAGCCGGTCCCGCCTGGACGATCCTGCGGCCCGGCGCGTTCATGGACAACCGGTTCGCCTGGCTCGGCTCGATCCGCGACGAGAACGCCGTGTACGTGCCCGAAGGCGACCCCGCCTCCGCGCTGGTCCACGTCCGGGACATCGCCGCGGTCGCGACGCTCGCCCTCACGACGTCCGGCCACGAAGGCGCGACCTACGAGCTCACCGGCGGCGAAGCCCTCACCACCGGACAGCAGGTCGCGATCCTCGCCGACGCGATCGGCCGTCCGGTTGAATTCGTCGAAGAACCGGAAACCGCCGCGCGGGAACGCATGGTGCGCCGATTCGGCTGGCCCGCCGCGGCCGTCGACGGGTTCTTCGCCCTGAAAAGGGAATCCGCCGCGCACGAACACATCGTCTTCGACACCGTCGGGCGCCTGCTCGGCCGGCCGCCGCTGACCTTCGCGAAATGGGCACGTGAGAACGCGGCCGCCTTCACCTACCATTACGGGGGGTGACAGCGGGGAGGTGACCGGATGGGTCTGCGCGTGCTCGTCGTGGACGACCACCCGTTGTTCCGGTTCGGCGTGTGCACGCTGCTGGACGCCGAGCCCGAGATCGAAATCGTGGGCGAGGCGGCCAGCGGCGCCGCGGCGATCGAGGCCGCGGGCGCGCTGCTGCCCGACGTCGCGGTCATGGACCTGCACCTGCCCGACCTGTCCGGGATCCAGGCGACCCGGCACATCGCGGCCGTGAGCCCGGACACCGGCGTGCTGATGCTGACGATGGCCGACGAAAGCGAGTCGGTCTTCGCGGCGATGCGCGCCGGTGCCCGCGGCTACCTGCTCAAGGACGCCGAGCCGGACGAGATCATCCGCGCCGTCCAGGCCGTCGCCCGGCGGGAGGCCATCTTCGGCCCCGACATCGCGAACCGCGTGCTCGGCTTCTTCAACCAGCCGCCGCCCACGAGCGAGCCGGTGTTCCCGGAGCTGACCGGGCGCGAGCGCGAGGTCCTGTCCCTCATCGCGGCCGGGCACAGCAACGGCGTCATCGCGAACACTCTCTGCCTGAGCCCGAAAACCGTCCGTAACCACATTTCGAACGTTTTCGCGAAACTGCACGTCGCCGACCGCGCGGAAGCGATCGTCCGGGCCCGCGACGCGGGACTCGGCCGGTCCTGACGGGCACCCCACCGGGCAATTCGGGACGCCGGTCCCATGCGCTCGGGACACCTTTCCGGGCACTGTGGGAAGGGTGAGGGGTGGAAACCCTCGCACCGTTCGAGGGGAATGGGTGACGATGTTCGAATCCGACAGGACGCCGGTGGTGGTCCGCGCCACCGATCCGATCCTGCACAACGGCGTCTGCATGGCGCTGCGTTCGCGCGACGAAGTCCGGGTGGTCGACGGGGAGGCGGCCGACTCGGCCATGGTCGCACTGCTGGTCGCCGACCGGCTCGACGAGACGATGACCCAGCTGCTGTCCGCGCTGCACCACCAGGGCTTCACCCGCATCGTGCTGGTCGCGGGCGAGGTCGACGACAACGAAATCCTCAACGCCGTCGAGCACGGGGTCTGCGCGGTCGCCCGCCGCGCCGACGCCGGGCCGGAGGTGCTCGTCCGGCTGATCAAGGCGGCCGCGGCCGGGGAGGGCGCGCTGCCGCCCGACCTGCTCGGCCGGCTGCTGAGCCGGGTGTCCCGCCTGCAGCGCCAGGTGCTCCAGCCGCGTGGCCTGCACCTGGGCGGGATGAGCAACCGGGAGACCGAGGTGCTGCGGCTCGTCGCGGCGGGGTACTCGACGCAGGAGATCGCCGACCAGCTGTGCTACTCGCAGCGCACGGTGAAGAGCATCCTGCACGACGTGACCAACCGGTTCCAGCTGCGCAACCGATCGCACGCGGTCGCGTACGCACTGCGTGAAGGGTTGATCTGACCCATGATCGCCCAGGTCGACGAGGCACTGTGCCGGCTGCTGCGGCCCCGCTTGCCGTCGGGGACGCAGATCCGGCTCGACCCGCCGAAACCGGCCTGGCAGACGGAGTCGCAGGTGCGGAGCGTGGAGCTGTTCCTCTTCGCGCTGCGCGACGCCGTCGGGGAGGGAAACGAGGGGGAAGGGAAGCGCGTGGCCCGGCGCTGCGCGCTTTCCTACCTCGTCACGGCGCGGGCCGGGGCGGTCCAGGACGAACACGCCCTGCTCGACGCGGCGCTGCACGCAGTCCTCGACGCCGGGCAGCTGCCCGCGGAAAGCGCTTCCCCAGTGCGGATGTCCTTGGCCGCAACGGATCCGACGGGACTGTGGACGAGCCTGGGCATGCCTGCGCGAGCCGCGTTCGTCCTGCTCGTCACGGCCGACGCCGACTAACGCGGGACGCGCTCCGCGGGCCACCGCACCTCGGGCACGTCACTCGGCCGCGGCACCTTGAGGAAGAGGCTGAACACCGCCGGCCGCCGGTTCGACAGCTCCAGCCGGCCGCCGTCCGCTTCCACGAGGGCACGCGCCAGTGCCAGCCCGACGCCGGTCGACCCGCCGCCCGAGAAGCCGCGCTCGAAGATGTGCGGGGCCAGCTCGTCCGGCACGCCGGAACCGGTGTCGCTGACCTCGATCACGACCGTGCCCTCGGCGTCGCCGCGGCGGGCGGCCACCGTGACCGTGCCCGAACCGTGGCGCAGGGCGTTGTCCAGCAGCACCCCGACCACCTCGCGCAGGCGCCCCGGGGTCGCGCGGGCCATCAGGCCGTCGGCCACCCGCATCCGGAGGTTGCGGCCTTCCGCGCGGAGCAGCTCGCGCCACTCCTGCGCCATCTCGGGCAGCTGGTGGGGCAGGTCCACCGGCTCCGCGCCGACCTCGCGCGCGGCACGGGCCGCCGCCAGCAGCTCGTCCAACGCCTCGGCGAGCCGGTCGGCCTGTTCCTGGGCGGCCTTCGACTCGTCGGCCACCTCTTCGTCCGGGTGCACGGTCAGCGGTTCCAGACGCAGCTGCAACGCCGTCAGCCGGCTGCGCAGCTGGTGCGAGACGTCGCCGACGAGCTGGCGCTCCCGCTGCACGAGCTGGGCGAGCGCCGTGCCCGACGCGTCCAGTGCCTCGGCGACCATGTCGAGCTCACCGACGCCGTAGCGGCTCGGGTCGGGCCGGAAGTCGCCGCCGCCGAGGCGGGACGCGCGTTCGGCCACGTGCCGCAGGGGCTTCGCGAGCCGCCGGGCCGTCGCGATGGCGACCACCGCGCCGGTGCCGACCGACAGCAGCACCAGCAGCACGACGACCAGCGTCACGGTCGTCTGGCGCTCGTGCATCGGACCGGCCGGGACGGCGATCGCGACCTTGCCGTCGCGGGCCAGGTCGGCCGTCTCGGCCACGGTCCGGGGCCCGGGGTCGTTGCCGTAGCGCTTCTCCTGCTGGTTGGGGACCTGCACGGTGAGCAGGCCGTTCGCCGGGACCGCCGCGCGCACCTGGTCGAGGTCGATCGCCTGGCCGTTGGCGATCTCGGTGTCGAGGATCGCCGCCGCCGCGCGGGCGTTCTCGGCGAGCGTCTCGCGGTAGCTGGACTCGATCTGCCAGCTCGCCACGATGCCCAGCGGGATGCCGAGCACCGCCGCGGTGACGGCGACGGCCAGCAGGATGGCCAGCAGGATGCGGCGGCGCACGGCTTATTCGGCGTTGAACCGGAAGCCGACGCCGCGGACGGTCGCGATCCGCCGCTCGCCGTCGTGGGCCTTGCTGGTGCGCCCGGCGGCTTCGTCGGCGGCGATCGAGAGCTTCCGCCGCAGCCACGACATGTGCATGTCGAGGGTCTTGGACGTCTTCGACTCGAGGTCGTTCCAGACCTCGGCGAGGATCTCGTCGCGGCTGACGACCTGCCCGGCGCGGCTCATCAGGACGCGCAGCAGCTCGAACTCCTTGTTCGCCAGCTGGACCTCGTGCAGGTCGACGGTGACCAGCCGCGCGCCGAGGTCCATCCGCACCCCGCCGGCCTCCAGCACCTCGGGCACCCGGCGGCGCAGCAGCGCGCGGATCCGGGCGAGCAGCTCGGCGAGCCGGAACGGCTTGGCGACGTAGTCGTCGGCGCCCGCGTCCAGGCCGACGACGAAGTCGACCTCGTCGGTCCGGGCGGTGAGCATCAGGACGGGCAGCTCGGTGCCGTTGGCGCGCAGGCGGCGGCAGACCTCGAGCCCGTCCATGCCGGGCAGCCCGAGGTCGAGCACGAGCAGGTCGACCTTCTGGGCGGCGGTGGCGTCGAGGACCGAAGGGCCGTCGGTGACGACGTGGATCTCGTATCCCTCGCGTTCGAGGGCGCGGGAGAGCGGTTCGGCGATGGCCGGATCGTCTTCGGCAAGTAGGACCATGCTCACCTGGCCAACTCTACGGCGCGCGGGCGTGAAAACATCGTGACCGTGCCTGGCTACGAAGATGATCTGGCCCTCGCCACCCGGCTGGCCGACGCCGCCGACGCGATCACGACGGCGCGGTTCCGCGCCCTGGACCTGGCGGTGGAGCGCAAGCCCGACCGCACGCCGGTGACCGACGCGGACACCGCGGTGGAGGACGCGATCCGTGCCGTGCTCACGGAAGAACGCCCGGACGACGCGGTGCTCGGCGAGGAGCGCGGCGGCTCGGCGGCGACCGGCCGGGCGTGGGTGCTCGACCCGATCGACGGCACCAAGAACTTCCTCCGAGGTGTACCCGTCTGGGCGACCCTCATCGCCCTCGTGGAGGACGGTGCCCCGGTCGTCGGCATGATCAGCGCGCCGCTGCTGGGCCGCCGCTGGTGGGCGGCTTCGGGCGCGGGCGCGTTTTCTTCCGACAGCGCGGGGACGCGACAGCTGTCGGTTTCGAAGGTTTCGTCCCTTTCGGACGCTTATCTGTCCACTACGGACTTGAACTCGTGGACGGAGTACCACTCGCGCGAGAAGTACCTCGGTCTGGTGGACGCGTGCTGGGAGACCCGCGCGTTCGGCGACTTCTGGCACCACGTGCTGGTGGCCGAGGGAGCACTGGACGTCGCGGCGGAGTGCATCGTGAACCCGTGGGACGTCGCGGCGGCGCAGGTGATCGTCACCGAAGCGGGCGGGCGGTTCAGCGACCTCGACGGCGTGGCGAAGTACGACAACGGCAGCGCGCTGTCGACGAACGGCCGCCTCCACGACGACGCCTTGGCGATCCTCAAGCGCTGAAGCCGTCGTGAGTGAGGAACAGTGTTCTAACCCTGTTCCCCACTCACGACCCGGGCAGCAGGCCGACGGCGCCGCGGGCGACCTGCGCCCAGGCCAGCCGGCCGAAGAGGTAGTGGCACGCCACCTGTTCGCTGGTGAACCGCGCCCAGTCGTAGCGGTTGCCCTGCTCCCGCCAGAAGACCTCCCACGCCTCGTCCTCGCCCTGCATCAGGCACCAGGCGTTGTCGACTTCGGCGCCGAGCGAGACGACCTCCGGCGGCACGCCCAGCACGCCGAGCCAGCGCTGGATCGACTGGGTGTTCATCAGTCCTCTTCCTGCTTGGCCTCGGCGAGGTAGCCGAGGGTCACGAGCTCGTCGGCCGCCAGCAGCGAGCGGTACCGCGTACCCCCGCCGACCTGGCCGAACCAGTTCGCGGTCTCCGCGCGCCACATCGGCACCGCGCGCACGACGACGTACCGGCGGTACTCGGCGTCCAGCATCCCGGGCGGCAGCGAGCGTTCCGCGAAGGGCGTGCCGTCGGCGAAGAACACGCGGCCGTGCGCCGGGCCGAAGCGGTCGAGCACGATGTTCATCGGGACCATCACCGGGTCGCCGTGGTCGACGCAGCCTTCGGGGTAGTAGTCGCCCGGCGGCCACGCGTATTCGGGCCCGAGCTCGCTGTGCCCGACGACGAACCGGCGGATCCACACCGCCTGCGTCGCGTGGGCGTACGGCACGTACCCGTCGGTCAGGTGCCGGGGCACCGGCCGCGAGGGCGCCGTCGGCGACCGGCGGAACCCGGCGGTGACGTTGGTGAGCGCCTGGTCGTCGAAGATCAGCCGGGCGTCCGGGTGGTCGTTCGGGCCGAAGCCGTCCGGGTCGTCGGGCAGCGGCAGCTGCAGCGCCGGCTTGTCCATCGCCACCGGCAGGTGCCCGATCGGGAACATGTGCACCAGGAACAAGGCGACAACGCTTTCCCGTTCCGTGCGCGGCGAACCGAGCGGCGGCAGCGGCGCCGGCGAACCGGGGCTGAGCGGCGGGCCCGCGACCGGCGGTGGCGGCGCGACCGGTGCGGGAGCCGACACCGGAGCCGGCGGGGCCGGGGGCAGCGGGAACGGCGGCAGCAGCGGCGACACCGCGTGCGGCCACGCCGCGGGGTTGCCCGAGGGCGGGGTCGGCGCCTCCTCGAAGGCACCGGAATCCGCAGGCCCGTATTCGGGCAGCCGGATCGGCCCCGTGTCGAGGTCGGCCTCGACCGGTTCGGAGCCCGCCTCGGAAGGCTCGGTCACACCCATCCTCCGGCTCGGTCGGTGCCCGCGGGCACACATCGTTCGACGCGGCCGCGGTGCTGCCGGTCCCCCTTGATACCGCACCTGTCCGGCGCGGGTGCGGGCGAGGTCAGCTCAGCGCGGCGACCACGCGGGACGGGCTCGGGCGGCCGAGCTGTCCCGCCATCCAGGTGCTGGCCGCCACCAGCGCGTCCAGGTCGGCTCCGTGAGCGATACCCAGCCCGTCGAGCATCCACACCAGGTCTTCGGTGGCCAGGTTCCCGGTCGCCGACTCGGCGTACGGGCAGCCGCCGAGCCCGCCCGCCGAAGAGTCCACAGTCGACACTCCACATCGGAGCGCCGCGAGCGTGTTGGCGAGAGCCTGACCGTAGGTGTCGTGGAAGTGCACGGCCAAAGTACCGACATCGCCGAACAGCCCGATCAGGTTCTCCACCTGGCCCGCGGTCGCGACGCCGATGGTGTCGCCCAGCGAAAGCTGCGAGCACCCCATGTCGAGCAGGCGTCGGCCGGCGTCGGCGACCTGCTTGGCCGGCACGGCGCCTTCCCACGGGTCGCCGAAGCACATCGAGAGGTAGCCGCGCACCTCGACGCCCGCCTCCCGCGCCCGCGTCACGACCGGCTCGAACATCGCGAACTGCTCGTCCAGTGTCGAGTTCAAGTTCTTCTGCGCGAACGTTTCGGTCGCGCTGGCGAAGATCGCGATGTGCTCGACGCCGGCGTCGAGGGCCCGGTTGAGGCCCTTCTCGTTCGGCACCAGCACGGGGTAGCGGACGCCCGCGCGACGATCCAGGCCGGCGAGCAGCTGATCGGCGTCGGCCAGCTGCGGCACCCACTTCGGGTGCACGAAGCTGGTCGCCTCCAGCGTCGTCAGGCCCGCGCCCGCGAGCCGGTCGAGGAACTCCAGCTTGACCTCGACCGGGACGATCGTCTTCTCGTTCTGCAGGCCATCCCGCGGGCCGACCTCCCAGATCGTCACGCGCTCGGGCAGTTCGTTCGAGGAGGGGACCCGCTCGGGCAGGCCCAGTTCACGCGTGCCCATCAGCGGCGTCGATCGCCGCGCGGCGGGTGCCCGCCCTGGGGCGGCAGCGGCGTGGTCTGCTGGGGCTGCTGCTGCTGGGTGCCCGGCCGGTAGTCGTCGTACGGGTTGTCGTTGACCTCGCGGTAGATGACCGTGTGCACCTTCTCGACGTGCGGGATGTCCTCGAACCGCAGCGGCTCGTCCGACGCCGACTCGATGATCAGGGTGCCGCAGCCGAAGACCCGGTCGAGCAGGCCGTGCTCGAACTGGACGCTGTTGATGCGGCCCATCGGGATGTCGATGCCGGTGCGCTTCAGCACGCCCTCGCGGGCGATGAGGCGGTCGGTCGTCACGATGAAGTGGGTGGTCCGCCAGCGGACGAGCGGCGCCAGGAACAGCCACACGATCAGCACGAGGGCGACGACCCCGATGGCGATCAGCCCGACCGTGTTCCACGGCGAGCCGGCGTCCTTCGCGAGGATCGCCAGCCAGATGCCGGCGCCCAGGGTGACCAGGAACGCGAGCGTCGGGAAGATCAGCATCTTGAAGTGCGGGTGACTGTGCACCACGACGTGCTCTTGCTCGCTGAGCAAATCGTCCGGATAAGCCACGGCGGACGCTCCCAAGGTCGGTGCGGCGGTGTCGCCTCACCGTACCGGCGAGACGCCCGGCCGGTGAGTGCAACGCCCCGAAGAATCAGGCCGGGCGGACGTGCACCACGTCACCCGCGAACACGGTGTGCCGCTGGCCGCCCGCCATGTCCACCTGGAGCTGGCCGGCGGCGTCGATGTCGGCGGCGCGCCCGGTGAGCGACGTGCCGTCCGGCAGCTGCACCTCGACGTCCTGGCCGAGGGTCGCGCAGTGGGCGCGGTAGTCGCCGAGCAGGCCCGCTTCGGTGAGGTCGCCGCCCGCCAGGCGCCAGCGCCGCTCGAGGTCGTCGAACTCGGTGAGCAGCGCGATCGCGACGTCGGTGCGGTCGGTGTTGGTGGCGCCGAGCTCGGCGAGCGACGTCGCGGGCAGGCCGCCCGCGCCCGGCTGGACGTCGCCGAGCGGCAGGACGTTGAGGCCGACGCCGAGCACGATCGACGGCGGGTTCCCGGCGACGGCCTCGGCGAGGATCCCGGCGCACTTGGCCCCGCCGGAGAGGACGTCGTTGGGCCATTTGAGCGCGGCGTCCACCCCGACGGACGCCGCGGCCGCCCGGACGGCGAGCCCGGCGACCACGGAGAGTGAACCCAGCGCCGTGAACGGGACCTCCGGCCGCAGTGCGACGCTGAGGTACAGCCCGGCGCCCTTCGGGGAGCTCCACTGACGCGCCCGCCTGCCCACCCCCGCGGTCTGCTCTTCGGCCAGCAGAACGGTCCGGTCCTCGGCGCCGTCTTCGAGGGCTTTCCGCAGGTCGGCGTTGGTGGAGCCGGTGCGCTCGACGACGTCGATCTTCGCGTACCGATCCTTCAGGGCCGAGGTGAGGCGAGCAGCGTCGATCTCAGTCATGTGTCCACCATATGAGAGTCCCCCTAACGTGCAAGCTACTCAGTCGTTCACCAAGAGGTGCGCTCTTCTAAGTTGGAACCCGTGACGACCAAGCCGACCTCCTGGGCTCGTGGCGCGGCCTTGCGCGGCCTCGTCGCGCTGCCGCTCGTCGCGGGTCTGGTCACCGCGGGCTGGCTGCTGGCCGACCGGTCGCCCGAGCCCGCGCCGGCGGCCGCGCTGCCGGTGGCGCGCGACGCGGCTTCGGGCCCGTCGGTCCTCGAAGTCAGCGCACCGGTGAAGGCGCAGGAACCGGGCCAGGGCGCGTCCGGCCAGGGCGGCAAGAGCCCGCTTCAGCAATGGGCCGACCAGCTGGCCGGGCCGTTGGACATCCCGGCGGACGCGCTGATCGGCTACGCGAACGGCGAACTGGCGCTGCGGAGCGAAGACCCGTCGTGCCACCTGTCGTGGGTCACGCTGGCGGGCGTCGGCGCGGCGGCGTCGAACCACGGCCGCGGCGGCGAGAACGTTCTCGGTCTGACGGCGGCACAGAACAAGAAGTACGGCGGCGAGGCCCCGATCGCGGCCGGCCGCGCGCTGTGCGCGGGCGGCACGGACCTCGGCGCGGGCCCGGGCTGGTGGAAGGCGATCGCGGCCTACCACCCGGGCAGCGACACGGAGCTGTTCCGCCAGCGCGTCCTCGGCATGGCCCAGCTGTACGCGACGCTTTCCCTGGACCCGGCGTCG
The DNA here is from genome assembly GCF_044759945.1 of Amycolatopsis sp. NPDC098790. Lineage (NCBI taxonomy): Bacteria > Bacillati > Actinomycetota > Actinomycetes > Pseudonocardiales > Pseudonocardiaceae > Amycolatopsis > Amycolatopsis sp. NPDC098790. Next base: position 157,511 of record NZ_JBIWAI010000001.1, read on the forward strand.
GCTTCATCGCCGCGCGTCCAGGCGACGCGGTTCGCCTTGGGCCAGCTCGGCCTCCCGTACGTGTGGGGCGGCAACGGCCCCGACGCGGGCGCGGCGGGCTTCGACTGTTCAGGGTTGACGAAGGCGTCGTACGACAGCGCGGGGGTGTCGTTGCCGCGGACGGCGGACAGCCAGTTCCGCGCGCTGCCGCCGGTGCCGGCTTCGCAGGAGCCGCGCCTGGGCGACCTGGTGTTCTACGGCAGCCCGGCGACCCGCATCCACCACGTGGGGCTGTACCTGGGCAACGGCTTGATGATCAACGCGCCGACCGAGGGCCAGGCGATCCAGATCCACACGTACCACTCGAAGGGCGACGACTACGCGGGCGCGGGCCGGCCCGCCTGAGTCAGCTCACCCATCGCCTGAGCCAGCAGCGCGGCCTCGTCCTCGGGCAGCGACTGCCCCAGCCGCACCATCTGCACCGCGGTCAGCAGCGCCGTCCGGTCCTCCGCCGTCCCGAGGTCCCCGAGGTACGCCGGCAGCAGCACCCCGAGCGCCCGGAAGTCCTTGCGCTCGCACAACTTGCCCAGCAGCTCGGTCAGCGCGTCGTCGTCCTTCGGCGCCGGGCGCAGCGCCGCCGCGATCGTGAACCGCATCCCGTCGCGGTACGGCCCGGCCGGCGCGTCCTCGAGCCGCCCGGCCGCCTGCCGGTAGTGCTCCCGCGCGCGGTCGGGGTTCCCGAGTTCTTCGTGTGCACGGGCCAGGTTCAGGTGCAGCGACGGGTAGAACCCGCGGACCCGCTCGTCGCCCACGCGGTCGGCCCGTTCCAGGCACTCCTGGTTCCAGCGCAGCACGTCCTCGGGGGTCGTCTGGTGCCGGGCGAGGTAGTGGGCCGCAACGCAGGCGCCGTAGTCGTCGGTTGCCGCGTCCCATGCCTGCCGGAACAGCGCGTGGGCGTCGTCGTTCCGGCCCGCCGCTTCGGCCTGCATGCCCTCCGCGCACAGGCGCACGACCGCGTCGTCGAGATCCATGGCGCCCATTTTGTCGGTGGTGGCCGCTAGCGTCGAGGCATGTTCGAAGTCGACTTCGTCGAGTTCCCGTCCACGTCGGCCACCGCGTCCGGCGAGTTCTTCGCGCGCGCCTTCGGCTGGGAGGTGACGCCGTACGGCCCGGACTACACGGACGTCCGGGCCGCCGGCCCCACGTTCGGCTTCCAGTCGGACCAGGCGGAGCAAGCCCGCGCACCGCTGGTCACGATCCGCACGGACGACCTGGCGGCGGCCCGCACCGCGATCGAGGCGGCCGGTGGTGAGGTGACGAAGGAACCGTTCGCCTTCCCCGGCGGCCGGCGTTTCCACTTCCGCGAGCCGGGCGGGAGCGAGCTGGCGGTGTGGTGCCCGGAATAGCTACCTGGCCAGCGCTTCGACGTAACCGGCGGCCCCACCGCCGTAGTAGGTCGCGGGATCACCCGGTTCCAGCGGCAGGCCGAGCGCGAACCGCGTCACCAGATCGGGGTTCGCGACGAAGTGCCGTGCGTACGAAACGGCGTCCGCGATCCCGGCCTCGACCACGGCATCGCCGGAGGCGCGGTCGAAACCGTTGTTCACGATCAGCGAGCCGCGGAACAGCCGCCGATACCGGGCGAAGCCGGCGAAATCCGGTCCGGTGTCGGGCCCACGGAGATGGAGGTAAGCGATATCGAGTGAAGCCACCAGGTCGTCGTACTCGGCGCGCAACGGATCGTCCACAGTGAACAGTCCGCCGGTCCACCACGGCGAAAGCCGTACCCCGACGGCGATCCCAGCCGCGCGCACAGCGTCGACGACCTCCAACAGCAGCTTGCTCCGGGATCGGCCGTAGGCGTCGGTGCGCCGGTTCAGCCGCGGGTGCAGGAACTGCGCGAGCAGGTACACGCCGTTGGCGGCCAGCTCGACACCGTCGAAGCCGGCGCGTCGCGCGTTCTCCGCCGCGTGGGCGTAGTCCGCGACGACCGCCTGGATTTCGGCCGTGCTCAACTCGCGCGGGGTCACGGTCGGCCGTCGGCCGGACGCGGTGTGCACGATTTCCTCCGGGTCGACCGCCGACGGCCCCGCCGGCCGTTCGCCGAGGAAGTCCGCGTGGGACACCGCACCGGTGTGCCACAGCTGCGCCACGATCCGGGCGCCGAGGGCGTGCACGACGTCGGTGACCGGCCGCCACCCGGCGACCTGGTCGTCGGTGTACAACCCGGGAACGCCTTGGAAGCCGACGGCCTTTTCGCTCACCCAGGTGCCTTCGGTGACGATCAGCCCGGCGCCCGCACGTTGCGCGTAATACGCGGCCTGCAGTTCGCCTGGCACTCCGTCCGGGACGCGCGCGCGAGTCGTCGGCGCGAGCACGACGCGGTTCGGCAGGCGCCACGCGCCCAGGTCGGCAGGGGTCAGCAAGCTCATCGGTCACCTCTGGTCGCCGGGATTCGTCGGGAGTGCGACGGTGGGTGCGGGCGAAAGGTGACCGATGGACGAGCTGGCCGGGGAGTTCGAGGCCGAACGCGGCAGGCTGCGCGGGCTGGCGTTCCGGATGCTCGGCTCGCTGCCCGAGGCGGACGACGCCGTCCAGGAAGCCTGGCTGCGCCTGAACCGCGTGGACGCGGTCGACAACCTGGCGGCCTGGCTGACGACGGTCGTGTCCCGCGTCTGCCTCGACGTCCTGCGGTCGCGGAAGGCCCGCCGCGAGGACCCGTTCGAGGTCGTGCCGGAGCCGGCGGCCGACGCGGATCCCGCGGGCGAGGTCGAGCTGGCCGACTCGGTGGGCCGCGCGCTGCTCGTCGTGCTGGACGCGCTGGGCCCGGCCGAGCGGATCGCGTTCGTGCTGCACGACCTGTTCGCGGTGCCGTTCGAGCGGATCGCGCCGGTGCTGGACCGCACGCCGGTCGCGGCGAAGAAGCTCGCGAGCCGCGCGCGGCAGCGGGTCCGGGGCACGTCCCCGCTGCCCCCGGCCGACCTGGCCAGGCACCGCCGGGTGGTCGACGCCTTCCTCGCCGCGGCCCGCGGCGGCGACCTCGACGAGCTCCTGGACGTGCTGGCGCCCGACGTCGTCCGCCGCGCCGACGCGGCCGCGTTGCCGGCCGGCGCGGCCCTCGAAGTACGTGGGGCGCGGGCGGTGGCGCAGGAGACGCAGGTGTTCGGGAAACGGGCTCACTTCGCCGAAGCAGCCTTGGTGGACGGCGCGGTCGGTGTCGTCGTCGCCCCGCGCGGCCGGCTGCTGCTCGCGCTCGCCGTGGCGGTCGAAGGCGAGCGGGTGGCGGCGTACGAAGTGGTCGCCGACCCCGCCCGCCTGGCCGCGCTGCACGTCACGCTCCTCGCGTGACCCGGTAGGACAGGTGCGTCACGCCGGTGCCCTCGACGACCTCGGGGCCGGTCAGCGCGATGGTCTTGTCCAGGTTGTCGAAGAAGCGGACGCCTTCGCCGAGGAGCACCGGGATCAGGTCGACCTGGATGCCGTCGAGCAGCCCGAGGTTGAGGCACTGCTGCGCGATCGTCGTGCTGGCGACGGCGACGTTCTTCTCGCCGGCCACCTTCTTGGCCTGCTCGACGGCGCTTTCGAGGCCGTCGGTGACGAACGTGAACGGCGCTTCGGGGTGCGGCCAGTCCGCAGGCTCCTCGTGGGTGACGACGAAGACCGGCACGCCCATCGGGTGCGCGCCGCCCCAGCCCTGGGTGAGGGTGAAGAGGCGGCGGCCGGTGATCAGCGCGCCGACGTTGGCCATGGCATCGCGAAGCATCTTCGCGCTGGCTTCGGAGGTCTTGAAGGTCGCCCACTCGACGGCGGTGGGGACCTCGACGTCGCCGTTGCCGAACCACCCGAACAGGTGGTCGACGCGGTCCTCGGCGTCGGCCACGAAGCCGTCGAGGGACATGGACATGTTGGCGATGACGTCGGCCATTTCTAGCTCCTTTGCGCTGGTCAGAGGCGGTTTGCCTCGATGGGGAGAAGTCTTCCGCGCCGCCCCGGCCGGAAGATCTGCCACCTGGCCGACATCCGGCCGCGGGTGGCCGATGCCTTGACAGCCGACGCGGTTCCGGCGACCATGAACGTGTGTTCATGAACGCGTGTTCACCACGGAGGAGATGGGGATGACCGGGATCGTCAACACCGCGCAGGCCGAGGCGTGGAACGGGTACGAAGGGGAGCACTGGGCGTCGCACGCGGACCGCTACGACGCCGTGAACAGCGGGTTCAACGGCTACCTGGTCGACCGGATCGGTGCCGACGACCGGGTGCTCGACATCGGCTGCGGCAACGGCCAGCTGACGCGGCTGGCGGCGGCCCGGGCCCGGTCCGCGACCGGGGTCGACCTGTCCGGGCCGATGCTGGCGACCGCGCGGGCCCGCGCGGCGGAGGTGCCGAATGTGACGTTCGAGCAGGGGGACGTCCAGGTGCACCTGTTCGCCGAAGGCGGGTTCGACCTGGCGGTCAGCCGGTTCGGGGTGATGTTCTTCGCCGACCCGGTGGCGGCGTTCGCCAACGTCCGGCGGGCACTGAGCCCCGGCGGGCGGCTGGCGTTCCTGTGCATGACGGCACTGGCGGGCACCGACCTCGGCCGGGTGTTCGGTGCGCTGGCCGAGTACCTGCCCCAGCCGACGGGACCGGACGGCAGCGGGCCGACGTCGTTCGCGGACCCGGACCGCACGAAGGCGGTCCTGACCGAAGCCGGCTTCTCGGACGTGGTGTGCACCCGCGTCGAGGCCGACCAGGTCTGGGGGCACGACATCCCGGACGCGGCCCGGTTCATCGGCGACTGGGGTCCGGTCCGCCACCACCTCGCCATGGTCGACGGCGAGACGGCGGCCAAAGCTACCGAAGCCCTGACGGCGGCGCTGGCGCCGTACGCGGGCCCGGAGGCGGTCCGCCTGCGCGGAACGGCGTGGCTGGTCACGGGAAGGAGGTCGTGAGGCCCTTACGATGGCGGTGATGTCACCGAGGAAAGCCGCGGCGCAGCGGGACGGCCAGTCGCTGCACGACCTGCTGGTCGAGACCGCCCAGAAGATGATCGCCACGCACGGGACGACCGGGATGACCGTGCGCGAGATCGCGCGCATGGCGGGCGTCGCCGACGGCGTGCTCTACAACCACTTCTCCGACAAGGAGGAGCTGGTGGCCCGGGCCTTGCTGGAGCACGTGCGCACGACGGAAGCGGAACTGGGCGACCTGCCGGTGGCGGGCGAAGGCACGGTGGCGGGGAACCTCCGCCGCCACCTGGAGTTCGGGCTGGCGCTGCACAAGGTGATCGTGCCGGCGTTCAGCGGCCTGCTCGGCCAGCCGAGGGTGCTGGAGCGCTTCGCGGAGATCAGCGAGCGATCGGGCTACTGGCGCGACCGCCTGCTGACGTACCTGAAGGAGGAGCGAGCCCTCGGCAGGCTCCGACCGGAGTCCGAAGTGGACGCGGCAGCGGCGATGCTGGTCGGCTACTGCCACGCCGCGGTACTGGCGGCGGTCTTCCCGCACACGGGCCCCGTCGACCCGCCGACGGCGGACTCGGTGGTGCGGGCGATGCTCGAGGGCATCGCGCCGTAGCGGGCACCCGACCAGCCGGCCTCGCATCAATGTCCGTCCTTTGTGGAGTACTCGACACCAACACCACCATTCGCCGAAAAAGAAGGGAAAGACCGATGGACTCTGCCGCGATACCCTCGCGGTATGGACGACGTCGAGGTCCGTGAGCTGCGGTACTTCCGCGCGGTCGCCGAAGAGCTGAACTTCTCCCGCGCCGCCGAGCGGCTCGGGATGGCGCAGCCACCGCTGTCGCGCGCGATCCGGTTGCTGGAGCGGCGGCTGGGCGTCCAGCTCTTCGAGCGGACCAGCCGGCACGTCGAGCTGACGCCGGCGGGGAACGTCCTGTTCACGGAGTCGGCGAAGGCGCTGGACGCGGTCACGAACGCCGTCCGGCGGACCCGGCGGGTGGGTCAGCAACCGCCGGCGCTCGTCGTCGCCGCGAAACCCGGGGTGGCCACCGAACTGCTGCGCCGGATCGCCGACGCGTTCCCGGGCCCGGTCGAGATCCGGGCCAGCGGGTTCGGCGAGCAGGTGCACATGCTGCGCGACGGCCGGGCCGACGTGGCTGTCGTCGGCTGCCCGGGCGACCACGGCGCCCTGGACGTCGAGGTGCTGTTCACCGAGCCGCGCGTGGCCGCGTTGTCCTTCCGGCACGAGCTGGCCGGCCGGTCCGCGCTCACCTGTGCGGACTTCGCCGGGCGGCCGACACCGTGCTGGCCGGAGGCGTCGGCCGCGGACCGGGCTTACTGGTCGGGCCAGGACGTGACCGGCCGCCCGGTCACCCCGGGGCCGGTGGTGCGCGACAGCTCCCAGCTGCTGGAGACGGTCGCGCTCGGGCAGGCGATCGCGCTGCTGCCGGTCTCGTTCGCGGAGGAACACCAGCGGGCCGACGTCGTCTACCGCCCGGTCGGCGACGCGACGCCGTACTCGCTCGCCCTCGCCTGGCCAGCGGGCGCGCGGGACGTGCGGATCGCGCGGTTCGTGCGCACCGCCGTCGAGGTCAGCGAAGCACAACCTCGACCGGGAGCCGTCCCGACGGGGTGACCGAGCGGCCCACCGGGCGACCTGGTCCGGCCCCTCGCCGCCTACCTGGACGCGGCGTCGTCGATCGCCGAGACCGCTACGGCGCTCGGCGTGCACCGCCACACCGTGGCGGCCCGGGTCGCGAAGATCGAGAGCTGCTCGGCGTCGACCTGTCCCGGATCACGGACCGGCGTGGAACAGCGCCCAGGCTACGAGAATTCAGCCTGCCTGGGCCGCCAGTTCGCCGCGGAACGTCGACCGGTACGCGCTCGGCGACACCCCGAGTGCGGCCTGGAAGTGCTGGCGCAGCGACGCCGCCGTGCCGAACCCGGCCTCCGCCGCCACGCGGTCGACCGGCAGGTCCGACTCCTCCAGCAGCTGGCGGGCGCGCTCGATCCGTTGCTGCGTCAGCCATTGCAACGCCGAGATGCCGACCTCCTCGCGGAAGCGGCGGGTGAACGTCCGGGTGCTCATCGCCTCGCGGGCGGCCAGCTCGCGCAACGTCAGCGGCCGGTGCAGGTTCTCCAGCGCCCACGCGCGCGCCGCCTTCGTCGACGACGTGCGCGGCTCCGGCACCGGCCGCCGGACGAACTGGGCTTGACCGCCTTCGCGGTGCGGGGAGACGACCGTGCCGCGGGCGACGTCGTTGGCGACGGCCGCGCCGTGGTCGTGGCGGATCATGTGCAGCACCAGGTCGATGCCCGACGCGACACCCGCCGAGGTCAGGACGTTGCCGTCGTCGGTGTAGAGCACGTGCGGGTCGACGTCGACCTCCGGGAACCGGCACTGGAGCTCGTCGGCGGAGCGCCAGTGGGTGGTCGCGCGGCGGCCGTCGAGGAGGCCGGCCGCGGCGAGCACGAACGCGCCGGTGCAGATCGACGCGATGCGCGCGTCCGCCCGGATCCGTTCCAGCGCGGCGGCCAGCGGCGGGGTCAGCACGTGCGCGAGTGGTTCGTACTCGGCGCGCGACGCGGGGATGATGACGGTGTCGGCCTCGGCCAGCACCTCCGGCCCGCGGTCGATCGGGATGGCGAAGTCCGAGTCGGTGCGGACCGGCCCGGGTTCGAGAGCGCAGGTCACGACCTCGTACAACGGCTCGCCCGACGCCGAGCGCGCCTGCCCGAACAGCCGGTGGACGATGCCCAGCTCCATCACGAGCATGCCGTGCCGCACCAGCACGGCGACGTGGTGGCGGTCCGGGTGCTCGAATTCGGCCATGGCTCGATTCTTCCACATGTTGGCTATCAGGCCACTCGATCGAGCGGACGGCCCGCGTGACCATCGAGGTCATGAACGTGTTGTGGGTATTCGCGCATCCCGAACCGCGCTCGCTGAGCGGCGCCCTCCGCGACGACGGCGTCCGGACGCTTCGCGAGTTCGGTCACGACGTCCGCGAGTCGGATCTGTACGCGATGAAGTGGAACCCGGTGGTCGACGCGGCCGACTTCGGCGCCGAGGCCGGGGACGAGCGGCTGATCGTCGGAGCGACGTCGGCCCGCGCGCACGCGAACGGCGAACTGTGCCCGGACATCGTGGCGGAGCAGGAGAAACTCGACTGGGCGGACGCGCTCGTCGTGCAGTTCCCGCTGTGGTGGTACGGCCTGCCGGCGATCCTGAAGGGCTGGTTCGACCGGGTGTTCGTGAAGGGTTTCGGTTACGGCGTCCGCGCGGAGGACGGCCGCACGTTGCGTTACGGCGAAGGCCGGCTCGCGGGCAAGCGCGCGATGGTGGTGCTCACCGCGGGAGCCCGCGAGCCGGCCATGGGGCCGCGCGGGGTGAACGGCGCACTGAACGACACCTTGTGGCCGCTGCAGCACGGAACGCTGTTCTACGCGGGGATGTCGGTCCTGCCGCCGGTACCGGTGTACGGCGCCGACCGGATGCCGGCCGAGCAGTTCGCCGAGGCCCGGCAGCTACTGCGCACGCGCCTGCGAACGCTGGAGACGACGGACCCGATCCCGTTCCGCACGCAGAACGGCGGCGACTACGACGACGACCTGGTCCTGCGCCCCGAGCACGCCCAAGGCGCGACGGGCCTGGCCATCCACCTCACGCAGGCAGGGTGAGGTGGGCCGCAGAACCGCCCCGCCGGACTCACGCCGGCAACGTGAGCCGCTGGCCCAGCCCACCGTCCACCGGCAAATCCGCTCCCGTCGTGAACGTCGCCTCGAACGCCAAGAACAGCACCGCCGCCGCCACCTCTTCCACCGTCGCGTGCCTCTTCAACGGCGTCACCTCGTCGCCCGTCTCCTTGAACGCCGCCAGCACCGAATCCGGCACGCCTGTCACTCCCATCGTCGGGGTGTCCGTGTAGCCCGGGCTGACCACGTTCACCCGGATCCCGCGCGGCGCCAGCTCGGCCGCGTACGTCAGCGCGAACGACCGGACCGCCGCCTTCGCCGCCGAATACGGGCCCATTCCGGCGATTCCCGCGCCGGCCGCCACCGATGTCGTGAACACGAACGATCCGCCCGGCCGGACCAAGCCCGCCAGCCGCTGGGCCGTGAAGTACGCGCCCTTCGCGTTCACGTCGAACGTCCGGTCGTAGATCTCCGGCGTCGCCTCCTCGTACGGCGTCAACGTGGCGAACCCTACGTTGATGAACACCAGGTCCACCGCCCCGAGCCGGTCGCGAACGACCGCGGCCAGCGCGTCGATGTCCGTCAGCGAGGAAGCGTCCGACGACAGCAAGTGCGCCCCCGGGACGTCCAGTCCCGAGACGTCACGGCCGGTCGCCACGACCTCCGCGCCGCCGTCCAGCAGCGCGCGCACCACCGCCAGACCCATTCCGTGCGTGCCGCCCGTGACGACCGCCTTCTTCCCCGAAAACTTCACCGGATCTCCTCGATGACACTCGCGATCGCGTGCGAACCGTGACCCGAAGCCACCGCGCGATCGAACAACTCCTGTACAGCCAAAGGAACTGACGCATCGATGCCCTGGGCGCGGCTCGTCTCCACCAGCAGCCCCAGCCCGGCCGCGTTGATGTCCAAAGCGGACACATCCGTTTCGTAGTCGCCGCTCGCCACCTGCGCACCGATGCCCGGCAGAAACCCGCCGACCGCCGAGAGCCACGACAGCGCCATCGGCGTGAACGTCGAAGGCGCCACGCCCTCCGTGCCGACCAGCGCCAGCGCGTGCAGGTACCCGGCCATCGTCGACCACATGATGCCCAGCAGCGCCAGGTCGTACAGCGCCGCCAGCCCGGCGTCCTCGCCGAGGAACACCGGCTCCCCCAGCACCGACAGCACGTCGCGGTGCGCGTCGAACGTCGTCGGCGAACCGCCGTAGAGGATTCGCGCGGCGGGCGTCCCGATGCCCTGCGGCACGGCCATGATCACGCCGTCCACGTACTCGATCCCCGCCGACGACGCCCACGACGCGGTCGCGCGAGCCTCCGCGGGCGTCCCCGAAGTGAGGTTGACCAGCACCTTCGGCGACGCGGCTTCCAGCACCGGCCGCTGACTGTCGTATGTGGACAGACAGCTGAGGACGACGTCCGCCGAGGCCGCCTCCGCAGGCGTCGCCGCGAGACGCGCGCCCCGATCCACCAGCGGCCCGGCCTTGAGCGGCGACCGGTTCCACACCACGACGTCGTGGCCCGCCCCCAGCAGTGCCCCGGCGAGGGCGGCGCCCATCCGCCCCAGGCCGAGCACGCCCACCTGTTCCTTGCTTTCTCCCATGGCGATCATGCTGCTGACGCGCTTTACGATGGACAAGTACCGACTAATAAGTCGGGTACCCACCAAAACGTAAGGATCCTGCATGCTGGCGAGAACCTACCGCTGCGGCCTGGACGCGGCGATCGACGTGGTCGGCGGCCGCTGGAAGGCCCTGATCCTCTGGGCGCTGCACGCCGAGCCGCTGCGGTTCGGCCAGCTGAAGCGGAAGGTGGCCGGGATCAGCGAGAAGATGCTCATCCAGGCGCTGCGGGAGCTGGAGGCGGACGAAGTCGTGCACCGCGAGGTGTTCCACGAGATCCCGCCGAAGGTCGAGTACTCGCTGACCGACCTGGGTCAGCGGCTGAACACCGCGCTGCTGCCGCTGGGCGACTGGGGCGAGGAGAACATGACCGGCATCGCGAAGCGCCGCGGCGTCACCCCGGCGCCCCCGCACACCCCTTCGGCGTGATCGCGACGGAAGTCCCTACGCCGTAACCAGATCCGCGCCGGTGAAGAACGTCGTGGCCGCCGACATCGCGTCGGCGTCGAGGAGCACGTCGCCCGGGCGGCTGCCGTTGCCCAGCAGCACCCCGCCCCAGCCCATCGCCAGGTACTCCGCGCACAGCTCCAGCGTGCCGATCAGCGGCTGGGCCTCACGCGCCGTTTCGCTCAGGACGCTCACGCCCCACAGCGTCTTGCCGCGCATCTTCGGCTTGAACTCGACCGGCAGCCGCATCCAGCCGGACCAGTAGTCCAGGTAGAGCTTCACGCTCGCCGCGACCGAGTACCAGTACACCGGCGACACGATCACGATGTCGGTCGCCGCGAAGGTCGCGTCCATCAGCACCTGCTCGTTCTCGCCGGGCGCCGGGTGCGAACCGGCGCCGTGGCGGCGGTCCTCGAACGGCGGCAGCGGCAGCTCGGGCAGCCGGAGCCACCGCTGCTCGACGTCCGAAGGCAGCTCCTTCGCCGCGCGCCGGGCCAGCATCTCGGTGTTCCCGCCGGCCCGCGCCGCGCCGACCAGGAAGAGGAAGTTCCGCGTCATCGTCGATCCCCTCAGTTAGTTGCATGTACATATAAAGACTGCCCATGGACTATCCTGGCGTCAAGAGGAGGGCGGGAAATGACCGTCGACGAACAGTCCTGGGGACGCATGCTCGTGCTGCACGCCCGCATCGAGCAGGAGCTGAGCAAGGCACTGCAACGGCGCCACGGGCTCGGCCTGTCCGAGTACCGCGCGCTCGGCAAGCTGGTCGCGGGCCCGCGCGGCGGCCTGCGGATGCAGGAGCTCGCCGAGGCGATCGGGCTCAACCAGAGTTCGGTCAGCCGGATGTGCGCGCGCCTCGAAGACGCCGGCCTGACCATCCGCGACCTGTGCGAAGACGACCGCCGCGGCGTCTACTCGGTGATCACCGACGCCGGGCGCAAGCGCTACGCCGAGACCGAGCCGACGTATTGCGCGGTGCTGCGGACGGCGCTCGACAAGGCCGCGGGCGACCCGGAGCTGGCCGGCGCGGTCGCCGCCGTCCGCGGCGCTTGACCCGTATATGCCTCGATGGTTATATACAGGCATGCCCGCGAAACTGCTGACCGACGAGGACCGCCCCGCCCTCCGGCTGGAACGCCGGCTGAAGCACGCGCCCGAGCACGTCTGGCGAGCCATCACCGACCCCGCCGAACTCGAGCACTGGTTCCCGGCGAAGGTCGACGTCGAGCTGCGTGACGGCGGCGCCATCCGGTTCACCTTCCCCGGCGAGGACACCTCGACGACCGGCCGGGTCGTGACGGCCGACCCGCCGCGCGAGTTCACCTTCGTCTGGAACGACGACACCCTGCGCTGGCTCATCACCCCGGACGGCGACGGCAGCCTCCTGGAGTTCACACACACCTTCGGCCGCGGCGAGCCGGCGATCGCGAAGCTGGCCGCGGGCCGCACCGCCGCCGGCTGGGACGTCTGCCTCGACGCCCTCGACGCGCGCCTGTCCGGCCGCGACTTCGAGCAGCCGGAGGACTGGCACGGCCCGATGGCGTCCTATGTGGACGAATTCGGCCTCGGCTACGGCGAAGTGCTCGAAGACGGCACGATCCGGTTCCGCCGCGACCTCGTCTGGAAGCCGGTCGACGAGGTCCGCGCGCTGCTCCCGGACGAACCCGGCTGGCACGTCACCCAGGACCCCCTCGATGGCACGCGCGTCGAGTTCACCGAGGCGCCGGAAGCGGACGTCCCCGCTCAACTGGCTCGGCGGCACGAGCAGCTCGACAAGCTCTTCGCCGCGACGCACGGTGTCGAGCTGCCGGACTGGCCCGCCGACCGCGTCGAGGCCGTGAAGAAGCATTACGCGGAGCGTCCGACCCAGGGTTGACGCGCGGCGCGCGGGTCCCGCATTACGTTCGGTTCATGCGAATTCGCGTGGTTCTGGACGCGCTCGCGGTCGTGGTGCTGGCGTTCGGGGCCGGCGGGAACCTCGCTGCGGGGGCGTGGGCGCTCCCGCCGTGGCTGCCCGGGTGGCTGGGCTGGACGATCATGCTGACGAGCGTCAGCCCGATCCTGCTGCGGCGCTGGTGGCCGCGGCCCGCGTACGTCCTCTCCCTCATGCTGACCGCGGCGGCCATCCCGATCGGCGGGCCGGTGCTCGCGGTCGCCGTCGTGGGGGCCGGGTGCGCGCTCTACACGTTCGTCGTGGCGCGGGGCAGCCGGGCGTCGCGGGTCGGGTTCGTGGCCGGGCTGCTCGCGGTCGGCCTGCTCGGCGTCGCGGTGCCGAACCCGAGCGTCGCCACCACCGTGAACTTCGGGGTGTCGGCGCTGATCGTCGGGTTCGCGCTCGGCATCGCCGTCCACGGCCGCCGCGAATACGCCGCGGCCGAGCGGGAAAACCACGCGCGGGAAGCGGTTTCCGCGGAACGGCTGCGGATCGCGCGCGAGATGCACGACGTCGTCGCGCACAGCATGAGCCTGATCGCGGTGAAGGCGGCGGTCGGCAACCACGTCGCGCTGGAGCAGCCCGCCGAAGCGCGCGAAGCGTTGCGCGTCATCGAAGACACGAGCCGCGAGACGCTGGCCGAGCTGCGGCGGATGCTCGGCGTGCTGCGCGACGGCACCGGCGTCCCGGCCCTGGCCCCCGCCCCGACGCTCGACGACCTGCGCGCGCTGGCCGAACGCGCGGAGCAGGCGGGGCCCGCGGTCGACCTCGCCGTCGACGGGCTCGAGGAGCTGCCGGGCGGCGTCGGCCAGTCGGTGTACCGGATCGTGCAGGAGGCGCTGACCAACGTGGTCAAGCACGCGAGCGCGGCGACGTGCCGCGTCCGGGTGGCGGGGGCCGACGGCGAGGTGACGATCGAGGTCCGCGACGACGGCCGCGGCGGGTCCGCGACACCGGGCCACGGACTGATCGGCATGCGCGAGCGCGTCGCGGTCTACGGCGGCGAGTTCTCGGCCGGCCCGTGCGACCCGGGTTTCCGCGTGTTCGCCCGGCTGCCCTACGAGACGGCGGTGGCGTGATGACCCGCGTCCTGATCGCCGACGACCAGGCGTTGCTGCGCGGGAGTTTCCGGGTGCTGGTCGACAGCGCACCGGGCCTGGAGGTGGTCGGCGAGGCATCGGACGGCGTCGAGGCGGTGGCGCTGGCCCGGCGGTTCGCGCCGGACGTCGTGCTGATGGACGTGCGGATGCCGTCGATGGACGGCATCGAGGCGACGCGCCGGATCTGCGCCGCGTCGGAGGTCCGGGTGCTGATGCTGACGACGTTCGACCTGGACGAGTACGTGTACGCGGCGTTGCGCGCGGGCGCGAGCGGATTCTTGCTGAAGGACACGCGGCCGGCGGACCTGCTGTCGGCGATCTCGATCGTGGCGTCCGGCGAGGCGCTGTTGGCACCATCGGTGACGCGGCGACTGGTGGCGGAGTTCGCCCGGCTGCCGACGGGGCCGGTGAAGCGTCTTGAGGGGGTGACGGCGCGGGAGCAGGAGGTGCTGGCGTTGATCGCGCGCGGGTTGTCGAACGACGAGATCGCGGCCCGCCTGCACCTGGGGATCGCGACGGTGAAGACCCACATCGGCCGGTTGCTGCACAAGCTGGCGGCGCGGGATCGGGCACAACTGGTGATCGCGGCCTACGAGTCCGGCCTGGTGAGGCCCACGACGTCGTGAACCGGCCGGGGACGTTGCCTACGCCACACGCGAAGTGACTAGCAAGTAGCTAAGCTCCGGTGCCATGAGCAGTGCGACGGAGCCGCTCGGGACGCCGCCCGAGGATGAACCGGACATCCACACCACGGCCGGCAAGCTGGCCGACCTCTACCGCCGGTACGACGAGGCGGTGCACGCGGGCTCGGCCCGCGCCGTGGAGAAACAGCACGCCAAGGGCAAGAAAACCGCCCGCGAACGCATCGAGCTGCTCCTCGACGAGAACTCCTTCGTCGAGCTCGACGAGCTGGCCCGGCACCGCTCGACCAACTTCGGCCAGGAGAAAAACCGGCCCTACGGCGACGGCGTCGTCACCGGTTACGGCACCGTCGACGGCCGGCCCGTCTGCGTCTTCAGCCAGGACGTCACCGTCTTCGGCGGCAGCCTCGGCGAGGTCTACGGCGAGAAGATCGTCAAGGTCATGGACCTGGCGATCAAGACCGGCCGCCCGATCATCGGCATCAACGAGGGCGGCGGCGCGCGCATCCAGGAGGGCGTCGTCTCGCTCGGCCTCTACGGCGAGATCTTCAACCGGAACGTCAAGGCGTCCGGCGTCATCCCGCAGATCTCGCTGATCATGGGCGCCAACGCCGGCGGGCACGTCTACTCCCCCGCGCTGACCGACTTCGTCGTGATGGTCGACGAGACCTCGCAGATGTTCATCACCGGCCCGGACGTCGTCAAGACGGTCACCGGCGAGGACGTCACCTTCGAGGAGCTCGGCGGCGGCCGGACCCACAACACGAAGTCCGGCGTCGCGCACTACCTCGGCAACGACGACGAAGACGCCATCGCCTACGTCAAGGAACTGCTCTCCTACCTGCCGCAGAACAACCTCTCCGACGCGCCGGTGTTCGATCCACCGGCCGAACGGCCCGGCTTCTTCGACGACGTGACGGACTCCGACCGCGAACTCGACACGATCATCCCGGACTCGCCGAACACCCCGTACGACATGCACGAGGTGATCACCCGCGTGGTCGACGACGGCGAGTTCCTCGAGGTCCACGAGCTGTTCGCGCCGAACATCCTGGTCGGCTTCGGCCGCGTCGACGGCCAGTCGGTCGGCGTCGTCGCCAACCAGCCGACGCAGTTCGCCGGCTGCCTCGACATCGACGCCTCCGAGAAGGCCGCGCGGTTCGTCCGCACGTGCGACGCGTTCAACATCCCGGTGCTCACCTTCGTCGACGTTCCGGGCTTCCTCCCCGGCACCGACCAGGAGTGGAACGGCATCATCCGCCGCGGCGCGAAGCTGATCTACGCCTACGCCGAGGCCACGGTCCCGCTGGTCACGATCATCACGCGCAAGGCGTACGGCGGCGCGTACGACGTCATGGGGTCGAAGCACCTCGGCGCCGACATCAACCTCGCCTGGCCGACCGCGCAGGTCGCGGTGATGGGCGCCCAGGGCGCGGCGAACATCGTCCACCGCAAGACGCTGGCCAACGCGGCGAACGAGGGCAAGGACGTCGACGCCCTGCGCGCCGAGCTGATCCAGGAGTACGAGGACACGCTGCTCAACCCGTACGCGGCGGCCGAGCGCGGGTACGTCGACTCGGTGATCGTGCCGGCGCACACCCGCGGCCACGTCGCCCGGGCGCTGTCGCTGCTGCGCAACAAGCGCGAGTCGCTGCCGCCCAAGAAGCACGGGAACATCCCGCTGTGAGCGACGAAAAGCCCTTGCTGAGGGTGGTGCGAGGAAACCCGAGCGACGCCGAACTGGCGGCGCTGACGGCGGTCGTCGCCGCGGCTTCGGCCGCGAAGGCGCCGGAGAAGCCGAAGCCGCGTACGTCGTGGTGGGGCGATCACGCTGCTTCGCTGCGTCGACCGCTCCACCCCGGCGAAGGCGCTTGGCGCGCTTCGGGGCTTCCCGGCATCTAACACGGGCAGGACGGCCCCTCCGTACAGACTCACGGCCCGCTTGACAGGAGTGCATCAACTCCTGCCAAGCGGGCCTTGTTGTACACTCGTTTGAGGATTATTAAATCTCACGAGGGCGGCGTAGCCTAGCCCTGAAGATGTACTCTCCCGACTGACAAGCCCAGATGGATCGATGTGAGACAGTTTGAACCAGATTAGCAACATAGAGGTTTCAGAAGAAGCACTTGCACGCATCCGACTGCTTCAGGCGGCCTGGCGAGCGACCGAACGTGAGGTCATCGACCGGCTGCTAGACGCCTTCGCCCAGCCTCGGCCGGTCTTAGCCCACAACGAACGCGACCAAAATGAACTCGAGGTCCACTCGAGCTACGAAGGCCAACTCATCAAAGGCACTTTCGACAGGCGGACAAGCAGCCTGCGAGTCGAAGACGGACCACTCGCGGGCCAATCGTTCAAGTCCCCAAGCGGGGCAGCCATGGCCATCGTGCGCCACCTGAACCCCGATGTGCACAGCAATCGCAACGGCTGGACCTTTTGGACAGTCACGAACACCGGCTACCCGCTGCAGTCCGTGAGACCGGAAGCGCCACGGAGAACGACATGAACGACCTGGCCGACGCAGCAGTCACGATAACGATCGCAAGCGTCTCGTACTCCGCTCTTCGACTTGCGGTTTTCGGCTACATCGTCCGGCAAGGGCAACGCAAAGCGCCGCCGGAAAGCCAGGTCAAACTCATTGAAGCCAGCGCGCGACTTGGCACTCGACTGCCTGACTCCGGCGCCTCCAGGCTGTGGACCCACTTCCGCCGCCGCCGCTGACTCTTAGACGACGTCCAGGAACACCGTCGGCACCTCGTTGTCCCGCACCACCCGGCCCAGCAGCGCCGCGAGCCGGTCGCGGTCGGACGTGGGCAGGCCCGACGCCAGCTCGTCCACGCGCCGGCACGTTGCCGCGTAGAACTCCTCCGCCAGGTCGCGGCCTTCGTCGGTCAACACCACGTGCACCGCGCGGCGGTCGTCCGGGTCGGGCTCGCGGCGGACGAGCCCGCGCCGGACCGCGCGGTCGACCAGGCCCGTCAAGCTGGACTTCTCGAGGCCGAGCGTCCCACCGAGATCGCCCATCCCGTACGGCCGGCCCATCAGCACGCACAGCAGCTGCCCTTGCTGGACGGTCAGCCCGTACTCGCGGGCCGACTCGGCGTAGACGGCGTTCACCAGGAACGACGCCCGCACCAGGCCGGCCACCACGCCGAGGTCCTCCCCGTTCTTCCCCATCGCGCCAGCCTACTTCGCGACGGCTTCCCGCACGGCGGGCACGATCTCCTCGGCCCAGCGCGCGGCCGACACCGCGTCGGGCGTGCTGCCGCCGGGGCCGAAGAGGACGAACCCGGCGGCGGCGTGCTCCAGCACCGCGCCGGTCAGCTCCTCGATCCACTGGTCCGGCGAGCCACCGATCCAGCGGCCGTCTTCGGTGCGGGTCTTCGCCAGCGGCGCCTCGGTGATGCGGCCGGGAAAGTTGTAGACGGTGGCGATATCGGCGGGATCGCGCCCGGCGTCGACGGCGGCCTTGTCGATCAGCGGACGTGACGTGCGAAAGCGCTCGCTGAGCCAGTCGGCGGCGTGGCCGGGCATCCACCCGTCGGCGACCCGCCCGGTGACGGCGAGGGACTTCGGCCCGACAGACCCGGTCCACACCGGCGGCATGGCTTCTTTCGCCGGTGCCAGGTCGGTGACCTGGTAGAACTCGCCGTCGAAGGTGACGGGGTCGCCGCCTCCGCCGAGCATCTTCACCAGCCGGATGCCCTCTTCGAAAGCACGGACGGCCTGGCCGGGGGTCAGCTTGGTGAACCCGAGCCGCGCGATGTCGTCCCAGAGCCCGCCGACCCCCATGCCGAGCACGATCCGGCCGCCGGTGAGCGCGGACAGGCTCGTGATGGTGCGCGCGAGCATCGGCGCCGGGCGCGTCGGCAGGTTGGTGACGCTGACCAGGCCGGAGATCCGTTCGGTGCGGCCGAGCAGGACCCCGATTTCGGCGTACGCGTCGAGCCGGTCCGCGTGGTAGGGGTGATCGGAGACGGTGAGCAGGTCCAAGCCGGCGCGATCGATCTGGACGGCGAGTTCCAGGGTGCTCGGGACGGCGGCGACCGCAGTGGACACGCCGATGCCGAAGTGCGTCATGGTTCCTCCCAGTGGTAGTTCGTGATACGAACTTACCATACATAGTTCTTAGCACGAACTACTAACTGTCTGCCCCAGTCGCGGACTCTTAGACCGCCACTTGCCGACGTGCTCGCATCACCAACGCTTCGGCACTCCGGCCTGCTCGCTTGAAGTCTTCGGATGTGGCGGACGTGTGGCTGTAACCAGCCTTGGTTTTCAAGGAGAGGAGCGCGCGCAGAGCCCGGCTCGCGTCCTTGTCCACCTTGGCGAGCAGTTCGACCGCGTCGTTGTGACTGTCGCCCTGCGCGTGCTCCCCCAGACCCGCGCAGCACAACGCGTCGGCGGCGGCAATCCCCGCATGCACGCAAAGAGTCACGTAGGCGTCCCCGATCTCACCGGAGTCCTGCTCGACGGCGAGGTCGCGCACCATTCCGGCCACTTCCCAAAATTGTTCCGCCTTCGCCAAGCGGCCACGCAGGACATCGGGACCACATCTCTTCGTTCGCACTTCAGCTCTTCCTCTTCCGGATCTGCCCGGACAGCCAGGCGTGCCGGCCCGCCACGGTGAGACCGTCGCGCACCACATCGCTCAGCACCGGCTCGTCGCGGCCGCGAGCCGCAACCTCGGCCACGGTGAATTCGAGGATCCGGGCGTCGTTGCCCGTCCACCGGGAAACATCGGCAGCCAAGCCGTCGACCTGAAGGCCCCAGTGATCTTCGTCGACGTCGTCGGGCCGGACCAGCAGGAGGTCGATATCGCTCTCGGCGTTCATGGAACCGCGCGCAGCCGAGCCGAACATCGCCGCGTACCGCGGCCGCGGTTTCCAGGCCGCCAAAGCGGCTTCGATCCGTTCGAGCAGCTTTCCCCGCAATCCCGCCAAGCCGGTGATGTACTCCGCGGCGAGGTGGTCCCGATTGAACCGGTAAGCGAAAGCGTTGCCCACCCGGTCGGCGTGCACGACACCCTGGCGCACCAACCGCTGCAAGACTTTCCGGATTCCCTCTTCCGAATGCCTGCCCAGAACCCGATGCAGCTGCCCGGTCGTGTACGTCCCCTCGAAGCCGGCCAGCATGGCGAGCACGTCGCCGTCAAGGGTCGGGGTCACCGTGGCCATCGGCCGGTTCAGCTCCATCACACCACCCGTACTTTAGTACGCTTAGACCAATTATAGTACAGGTTCGTTCGGCCGGATATTCGGTTTCGCCCCGGCGCCGCGGCCGCTAACGTTGCTCTCGCCCGGTGCGGCGGTGAGGGTTACTTCTCTGGTATCCCTTGGGTTCGACTCCCGAAAGCCTTCACCACTTCGATCTCGGGCACCGCACTCCCGGTGCGAGCACGACCTCGGGAGTCACGGCTTCACCGATGCCCGGTGCGCAGGCGAGGGTTACTTCCACTCCTGATGGGCGGGTCGGGGGTTCGAATCCCTCCCGGACCACGTGGTCCGGTAGCTCAGCTGGCAGAGCAGCAACGTACCTTCACCGACTTCGATCTCGGGCATCGCTGTGGCCGTGACTCCCTCCGAAAACAGGGGGAGAAATGAGCAAGTTCAACACCGCCCGCGCGCCCGCTGCGACTTCACCCGTCCGCAGCGAGGCGCCCGGTGTCACCTACGAGAGTGGCGCCGGTTACGCGCGCGACGCCCGGTCCGAGCTCTTCCTGCTCGCCGTCACCAACATGGTCGGCGAGCACACCTTCTACGAGTCCGCGAACGCGCGCGACACGCGCTTCACCGCGCTCGTCCACACCGCGACGCTCGAGGATCCACAGTGGACCGCGCGGTTCCTGCGCTGGCTGCGGTCCGAGGCGAACCTGCGCACCGCGTCGCTCGTCGGCGCGGCCGAGTTCGTCAAGGCTCGCCGCGACGCCGGGCTCGAGGGGTTCGGCCGGCAGGTCGTCGCCGACGTCCTGCAGCGGGCCGACGAGCCCGGGGAACTGCTCGCCTACTGGACTTCCGTACACGGCAAGAACATCCCGAAGCCGGTCAAGCGCGGCGTCGCCGACGCGGCGCGGAAGCTCTACGACGAACGTTCCAACGTCAAGTGGGACTCGGCGGCGCGGGCGTTCCGCTTCGCCGACGTTCTCGAGCTGACGCACCCGGCCAACCGCGACGCCGCCCAGGGCGCGCTGTTCAAGCACGTCCTCGACGAGCGCCACGACCGCGGCAACCCGCTCCCGGACACGCTGAACGTGCTGCGCGCCCGCGCCGAGCTGACGGCGTGGGACGCGCCGCGCCGTCGCGAGCTGTTCGCGCGGCCGGACGCGGCGGACGTCCTGCGTGCGGCGGGGATGACGTGGGAGTCGGTCGCCGGCTGGCTGCAGGGTCCCCTGGACGCGCGCGTCTGGGAGGCGCTGATTCCGTCCATGGGCTACATGGCGCTCCTCCGCAACCTGCGCAACTTCGACGAGACCGGCGTCTCGGACGAGGTCGCGCAGCGGGTCGCCGCGAAGCTCGCCGATCCGGCGCAGGTCGCGAAGTCGCGGCAGCTGCCGATGCGGTTCCTCTCCGCCTACCGGGCCGCGCCGTCGCTGCGGTGGGCGTGGGCGCTGGAACAGGCCATCGCGCACTCGCTGGCGAACGTTCCGGAGCTGCCCGGCCGGACGCTCGTGCTCGTCGACACCTCCACGTCGATGAACATGGGCTTCAGCCGCGACGGCACCCTGCTGCGCTGGGACGCCGCCGCGGTCTTCGGGCTCGCTGTGGGCCGTCGGTGCGCCGAGGCCGACGTCGTGTCGTTCTCGGACCGGCTGCTCGGCGGCACGCGCACCAAGACGTTCAAGCTGCGGCCCGGCGGGTCGCTGCTGAGCGACGTCGAGCGCTGGAAGTCCGGCGGGTTCTTCCTCGGCGGCGGTACCAACACCGCCGGCGCGGTGCGGAAGCACTTCGCGCGGCACGACCGCGTCGTCATCCTCACCGACGAGCAGGCCGGGGACGGTGACGTCGGGCGGGCGCTGCCGGCGCACGTGCCGCTGTACACGTGGAACCTGGCGGGTTACCGGTTCGGTCACGCGCCGTCCGGGGTGCCGCACCGGCACGTCTTCGGCGGGCTGACCGACCAGGCGTTCCGGATGATTCCCCTGCTCGAGGCGGGGAGGAACGCCGACTGGCCGTTCTGAGAGAAGCCGCGGAGGCCCCCATGACGGGATCATGGGGGCCTTCGCGCTGTGTACGGACCGTCACAGAGTTGGCCGTCGACCGGAGACTGGTCTGCGCCGTATAGTCCACGTGGAATAACCGACCTGGAGTCATCCGAAGGGACTAAAGATCATGGCCTCGGCCAAGCTGACCCCGCTCGGCATCGCCGTGCTGGAGCTGCTCCACGAGAAGCCCATGCACCCGTACGAAATGGCCCAGCTCATGCGCGAGCGGTACGTCGACACGCGGGTCAACGTGAAGGCGGGCTCGCTCTACCACACCGTGGAGCGCCTGCAGCGCAACGGCTTCATCGAAGTCGTCGACACGCAGCGCGACGGCAGGCGGCCCGAACGGACCGTCTACGGCATGACCCAGGCCGGCCTGGACGAGTTCAACCAGCGCGGCCGCGAACTGCTCGGGGACCTCACGAAGGAGTACCCCGCCTACCTGTCCGGGCTCGCCGTCATCGACGAGCTGGGCCCGGAAGCGTCGCTGCTCGAGCTCGAACACCGCGTCACGCGGCTGCGCGCCGGCGTGGCCGCCGACCAGGCCGTGCTCGACCACCTCGGCGGCGACGGGACGCCGCGCATCTACTGGCTGGACTGGCAGTACCAGTGCGACCAGCGGAAGTTCGAGCTGGAGTGGACCGAGCGGCTGCTCGACGACCTGCGCTCCGGGCGGATCCCGTTCCAGGACCACCACAAGCAACGCCACCTGAGCCTCATCACCAAGGAAACCGACGATGAACGCAAGACAAGCTAACCCCTGGGCCGCGCTCGGCGCGCTGTGCCTCGGCTTCTTCATGATCCTGCTCGACACGACCATCGTGTCGATCGCGATCCCGACCATGCTGCGCGAGCTGAACGCCGGGCTGAACTCCGTCGTCTGGGTGATCAGCGTCTACCTGCTCACCTACGCCGTGCCGATGCTGTTCACCAGCCGGCTCGGCGACCGCTTCGGCCCGAAGCGGGTGTTCCTCGCCGGGCTGGTCGTGTTCACCGGCGCGTCGCTGTGGTGCGGCCTGTCCGGCAACGTCGAAATGCTGATCGCCGCGCGCGCGGTGCAGGGCCTCGGCGCCGCGCTGATGACGCCGCAGACGCTGGCGTTCATCACGCACCTGTTCCCGCCGGCCAAGCGCGGCCCGGCGATGGGCATGTGGGGCGGCGTCGCCGGCCTGGCGACCATCACCGGCCCGCTGCTCGGCGGCGTGCTCGTCGACCACTTCGGCTGGGAGTGGATCTTCTACGTCAACGTCCCGATCGGCGTGATCGCCATCGCCATGACGCTGGTCCTGGTGCCGGACTGGCAGCCGAAGCACTCGCACTCGTTCGACCTGATCGGCATCCTGCTCTCCAGCCTGGCGCTGCTGTTCATCGTGTTCGGCGTGCAGAACGGCCAGCAGTACGACTGGGGCACCGTCTGGGGCGGGATCACGGTGTTCGAGATCATCGGCGCCGGCGTGCTGCTGCTGATCGCGTTCCTGGTGTGGCAGAAGTACAACAAGCGCGAACCGCTGCTGCCGCTGCAGGTCTTCTCGAACCGCAACTTCTCGGCCGGGACGCTCACGGCGACGACGGTCGGCTTCGCGATGACCGGCATGTTCCTGCCGCTGGTCATCTACATCCAGTCGGTGCTCGGCCTGACGCCGACGATGGCCGGCCTGCTGACCGCGCCGATGTCGCTGCTGTCGGGGCTCGTGGCGCCGTTCGTCGGGAACCTTTCCGACAAGGTGAACGGCAAGTACCTGGTGATGTTCGGCCTGGCGGCGCTGGCCGGCGGGCTCGGCGTCATCGCGCTGCAGGCGTCGCCGGACAGCAGCCCGTGGAGCTTCATCCCGGCGCTCCTGCTCTGCGGCCTGGGGATCGGCTGCATCTTCTCGCCGATGAGCAACATGACGATGGGCTCGGTGGAACCCCGGCTGGCCGGGACGGCGTCCGGGATCTTCAACACCTCGCGCCAGGTCGGCGGCGTGCTCGGGTCCGCGGCGATCGGCGTGCTGCTGCAGGCGCGGGTCAGCTCGTCCATCGCGGACGAAGCGGCAAAGGCGGCGACGCAGCTGCCGGAGCAGTACCGGGCGCCGTTCGCGGAAGGAATCGCGAAGGCGGCGGCGAGCACCGGTGAGTTCGGGTCGGCCGGCGGGCCGGCGCCGATGCCGGGGCTGCCGGCCGAGGTCGCGGCGCAGGCGGGCAAGCTGGCCTCGGAGGCGGTCCACAGTGGACTGACCGACGCGGCCCGCGTGACGATGCTGCTGCCGATGGTCGTGCTGCTGCTCGGGGTGCTTTCGGCGGCCATGCTGCGGAAGGTGAAGCCGCGCTGGGAAACCCCGGCGCCGGCCACCGAGGCCGCCGCGGCGTGAAACCGGGCGAGCCTCCGGTGGTCGGGTACCGGAGGCTCGCACGGACCGCGGGAGCGGTGGCTCTAGTGCCGTCGATAAGACAGGCCGTACCCGTACGGGAACAGCGCCCGCTGCCCGTCACCGACGTTGATCGGTTCCTGCGACGAACTCTTCGGCCAGGTGAAGCTGAGCTTCCCGGTCGGGTTGTAGTCGCCGTACAGGACGTCCGCGACGCCGGCGCCCTCCGAACCCGGCAGCCAAGCGGCCACCAAGCCGTCGATCGAAGGCAGCTGCGCCGAAATGTCCAGCGGCCGCCCGGACACCGTCACCACGACCAGCGGCACGCCCGAGGCCTTCAGCTTGCCGATGAGGGCGACGTCTTCGGCGTCGAGGCCGAGTCCACCCGGCCGGTCTCCCTGCCCTTCGGCGTACGGCGTTTCGCCCACCACGGCGACTGCGACCTGGAAACTGGCGTCGATTCCATCACCCGAACGGTCATAGGTCACCTCCGTGCCCTTCCCGGCACCGCTCTTGATGCCGTCGAGGATCGTCGTGCCGGGGATCACGCGCTCGCCGCTCTGGCCCTGCCAGGTGAGCGTCCAGCCGCCCGCCTGGTTGCCCAGGTCGTTCGCGTTCTTCCCGGCCACGAAGATCTTGTTGTTCTTCTTCGCCAGCGGCAGGACGCCGGAGTTCTTCAGCAGCACCTGCGACTCGCGCACCGCCTGCCGCGCCACCGCGCGATGCGCCGCGCTGCCGAAGTCCTTCTGCAGCGAGCGATCCGTGTACGGGTGCTCGAACAGCCCCAGCTGGAACTTCTTCGTGAGGATCCGCCGGTTGGCGTCGTCGATGCGCGACAGCGGGACGTGTCCATTTTGGACTTCCGCACGCAGGGTGTCGATGAACTTCTGGTAGTCGTACGGGACCATCACCATGTCGATGCCGGCGTTGACGGCCTGGCTGACCTCGGCCGCGGTGAACCCCGGCTGGCCGTCGATCTGGTTGATGCCGTCCCAGTCCGAGATCACGTACCCGGAGAAGCGCAGCTCGCCCTTCAGCAGGTCGGTGATGAGGAACTTGTTGCCGTGGTCCTTGACGCCGTTCCAGCTGTTGAAGCTGATCATCACCGAGCCGACGCCGTGGTCGACCGCGGCCCGGAACGGCGGGAGGTGGATGCGCCGCAGCTCGTCCAGGCCGATCTGCGTGTTGCCCTGGTCGACGCCGCCGGTCGTGCCGCCGTCGCCGATGAAGTGCTTGGCCGTGGCCATGATCGAGTCGCGGTCCGCCAGTGAGCGGCCTTGCAGTCCTTCGATGACAACGGAATTCGCGACGGCGTTGCGCGGGATCTCGCCGAAGGACTCGTACGTGCGGCCCCAGCGGTCGTCGCGCGCGACGCACAGGCACGGCGCGAAACCCCACTTCACGCCGGTGGCGGCGGCTTCGGACGCGGTGACCGCGCCGATCTTCTCGACCAGCCGCGGGTCGTTCGCCGCGCCGAGGCCGATGTTGTGCGGGAAGACCGTCGCGCCGTAGACGTTGTTGTGGCCGTGCACGGTGTCGGCGCCGTAGACGATCGGGATGCCGAGGCCGGTCGACGTCGCCGCCCGCTGGTACGCGTCGATCATGTCGGCCCAGCCGGCCGGGGTGTTCGGCGTCGGCGTCGACCCGCCGCCGGAGAGGACGGAGCCGAGGCGGGCGGTCGCGGACTGGGCGGGCGTGGCGGCCTGGCGCTCGGCCTCGGTCATCTGCCCGACCTTGTCGTCGAGCGTCATCCGCGACAGCAGGTCCTGGACGCGCGCGGACACCGGGGCGTGCGGGTTCTTGTAGAGCGGCGGCGCGGCGGCCGAGGCGACGGGCGCGGTGCCGGACAGGAGGAGAGCGGCGAAGACGGTGGCGCGCAGCGATCTCTTGGTGCGGAGGAGCGGCATTGTTCCCTCCGAAAACGATCAATCGACCCATATGTTGCGAGCCACAACAAACTAACTCCGTTGCGAAGTGACGCCGGTCACAATTCGGTCACGACGGGCACCCGGGTACGTTCGCGCTGTGCCCGTTCAAGCTGTGCAGTTCGTCCTCGCCTCCCAGTCCCCCGCCCGCCTCGCCCTCCTGCGTTCCGCGGGCCTCGACCCGGCCGTGTTCGTCTCCGGCGTCGACGAGGACGCCGTCGCGGCTTCGCTGACCGACCCGTCGCCGTCGGAGCTGGTCGCCGCCCTCGCCGCGGCCAAGGCCGAAGCGGTCGTCGACAAGGTCGCCGCGATCCACCCGGACGCCGTCGTCGTCGCCTGCGACTCGATGCTCAACATCGGCGGGCGGATGGTCGGCAAACCGGCCGATCCGGACACCGCGCGGGAGCGCTGGGCCGGGATGGCGGGGAAAACCGGTGAACTCCTCACCGGGCACGCGGTCGTCCGGCTCGACGGCGGGACGCGCGCGAAGGAGACCAGCGGCTGGGAAGCGACCACCGTCCGGTTCGGGACGCCCAGCCCGGCGGAGATCGACGCCTACATCGCCACCGGCGAGCCGCTGCACGTGGCGGGCGGGTTCACGATCGACGGCCTGGGCGGCTGGTTCGTCGACGGGCTCGACGGCGGCCACACGAGCGTCATCGGCATCAGCCTGCCGCTGACGCGCCGGCTGCTCGCCGAGGTCGGCGTGAGTGTCGTGGATCTCTGGCGTCGTTCCGCATCCTGAGAAAGGCGCCACACGAACGGGTCATCCGGAAGAGTCCCGCCTTGCCTAACGTTCTCTTGACGAGGCAAGACAGGAAATTTTCGAGCACCGGAGTAGCCCCGTGTCTTTCGTACGGACATACACCAAGCCGCGGGTGTTCGCGGCCGCAGTCCTCGGCTCCCTCGTCGTCGGCGCCCTGCTGGGTGTCGTCGCGCGGCAGACCGGGGCCGGCTGGCTGACCGATCTCCTCGACCAGATCGGCACCATCTTCACCACGCTGCTGCAGATCGCGGTGATCCCGCTGGTCTTCACGGCGATCGTGGTCGGCATCAACAGCCTGCGGAAGCTCGGCGGCGGCCGCACCGCCGCCCGGCTCGGCGGCAAGACCGTGCTGTGGTTCGCGATCACGTCGTTCATCGCGTCGCTGATCGGCATCGCGGTCGGCAAGATCTTCAACCCCGGCTCCGGCGGGCTCGGCGGCGTCACGGCGACCGCCAAGAACGCCGACAAGGCCGCGGCCAGCGTCGACCACTGGGGCTCCTGGGACGCCTTCGTCAACGGGCTGCTGCCGGAGAACTTCCTGAAGGCGTTCACCGACGGGGAGACGCTGCAGGTGCTGTTCCTCGCGCTGGTCATCGGCGCGGCCGCGTACAGCCTGGGTGACAAGGCGAAGCCGTTCGTGGACTTCACGACGAGCGTCTTCGAGATCATCCAGCGCTACCTCGGCTGGATCGTCCGGCTGGCCCCGATCGGCATCATCGGCCTGATCGGCGCGGCGGTGTCGAACTACGGCGACGCGCTGTTCCGCCCGCTGTTCTCGACGACGCTCGCGGTGTACGTCGGCTGCCTGCTCGTGCTGTTCGTCGTCTACCCGATCCTGCTGCAGTTCGTGGCGAAGGTCAGCCCGCTGAAGTTCTTCTCCAAGGCCGGCACGGCGATCCAGTTCGCGTTCGCTTCGCAGTCTTCGGCCGCGACGCTGCCGCTGACCCGCCAGTCCGCGGTGAACCTCGGCGTCCAGCCCGCGTACGCGGCGTTCGCGACCCCGCTCGGCAGCGCGACGAAGATGGACGGCTGCGCGGCGGTCTTCCCGGCGATCGCGGCGATCTTCGTCGCGAACATCGCCGGGGTGTCGCTGAACTTCTGGCAGTACGTCGGCATCGTGGTGGTCGCCGTGGTCGGCGCACTGGCGACGGCCGGGACCACCGGCTGGCTGACGGCGTTCACGCTGACGACGTCGTTCATCGGCCTCGACGCCAAGCAGGTGGCCCTCGGCCTGGCGCTGATCTACTCGGTCAACCCGATCATGGACATGATGCGCACGGCGACGAACGTGGCCGGCCAGGTCGCAGTGCCAGTGATCGTGGCGCGCGGCGAAGGCCTCCTCGACGACGAGGTCCTCAACGCCCCCACCGACCGCCCGCAGACAACGGACGACGGCACTTCAGCACGCCACACCGAGCCCGCCCCGGCCTGAGCGCCACTTTCGGTACGAAAGTGTTCTGGAGGTCAGTCCTCCGGAACACTTTCGTACCGAAAGCTCCGAGTTCGCTCAGGCGGGGCAGGTGCGGAGGTCGGCGCGCGTGAGGCGGATGTCCGGCCAGCCGCGCAGGTCCGACGGCGAGGTGTAGCGGCGCGTGCAGCCGAGCGACTTGCCCGTCACGTCGTACACCTGGCCCAGCACCGGGGCCGCGTCGCACTTGGCCGTGCCCGAGTCCGCGCCGCGGCAGTCGTGGCGGACCACGATCACGTCGGGCCGCCCGTCGGCCGTGACGTCGTAGAGGGACAACGTTCCCGCGTCCGCGAAGTACGGCTTGCCCGGCGCGCGCCACACCCCCGCGCTCGCCACGAGCAGCTCGCCGTACGCCGCTTTGCCTTCCTCGCCGACGTCGCCGCGGACCAGGCACGTCGGTGCCGCGCCGTCGATGCAGCGCAGCGAGTTCTGGTCCAGCCGCACGCCCAGCTGGGCGATCGACAGCTCGAACACCGTCCCCGGCTCGGCCCCGACGCGCACCCGCGCCGAGCCGCCCGCCGCGTCGGAGAGCAGCACGACCGGCGTCCCGCCGACCGTCACGGCCGCGAGCTGGCGGCACGGGCCGCCGCCGCACGTCACCACGGCGGTCACCGGGGCGGCCGCCGCGGGCTCGGCCGCGCCGGACGGCACCTCGGGCCGCGGCCGCAGCAGGAACACCGCGCCGATCGCGCCGAGCGTCACCACCGCCGCCAGCACCGCGGTGAGCAACGCCGACCGAGGCGTCCGCGCTGCCGAAGTCCGCATGAGACAGAGCGTAAGCCGCTTCGCGACTGTGTGTGGGCGGCGCCCCGGCGGGGTGTGGCCGAAATCCCCCGGCCGGGCACCCCGCCAGGTCAACCCGGCTTGACAGAGCGTGTCCGTCTATGTTGTCCGGGTGACCAACCCGAACCTTCCCCCTGCCCTGTACCTCCCGACCGGCCCGGCCAGCGCCGAGACCGAAGGCGCCTCGATCGAGCTGCGCCGCACGCCCGACGGCCGCACCGCCCTGGTCGCCTTCACCGCGCTGGACCGGCTGGTCGACTGCTGCGGCGAGCACCAGCCGTGGGTGCTGGTGAACACCGAGCACCTGCCGAAGGTGCACGCGGCGAACCCGTACGACGTCATCGTGCTGGACTCGCCGCTGCCCCAGGAGCTGCGCCACCACGTCTGAGCGTGGTTCAGCTCTCACTCAAGGGACTCCCGACGCCATATCCGTAGACTTCCCCGTACCGCGAAAGCGGTCAGCAATGCAGCTGTCGGGACGCAGGAGGTGCGGGGTGGCCGAGCAGGTCGGCGAATCCACCGGTGGTCCGGTGACCAAGATCCTGGTCGCCAACCGGGGCGAGATCGCGGTACGCGTGATCAGAGCCGCCAAGGACGCTGGACTGGCCAGCGTGGCGGTGTACGCCGATCCGGACCGCGACGCACCGCACGTGCGCCTGGCCGACGAGGCGTTCGCGCTCGGCGGCACGACGGCCGCCGAGAGCTACCTGAACTTCGACAAGCTCCTCGACGCCGCCAAGCGCGCGGGCGCCGACTCGGTGCACCCGGGCTACGGCTTCCTCTCCGAAAACGCGGACTTCGCCCAGGCCGTCCTCGACGCCGGGCTGACCTGGATCGGGCCGAGCCCGCAGGCCATCCGCGACCTCGGCGACAAGGTCACCGCCCGCCACATCGCGACGCGCGCGGGCGCGCCGCTGGTGCCGGGCACGAAGGAGCCGGTCAAGGACGCGTCCGAGATCGTCGCGTTCGCCGACGAGCACGGCCTGCCGGTGGCCATCAAGGCCGCGTTCGGCGGCGGTGGCCGCGGCCTCAAGGTCGCGCGCACCCGCGAAGAGATCCCCGAGCTGTTCGAGTCGGCGACGCGCGAGGCCGTCGCCGCGTTCGGCCGCGGCGAGTGCTTCGTCGAGCGCTACCTGGACAAGCCGCGCCACGTCGAGGCCCAGGTCCTGGCGGACATGCACGGCACCGCGATCGTCGTCGGCACCCGCGACTGCTCGCTGCAGCGCCGCCACCAGAAGCTCGTCGAAGAGGCGCCCGCGCCGTTCCTGAGCGACGAGCAGCGCAAGCGCATCCACGAGTCCGCGAAGGCGATCTGCAAGGAAGCCGGGTACTACGGCGCCGGCACGGTCGAGTACCTCGTCGCGACCGACGGCACGATCTCCTTCCTCGAGGTCAACACGCGGCTGCAGGTCGAGCACCCGGTTTCCGAGGAAACCACCGGTCTGGACCTCGTGCGCGAGATGTTCCGCATCGCGCGTGGCGAGAAGCTGCGGATCACCGAGGACCCCGAGCCGCGCGGCCACTCGATCGAGTTCCGCATCAACGGCGAGGACGCCGGCCGCGGCTTCCTGCCCGCGCCGGGCACGGTGACGAAGTTCGTCGCGCCGAGCGGTCCCGGCGTGCGCGTCGACTCCGGCGTCGAGTCCGGCAGCGTCATCGGCGGCCAGTTCGACTCGATGCTGGCGAAGCTGATCGTCACCGGCTCCGACCGGAACAACGCCCTGGAGCGCAGCCGCCGGGCGCTGGCCGAGATGGTCGTCGAGGGCATGGCGACGGTGCTGCCGTTCGACCGCGTGATCGTCGACGACCCCGCGTTCATCGGCGACGAGAACGGCTTCAGCGTGCACACGCGCTGGATCGAGACGGAGTTCGACAACAAGATCGAGCCGTTCGTGGCGCCGGACGTCGAGACGCCCGACGAGGAACCGCGGCAGAACGTCGTCGTCGAGGTCGGCGGGCGCCGGCTCGAGGTGTCGCTGCCGGGCGGGTTCGCGCTCGAAGGCGGCGGTGGCGGGGGCGGCACCGCCGTGAAGGCGAAGCCGCGCAAGCGGGCCGGCGGCGGGAAGGCCGCGGTGAGCGGCGACGCCGTCACCGCGCCGATGCAGGGCACCATCGTCAAGGTGGCCGTCGAAGAGGGCCAGAGCGTCGAAGCCGGCGAGCTGATCGTCGTGCTCGAGGCGATGAAGATGGAAAACCCGGTCACCGCGCACAAAGCGGGCACCGTCACCGGTCTTTCGGTCGAAGTGGGCGCCGCCGTGACGCAGGGCACGCAGCTTCTCGAGATCAAGTAGGACAGTTCGTTACAGATGTCGTGGTGGGCCGCCCCCGAGGCGGCCTACCATCGACTACGTGACCGAAGTCCCGTCTCCGCAGCTGCGGATCAGCGACCAGAACCGCGAGTCCGCGCTGTCCGCGCTCGGTGAGCACATGAGCGCGGGGCGGATCGACATCGACGAGTACGGCGAGCGCTCGGCGCGGATCACCGCGGCGAAGACGCGCGGCGAGCTCGTCGACATCTTCGCGGACCTCCCCGCGCCACACCCCCGGTACGAAGACGCGCCCCAGGCCATCGCGGCGCCCGAACCGGCGGCCGCGCCCGTGCCCGCGTCGCCGAAGACCCCCGACAACTGGTCGCCGCCGCAGCGGTTCCTCGCCGCGATCGTGCCGCTGGCGTTCATCGCCGCGATCGCGCTGATCGCCACGGGCACGCTGGGCTGGCCGATCATCTTCGTCCCGATCGGGCTGACCGTGTTCGGCAAGTCGATGTGGGGCCACGACTGGAACCACGACCAGCACCACCGCGACCGCCACGAACGGCACCTGCGCGACCGGGAGCGCCGGCGCGAGCTGCGCGACTCGTTCCGCGACCACCGGCGTGGCCTGGACCGCTGAGCCCGCCGTGAGCGACATTCGGTTGAGCGACGCCGAACGCCAGGACGCCCTGGACGTCCTCGAAGAGCACGTCCGCAGCGGGCGCCTCGACATCGACGAGTACGGGACCCGGTCCGCGAAGGTCACCGCGGCCAAGCGGGTCAGCGAGCTCGTCCCGCTGTTCGACGACCTGCCGTCGCCGCGGCCGAGCGCCCTGCTCAACGGGGCCGCCGCGCCCCAGGTGCCGGTGATGTCCGGCGACAGCCCGCTGGTCACCTTCCTGCAGCGCGGCGCGGTCCCGATCGCGATCGTCCTGGCGATCGTCGTGCTCATCCTGTCCCGCGGCCGCCTGCTGATCATCTCCATCGCGCTGCCGCTGGTGATCGCGATGCTCGCCGGAGCCCGCAGACGGCGCTGAGCCTGCGAGAATCGGCCCGTGATGGGCGTGGTTCCGGGCGCGCTGGACGCCCGAGGCGAACGGCTGGCGGGCCCGATCTTCACCGGGGTCGGCCTGGCCGCGCTCGCCGCGTGCGTGCTCTGGGGGCCCGGCGTCCGGGGCGCCACGCTGGTCGTCGTCGTGGTGACGGCGGTGTGGGTGCCGTTGCTGATCCCGCTGTTCCGGCACCGGCGGACGCACCCGTGGCTCGCCGCGGGCTACTACGCCGGCGTGCTCGCGGCGGCGACGCTGCTGGTGGCGCGCGAAGACACGTTCATGGGCTTCGCGTCCTTCGGCTATCCGCTCGCCTTCGTGCTCTTCCCGGCGCGGTGGGGGTTCTTCGCGGTGGCCGCGACGGCGACGCTGCCGCTGCTGGCCGCCAACTCGGACTCACCCAGCCCGACCTGGGTGCTCGTGCTGTCGATGGCCGGGCCGCTGCTGTACGCGGCGTGGTTCGTCGGCGTGGAGAGCGAGCAACGGCGGAAGGCGAACGTCCGGCTGGAAGCCGCGTTGGCCGAAAACGCGAGCCTGCACGCGCAGCTGGTGGCGCGGGCACGGGAAGCGGGCGTGCTCGACGAGCGGCAGCGGCTGGCCCGCGAAATCCACGACACGCTCGCCCAGGGCCTGACCGGGATCGTCACGCAGCTGCAGGCCGCCGACGGCGACGGCCCGGACCGTGACCGGCGGCTGGCGAAGGTGCGCGAGCTGGCCCGCGACAGCCTCGGCGAAGCGCGTCGCGCGGTCCAGGCACTGCGGCCGGAGCCCTTGGACGCGGCCCAGCTGCCGGAAGCGCTTTCCGAGCTGGCCGGCCGGGTGTCTTCAACGTCCGGCATCGCGGTCCGCGTCGAGACGACCGGCGAGACCCGGCCCCTGCTGCCCGAGCTGGAGGTGACGCTCTACCGCGTCGCCCAGGAGGCGCTGGCGAACGCGGAGAAGCACGCCCGGGCGTCCCGGATCGGGATCACCCTGTCCTATTCGGACGATCTGGTCCTGCTCGACGTCGTCGACGACGGCGTGGGTTTCCGCACGGGCGACCGCGGCGACGGCACCGGCTTCGGACTGGAGTCCATGCGCCGGCGCGTCCAGCGGGTGGCGGGCACGCTGACGGTCGAGAGCACGCCGGGCGACGGCACCGCCGTGAGCGCGCAGGTGCCCGCTCTCTGAGATTGCTCCGTTTGCCCGGCAACCGGTTCCCCTCCTCGGACGTGGAAGGCACGCAGGTCGGGGGAAAGGGGACGAAATGAAGCAGATGTGGATGCGGGCGGGGGTGCTCGCCACCGTGGCGATCGCCGTTACCGCACTGGGGGTTCCGGCGCAGGCGCAGGCCGGGAGGTTGTCGTGGAAACCGACGGTCCTGCCGTTGCCGGACGGCCCGAACTCGCTGGGGTACCTGACGGGCTCGAACGGCCACGGCGAGTACACCGGTTCGTTCCAGGTCGCCGGCAAGTTCCAGGTCGTGAGCTGGCGCGGCGGCAAGCCGGTGGTGCGCGGAGTTCCGGAGGGCTACGAGTGGGCGATGGCCGAGGACGAGAACAGCGCCGGAACGATCGTCGGCACGGCGATCGACTACGACACGAGCGTCACGCGGTCGTTCGTGCTCGACGCGACCGGCTTCCACCTGCGTGACACGCCGGCCGGCTACAAGGACACCCAGAGCAGGGCCGTCAACTCCCGCGGCGACGTGCTCGGCTCGGTCTTCCACTCCGACCCCGCCCAGGACGCCACCATCGTGTGGCCGGCGGACGGCAGTGCGCCGGTGATCATCCCGAAGGTCCACGAGTACCAGTACCCGATGGACATCGACGAGGACGGCACCGTCCTGTTCTCCGGGCCCGACCAGCCCCTGCTGTGGAAGGACGGCACCTACCGGTCGCTCGTCGCCCCGGGTTTCGAGTACGCCTCGGGGTACGGGATCCGCGACGGCGTGGTGGTCGGCTCGGCCTCGGACGGGACGGTCGCGGGCTCGCGGGCCGTCCGCTGGGATCCGGCGGGTGCGATGACCTTCCTGCCCGGCGGCGACGCTGCCTACGCGCTCAACCGGGCCGGCCTGTCCACCGGTACGGCCCCGGTCCCGGGCTCGTTCCGCGGCAAGCCGATCGCGTGGCGCGGCAGCACGCCGGGCGGCGACCTGAAGCGGCCGGGGACGTACGCCAACTTCCAAGCCCGCCTCGTCAGCGACGACGGGACGTTCGCCGGCACCGCGTCCGACCGCCCGCTGGACGAGGGCGGACTGCCGGTCGTCTGGCGCCTGACGCCCTGATCGGGGCCTTGATCACCAGGCCGGGGGCGACGCGCTCCCGGCCTGGCTAGGCTGGGCGGAGTGGAACCGGTGGAGATCAACGCGGGCACGTACTACCTGCGCCAGCTGCGCGCCGACCGGCACCTCGACGACCGCCCGCTGCTGATGGAGGCGTTCGCCGACCCGACGCACCGCAAGTACGTGCTGAACTACCGCTTGCGCACGCTCGACGAGGCCACCGAGTACGTCGCGCTGCGCGCGGCCCAGTGGGCGGGCGACGAGCGCTGTTCGTGGGCGATCGCGGAGCCGACGTCCGGCCGGCTGCTGGGCGAGGTGGGGTTGCGCGAGCTGGACTTGTCCTCGGCGTACGCGGAGGCGACGATCTGGGTGCACCCGACCGAGCGCGGCAAGGGCATCGCGACGACGGCGTTGAGCGCGGCGCTGCGGTTCGGGTTCGGCGGGCTGGGGTTGACCGAGGTGACGTACCGGTACGAGGAGAGCAACGCCGCCTCGGCGATCGTGGCGGAACGCTGCGGGTTCACGCTGGTGGGCCCGGAGGCCGAGCGGGCGCCGACCGGTGAGCGGCTGATCCGCTGGCACCGGACGGCCTGAAACAGCCCCCGCCGCTCCCAGGGGGGGCGTCCCCTTGGCCAGTCTATCGGCGCCCCCGGACAAAACCCGCGCCGAAGGCGGTCCGCCGCCTTGGTTGTCCACAACTGGCGGAGGCTGGGGACAACCTCTCAGCTCACCGGCTCCACGATGCCCGCCCGGGCCTCCGGAGCCGCCGACCTCAACGCGTCCGCCGCTTCGTCGCTCGGCTGGCTCTGCGACTCCCGCTCCGCCTCCACCCGCGCGTTGTAGACCTCGATCTCGCGCTTCACCGTTTCGGGTGACCAGCCCAGAACTTCACCCACCAGGGTGGCCACCTGCTCGGCGCAGTCCACGCCTCGGTGGGCGTACTCGATCGAAATGCGCGTGCGGCGGGCCAGCACGTCCTCCAGGTGCAGCGCGCCCTCGTGCGAAGCCGCGTACACCACCTCGACGCCCAGGTAGTCCGGGGCGTGCTCGATCGGCTTCAGCAGCTCGGGGCGGCCGCTCGCCGTTGCCAGGACCTCGTTGACCAGGGAGCCGTAGCGGTCCAGCAGGTGGCGGACCCGGTACGGGTGCAGGCCGTGCTCGGCGGCCAGGTGGTCGGCCTGGTTGACCAGCGCGTGGTAGCCGTCCGCGCCCAGCAGGGGGACCTTGTCCGTGATCGACGGTTGCGACCGGCCCGGCAGGTCGACCGCCGCCGCGTCGACCGCGTCCGCCGCCATCACCCGGTACGTCGTGTACTTGCCGCCCGCGATCGCGACCAGGCCGGGCGCCACCCGCGCCACCGCGTGCTCGCGCGAAAGCTTCGACGTCTCTTCGCTCTCCCCCGCCAGCAACGGACGAAGGCCCGCGTACACGCCTTCGATGTCGTCGTGCGTCAGCGGCGTCGCCAGGACGCTGTTGACGTGCTCCAGCAGGTAGTCGATGTCGTGCTTCGTCGCCGCCGGGTGGGCCAGGTCGAGGTTCCAGTCCGTGTCCGTGGTTCCCACGATCCAGTGATTCCGCCACGGGATGACGAACAGCACCGACTTCTCCGTGCGCAGGATCATCCCCGACTCCGAGACGATCCGGTCGCGCGGCACGACGATGTGCACGCCCTTGCTCGCCCGCACCCGGAACCGCCCGCGGCCGCCGGACAGGCGCTGCAGCTCGTCGGTCCAGACGCCGGTGCAGTTGATCACCGCGGCCGCCGAGATCTCCGTCTCGCGGCCGTCCTCGACGTCGCGCACGCGCACGCCGGACACCCGGTCGGCCTCGCGCAGGAAGCCGACGACCTGGGTGGACGTCCGCACGACCGCGCCGTAGTGCGCCGCCGTCCGCGCGACCGTCATCGTGTGGCGGGCGTCGTCGGACTGGGCGTCGTAGTAGCGGATCCCGCCGATCAGCGCCGACCGCTTGAGCGCGGGCACCATCCGCAGCGCGCCCGCGCGGGTCAGGTGCTTCTGGCCCGGGACGCTGCGGGCGCCGCCCATCGTGTCGTACATCAGCAGGCCGGCCGCGGTGTACGGCCGTTCCCAGACGCGGCGCGTCAGCGGGTAGAGGAAGCTGACCGGCTTGACGAGGTGCGGCGCGATGGTCGTCAACATCAGCTCGCGCTCGCGAAGCGCTTCCCGGACCAGGCCGAACTCGAGCTGTTCCAGGTAGCGCAGGCCGCCGTGGAACAGCTTGCTCGACCGGCTCGACGTCCCCGAAGCGAGATCTCGGGCTTCAACGAGCGCGACCCGCAGCCCGCGCGTCGCGGCGTCGAGCGCCGTGCCCGCGCCGACCACGCCGCCGCCGATGACGACGAGGTCGAACGTCTCGTTGCCGAGCCGTTGCCAGGTCTCGTCCCGTTTGGCCGGGCCCAGTCGAGCCGGGTTCGTCTCCGCTGCGTGCTGCGCCACGTGACATTCCTCCTCGTGCCGGCGAGGGTTCCAGCATCGCACGACCTGGTGATCCTCCGCCCGTTCGCGGATGACACGTGTGGCGTAACCCGCTTCGTTCGCAAAAAGATTCGGCTACCCGGTGCCTGGAATGATCTTCGGCGCACCGGTAACGTCCCCCGGACGTGGGTCGGCAACGGTGCCGTGGCACGCCGTGATCGACCCTGCGCAGAGTGTCCAGTGTGGAGGTGCAGCGGTGAGTGCTGGGGCAACAATCGTCTGGGAACTACTGGGAACGGCCGCGCTGATCCTGCTCGGCAACGGTGTGGTCGCGAACCACGTGCTCCGCAAGAACAACGGGCACCAAGCCGGCTTCCTGTTCATCAACTTCGGCTGGGCGTTCGCCGTCTTCACCGGCGCCAGCATCGCCGCGCCGAGCGGGGCCCACCTGAACCCGGCCGTGACGCTGGGGCTCGCGATCGCGGACAAGACGCCGTGGAAGGACGTGCCCTTCTACTTCATCGGGCAGTTCGCCGGCGCGATCATCGGCGCCGTGCTCTGCTGGGCCGCCTACAAGCTGCAGTTCGACGACCACCCCGAGCCCGAGAACACGCTCGGCATCTTCTCCACCGCACCGCAGATCCCCAACACCGTCTGGAACCTCGTCACCGAGGTCATCGGCACTTTCGTGCTGGTGGCCTGGATCCTGCTCAGCCCGGTCTTCGCGGCCGGCGACGGCGGCACCCCGAACTTCGGCAACTCCGCACTCGGCTACGCGGGCGTGTCGTTCGTCGTGCTCGTGATCGGTACCTCGCTCGGCGGGCCGACGGGCTACGCCATCAACCCGGCGCGCGACCTGGGTCCGCGCATCGCGTACGCGTTCCTGCTCCCGATCCGGAACAAGGCGAACGCCAACTGGGGTTACTCGTGGATCCCGGTCGTCGGCCCGCTCGCCGGTGGTGCGCTCGCCGCGTTGCTCTACCTCCTCGTGCACAACCTGACCTGATCGCCGTCCGAGAAGAACTCCTGGAGCACACATGACTTCGTACGTAGCCGCGATCGACCAGGGCACCACCTCGACCCGGTGCATGATCTTCAACCACGAAGGCCGCGTGGTCTCGGTCGACCAGCGCGAGCACGAGCAGATCTTCCCGAAGGCGGGCTGGGTCGAGCACAACGCCGAGGAGATCTGGGAGAACACGCGCCGGGTCGCCGCGGGCGCGCTGGCCAAGGCGGACCTGACCGCCAAGGACATCGCCGCCGTCGGCATCACCAACCAGCGCGAGACGGCGCTCGTCTGGGACAAGACGACCGGCAAGCCGGTGTACAACGCGATCGTCTGGCAGGACACCCGCACCGACAAGATCGTCACCGAGCTCGGCAACCTCGGCGGTGGCCAGGAGCGCTACCGCGACAAGGTCGGGCTCCCGCTCGCGACGTACTTCTCGGGGCCGAAGGTCAAGTGGATCCTCGACAACGTCGACGGCGCGCGCGAGAAGGCCGAAGCCGGTGACCTGATCTTCGGCAATATGGACACGTGGGTGCTGTGGAACATGACGGGCGGCGTCGACGGCGGCGTGCACGTCACCGACCCGACCAACGCGTCGCGCACGATGCTGATGGACCTCGACACCCTGCAGTGGGACGAGGGCATCGCCGGTGAGATGGGCATCCCGCTGTCGATGCTGCCGGAGATCCGGTCGTCGTCCGAGGAGTACGGCAAGGTCCGCGAGAAGGGCGCGCTGGCCGGCGTACCGATCGCGGGCATCCTGGGCGACCAGCAGGCCGCGACGTTCGGCCAGGCCTGCCTTTCGCCCGGCGAGGCCAAGAACACCTACGGCACCGGCAACTTCATGCTGCTCAACACCGGTACCGAGAAGGTGATGTCGCAGAACGGGCTCCTGACGACGGTCTGCTACAAGATCGGCTCGAACGACACGGTGTACGCGCTGGAAGGCTCCATCGCGGTGACCGGGTCGCTGGTGCAGTGGCTGCGCGACAACCTGGGCATGATCACGACGGCGGCCGAGATCGAGGAGCACGCGCGCAGCGTCGAGGACAACGGCGGCGCGTACTTCGTCCCGGCGTTCTCGGGTCTGTTCGCTCCTTACTGGCGTTCTGACGCACGCGGCGCGATCGTCGGGCTCACGCGGTTCGTCAACAAGGGACACCTGGCGAGGGCGGTCCTGGAGGCGACGGCGTTCCAGTCGCGCGAGGTGATCGACGCGATGAACGCCGACTCGGGTGTCCCGCTGAAGTCGCTGAAGGTGGACGGCGGCATGGTGGTCAACGAGCTGCTGATGCAGTTCCAGGCCGACATCCTCGGCGTGCCGGTGATCCGCCCGGTGGTGAACGAGACGACGGCACTGGGCGCGGCGTACGCGGCCGGGCTGGCGGTCGGGTTCTGGGAGTCCGAGGACGACATCCGGAACAACTGGGCGCAGGACAAGCAGTGGGACCCGGCGATGGACGACTCCCGCCGCGAGCGCGAGTACCGCAACTGGAAGAAGGCGGTGACGAAGACCTTCGACTGGGTCGCGGACGAGGACTGACGGCAAGGCGGGTCGGGGGCGCGAGTGCGCGCCCCCGGCCCGGCCGGCCTCAGTCCTCCCAGCCCTCCGGCTTCCCGGACCGCTCGTTCGGCGCGATGACCAAGAACGCCACCCCCTGGTCGTCCAGCACCCGCACCTGCCGCCCGTAAGGCGAATCGAACGGCTGGTCCAGCACTCGCCCACCCAGCTCGGTCACCCGAGCCGCACTCGCGTCGGCGTCCGCCACCGAGAAGTACGTCGACCAGTTCGACGGCACCTCCGCCGGTACCGACTCCGGCAGCGCACCGAGACCCCCGACCGGGCGGCCGTCGATCAGCAGCACCGCGTACGTGAACTCCTCGTTCGACAGATCTTCGAACCCGAACCCGAACACCTGCTCGTAGAACGCCTTCGCCGCCGGGTAGTCGCGGCTCATGCACTCGTTCCACGCCGGCGTGCCCGGGGCCGCCGTCACCTGCGTGCCCAGGTGGTGGCCCGGCTCCCACAGGCCGAACACCGCGCCCGCCGGGTCGGCCGCCACCGCCATCCGGCCTTCCTTCAGGACCTCCATCATCGGCATCACGATCCGGCCGCCCGCTTCGGTGATCGACGCGACCGTCTTGTCCACGTCGGACACCGACAGGTACGTCGTCCACACCGGAGGCACGTTCTGTCCCGGCGGGATCTGGCCGATGCCGGCGACCGGCCGGCCACTCAGCTCGGCCATGCCGTAGAAGCCGGTCTCATCACCGCCCGTCCGCACGTCCCAGCCGAACAGGCCGCTGTAGAACGCCACCGCTTTCGCCTGGTCGGGCACCATCAGGTCCACCCAGCTGGGCGTGCCGTCAGGCCACCGCTCGTCCCGGAACAACATTTCGCACTCCCAACCCTCGTCGGCGCCGCCTCGGGTGACGGCCGACACAGTCTGGCACCCACCCCCGACAAAACCAGGGCCGAAGGACTCTCAGCCGCCGATGAGGTGGGCGTACACCACGATGTTGTCGACGTAGTTGTGCGCGCTCCGGTCGAAGACACCGCCGCAGGTGATCAGCCGCAGCTCGGGCCCGGCCGTGTCGTCGTAGACGCCTTCCCCCTCGAACTCCTGCTTCGGCACCTGATGCACCTTCGTCACCTCGAACAGCGCCGTCGTGCCGTCCGCGCGCGCGATCGAGACGCGGTCGCCCGCGGTCAGCTCCTTGAGCCGGAAGAAGATGCCCTTCTGGTGGTTGCCGTCGACGTGCCCGAGGACGATCGCCGGGCCGACCTCGCCCGGCGTCGGCGCGTACGTGTACCAGCCCGCCTGCAGCGGCGTGGTCACCGGCGGCACCTGGATCGTGTTGTCCGCGTTGACGCCCAGCGGGACCAGCGACGAGTGCGCGCCGATCTTCGGGATGTCGATCGAAACCGGGTCCGACTTCGGCAACGCGGCGACGGCGCCGGGCGCCGGGTCCACCGCGACCGGCCGCGCGGGCGGCGGTTGCGCCGTCGACGGCTCGGGGTCGCCGCCGAGCGTCAGCGCCAGCACCACCAACGCGGCCAGCAGCGCCACGATCAGCGCGATCAGGTAACCCCGTCTGCCGGTGCTCCTCGTGGTCATGTGCTCCCCCTCGTGCGGTGACACGTCCGGGCGGCCCGGACGCTACCCCCTCAGCGGCGCCGGGCCCGCTTGGCCAGCACGAGACCGCCGCCGGCCGCGAGGACGCCCATCGCGGCCGCGGCCGCCAGTGGGTTGCCGTCGGACGGCCCGTCGGTACCGCCGGTCTGCGGCGCGCCCGCGGGCACCTTGGTGACCTGCTTGGCGGCCGAGGCACCCAGCACGGTGAACTTCGCCGTGATCTCCGCGCCCCCGCAGGAGAACGCCACCGGGTAGACGCCCGGCTCGACCTGCTTGACGACCGCGGTCGCGACGGCGGACGGCGCCACCGCGGGGTCGGTCTGCGGGCCGGTGCGGCGCAGCGCGCTGATCGTGAGCGCCGGTGACGTCAGCCCCTGCGTGCTCTCGGCGGCGCAGCCGAGGCGGATCTCCACCTTGCCGCCCGGGCGGGCGACCTTCGGCAGCACGCGCAGGTACGCCTTCGGCACGCCCGCGTGCTCCGAAGCGGGTTCCGGCGTGGTGGTCGGTGTGGTGCTCGCGAGCGCCGCACCGGGCGCGACGACGAGGAAAGCCGCGGCGACACCCGCGACGACAACGGTCTTCTTCATTCTTTACTCCCCTGTGGAATGATTCGGCACGGCAATTCCCTCCGGCGCCGGTCGCAGTTCCCCCTGCCTCGGCGTCGTCCGTTTGCCTATACCTTCAAGACGTCCCTACCTGCGCAAGGTTGCGCCCGGGCAAAACAAAAACCGCCCCGGAGCGAGGCTCCGGGGCGGTTCGGTGCAAAAGGAGAATCAGCCGGCCATGCTGCCGTCGCCGGCTTTCGCGGCGCCCGACGGCACCTTCGAAACCTGCGGCGCGGGCACGGTGAACTGCGTGGTGTACGTCTGGCCGCCGCAGGTGACGGTCAGCGGGTACGTCCCGGCTCCGGTACCCGGCTTGAGGGCGGCGTCGGCGCTGATGTTCGCGTCGGTGCCCATGAACGGGCCCGGCGTGTAGTTGGAGAACGTCAACGCGGGCGAGGAGAACTCCGGCGAAGCGCCGTCGCACTTCGCGAGCGCCACGTTCGGTGCGTCCCGGACGTACTTGTCCACGAGCGTCCGGTTGATCGCGGTGTTCACGTTGAGCTGGACGCTGCCCTTGGCCGGCGCGCCACTCGGAGCCGGGACCGTGCTCTGCTGCGCCGATGCCGGCCCCGCCAGCGTCGTCGCCCCGATCACCGCTGCCACAACGAAAACCACCGTCTTGCGCACCTTCGCACCCTTCGCGTCCTTCAGCCGTACAACCGACAAGACGCGACGGGGCGCGACGGGTTGCCTACCGAGCTCAGTCGAGATCGTCGTGGCGCATGAGCTGGCGGCCGGCCTCGGTGATCGACCCCGACAGCGACGGGTACACCGAAAATGTCAGTGCCAGGTGGTCCACTGTGAGCTGGTTCTGGACGGCGAGCGCGATGGGGAGGATGAGCTCGCTCGCTTGCGGCGCCACGACGACGCCACCGACGACCACGCCGGTGGCGGGGCGGCAGAACAGCTTCACGAAGCCTCGGCGGAGGCCCTCCATCTTCGCGCGCGCGTTGGTGGCCAGGGGCAGCATGATGGTGCGCGCGGGCACCTCGCCGGAGTCGATCGCCTGCTGGCTGATGCCGACGGTGGCGATCTCCGGGTGGGTGAACACGTTGGCGGCGACGGTCTTGAGCTTGATCGGCGCGACGCCCTCGCCCAGCGCGTGCCACATCGCGATGCGGCCCTGCATGCTCGCCACCGAGGCCAGCATGAGCACGCCGGTGCAGTCGCCGGCGGCGTAGATCCCGGGAACGGAGGTGCGCGAGACGCGGTCGACGGTGATGAACCCGCCGGGGCCGGGTGCGATGCCGACCTTGTCGAGGCCGATGTCCTTGGTGTTCGGGACCGACCCGACGGTCATCAGCGCGTGGCTGGCTTCGATCACGCGGCCGTCGGCGAGGAAGATCTCGACACCCTTTTCGGTGCGCTCGACGCGGTCGGCGCGCGCCTGCTTCGCGACGGTCGTGCCGCGCTGCGAGAAGACCTCCTCGAGCACGGCGGCGGCATCGGCGTCCTCGTGCGGGAGGACGCGGTCGCGGCTGGACACGACGGTGACCTTGACGCCCATTTCGGTGTAGGCGGACGCGAACTCGGCGCCGGTGACGCCCGAGCCGATCACGGCGAGGTGCTCGGGCAGCTCCTGGAGCTCGTAGAGCTGGCGCCAGTCGAGGATGCGCTCGCCGTCGGGCACCGCGCCGGGCAGGACGCGCGGGGTGGCCCCGGTGGCGATCAGGACGACGTCGGCGGGCAGCTTCTCGGTGCCTTCGGACGTCGTCACGGCGACCTTGTGGGTCGCGAGGCCGGGCTCTTCGTCGCAGAAGCGGGCTTCGCCGATGAGGACGCGGACGCCTTCGCGCTGGACGCGGGCGCGGATGTCGGCGGACTGGGCGAGCGCGAGGCCCTTCACCCGGCCGTGGACGGTCGGGAGGTCGATGCTCGTGTCGGCCAGGTCGGTGTTGATGCCGAGCTCGCCGAGGTCGTGCATCTTGGCCAGCGCGCCGGAGCTGGCGATGAACGTCTTCGAGGGGACGCAGTCGTAGAGGACGCAGGCGCCGCCCAGGCCGTCGCGCTCGACGATCGTGACGTCGGCTCCGTGCTGAGCCGCGACCAGCGCGGCTTCGTAGCCGGCCGGGCCCCCGCCCATGATCACGATCCTGGTCACCTGGGTCCTCCTCAAGGCTGTCAGTGCGGTGCTCTCACCGTACGCGGCGGAGGTGTCCGGACACTGAAGTGGGCGAACACGGCGAGTGCGTCCACTCGGGTGAGCGAGGTGTCGCTACGCTGTCGGGCGTGCCGTTGTATGCCGCGTACGGATCGAACATGGAGCCCGCCCAGATGCTGGAGCGCGCGCCGCACTCTCCGATGGCCGGCACCGGCTGGCTGGAGGGGTGGCGCCTGACCTTCGGCGGCGAGGACCTCGGCTGGGAAGGTGCACTGGCGACGATCGTCGAGGACCCGGGTTCCCGGGTCTTCGTCGTGTTGTACGACGTGACGCCGCTGGACGAGACCGGGCTGGACCGCTGGGAAGGCGGCGAGCTCGGGATCCACTCGAAGATCCGGCTGCGGGTGCAGACGATGGACGGCTCGGCGCTCGCCTGGCTGTACGTCCTGGACGCCTACGAGGGCGGCCTGCCCTCGGC
The DNA here is from genome assembly GCF_044759945.1 of Amycolatopsis sp. NPDC098790. Classification (NCBI taxonomy): domain Bacteria; kingdom Bacillati; phylum Actinomycetota; class Actinomycetes; order Pseudonocardiales; family Pseudonocardiaceae; genus Amycolatopsis; species Amycolatopsis sp. NPDC098790. The sequence continues at coordinate 201,691 of NZ_JBIWAI010000001.1, forward strand.
GCGGTACCTGGGCGTGCTGGCCGACGCCGCGGAAGCCGCCGGGGCCCCCGCGGACTACGTCGGCGACCTGCGGACCCGCCCCTGTTCGGGCATCACCGGCTGACTCCACACCCTGTGGACAACTCGGCGGCCTGAGCGCTACCACGGCCCCTCGCCGGACCGCGCCGGCACCCCCGCGACCACGCTCACCCGGACCGTCGCGCCCTCGTCGACCCGCCGGCACGCGAACGCGATTCACGTTGCTGCACAAGGGAAACCGCAGGTAGACCGGGCTCCCGGAGCCAGGCCGCCGTCCAGTCTGCCGCCCTGATCGCGGGCGCGCAAAACGGCCCTCCCCCGATCAGGGGAAGGGCCGGATCACGGCCTGTGGACAACTGCGAAAAGCTGTGGACAACCCCGCTCAGGCGAGGGAGGTCAAAGCGGTGTGGACCAGGGTCCGCACCCCGCACAGCAGGGCCCGCTCGTCGAGGACGAAGGTCGGGCGGTGGATGTCCGACTGCGGGTCCGGCTCGCCGGGCCAGACACCCAACCGGGCGAACGCACCCTGGACGTGCTCGAGGTACCAGCCGAAGTCCTCGCCGCCGGACGACTGCTCCGTCGGCGCCACCGCGCCCTCGCCCAGCGCCGCTTCGGCGCCCGCGCGCATCAGGGCCGTCGAGTCCGGATCGGACACCACCGGCGGGACCCCGCGGCGGTAGTCGAGCGAGAAGCCGACACCCGTGGGCGCCAGCAGGGACTCCACCGACGACGCCACCAGCGGCTCCAGCGCCGTCCAGACCTCGTGGTCCGCGGTCCGCAGGGTGCCGCGCAGGACGCCGTCCTGCGGGACCGCGTTGGCCGCCTGGCCCGCGTGCACCGCGCCCCACACCAGGACCGTGCCCGAGCGCGGGTCGACCCGCCGCGAGAGCAGCGCGGGCAGCCCGGTGATCACCGTGCCCAGCGCGTGGACCAGGTCGGCCGTCAGGTGCGGCCGGGACGTGTGGCCGCCCGGCGAGGTCAGGCGCAGCTCGATCAGGTCCGCCGCCGACGTCAGGGCGCCGACGCGCATGCCGACCTTGCCGACCTCGAGCCGCGGGTCGACGTGCAGGCCGTAGATCCGCTCGACGCCGTCGAGCGCGCCCGCCGCGATCATGTCCAGCGCGCCGCCGGGCATGACCTCCTCGGCGTGCTGGAAGACCAGCCGGACGCGGCCGGGCAGCTCCGGCGCGCCGGCCAGGGCGCGGGCCGCGCCCAGCAGGATCGCCGTGTGGGCGTCGTGGCCGCACATGTGGGCCGCGCCCTCGACGGTCGAGGCGTAGGGCAGCCCGGTCGCCTCGGTGAGCGGCAGCGCGTCCATGTCCGCGCGCAGCGCCACGCACCGCTCGCCGCTGCCGATGTCGCAGACGACACCGGAGCCGCCGGGCAGCACCCACGGCTTGAGCCCGACCGAGCGCAGCAGCGTGACGACCAGTTCCGTGGTCGCGAACTCGTGCCGCGACAGCTCCGGGTGCGCGTGGATGTGCCGGCGCCAGGCGAGCACGTCGGTCGCGTTGGCGCGCAGCCAGTCGTCGAGCCAGAAGGGGCCGCGGCCCGCACCAAGGTCCTCCACGGGAGCCATGGTTACGCCGGCTTCGGAAATGAGCGCTTCGGACCCCTCCATGGGGTTGATGATGCGCCCATGGGGGTCGCCTGGAACGTCCGGTCGTGAGTCCAACACCGTCACGCCGCACCTCCTCCCGCAACACGGGTAACCCGGGCAGCGGCTGGGGTCACGCAACGTGCCGATCGATCTGTCGTACGCATTTGCAGACGATCGTGCACCATGCAGGCGGCAACGCGCGCCTCGAAAACGGCCGTCCTAGATGGCCGGTACCGGATCTGCGTTGAACGGTGTGCAGTACTTCGGCACACCCGAACGCATCAGGAGCTCTTGGCCTTCTTCGAACGGATCCGCCGTCCCCAGATGACGATGCCGAGCAAAGCGACGGCGACGACGCCCGCGATCAGCTTGTTCTTCGTCTTCTCGGTGTTCGCCTTGTCGGTCTGGGCCGGGTCGAGGACCGGGCCCGGCGGCTGGGTCTGCGCCGGGACCGGCGCGACGGCGGCGTGCACGACCGCCACGGCCACCGCGTTGTCCGGACGCACCGGTTCGGCGGACGCCGGCGACGCGGTGAACAGCACCGCGCCCAGCACCCCGGCCAGGACCAGACCCCGCAGCTTCGCCATGTCATCCCTTCGCCACGACCAGGCATTCTGCCCGCGGACCGCCCCGGCGTCAGCCACCAGCGGGTGGATTGAACGCGTCGAGGATCCGCTGAGCACCGAGGGTAGCCGTCAGTTCACCGTCGCGCACCGCCCGTTCGACGTCGGGAACGACCGTTCGCACGTCCGGATGCGCCGCCAGGCGACTCAAGAGCTGTTCGCGAACCATCGCCCACGTCCAGTCGACTTGCTGTTGCCGTCGGCGCGCGTCCAGTTCGCCGGACGCCGTGAGCGCGTCGCGGTGCTGCTCGATCGCGCCCCAGACCTCGTCCAGCCGCAGGTTGTGCAGGCCACTGCAGGTGAGCACGGGCGGGGTCCACGACGCTTCGGGCCCGTAGATCATCCGCAGCGCGCCCGAAAGCTCCCGCGCCGCCCGTTTCGCGTCCCGTTCGTGGTCGCCGTCGGCCTTGTTGACGGCGATGACGTCGGCGAGCTCCAGCACGCCCTTCTTGATGCCCTGGAGCTGGTCGCCGGTGCGGGCCAGGGTCAGGAACAGGAAGCAGTCGACCATGTTCGCGACGGTCACTTCGGACTGTCCAACGCCGACAGTCTCGACCAGGACGGTGTCGTAGCCGGCCGCTTCCATCAACACGATCGTCTCGCGGGTCGCCCGCGCAACGCCGCCGAGCGTCCCGGACGTCGGCGACGGCCGGATGAACGCCCGTTCGTCGACCGCCAGGCGCGCCATGCGGGTCTTGTCGCCGAGGATCGAGCCGCCGGTGCGCGTCGACGACGGGTCGACGGCGAGCACGGCGACGCGGTGGCCGGCCGAGGTCAGGTCCGTACCCAGCTGGTCGATGAATGTCGACTTGCCGACACCCGGCACGCCGGTGATGCCGACGCGCCGCGCGCCGCCGGCGGACGGCAGCAGCTCGACCAGCAGTTCCTGCGCGAGCGCCCGGTGGTCCTCCCGCTGCGACTCGACCAGCGTGATCGCCTTCGAGAGCGTCCCGCGGTCGCCCGCCAGCACGCCCTTGGCGTAGGCGGTGACGTCGATCTTGCGCGGCAAGGGTCAGGACTCCTGCGCCGTCAGCTGGCCGAGCAGGTCGATCGCCGCGTCCGCGAGCACCGTGCCGGGCCCGAAGATCGCGGCCGCGCCGGCTTCGCGCAGCGCCGGGTAGTCCTGCGGTGGGATGACCCCGCCGACGACGACCATGATGTCCTCGCGGCCCAGCTCGGCGAGCTCGTGGCGCAGCGCGGGCACCAGCGAGAGGTGCCCGGCGGCCAGCGAGGACACCCCGACGACGTGCACGTCCGCCTCGATCGCCTGGCGGGCGACCTCGGCCGGGGTGGAGAACAGCGGGCCGACGTCGACGTCGAAGCCGATGTCGGCGAAGCCGGTGGCGATCACCTTCTGGCCGCGGTCGTGGCCGTCCTGACCCATCTTCGCGACGAGGATCCGGGGACGGCGGCCCTCCTCCGCGGCGAACTCCTCGACCAGCGCGCGGGCCTTCTCGACGTTCTGCGACTTACCCACCTCTTCGCGGTAGACGCCCGAAATCGTCCGGATCTGCCCGGAGTGCCTGCCCCAGATCTTCTCCAGCGCGTCGGAGATCTCGCCGACCGTCGCCTTCGCGCGGGCGGCGTCGATCGCCAGTTCCAGGAGGTTGCCGCCGTTGCCGGCGCCTTCGGTGAGCCGCCGCAGCGCGTCCTCGGTCGCCTGGCCGTCACGCTCTTCGCGCAACCGGCGCAGTTTTTCGAGCTGCTGCGTGCGGACGCCCGCGTTGTCCACTTTGAGCACTTCGATGTCTTCGTCGCTCGTGACCTGGTACTTGTTGACGCCGATCACGGGCTGGCGGCCGGAGTCGATCCGCGCCTGCGTGCGCGCGGCGGCTTCTTCGATGCGCAGCTTGGGGATGCCCGCGTCGATCGCCTTGGCCATGCCGCCGGCCTGCTCGACCTCGCTGATGTGGCCCCACGCCTTGCGCGCGAGGTCGTAGGTCAGCTTCTCCACGAAGGCGCTGCCACCCCACGGGTCGATCACGCGGGTGGTGCCGGATTCCTGCTGCAGCAGCAGCTGCGTGTTGCGGGCGATCCGCGCGGAGAAGTCGGTCGGGAGCGCGAGGGCCTCGTCGAGGGCGTTCGTGTGCAGCGACTGCGTGTGCCCCTGGGTCGCGGCCATCGCCTCGACGCAGGTGCGGACGACGTTGTTGTAGACGTCCTGCGCGGTCAGCGACCAGCCGGACGTCTGCGAGTGCGTCCGCAGCGACAGGGACTTCGGCGACTTCGGGTCGAAGCCCTTCACGAGCTTCGCCCACAGCAGGCGCGCCGCGCGCAGCTTCGCGACCTCCATGAAGAAGTTCATCCCGATCGCCCAGAAGAACGACAGCCGCGGCGCGAACTTGTCGACGCCGAGTCCCGCGTCGACACCCGATCGGATGTACTCGACGCCGTCCGCGAGCGTGTACGCCAGCTCCAGGTCGGCGGTCGCCCCGGCTTCCTGCATGTGGTAGCCGGAGATGGAGATCGAGTTGTACTTCGGCATGTGCTGCGAAGTGAAGGAGAAGATGTCGGAGATGATCCGCATCGACGGCTGCGGCGGGTAGATGTAGGTGTTGCGGACCATGAACTCCTTGAGGATGTCGTTCTGGATGGTCCCCGCGAGCTGCTCCGGCTTCACCCCCTGCTCCTCGGCTGCGACGACGTAGAGCGCGAGCACCGGCAGCACCGCGCCGTTCATCGTCATGGACACCGACATCTTGTCGAGCGGGATGCCGTCGAAGAGCTGGCGCATGTCGTAGATGGAGTCGATAGCGACGCCCGCCATGCCGACGTCGCCGGAGACACGCGGGTGGTCGGAGTCGTAGCCGCGGTGGGTGGCCAGGTCGAAGGCGACCGACAGGCCCTTCTGCCCGGCCGCGAGGTTGCGGCGGTAGAAGGCGTTGGACTCCTCGGCGGTGGAGAACCCGGCGTACTGGCGGATGGTCCACGGCTGGTTGACGTACATCGTCGGGTACGGGCCGCGCAGGAACGGCGCGACGCCCGGGTACGTGCTCAGGAAGTCCACATCGGACAGGTCGGCGGCGGTGTAGACCGGCTTGACGCCGATGCCTTCGGGCGTTTCCCAGGCCAGGGCGTCGGGGCCCTTGCCGGTGGCTTCCTGGACGGCCTTGGCCCAGGCGTCGCGGTCGCCCGGCGACGGCGTGCCGAGGTCGAGACCGGCGAAGTTCGGGATGCTCATCGGGAAACTCCCAGCTCGGCGTGCAGGCCGTTGAGGACGTCGAGGGCGTCGCAGCCGGCGAAGACGTTGCCGTCCACGCCGTCGAAGGAGCCCTTGCCCGCCAGCAAGACGTGTTCGGCGCCGAGCGACTCGGCGACCTCGGCCGCGTGTGCCTCGTAGGCGTCGTCGGTGCCGCAGAGGCAGGCGACCTTGGCGCCGGACGCGCGGAACGCGCCGGGCAGGTCGTCGGTCGCGCCCGGGTTGACGGCCTCGATCCCGCCCGCCTGGAAGAGGTTGGCGGCGAAGCCGGCGCGCGTGGTGTGCGCGGCGACCGGGCCGAGCGTGGCGAGGAAGATCTTCGGCCGCTCACCGTGCGAAGCGAGGTACGCGTCCGACGCGTCCCTCAGGGCTTCGAAGCCTTCGGCGTACCGGTGCCGCGGCAGCCCACCGTCCACAGGGGACTCCAGCGGCGTCCTGACCACCGGTTTCTCCGTCAGGTTCGGGAACTCGCTGACGCCGGTGAGCGGGTCGCGGCGGGTGGCGATGCGCGACGACCGCTTCTCCCACGTCTCGGCGAGCCGGCCTGCCAGCGCGCCGGACGCGAGCTCGTCGACCAAGCCGCCCGCGCCTTCGATGGCGGTGAACTCGGCCCAGGCCGCGTGCGCGAGGTCGTCGGTGAGCTTCTCGACGTACCAGGAGCCGCCCGCCGGATCGACCACGCCGGCCAGCTTGGACTCCTCCAGCAGCACCGCGTGGGTGTTGCGGGCGATCCGCGCGGAGAAGGCGTCGGGCTTGCCGATCGCGGCGTCGAACGGCAGCACCGTGACCGCGTCGGCGCCGCCGACACCGGCGCCGAAGCAGGCGACCGTCGTGCGGAGCATGTTCACCCAGGGGTCACGCCGGCTCAGCATCGCCGGCGACGTCACGGCGTGCTGGCGCATCGGCGACGAGAAGCCGCACACCTCGGCGACGCGCGCCCACAGGCGGCGGGCCGCGCGCAGCTTGGCGATCGTCGAGAACTGGTCGGCGGTCGCGGCGATCCGGAACTCGAGCTGACCGGCCGCGGCTTCGACGTCGAGGCCGGCGTCGGTCAGCGCGCGCAGGTAGACGACGCCGGCGGCGACCAGCGCGCCCAGCTCCTGCGCGTCCGACCCGCCCGCTTCGTGGAACGGCAGGCCGTCAGCGACGATCGTGCGCACCTTCGGGTACTTCCCGGCGACACGCGCGGCGAGCGCGGCGGCCGGTCCGAGGTCGGCGGCCGAGCCGGTGCGCGCCGCGAGCCCGATCGGGTCGGCGCCCAGCACCGCGGCGGCCTCGCTCGCCGGGATCTCGCGCTCGGCGAACAGCTCGAACAGGGCATCAGCGGCGGCTTCGAACTCGGCACCCGCGTCCAGGACGACCGGTGCCAGGTCGAGGTAGACCTCGTTGAGCGCGTCGGCCAGCGACGCGGGCGGCACCGAAAGCCAGATCGACGTCACGCCGCCTTCGAGGTCGGCGAGGATCGCCTTGTTGACTTCGCGGGCGTCGTCGCCGGTGAACCGGGCCCGGACGTCCCAGCCGGTGCTGACCTGGCCGTCCGGCCGCGCGCCGCGCACGTACGGCGGCAGGCCCGGGAAGCCGGCGTCGCCCGGCACGTCCTCGGCCGTGTACAGCGGCTGGATCTCGATGCCGTCGTAGGTCCGCGTGACGAGCTTGCTCTCCGGGGCACCCGCGAAGTCCTCCGGCAGCTTGCCGCTCTTGCGCAGGACACCGGCGACGAGCTCCTGCCACTGCTCACGCGTCGCCTGGGGGAACTCGGCCGCCAGGTCGAGTTCGGAGATCGGCACTGACTCCGGACCGGCCACTTCAGTCATACCCAGTGATGGTAGAGGCACGGGCCGCGTCCGACCTGTGACTCTAGTCGCGCCCCTAGGCAGTCAGGGGTGATTCGGGTACGACACAATCAGGGGGTGCCCCCCTCCAGCGAAGAGACACGAGTGGTCGCCGGTCGCTACCGGCTGCGTTCGGTGCTCGGCTCCGGGTCGATGGGCACCGTTTGGTCCGCCTACGACGAGTTCCTGCACCGCCAGGTGGCCGTCAAGGAGATGAAGGTGCCGCCGGGCATCCCGGCGTCCCAGGCGGACGAGCTGCGGGAGCGGACGCTGCGCGAGGCCCGCGCGATCGCCGTCCTCTCCCACCCGAACGTGATCATCCTGCACGACGTCGCCCGCGAGGACGACCAGCCGTTCGTGGTCATGGAGCTGCTGCCCTCGCGCAGCCTCGCGCACATCCTGCGCGACCACGGGCCGCTGACCGTCGAGCAGGCCGCCGCGGTCGGCATCGCCGTCGCCTCCGCGCTGGAGGCCGCGCACGCCGCCGGCATCACCCACCGCGACGTCAAGCCGGGCAACGTCCTGGTCGCCAGCGACGGCCGGATCAAGCTGACCGACTTCGGCATCGCGCGCAACGTCTCCGAAGCGACCATGACCCGCACCGGGATCATGCTCGGCTCCCCCGCCTACATCGCGCCCGAGGTCGCCTCGGGCGGCGCGGTCGTCCCGGCCGCCGACCTGTGGGGCCTCGGCGCGACGCTGTTCGCCGCGGTCGAGGGCGCACCCCCGTACGACGCCGACGGCGACCCCCTGGAGACCGTCGGCAAGGTCGTCAACGGCAAGGTGCCCAAGCCGAAGGCCGGCCCCCTCTCCGACGTCATCACGGCGTTGATGAAGAAGGAGCCCGGCGACCGGATCACCCTGCGCGAGGTCCGCCACCGGCTCTACCCGCTGCAGTCGAAGGCGGCGCTCGACCTGTTCGGGCCCGAACTGTTCCGCACCCCGGACGGGAAGAAGACGTCCGCGCAGCCGGACGCCACCGATACCCAGGTGATCAAGACCGTCCTGCCCGAGAAGAAGTCCGAGGAGTCGAGCAGCGAGCTCGCCACGGACCCCGGTCCGCTGCCGTTCCTGCGGCCGCCGACACCGGCGCCCACGCCGCCGCCATCCGCGTCTTCGCCCTCGTCTTCTCCCTCGCCTTCGCTTTCGCCTTCGCCCGAGCCGGCGACGCTGTTCGTCGCGCCGCCGCGGGCCGGGCGGCGCACCGCGCGGGCGACGGCCGTGCTCGTCGCCGTCGCGATCCTGCTCTTCCTGCTGGCCGCGGGCGGCGGGTTCGCGCTGGCCAGGACGGTCGGCGGGCAGTCGCTGCTGCCCCCGGCCGCGGAGCCGGCGGCCAAGTCGAACGGCCCCACGCAGGTGCCGCCGCCGACCCTGGTCCACCAGGTCGGCAACGGCAGCTACCTCAACAACGACGGCGGCCAGTACTCCCTCGACGTGCCGGAGGGCTGGCAGAAGTTCGTCGCCCCGCACAACACGAAGTTCGGGCTGAGCCTGGTCGTCCAGTACGTCTCCCCGGACGGCCGCCGGTCCCTGCGCCTGGAGCGGCTGGCGAAGTACTTCGACCAGTCCGAGGGCTACGACGACTACATCAGCTGGCTGCGGTCGTCCTACCCGGAGAACGCGTTCGAGCTCTTCCCGGCGTCGAACTCACCGGACGGCAAGGGCGTGACGCTGACCTACCGCCTCGCCGAGGGCGGCACGCTCCCCCAGAGCGACGGCGGCGGGGGAACGCGCGTGACGTTCGTGAAGATGGTCCAGGCCGAGACGAGCCTGTGGATCCTGTCGGTGACGGTCCCGGCCGAGCAGGAGAGCGCGGGCCAGCAGGACGTCTTCGACCGCGTGGCGGGAACGCTGCAGGTCACCGACTAGGGCGCCCGGTCCAGCACTTCGCGGGACACGAACTCCTGCGCGAGGTGGCGCAGGCCGGTGAAGATCTGGTCGCCCAAGACCGTCGCCACCAAGCCCGCCTCGATGATCTTGTCGAACGACGTCAGTCCCGTCACCACCTCGACGTCCAGCTCCGCGACACGCATCGCCAGCGCGAAGTACTCGTCGAGGCGGTCACCGAGCTTTTCGTGGCCCAGCTCCTTCGCCGTGGCCAGCGCCGCGATCACGTTGCCGACCGTGTGGTCCTCGGCGCCGTGCCACTTCCAGCCGTGGCGCTCGGCCAGCTCCCGCAGGACGCCGGTCGCCCACTCCGCGGCCTCGCCGGACACCTGCGGGGGCGGCCCCGCCAGCTCCTGCTGGACCACGCCCATCGTCTGGTGCGGGGTCTCGTCGCCGTCGATCGCGGCGAGGACCGCTCCCACCGACGCCAGCGGCAGCCCGCCCACCTCGGTGAGCGCCTTGATCAGCCGGAGGCGCTGGACGTGCGCCGGGGAGTAGCGGGCCTGGTTGGGGCTCGTGCGCTCGCCGGGGAACAGCAGGCCTTCGCGCAGGTAGTACTTGACGGTCGCGACCGGCACCCCCGACTCGGCGCTCAGTTCGGCCATCCGCATGCGCATCCGCTCCGATCCCGGGGTCCGTCTCGGGGACAACCCTGAAGACTTCTCAGCATGGATAGTTTAGCTTCCCATAACGGAGAGCTTGACTATCCATTCTGGGAGGAACCATGACCATCCTTGCCGACGTCCGGAGCAGAGCGCGCGGGTGGCACCGCCCGTCCGCGATCGCGGCCGCCACCCTGGGGGTGGTGGCGGTGCTGTGCGTCGCCGCGCTGCTCGTCGACCAGCGGACCCTCGCCGGCGCGCCGATCTGGGCCAAGCCGTTCAAGTTCGCCGTGTCCGGCGCGCTCTACTTCGCGACCTGGAGCTGGCTCGTCTCGCTGCTGCCGCGGTTCCGGCGCACGGCGGGCTGGCTGACGAACTTCCTGGTGGCGATCTTCGCCGCCGAGTACGTCCTGCTCGTCTTCCAGGCGGCACGCGGCCGGGCGAGCCACTTCAACAACGCGACCCCGCAGGACGCGCTCATCTACGACGTCATGGGCAAGATGATCATGGCGCTCTGGGTCGCCACGCTCGTGCTGACCGTGCTCGTCATGTTCACCAAGCTCGAGGACCGGGCGAACTTCTGGGCCGTGCGCGCCGGCGCCGTGCTGTCGCTGGTGGGCGTCTCGCTGGGCATCCTGATGACGTCGCCGACCGCGCAGCAGCTCGCGCAGTGGCAGACGGGCGGGACGCCGGACATGGTCGGCGCGCACACCGTCGGGCTCGCCGACGGCGGTCCCGGCCTGCCGATCCTCGGCTGGAGCACGGTGGCGGGCGACCTGCGGATCCCGCACTTCGTCGGGATGCACGCGCTGCAGGCGCTGCCGCTGCTGGCCATCGCGCTCGCGGCGCTGGCCCCGCGGTTCGCCCGGCTGCGCGACGACGCCGTCCGCGCGCGGCTCGTCCTGGTCGGCGCGGCCGGCTACGCGGGGCTGACCGCGCTGGTGACGTGGCAGGCGCTGCGGGCGCAGTCGATCGTGCACCCGGACGCGACGACGCTGGGTGCGTTCGCGGCGCTGGTCGCGGCCGTCGGGCTCAGCTCGTGGGCCGCGGTGCGCGTCCGATGACCCTCTTCGACCTCGCGTTCCCGCTGGCCGTGCCGTTCTGGGCGCTGATGATCCTGGCGCCGAACTGGCGGTGGACGCCGCGGGTCATGGCGTCGCCGTGGGTGCCGCTGCTGCCGCTGGCCTGCTACTTCGCGCTCGTGCTGCCGCACTTCGGCGAGTGGGGGCGGGCGATGCTCTCGCCCGACCTCGGCGTGCTGCAGTCGCTGCTGGGCACGCCGTGGGGCGCCGGGCTCGTCTGGGCGCACCTGATCGCGTTCGACCTGTTCATCGCGCGGTGGATGTACTTCGAAGGCCGGTCGGCGGGGATCTCGCCGTGGATCGTCAGCCCGATCCTGGTGCTGACGATCTTCCTGTCGCCGTTCGGGCTGGTCGTGTTCCTCGTGGTGAGGGCCGTCCGGATACGCTCCCTCGCATGAGTGAACACGAAGCCGCGAGCGCCATCGCGAACCGCACCGGCGTGGACGCGCACGACATCGCGGTGGTCCTGGGGTCGGGCTGGCGCCCGGCGGCGGACGTCATCGGGGAGTGCGAGACGGAGATCCCGTTCGCCGAGCTGCCCGGCTTCACCACGCCCGGCGCGGTGGGCCACGGCGGCACCATCCGCTCGCTGAAGATCGGCGACAAGAACGTCCTGGTGCTGCTCGGCCGGACCCACTTCTACGAGGGCAAGGGCATCGACCCGGTGGTGCACAACGTGCGCACCGCGGCGGCGGCCGGCGTCCGGACGGTGCTGCTGACGAACGCGGCGGGCGGCCTGCGCCAGGGGTTCAAGGTGGGTCAGCCGGTGCTGATCTCCGACCACCTGAACCTGACCGCGCGCTCGCCGATCGTCGGCGCGAACTTCGTCGACCTGACCGACCTGTACTCGGCGCGGCTGCGGAAGATCGCGCGGGAGATCGACCCGTCGCTGGAGGAAGGCGTCTACGCGGGCCTGACCGGACCGCACTTCGAGACGCCGGCGGAGATCCACATGCTGCGCACGCTGGGCGCGGACCTGGTCGGCATGTCGACGGTCCTGGAGGCGATCGCGGCCCGCGCGGCCGGCGTCGAGGTGTTCGGCCTGTCGCTGGTCACGAACCTGGCGGCGGGCATGACGGGCGAGCCGCTGAACCACCAGGAAGTCCTGGAGGCGGGCCGCGCCGCGGCCACCCAGATGGGCTCCCTGCTGCGCGAACTCGTCACCCGCGCCTGACCCAAGCGCCCCAATGTGGCCTTGGTTGCGTCAGACGCACCCAATGTGGCCTTCGGTGCGTCTGACGCACCGAAGGCCACATTGGGGCGCTTCAGACCAGGGTCGGGAGCTGGGCGGCCACCTCGGGTGGGGACGGCATTGCCGCCACCTCGGCCGCCAAGGTGCGGGCCGCGTCGCGGACTGAAGTGTCTGTGAGCAGGTGGCGGGCCTTGGTGGCGACGGCGTCCGCGGTGACCTCGTGAGCGAGCAGGCGGGAGCCGACGCCGGCCGCCGAGACCGCGTCCGCGTTGGTGAACTGGTCCGCTCCCTGCGGGAGCAGCAGCTGCGGGAGGCCCGCGCCGAACGCGCCGAGCGTCGTGCCGCTGCCGCCGTGGTGGACCACCAGGTCCACGTGCGGGAGCAGCTCCGACTGCGGGACCCACGCCTCGAGCCGGACGTTGGCCGGCACCTCGCCCAGTGCCGCCGGGTCGACCGTCGGGCCCGTCGCGACCAGGACGTCGGCGTCCAAACCGGACAGACCGGCGATCGCGGAGCTCAACACGCCCGCGTGGCCCATCGCCGTCCCGAGCGTCAGGTACACCAACGGCCGCGTCCGGTCCAGGACTCCCGCGGGCAGCTCGCCCGGCTCGCTCCAGCCGACCGGCCGCAGCGGGACGCGCTTGGTGCGCGCCAGGAAACCGGGGTCCTGCACCGACTCCGGGCAGATGTCGATGAACGGCCCGCCGAACGCCAGGTCTTCCCCGACCGGGATACCCAGGGAAGCGCCGTGCTCGCGGATCGCGTCGCGGATGCGCGTCACCATCGGGTCGTCGCTCGACACGCGGCCGAACCCGTGCGCCACCACGGGAATCCCGGCCTTGATCGCGGCGAACGCGCCGCCCGAGTTGCCCGCCTCGCTCACGACGAGGTCGGGCCGGAACCGCGAGAACAGCGGCAGCAGGTCGGCGACGAACCGCTTCGGCATCAGCTCGCCGAACACCTTCGCGACGATCGGCCTGAGCACCTCCGGCGGAACCTCGCCCGGCGGCCGGCGCGGACCGGACCGTCCCGACGAGGCGAACACCTGGCCGAAGGCGTCCTTGATCGCGAGCCCGGCGGCCGCCGTCTCCAGGCCGGCTTTCGTCAGCTGTGGCAGGAAGTCTTCCGAGGTGGCGAAGACGACGTCGTGGCCCGCGTCGCGCGCGGCGACCGCCAGCGGGACGAGCGGGAACGTGTGACCGAAGGACCCCAGTGAGGTGAAGAGCAAGCGCACTCCCCCGACCCTAGCCCGTAGGCTGTCGCGGTGACATTGACTTCCACGCTGCGTGACGCCGCGTTCCGGTGGATCGCGGACGACCCGGACGAAAGCACCCGCACCGAGCTGCAGAACGTCGTCGCGAAGGCGATGGGCGGCGACGCCGGGGCGGCCGGCGAGCTGGCCGACCGGATGGCCGGGCCCCTCGAGTTCGGCACCGCCGGGCTGCGCGGGCCGGTGCGCGCCGGGCCGAACGGGATGAACGTCGCCGTCGTCACGCGCACGACTGCCGGTGTCGCGGAGTGGCTGAAGGCGCACGGGCACGCCGGCGCGCTGGTCGTCATCGGCCGGGACGCGCGGCACGGCTCGGAAGCCTTCGCGACCGCGGCCGCCGAAGTGCTGACGGCGGCGGGCTTCGACGTCAAGGTCTTCCCGAAGCCGCTGCCGACGCCGGTGCTCGCCTTCGCCGTCGGCCGGCTCGGCGCGGTGGCCGGGATCCAGATCACCGCGTCGCACAACCCGCCCGCCGACAACGGGTACAAGCTCTACGACGCGACCGGCGGCCAGATCGTCCCGCCGTCCGACGGCGAGATCGAGCGGGCCATCCAGGCCGCGCCCGCCGCGGTGAGCGTGCCGCGGGCGCCCGGCGCCGAGGTCGTCGACCTGCTCGACCGGTACCTCGACGAGGTCGCGACGCTGCCGATGGGTGCCGAGCGCGCGGTGCGCGTGGCCGCGACGGCGTTGCACGGCGTCGGCGCCGACACGCTGCAAGCGGCGTTCGAGCGCGCCGGGTTCACCGACCTGCACCTGGTCGGCGACCAGGCCGCACCCGACCCGGACTTCCCGACCGTCTCGTTCCCGAACCCGGAGGAGCCCGGCGCGACCGACCTGCTGCTGGCGCTCGCGTCCGAAGTGGACGCCGACCTGGCGATCGCGCTCGACCCGGACGCCGACCGCTGCGCGCTGGGCGTGAAGGACCACGACGGCGGGTGGCGGATGCTGCGCGGCGACGAGACCGGCGTCCTGCTCGGCTCGTACGTGCTGTCCACTGTGGACCGCACGATGCTGCCCGACCCGCTGGTCGCGACGACGATCGTGTCGTCGTCGATGCTCGGCGAGATCGCGAAGGCCGAAGGCGCCCGCTACGCCGAGACGCTGACCGGGTTCAAGTGGCTCGTCCGCGCCGGCGAAGGCTTGGTCTTCGCCTACGAAGAAGCGCTCGGCCTGTGCGTGAACCCGGGTTTCGTGCGCGACAAGGACGGCATCGCCGCCGCGACGCTGGCCGCCGGCTACACCGCGCGGCTCAAGGCCGAGGGCCGCACACCGCTGGACGTCCTCGACGAGCTGGCGCAGCGCCACGGCGTCCACCTCACCGACCAGGTTTCGCTGCGGGTGACCGATCTCGCCGTCCGCGGGCAGCTGATGGCGAAGGTGCGGGAGACGCCGCCGGCCGAACTGGGCGGGGTCGCCGTCACGCTCGAAGACCTGCTGCCGGACGCGGACGTGCTGCGCCTGACCGGCGACGGCGTGCGCGTGGTCGTCCGGCCGTCGGGAACCGAGCCGAAGCTGAAGGCGTACCTGCAGGTCGTGGCCCCGGTGACGGGCTCGCTCGCGGAAGCTCGTGACACCGCCGGCACCAAGCTGAGCGCGTTGCGAACGGCGGTCGAGGAGCTGCTCGCCTGATGCCGAGGCTGCTGATCGTGCACCACACGCCGTCGCCGTCGACGCAGGCGCTGTTCGAGGCGGTGCTGGCGGGCGCGACGCACCCGGACATCGAAGGCGTCGAGGTGGTCCGCCGCGCGGCGCTCGCGGCGACCGTCCCCGACGTCCTCGCGGCGGACGGCTTCCTGCTGGGCACCCCGGCGAACCTGGGCAGCATGAGCGGTGCGTTGAAGCACTTCTTCGACACCGTCTACTACCCGTGCCTGGACGCGACGCGCGGCCGGCCGTTCGGCTACTGGATCCACGGTGGCAGTGACACTTCGGGGACCGAACGTCAGCTGCTGTCCATCACCACGGGCTTGGCTTGGGAAAAGGTGGCGGAGCCGGTGATCAGCACGGGTGAGCCGGACAAGAAGACCCTGGACGCGTGCACCGAACTCGGCGGCACCGTGGCCGCGACGCTGATGTCCTAGAAAAGATGTCCTGGAAAAGTAAGGGGCCTGTCACCGGAAGCCCTGGGGGTCGACCTCCGGCAACAGGCCGTGACCAAGGGATCGCCGCGAGGGCGTTCGACCTTGGCAAGCTGAAGCGTACTACACCCAGGCGATCATGACGAGTCGAGAAGACGCGACAGCCTCTCGTCTTGCGGTTCCGTACACCCCCAGGGTACGGAGAGCAAGACGAGAGGCGTGCCAACTGTAAACCACTGCATACGATAGCTGTCAACATGTGCGTACAGTGGTTTCCCGGCTAGAATTTTCACGGCGGAAACTCAGGGGGCGGGTATGGCACGGGAACGCACTTTCGCGGAACGGCTGAGCGCCCTGATCGAGGCGGCTCGGCTGGACGGGCGCGCGCCGCACAGCTACCGGGAGATCTCGGCGGCGGTGGAACGGGCGGGTGGGCCGGCGATGTCGCCCGCCTACCTGCAGCAGCTGGCCACGGGCAAGCGCGTCAACCCGAAGATCCACTACGTTGAGGCCTTGGCGAAGCTGTTCGGCGTGCCCGTCACGTACTTCTTCGACGAAGAGGCAGCCGCGCCCCCGGCCGGGGAAGCGCAGCTGATGGCGATGCGGGCGCAGGAGCTCTCCCCGCAGGGGCGCCGGCAGGTGATGGACCTGCTGGAGCTGGTGGAGCGCTACGAACGGGCCGAACGCGAGGGCCGCAACCCGGAGGACACCGCGCGATGAAGGAACGAGAGCTGCGCCGCCGCTGCCGCAAGCTGCTGAAGCAGCTCGACATCGGCCCGCCGCTCGACGTCGAAGTGCTCTGCGCGCGGCTGGGCGAGCAACGCGGCAAGCCGATCCGGCTGATGCCCTACCCCCTGGAGGTGCCGGGGCCGTTCGGGTGCTGGATCGCCACTTCTTCGGCGGATTACATCTTTTACCAGGCCGAAACCACGAAATCCCACCAGGATCACATCATCCTGCACGAACTCGGCCACATGCTGGCCGACCACCACCCGCACGGCGACGCCGAGCCGGCGGACTTCCTGCGCGGGCCGGTTCCGGATCTTGACCCGGATGCAGTACACCGCGCACTGCGCCGGTCGTCCTACGATGACGCCCACGAGTGGGAAGCCGAGACCGTCGCGACCATCATCCTCGAGTGGGCGTCGGTCCTGAACTACACGATCCCGCGGCGTGCTGCGGACCGGGATCTCCGCCGGATCCAGGGGACGCTCGGCGATCACCAAGGGTGGTTGTGAGCACACTTTTCAGCCCCGTGAACGTAATCGCGATGGTGCTGTTCGCCGCTGCCCTGGCGTGGCGGATCTACCAGGTGCAGCGCGCGCCGACGGTGCCGAACTGGGCCGTCACCGCGTGCATCGCCGGGTTCGCCGCGGCGTTCCTGCTGCAGCAGCAGGTGATCTCCGACGACATCGACGCGGTCATCGGCCTGGGCGCGGCGCGCGTGCTCAACAACGCGCTGCTCGCGTGCGCGGTGTGCGCGCTGGTCGTCTTCTTCCTGGGCTCGACCCTGGGTCCGCGGCGCTACCGGCGGGTGGCGGTCGAGCTGGTGCCGCTGGCCGCGGCGATCACGCTGATGGTCGTCGCGATGGCGCTGACCCGGCCGGAGCTGCGCGGGCAGGCGCTCGGGCCGTCGACGATCCACGACAGCGGGATCGCGGTGTTCTACCTCGGCGCCGGCCTGTACCTGATCTACGGCCTGATCGCGTGCACGGCGTGGATCGTGCGCTACCTGCGGGTGGCCGACCGCGACCTGCGGATCGGCCTGCGGATGGGCGCGGTCGGCATGGCCAGCGCGGCGATCGGCAGCATCTTCCGCGCGCTGTACGTCGTGGTGGCGTGGGTGTTCGGCCCGGTGGTCAAGATCCTGCTGCTGCTCGGGGTGCCGTTCGTGATCGTCGGCGGGATGCTGTTCCTGCTCGGCGTCACCTACCCCGGCGTGCGGGCGCGGTTCTCGGCGTTGCGGCGGCGGCGCCAGCACCGCCGCGAGCACGAGGCGCTCGGTCCGTTGTGGACGGTGCTCGTGCAGGCGTTCCCCAGCATCGTGCTGCGGACCCCGCCGCGCGGCCGCGGCGAACGGCTGTCGCCGCGCAGCATCCACCGCGTGCACTACCGCCGGGTGATCGAAATCCGCGACGGCCTGGTGCAGTTGTCGCCGTACCTGGACGAGGGGTTCGGCGAAGTCGTCGCGGCCGATCCCGTGTCCGCGGCGGCCGCGTTGAAGGCGGCGCTGGCGCGGCACGCGGCGGGTGAGGAGAGCGACGGCCACGCCAAGCAGGTCCTGCCGGCACCGGCGGACGACATCGAATCCGACGTCCGGCCGCTGCTGGCGCTGTCGGCCGCGATGGAGTCGTGACGTGGACACGCTGATCACGGCCGGCCGGGTGCTGCCGCGGCCCTCGGCACCGGTGTCCGACGGCGCGGTTCTGGTGCGCGACGGCGTGATCGTGGCGGCGGGCCCGCGTGCGGAGGTGCTGCCGCTGGCCGCGCCGGACGCCGCCCGGCACGACTTCCCGACCGGCACCGCGTTGGCCGGGCTCTTCAACGTCCACGTGCACCTGGCTTTCGACGCGTCGCGGGAGATGCTGGCCCACTTCTCCGAAGGCACGACGGTCGAGGACGCGCGTTCGCGGCTGTCGTCGATGCTGCGCAGCGGCGTGACGACGGTGCGGGACCTCGGCGACCGCGGGCACCTCGGGGCGGCGGTGCGCGAGTCCTTCTCGAACGAGGTGGCCCCGCGGCTTCTCGTGTCGGGGCCGCCGATCACGGTGCCGGACGGACACTGCCACTTCTTCGGCGGCGAAGTGACGTCCGACGACGCGATCCGCGCGTTGATCGACGCGAACGCCGAAGCGGGCGCGGACGTCATCAAGGTGATGGCCAGCGGCGGCCAGATCACCGAGGGCGGCGCGGACATGTGGGAATCGCAGTTCGACGCGCGGCAGCTTTCGGTGGTGGTGGCGCACGCGGCGTCGCACGGCCTGCCCGTGGCGGCGCACGCCCACGGCGCGGACGCGATCGAGGCGGCGGTCGCCGCGGGGGTGTCGACGGTCGAGCACTGCACGTTCCTGACCGGGCCGCGGTCGTTCGACCGGCGTGACGCGGTGGCTTCGAAGATGGCGGCCGCGGGGATTTCGGCGTGTTCGACGAGCAGCCGCAACTGGCGGGTGATCGTCGAGAAGGTCGGCGACGAGGCCGCGCAGGCGATGTACGGGCGGTTGCCGTGGCTGGAGGAGCACGGCGTCCGGTTGCTCGCGGGGACGGACGCGGGGCTGCCGGGGTCGGTGTTCGACGACCCGGTGGGCGCGTTGGAGTTGTACGAGTGGCTCGGGTTCCCGCGGCGGCGGATTCTGGAGATCGCCACTTGCGATTCGGCGGCGGGTCTCGGGCTCGGCGACGTGACAGGACGGCTCGAAGCCGGTCTCGCGGCGGATGTCCTGGTGGTCGAAGGTGACCCGCTGGCGTCGCTCGCCGCGTTGCGCAATCCCCTTCTGGTGCTGGCCAAGGGTCGCGAAGCCTAGTTCCCCGATCGGGGGGTGCCCAGTTTGGTGACAACGTTTTAAAACAGTGTTATCGTAGCTGCCACCACCTCGACAAGGAGTCCCCCCGATGCACGGACCCACCCAGCTCTTCACCGTGATCGCCCTGGTCTCGCTGCCCACCGTCATGTACGGCGGCTACGCCCTGATGGGCGTCATGAGAGACCGCAAGCTCACCGAACACCAGCGCGCGATGTTCCGCGCCGGCCACGCGCACGCCGGCGTCCTGCTGGTCCTCGCCCTGGTCGCGCTGCAGATCCTCAGCCGGACGACCCTCTCGGACACCACCCTCTGGATCGCCTGCTCCCTGTTGCTCTTCGGGATCCTCGCCCAGTCCGGCGGGTTCTTCCTGCACCTGCTGCCGAACCGCGGCAAGCTCGGCGGGCGCGTCACCAGCGTCGGCGCCGTCCTCCTCGGTGCCGCCGTGCTGCTCACCGCCTACGGAGTCGCCTGAACCGGTCGTTAAGCTGGTCACGTGCCTGAATACCTGCCGACCGCGCCCTACAAGGGGACCCGGGACTTCCTGCCCGCCGAAATGTCCGTGCGTACGCAGGTGTTCGGTCATCTCTACGACGTCCTCGAGCGCCGCGGCTTCCTCCGCTACGACGGCCCGATCCTCGAATCGGCCGAGATCTACGAGCGGAAGTCGGGCCAGGAGCTGGCCGACAAGCAGCTCTACACGCTCACCGACAAGGGCGGGCGGCGCCTCGCGCTGCGTCCCGAGATGACGCCGTCGGTCGCGCGGATGATCGCCGGGAGCGCGAAGTCGCTGTCGTTCCCCGTCCGGTGGTACAGCCACCCGAACTGCCACCGGTACGAGGCGCCGCAGCGCGGCCGCGTCCGCGAGCACTGGCAGATCAACGCCGACATCTTCGGCTCGGACAGCGCCAACTGCGAGATCGAGATCTTCGAGCTGGTGCACGACATGATGGCCGCGCTGGGCGCGACGCCGGACATGTTCGTGCTGCGCGTCAACGACCGGAACCTGCTGACGTCGGCGCTCACCGACGTCGCCGGTGTCTCGGAAGACCACCTGGCCCAGGTGTTCGCGCTCGTCGACCGCTGGGAGAAGTACCCGCGCGAGAAGCTGGCGGAGAGCGCCGGTGAGATCGGCTTGTCGGACAAGCAGTTCGAGAAGCTGGCCGAGACGCTCGCCATGGGCGACGCCCTGCTCGACGAGCTGCCGGCCGAGGTGCGCGCGCAGTCGAACCTGGTTCGTGTCCTGGACAGCAGCGCGGGCAGCCTGGTGAAGTACGAGCCGCTGATCGTGCGCGGGCTGGCGTACTACACGTCGACGGTGTTCGAGGTCTTCGACACTTCGCCGGAGAACCGCCGCGCGCTGTTCGGCGGCGGGCGCTACAGCGACCTCGCGTCGATGTTCACACCGCAGCAGATCCCGGGCATCGGGTTCGGCATGGGTGACGTCACGCTGATCGACTTCCTCGACACGCACGGCCTGTCCCCGGCCCCGCGCAGCGAGGTCGACGTCATGGTGATCCCGGTGACCGAGGACCTCTCGGACGAGGCCCGTTCGGTGGCGGCGTCCCTGCGCGGCGCGGGCCTGCGGACGTCGACGCCGATCGAGCACCGCAAGCTGGGCAAGGAGCTGACCCGCGCGGACAAGGCGGGCGCGGCCGCGGTGGTGATCGTCGGCCAGGAGGACTGGGCGGCGGGCAACGTGACGGTCCGCAGCCTCGCGACGCGGGAGCAGAACCCGGTCGCGATCGCCGATGCCCCGGCCGCGGTTCAGGCCCTGCTGGGCTGAAAACGGTTCGACGCCCCTGGCACGCTGAGGGGGTGTTCGACGCCGAGATGCCCGACCTCGCCGCCTTCGCCGCCGGTGACGTGCGGCGCTGGGTCGACTTCGAGCGCGCCGTGCGGCGAGCG
The DNA here is from genome assembly GCF_044759945.1 of Amycolatopsis sp. NPDC098790. Taxonomy (NCBI): domain Bacteria; kingdom Bacillati; phylum Actinomycetota; class Actinomycetes; order Pseudonocardiales; family Pseudonocardiaceae; genus Amycolatopsis; species Amycolatopsis sp. NPDC098790. Next base: position 222,500 of record NZ_JBIWAI010000001.1, read on the forward strand.
TGCCGGTACGGCCGGAAAGGCCGGTTGAGCCGCCGCCCCACCCGGCAGGAGCTGGCCGAAGCTTCGTGCGACGACGACGGTTACCTGCGCGAGGCCGCGGTCGAGCGGCTGGCCGCCCGCACCGATCCCGAGGCGCTGCCGTTGCTGCTGCTCCGGTGCGTCGACTGGGTCGAGCCGGTCCGGAACCTCGCGCGGACGCTGGTTCTGTCCAAACTGGACGAACCGGCGTTCCGCGCGGTGCTGCCGCTGATCGGCGTTCTCCGGCGGCGGCAGGTCGACGACTGGATGACCACGCTGTTCCGGCAGGCGCTGACCCCGCGGCTGCTCGACGCCGCGCTGTCCGTCGCGGACCGGGAGACCCGTCGCTGGGTCCACGGCGAGGCGCTCGATCTCCTGCCGCGCGAGCGGCTGCTGGACATCGCCACCCGCGACGGGGACTTCGTCGTGCGCGCGATCGTGGGCACCGCGCTGCTCGACCGCGGCGAGTGCGTCGACGAGCTGCTGGCGGCCGGGGCCCCGAAGGTCCGGATGCGCGCGCTCACCATGGCCGGCCGGGCCGAGGAGTACCTGGCCGACCCGACCTCCGCGGTGCGGTCGATGGCCCAGGCGCTGGTGCTCAAGGCGGGCGGCGACCCGGCCGTCCGCTACCGCGCGATGCCGGTTTCGTTCGGCATGGTCGCCGGGCTCGGCGAGACGGGCACGGCCGAAGACGCCCGCCTGCTGGAGGACCGGCTCACCGACGACCGCCCGCGCATCCGGCGGGCGGCGGTCCGCGGGCTGCGCCGGATCGCGCCGGACTCGACGGCGGTCGCCCCTCTGCTCACGGACTCCTCCCCCGCGGTGACCCGCCAGGTGGTGGAGTCCCTGCGCGGCAAGTTCATCGAGGTCGCCGCGCTCCGGGAGCTGCTGGCGGCGGACCGCCCGGTCCACACGCGACGGGCCGCCGCGACCCTGCTGCGCGACCGCGACACCTGGCAGCGCCTGCACACGGACCTCACGCTGCTGGCCGACGCGGACCTCGGCGCCGACGCCGAGCAGGACCTCCGCGCCTGTCACCAGCACTTGGCCCACGTGTGGACGAAACCCCCGGCGCGGCTGCGGGCAGAGCTCGAGGCCGCCTGCGCCGGCCTCGACCCCGCGCTGACCCGCGGAATCCGCTTCCTCCTGGACTCCGCGCGCTATCGGGCGTGATCAGGCCGAGCCGACCCGGCGCAGCCGCAGTGTGAACGTTGGCCGCGGCACCGACCGTGATCAGGCGGAGCCGACCCGGCGCAACCGCAAGGCGAGCCTCGCACCCGCGGCACCCACCGCGATCAGCCCGACCCGCCGCAACCGCAAGGCGAACCTCGCACCCGCAACACCGACCACGATCAGCCGACCCAACCCGACACAACCGCAACGCGAACCTCGCACCCGCGGCACCGACCGCGATCAGGCCGAGCCGGCCCGCCGCAGCCGCAAAGTGAACGTCGCACCGGCACCGGGCCGGCCCGCCGCCGCGATCGTGCCCCCGTGACCCGTCACCACTTCGCGGACCAACGCCAGCCCCAAGCCGAACCGGCGGCCGTCCCCGTCGGATCCGCGGGCGAAGCGCTCGAAGATCCGGTCCGCGTCCGCCGCCGGGAAACCGACCCCCGTGTCGCGGACCCGCAGCTCCACGTGCCCCTCGTCCGGTACACCCAGCCACACCTCGATCGACCCTCCCGGCGGCGTGTGGCCCAACGCGTTGTCGAGCAACGCCGACAGCACGCGCCGCAACGCCGTCGGGACGCCCTGGACCACGTACGGCCGTCGCTCCTTCGACACCGCCAGCCGGACCCGGCCCTCGCCCGCGCGGACCGCCTCCGCCGCGACTGCCTCCTCCGCCAGCACCCCCAGCTCCACCAGTTCCAGCGAAGGCCGGTCGCACGCCTGCGCCGACAGCAACAGGTCCTCGACGACCTCGCCGAGCTCCCGCGTGCCGCGCACCAGCTGGTCGAGGTCGGCCGCGTCGCGGCCGGACGCGCGCCGGGCCAGCAGCTGCGCCCGCGTGTGCAGGCGGGTCAGCGGGGCGCGCAGCTCGTGGGACGCGTCCGCGACGAACGTGCGCTGCCGGCGCAGCGCGTCGGCCAGGGGGCGGATCGCCCGGCACGCCAGCACGCGGCCGCACAGCACCGCGGCCAGCAGGGCGAGCACCTCGGCCACCACCAGCCCCGAGATCAGCGACGAGCGGTCCTGGATCTGGTACAGCTCCTCGAAGAACGCCTGCGAGACGACGCCACCGCGGTTCTCGACGCGGATCGTGTACGTCATGCCGCCGATCGAGCGCCGTTCCGTGTGGACGTCGCCGGCCGCGGGCACCGTCGCGTCCAGCGCCGGGATCGGCATCCCCGCCGGGGGACGGCCCGCGGGCGCGTGCAGGGCCGGGGTGAACAGCCAGACGCAGCCGGGCGGCGTCTCGGCCGGGCCCAGCTCGACCGTCCTGGCCAACGTGCGGTCGGCGTCGGCGTGCTGCCGGGACAGCAGGATCCCGTAGGCGACCCCGCCCGCCACCGCGACCAGCAACGACACCACGACGGCGATCTGCGCGGTGATCGCCCACCGCGCCCGCCGCAGGGCCCGCTCCTCGGGGTCGGCTCTCATACCGCGCCGATCTGGTAGCCGAGGCCGTGCACGGTCCGGACGACGTCGCGGCCGAGCTTGCGCCGCAGGTAGTAGACATACGTGTCCACAATGGACTCCCCCGTCGAGTCGGCGAAGACGGATCCCCGCAGCGCCGCCCGCGGGTGGATCGCCTTCGGCCGCTGCGCCAGCGTCCGCAGCAGCTCGAACTCCCGCCCGGACAGCGTGATCCGCTCGCCCCGCGGCAGCACGACCTCGTGCCGCTGCAGGTCGAGCGCCGCCGCACCCAGCGGCAGGCACTCCGCGCCTTCGAGGTCGCGGCGGCCGAGCGCGCGCAGGCGCGCGAGCAGCTCGTCGGCCTCGAACGGCTTGACGAGGTAGTCGTCGGCGCCGGCGTCGAGCCCGCCCACCCGGTCGGCCAGCTCGCCCAGCGCCGAGAGCACCAGCACGCGCGTGGTCACCGCCCGGGCCCGCAACCGCCGCAGCAGCTCCAGGCCGTCCAGCACCGGGAGCCGGCGGTCGATGATGATCACGTCGTAGTGACCGGTGAGCCCGAGGTGCAGACCCCGTTGCCCGTCGTGCGCCGCTTCCGTCTCGTAGCCTTCGTCCGCGAGCAGCTCGGAGAGCATGCCCGCCAGTTCCCGGTCGTCCTCGACCAGGAGCACTCGCGGTTTGGTTGCCCCATCGTGCACGCATCCATACTGGCAGTGATTTTCTGAAATTGAACTGTCAACTTTTCCCGGTCACCGGGACCGGCTCCGCCGTCAGGAGCACTTCGCTGGTCCCCTTGCGGGCATCGCGCCGGTCGAGCCAGGCGAGCACGGGTGCGGTCATGATCGTGGTGACCAGCGCCACAAGCACGAGCACCGTGAACAACGCCGGCGAGACGATCCCCGCGGCGAGCCCGACGTTCAGCGCGATCAGCTGCATCAGCCCCCGGGCGTTGACGAGCACGCCGACGCGCGTCGCGATCGCCTGCGGCTCCCCCGCCAGCCTCGCGGCGCCCCAGGACGCACCCAGCTTGCCGACGATCGAGACCGCCACCGTCAGCAGCGCGAAGGCGAGCAGCTTCGGGTCGGCGAGCAGCGCGAACCGGGTGTTCAGGCCGGAATAGGTGAAGAACAGCGGAACGAACACGATCGACCCGATCGGCATGATCTTCGCGAGCACGGCGTCGGCGGCCGCGCCGCGCGGGAACGCCACCCCGACGGTGAACGCGCCGAACACCGCGTACAGGCCGATCGTGTCGGTGAACCAGGCGGCCGCGAACAACGTCATCGCGGTGATGAGCACCCGCTGGTCGACGCTCACCCGGTCGCTGCCCATCACCCGGGTCAGCAGGCGCCGCCCGACGATGAACACCAGCAGCGCGAACAGCAGGCCACCGCCGAGGGCGAGCGCGATCGGGCCGAGCGACCCGGCGTGCATGCCCAGCACGACGGCCAGGAGCAGCCACGCGAGCACGTCGTCGAGCGCACCGCAGGCCAGCGCCAGCGAGCCGAACTTCGTCGAGCCGATCCCGCGTTCGGTGATGATCCGGACCATCATCGGGAACGCCGTGATCGCCACGGCCACCCCGACGAACGCGGCCGACGTCACGAGCGAGACACCTTCCTTGCCGATGCCGACCCACGACGTGCCCAGGATCGCGACGCCGACCCCGAGCGCCAGCGGCACCAGCGTCCCGGCCGACGAGATCGCCGCGACCGACTTCCGCGACTTCTTGATGCTGTCCAGGTTGAACTCGTAGCCGGCGCCGAACATGTAGATGACCAGGCCGATCTGGCCGCCGACGTAGAGCAGCGGCCGGATCGCGTCCGGGAACAGCGCCGCCTGGACGTCCGGCAGCAGCAGCCCGAACAGCGAGGGGCCGAGCAGCACCCCGGCGACCATCTCGCCGACCACCGGCGGCTGGCCGAGCTTGACCGCGACCAGGCAGACCAGCCGGACCACCACCAGGATCGCCACGACGGCGAGGAAGAAGACCGGCGCCGCTTCGGACGGGCTCATCGATTACCTCCGGCGAAGTAAGTGCTGCACAGGGCTTGGCGACGGGCGTCGAGGACCATGTAGGTGCCGAACACGAGCTGGGCGAAGCTGCGCCAGACGTCTTCCCAGCGGTCGCGCACGGCGATCCACACCAGGGGCACCCGCCGGGTGCGGGCACCGCGCCGGGTGAGCAGCGCCGGGCCGCGGTTGGGGATGGAGCGCGTGTGGCCTGCCGTCGAAGCGAGGCTGAACCGGCGCAGCACCTCGCGCGTCACGACGCGCATGGTCGGCGGGGCCAGCCCGCGGGCCGGGCAGGCGCGGTTCTGCGCGACGCCGAACGGGATGAAAGCGTCCTTTTCGGACTGTGCGGCGTAGCCCGGGTAGCTGAAGCACAGCACCGTTCCCGCCGGGATCGTGAGGTGCTCCAGCTCGATGTCCGCGGTGGAGATCCGGTGGGCGATGCCGAACAGCGGGAACTCGCGCAGGCCGTCGTCGATGACGCGGTCGAGGTAGGCGTCGTCGTCCGGGTGCTCGGCCAGCCGGCGCTGGACCTCCGGGCGTTGCGCAATGATCATCAGCAGGTGCGCCATCGCCTCGGACATCTGCACGACGGCGGTGTTGAAGAACGTCCCCTGCAGGTAGTAGGCCTGTTCCTCGGGGGTCAGCGAGTCCGGCAGCGGGTGCGGGACGTCGGCGAGGCGCCGCCGCAGGTACTTCGTCAGCTTGGCGCGGCGGCGCATGTTGCGCGGCCGCACGCACTTCAGGGCCGAGACGACGTCGTCGGCGTGCCCGACGATGAGGTCCCGCGCCTCGGGCGGGCACGGCTCCTCGAACACCAGCTCGTAGTACAGCTCGGCCCAGATCGGCATCATCGCATCGCGGAACCGGACGAGCCCGGGTTCGACGTCGTCGAGGACGTGCGCGGCCACCCGGCCGGCCAGCTCCTCGGAGTCCTTTTTGGACCGGACGAGGATGTGCCGGGTGCACTTGGCGACCTCGTCGTAGCGCGGCCCGGCTTCGAGGTGCTCCTGGTGCACCTGCGGCCCGGGCGCAAGCCAGTACCAGAACAGGTCGGACAACGCGGCGCCGCGGCTGCGGCCGTTCGCCGCCGGGTCGGCGTAGACGCGCTTGAAGTCCGCGGCGCCGACCTGCTCGCCCGGGATCGTCACCGTGTCCTGGCCGTTGACCAGCGCGAAGATCTTCATCCGCAGCGCGACGACCCGGGCGGGCAGCCACGCGGGCGCGGTCAGCGCGGCGGCCGCGGCGAGTGCTTTGCCGATCATCGCCGCACCTGGTCCGGGGTCAGGTCGGCCGGGTGCCGGCCACCGCACATCGCGAGGGCCTGGTCGAAGTCGTCGCGCAGCAGCTCCAGCACCTGCGTGACGCCTTCGCGGCCGCCCGCGGCCAGGCCCCACACGACCGGCCGGCCGACGCCGACCGCGTCCGCGCCGAGGGCCAGCGCCTTGACGACGTCGGTGCCGCGGCGGATCCCGCCGTCGAGCAGCACCGGGATCGCCCCGCCGACGGCCGCCGCGATCTCGGGGAGGACGTCGATGGTCGCGGGCACGGTGTCGAGCTGGCGGCCGCCGTGGTTGGACACGACGATCCCGGCCACGCCGTGGTGCACCGCCAGCCGCGCGTCCTCGGCGTGCAGCACGCCCTTGATCAGCACCGGCAGTTTCGTCTTCGACCGCAGCCACGCGATGTGGTCCCAGTTCAGCCCGGCCGACATGACGATCTCGCGGACATGGCTGGCGTTGCCGCCGCTGCGGTTCTCCAGCTCGAGGTTGCGGAGGTTCTCCACGACCAGCCCCGGCGGCAGGTCGTGGAAGTCGTTGCGGTCGTCGCGCTCGCGGCGGCCGAGCACCGGCGAGTCCACGGTCACGACGAACGCCTTGACGCCGGCGTTCTCGGCGCGGCGCACGATCGCCTCGGTGAACTCCAGGTCCGGCTGCAGGTAGAGCTGGAACCACAGGCCGGGGTCCGGCGCGACCTCGCGGGCCGCCGCGGCGATGTCCTCGACCGCCGTGGTGGCGGCCATGCTGACGATCATGATCGTGCCCGCGCGGGCCGCCGCCCGGGCCGTGGCGAGTTCGCCGTCGGCGTGCGCGAGCCGGTGGAACGCCGTGGGCGCGACGAGGATCGGCATCGACGACGGCGTCCCGAGCAGCTCGATGCTCAAGTCGCGCTTGTCGCTGCCGCGCAGGACGCGGGGCAGCAGCCGGAGCTTCCGGAACGCCGTTTCGTTCTCCGCCACGGTGATTTCGTCCTGCGCGCCGCCCGCGAAGTAGTCGTAGTGCACCGGGTCGAGGCGCTGGCGGGCCGCCGCCTCGAACTCGGCGATCGTGCGCATCACAGCTCCCGCGTGAAGAACGCGGTCAGCGGCTCGACGTGCACCTCTTTGTCCCACTCGTTCTCGAGGTTCTCGGTGACGTGGTGGGTCGCGACGAGCTCGCCGCGGCGGTAGTGCCGGACGATCGGGTGCAGGTAGTGGCCTTCGCCGGAGTCGTTGGCCTTGTCCTGGGCGGCGCGCGCGACGAAGTCGAACGGGTCGATCTTGTCGTGGTCGGGGCCGTAGTCGAGGGTGACGACGTAGGCGTCCTCGGGCGGGTCCTGGAGCACGCGGTCGACCGGCACCTCTTCGAGGTAGCGGGCGGTGTCGCCGTCGACGACCAGGACGTCGCCGAGGAAGCCGAACTGCTGGTACAGCGCGGAAGTCCGGTTGATCCGGGTGATCACGGCGTCGGTCAGCGCGTCCGGTTTGGCGGGTAGTTCGGTGTTCGGCCACGGCGTGTCGTGGTGGCGCTCGTTGAGGACCTTGGCCAGCGCGCGGACGCCGTAGCGGAAGCCGTGGATGAACGCGCTGGTGGCCTTCTTGAAGTCGCGGACCTGCGTGATCGTGCCGGCGAAGTAGAGGCCCGGCACGTTGACCGACTCCCAGTCCGGCGTCTGCGCGGGGAAGCGGTCGTTGATCGTGAGCTGCGGGCGGCAGTCCTCGTCGAACAGCGACGCGTCGAAGCGGAAGCCGGTGCAGCCGATCACGCGGTCGTAGCGGATCTCCTTGACGACCTCGTCGGCGCGGGCGAAGGCGAACTTGACGTGGTAGCCGTCGGCGTCCTTGCGGACCTCACGGACTTCGCCGTCGAGGATCGCGTGCTGGAGCTTCAGCTGGTACATGTCGAGGATGCCGGCGTTGTAGGCGCGCAGGTGACCGACGAAGTGGGTGCGCCAGGCGAGCTTCACCGGCCGCGGGCCGCCGACGTGCACGACCGCGGCCGTCTCGATGAGGTTGTCCGCCGTCTCGAACGCGGAGTTCCCCTTGCCCAGCACGAGAACGCGCTGGTCGGTGAAGCTCTTCGGGTCGACGTCGACGTCCACGTACTGGTCGATCAGCTCGACGCCGGGGAACTGCGGGATGTACGGCTTGGTGACGCCGGTGGCCATGATCAGCCTGCGCGTCCGGAACTCTTCGTCACCGGCGGTGAGGACGAAGAGAGCGCTTTCCGGGTCACGGCGGATGCGCGTCACCCGGGTGTCGTAACGGACGTCGACCTTGTGCTTCGCCGCGTAATCGGCGAGGTAGCGGAGGAAGTCCGGGGCGTCCGGGAAGAGCTTCTCGCTGTAGTCCGTGAAGACGAGCTCGTCGCCGGGATCGGCGAGGATCGAGTTCCAGTCCATCCGCATCCGCAGCTCCGGGTCGGCGTACCCGGTGTGCTTCTTGTTGATGGAGATGAGGGTCCGGTGCCGGGGGAACGTCTCGAAGAAGTGACCGGGCGCGGACCCGGCCTCCAGCACGAGGTACCGGTGCCCGGCGTGCGCGAGGTGCTGCCCCAGCTGCAACCCCGCGGGTCCCGCCCCGACAACCAGATAATCGAGCACTTCCTCCACCACGACCTCCTGAGGCTCGGCACCGACCTTGATCGGCGCCGAGCCTGCTCCGGAGATCTCAGAAAAGGCTCAGAGCGGAGCTTTCACGTGAAAGCTGCGCCCCCAGGTGGGAGCTTTCACGTGAAAGCTCGGCTCACTTGCCGGCCGCGCGGGCCAGCTGCTCCGGGTAGCGCTCCCCCGCGATGGCGTCCGCGGGAGCCGCCGCCGCGATGGCCGCCAGGTCGTCCGACGTGAGTTCGAGGGACGCCGCCGCCACGTTCTCCTCCAGGTACTTGCGGCGCTTGGTCCCCGGGATCGGCACGACGTCCTCGCCGTGGGACTGCACCCACGCGAGCGCCAGCTGCCCCGCCGTCACGCCCTTCTCCTCCGCCAGCTTCCGCAGCGCGTCGACGATCGCCATGTTGCGCGCGAAGTTGTCCTCGGCGAACCGGGGCAGGCCGCGGCGCATGTCGTCCTCGGGCAGATCCGCGACCGACTTCACCGCGCCCGTCAGGAACCCGCGGCCCAGCGGCGAGAACGGCACGACGCCGATGCCGAGCTCCCGGCACGTGTCGAGGATTTCGCCCTCGATACCCCGGGTCCACAGCGACCACTCGCTCTGCAACGCCGTCACCGGGTGCACGGCGTGGGCGGCGCGGATCGTCGCCGCGCTCGCCTCGGAAATCCCGGCGTACCGGATCTTCCCGGCCTCCACCAGCTCGCCCAGCGCGCCCCAGGTCTCCTCGATCGGCGTGGCCGGGTCGACGCGGTGCTGGTAGTACAGGTCGATGTGGTCGACGCCGAGCCGGCGCAGCGACTCGTCACAAGACTGCTTGACGTAGGCGGCGTCCCCGCGGGCACCCATCGCGCCGTCGGTCCACACGATGCCGAACTTCGTCGCGAGCACGACCTCGTCGCGGCGGCCGGCGATCGCGCGGCCCACCAGCTCCTCGTTGACGCCGGCGCCGTAGACGTTCGCGGTGTCGAGCAGCGTGACGCCGAGGTCGAGAGCCCGGTGGACCGTCGCGATCGACTCTTCGTCGTTGTCGCGGACGCCGTAGGCCTGGCTCATCCCCATGCAGCCGAGTCCCTGGGCGCCGACCTCCAGACCGCCGAGCTTCCTGGTCTTCACGCGGAAATCTCCTCCCTGCTTGGCTCCACGCCGAGCACGTTGCGCTCGACCTGGGCGTAGTTGTCGATCTTGTAGTCGAGGATGTCGAGGCACCCCTGCAGCTCGGCGATCCGCTCGGCGACCGACCGGCGCTGCTCCACCAGCAGAGCCTTGCGGCGGCCCGCGCTGGCCACGCCGTGGCGGCGCAGCGACGCGTACTCGCGCATGCTCTTGATGGGCATCCCGGTGGTGCGCAGCTTGGTCAGGAAACCCAGCCAGTTGAGGTCGTCGTCGGAGTACGCCCGGCGGCCCGCGGTGTCCCGGGCGGGCGGGTCGAGCAGTTTGATGCGCTCGTAGTACCGGAGGGTGTCGATGGACAGTCCGCTACGTCGAGCGGCTTCCGCTATCGAGTAGCTCATGAGCCGACACTACGACCTGGAGTGCACTCCAGGTCAACTCTTCACCCTGGTCTTCTATAACAGCGTTCCGATACGCTCTGTCGATGGCACGGCCACGCACGCATGACGAAGCCCTCCGGCTGAAGCTCCTCGACCGCGCCGGCGAGCTCATCGCCGCCGACGGGCCGAAGGCGCTTTCCCTGCGGAAGCTGGCCGCCGACGCCGGGACGTCGACCACCGCCGTGTACTCCCTCTTCGGCAGCAAACCCGATCTGGTGAACGCGCTCTACACCGAGGGCTTCCGCCGCTTCGGCGCCCGCATGGCCGGCACCGAGCTGACCGGTGACCCGGTCGAAGACCTCGTTGCGCTCGGCAGCGCCTACCGCGCCAGCGCACTGGCCGACCCGAACCTCTACGGGATCATGTTCACCAGGTCGGTGCCGGGGTTCGAGCCCAACGAAGACGCCGAAGAACTCGCCCGCAAGACCCTCGAGCCCCTGGAAGCGATCATCCGCCGCGCGATCGCCGACGGCGTCTTCCTCGACGTCCCCCCGGAGACGGTCGCGGTCGGCTGCTGGGCCTTCGTGCACGGGCTCGTCTCCCTGGAGCTCAACGGCAACCTGCCGGAGGAGTTCGACGTCACGGGCTCGTACGAGACGGCCCTGCGCGCGAACGCCTCCGGCTGGCTGCGGCCTCAGAGTCCTCAGATGAGCCGCAACGACCCGTCGTAGACGACCTTGCCCTGGGCGTCGCGGGCTTGGACGTGGACCGTCGCCTCCGGGGTTTGGTCGATGTTCGGGGGGATCCAGGCGGCGACCATGCCGTCGACGACGTCGGCCTCGACACTCGTCCCGATGCCGAAGTCGATGGTCGCCTTCGTCGCCGTCAGGGGCAGCGCCGCGACGTACGGGTGCCGCGCCTTCCCCGCCGGAGCACCCGTCTGCGGGTGGCCGAGGGTGTCGACGGTCAAGGTGCGGGCCACCTGGGTCTGCGGGCCGATGTAGCCGGCGTAGGAGCGGGACTTCGTCCGCCCCGGCCGGTGGTAGTCGGGCTCGGTCTCGCAGACCGCGACGCGGTCGCCCAGGCGGCCCATGACCACCCGGAAGTCGTCGGTTTCGAGCAGCGGCCCCGGCGCGTAGGCCGCGGCGTCCGGGACCACCTCCATCTCGGCGAGGTCCAGGCACTCGCCCAGCGCCCGGCCCGCGGGGGACGTCCGGTCGGCGGTCACCGGCCGGTCGACGGCCATGACCAGCCACGCCGGCGCCGGGGGCAGGGTCCTCGGGTCCGGTGCCATGGGCTTGCCCACGGTGAGCGTCGTCGCCGACAGCGAGGACCGCGTCATCCCGATGAACTGGTGCGTGACCGGGGAGAAGCTGATGCCCTGCGACATGTTCTCCCCGCCCTCGGTGCGCGAGTCGAGGAAAACGCCCGCCATGCCCGGGTCGAGGACCCCGCCGACCACCCCGGTCGGGCTCTGCAGCAGTAGGCCGGTGCGCGTGCCCGGCGCGTACGCGGGCGTGGCCGCCGGGTCCGACACCGTCACGGTCGTCTCGGTGGTCTCGCAGAACATCGGCTTGCCGGCCGCGGTCGCCGCGACCACCGCGTCCGCCTGCAGGACCTCGGTGAACAGCGGGACCCACTCCGCGCGCGGCGGCACGCGGTCCGTCTTGCCCGCCGCCTGCACCGCGGCCCAGCAGCGGTCCAGCGCGGCCGTCGCCACCTTCGGGTCGAGGGTGAGCCGGTTGCCCGGGTCCGGCGGCGGGCCGGCGACGGGCCGCTCCCGGAACGTCTTCGTCGCGACGACCGCGCCCGCGGCCAGGACGAGCACCGCGGCCGCCGCGGCGTACCAGACGTGCTTGGGCCGCCGCGGTTTCCCGATCCCGGCACGGACTTCGGCGAGCAGCCGGTCGCGGACGTCGTCCGGCAAGGTGCGCCGCGGCGGGAGGCCGAGGTCGTCGCTCATTTCTCCTCCAGCAGCGTGCGCAGGCGGGCGCGGGCCCGGGACAGGTGGGCGCGGACGGTGACCTCGGCGACGGCCAGCGCCGCGGCCGCGTCGGCGACACTCAGGTCGCCGAGCAGGCACAGTTCGACGACCGCGCGTTGCGCCTTCGGCAGCGCCCGCACGGCGTCGACGACCTCGCGCAGCCGCTGCTCGCCGTCGAGCCGCTCGGCCACCGCGTCGGCGTGGTCGGACACCACCGGCGGGTCCGGGACCTTCCGGAGCAGCCGCAGCCGCCGTCGCGCGCCGCGGTGTTCGTCGCGGGCGGCGTTGCCGGCCACCGTGTACAGCCACGGCAGGGCGCTGTCGCGCACCAACGTCACGTCGGCGCGGCGGCGCCAGGCGGTGAGGAAGGTGTTCGAGGTCAGGTCCTCGGCGGCGCTCCACGACCCGGTCAACCGGTAGGCGTGGTTCCAGACGGCTTCGGCGTGCCGCTCGAACAACTCGCCGAACGCCGTCTCGTCGCCGCCGGCGGCCCGGTCCCACAGGACCCGATCGTCCACCGGCGCCCCCGTCGCATGGCTGGTCACACCCCTCAGTGGCCGGCAGGCGCCGGGGTGTTGCGCGCAACTCCCGCCGGCCCCGCGGCCACTTCCGGTCGTGATCATCGACCAGGTCCGGACCACGGACAAGCTGCCCGCGGCCGTCGCGTGCGTGTCGGCGGCGGTGTTCCTGCTGACCCGCCCGCACCTCGTCGACGACACGTTCATCACGCTCGCCTACGCGCGCAACCTCGCGTTCCACGGCCACTGGGGCCTGCTGGCCGACGCGACGTCGAACTCCGCGACGTCCCCGGCGAACGTCCTCGCCTTCGCGGCGTTGACGTTCGTGGTGCGGGACGCCGTCTTCGCGGCCGGCGTGCTGTACGTGCTGAGCCAGGTCGCGCTCGTCCTGGCCCTGCGGCGGCTCGGCACGGCGTTGCCGCGCTGGTTCCCCGCGCTGGCGTTCGCGGCGCTGACCGTGAACCCGCTGCTGCTGTCGTCGATCGGGCTGGAGGTCGCGCTGGGCTCGGCGGTGCTCGGGTGGGTGACGGTGTTCGCGGCCGAACGGCGGCCCCTGGCGTTCGGGCTCACCGCGGGCGCACTCGCGCTCGTCCGGCTCGACCTGCTGGTCTTCGCCGTCGTCCTCGGCTTCTCCGTGCGATCCGGGCGAGCGCTGCTGGGGCTTGTCCTGGTGGCCTTGCCGTGGTTCGCGTTCAGCTGGGTCGTGCTCGGCGCGGCGGTGCCCGACACGGTCGTGATCAAGACGCTGCAGGGCGCGCAACGAGCTTGGGGCGACTGGAAGTTCGGCAACGGCCCGCTCTTCTACGCGCGGACCGCTTGGTGGGCGGCCGTGCTGTCGTTCCTGCCGCTCGCGGCGTTGCCTTTCGCGTTCCGGCGGGGGCTTCGGCCGTTCACCCTCCTGGCTCTCGGCGGTGTGCTCTACCACTTGACGTACGTGCTGCTGAACGTTCCGCCGTACCACTGGTACTACGGCCCGGGGATCACCGCGGCGACGATCTTCCTGTGCGCGTGGGCGTCTTCGCGGCGGGTCGCAACCGGTTTCGTCCTCGGGCTCGTGGCCGCTTCCGTGCTCGCGTACGCGGGCTCTTCACGGGAGTTCGCGCCGCTGACGTCCAACTACGCGTCGACCGCCCGGTACGAGGAGATCGGCCGCGACCTGCGCGACCTGGCCGGTGGCCGGGTGATCGGCAGCGCCGGCGAGATCGGCGTGCTCGCGTACACGTGCGAGTGCGCGATCGTCGACGTCTTCGCCGACCGCGGCCTGCTCCCGGCGGCCATCGATGCCCGCGGGGCCGGGAACCGCTGGGTCCGCGCGGCACTGCGCGTCGACTACGCGTTCTTCGACTTCGACGTCCGGCCGCGGCGCCCCGACCTGGTCCTGCGCCGGCTGCCGAGCCCGCCGCCGGACGCGCTCGCGCACTGGACGCTCGACGCGCCGACGCTCGGGAAGCAGGAGCTCTACTTGGTGCCGAACTGAGCGTCCGTCAGATCGAGTTCCGCGTGTTCGCCGCCGTCGAAGTCGGCGCCCTCCTCGAATACCGTGCGCGAAAACTCGAACCGGCCGCCAGAGCGGATCCGGGTGAAGCGGACATCGCTGGTGAAATGCGCCCGGGAGAAGAAAGCGCCTTCCTCGAACACCGACCGGTCGAAGTTCACGATGTCGCGGAACTCCGTGCCGTAGAACCCTGCCTGGCGGGTGAAGCGCGTGCCGCGGATGTGGAGCTGCCCGACGAACCGCGCGCGGCTGAAGTCGGCGGCGGCCAGGGTGCAGCCGCTCAGCCGGAAGTCGACGAGGGTGGCCCGCTGCAGGTCGATCGACATCCCCGGCCAGTAGCCCGCGGCGTCGTGGCTCAAGTGCGTCTTGAGCAGTTCCTGCACGGCCAGCCGGACGAGGAGCTCACTCTCCTCCGGGTCGTCGTCCAGATCGCGGGCCGCGGTGCCCTTGAGCCCGGCGACCGGTGCCTTGAACGGCATCCGCAGGTACGCGCACAGCACGTTCACGATCGTCTGACGCTGCTTCGGGTTGTCCTGTCCCAGCCGCTCCAGCGCGTACAGCCCGCCGAGCCGCACGGGGGCCTTGTCGCTCCCCAGCTGCTCGACGGCCTTCGTGTACAGCTCGGTGACCCGCCGCTCCTCGAGGTCGCGTTCGGTCACGCCCGCGACGCGGGTCGTCTCGGCGAGCTGCAGCTCCAGCGTGCGCTGGCGGCGCGTCGCCAGCCACAGCGCGAAGACGCCGCCCGCGCCGGCGCCGATGCCGAACGCCGTCTTGACGGCGTCGATGCGCACCGGCGCGTCCGGCGCCCCGGACCAGCCCAGCAGCAGCCAGAGCAGCCCAGCCGTGACGAGCGCGACGGCGCCGCCAGCCGCGGCCACCCAGCGCCACTTGAGGACGGGCAAGGCTCAGCGGGCGCCGTACTGGCGGTCACCGGCGTCGCCGAGGCCTGGGACGATGAAGCCCGAGTCGTTGAGGCGCTCGTCGATGCTCGCGGTGACCACGCGGACCGGCAGGCCGGTCTTCTCCAGGTGCGCCAGGCCTTCCGGCGCGGCGAGCGCGCAGATGGCCGTGACGTCGTCGGCGCCGCGGTCGGTGAGCAGCCGGATCGTGTACTCCATCGAGCCGCCGGTGGCGAGCATCGGGTCGAGCACCATGACCGGCCGGTCGGCGAGCGACTCCGGCAGCGACTCGAGGTACGGCGTCGGCTTCAGCGTCTCCTCGTCGCGCGCGAGGCCGACGAAGCCCATCTGCGCGTCCGGGATCAGCTTGTGCGCCTGGTCGGCCATGCCGAGCCCGGCCCGCAGCACCGGGACGAGCAGCGGCGGCTTGGCCAGCGTGTAGCCCTCGGTGCGCGCGACCGGCGTGTGGATCCGCTCGGTCTTAACCGGCACGTCGCGGGTGGCTTCGTAGACCAGCATGACGGTCAGCTCGTGCAGCGCGGCCCGGAACGCGGCGCTGTCGGTGCGCGCGTCGCGCATCGTGGAGAGCCGGGCCTTCGCTAGGGGGTGATCGACGACGTGCACATCCATGCGGGTCAATCTAGCCGTTTCGCGAAGCTCTTCACCCAGCCGCGCTGCCAGGGCGTTTCGACGGCTCGTTCGTGGTAGTGCCGCCTGGTCCAGGCGACGGCTTCGGCCGCGGGGACGCCGGAGAGGATCGCCAGGCAGGCCATCACCGTGCCGGTCCGTCCCGCACCGCCGTAGCAGGCGACTTCGACGGTTTCGAGCTTCGCTCTGGCGTGGAGCGCCTTGATTTGGTTTCGCGCTGCCTCGGGCTTCGTCGGCAGCAGGAAGTCGGGCCAGGTCACCCACTCGTGCGGCCAGGTGATGCCCCCGCCGTGCTTGCGCCGCAGCCGGCTCGTCCCCAGGTAGAGCCCGAAATCCGGCACGGGCTCGTCGGGTCGTGGACGGGCGAGACCTCGTCCGTGAACACGGGTGCCGTCCGGAAACTCGACCATAGGGGTCAGTGTCCTCCTGAAGAAGGACACGGTGGGTGGTTTTCGCCGCTAAGCTCCGCCGGGTGAGCGAACTGACGCCCGACCAGATGCGGGCTTCCGACGCGGACCGCGAACGCGTCGCCCAGGTGCTGCACAACGCCCTCTCGGAAGGGCGGATCACGGTCAACGAGCTGGAAGAGCGCCTTTCGACGGTGTACGCGGCGAAGACGGTCGGCGAGCTGAAGCCCGTGACGGAGGACCTGCCGTCGACGTCCGGGGCGATCCAGCCGGCGACCACGCGGGCCCTGGGCTTCCCGGACCAGCGCATCGGCGGCCACCCGGGCAGCCCGGTGTCGATCGGCGTGATGTCCGGCGCGGTCCGCAAGGGCAGCTGGGTCCTGCCCCCGCAGCACACGAGCTTCGCGTTCTGGGGCGGCACGGAGATCGACCTGCGCCAAGCGCGTTTCGCCGACCGCCAGTGCACGATCACGGCGGTGGCGATCATGGGCGGCATCACGATCACGGTCCCGGACGACATCAACGTCGACGTGACGGGGATCGGGTTCATGGGCGGGTTCGTGCTGGAGGACAAGTCGGGGGCACCGCCGGCCCCGCCGACGGCGCCGACCGTGAAGATCAACGGGCTCGGGTTCTGGGGTGGGGTCGTGGTGTACCGGAAGCCGGCGAAGCGGGACGAGCCACCGCAGATCGAAGGGGCCTGACCTCGGCGTTGTGACGCGTCACGCACCCAGCGTCACAACCAATGGGGGCTCGCACTGTCGGACCCGCCGCCTAGACTCAGGCGCATGACAGCCACGACCAGCACGTCAGCGGCGCCGGCCACCCCGGCACCGCTGGTGGACGCGACTCGCGACGACGCGAGCCTGCGCCGCTTCCTGCTCGGGCTGCCCGGTGTCGACCAGGTCGGCGTCGAGCAGCGCGCGGCGGGCCTCGGCACGCGCAGCATCAAGAAGGACGCCAAGCGGTGGGCCATCGACACCGCCATCTCCATGGTCGACCTGACCACCCTGGAGGGCGCCGACACCCGGGGCAAGGTCCGCGCGCTCGCCGCGAAGGCCGTCCGCCCCGATCCCGAGCGGCAGGACACCCCGCGCGTCGCCGCCGTCTGCGTGTACCCCGACATGGTCGCCACCGCCGTCGAAGCGCTCAAGGGCAGCGGCGTGCACGTCGCCAGCGTCGCCACCGGCTTCCCCGCCGGACGCACTTCGCGGGAAATCAAGCTGGCCGACACGAAGATCGCCGTCGACGCGGGTGCGCACGAAGTCGACATGGTGATCGACCGCGGCGCCTTCCTCGAAGGCCGGTACATGGACGTCTTCGAGGAGATCCAGGCCATCAAACAAGCCTGCGGCGACGCCCACCTGAAGGTCATCCTCGAGACCGGTGAGCTGGCGACCTACGACAACGTGCGCCGCGCGTCGTGGCTGGCGCTGCTGGCCGGCGGGGACTTCATCAAGACCTCCACCGGCAAGGTCTCCCCCGCCGCGACGCTGCCGGTCACGCACATCATGCTGCAGGCCGTCCGCGACTGGCACGTCCGCACCGGCGAACTGCGCGGCGTCAAGCCCGCGGGCGGCATCCGGACCACGAAGGACGCGATCAAGTACCTGGTCGCCGTGCACGAGGTCGCCGGCGAGGAGTGGCTGACCCCGGACCTGTTCCGCTTCGGCGCGTCCAGCCTGCTCAACGACCTGCTGCTGCAGCGCCGCACCCAGGTGGACGGCCACTACAGCGGCCCCGACTACGTGACGGTGGACTGATGCCTGTTTTCGAGTACGCACCGGCGCCCGAGTCGCGCGCCATCGCGAACCTCAAGGACCACTACAAGCCCTTCGTCAACGGCGAGTTCGTCGACGGCTCGGGTGAGCCGCTCAAGACGATCAACCCCGCCACCGAAGAGGTGCTGGCCGAGGTCGGCACCGCGTCGAAGTCCGATGTGGACACCGCGGTCAAGGCCGCGCGCAAGGCGTACGACACGGTCTGGTCGAAGATGCCGGGCACCGAGCGCGCCAAGTACCTGTTCCGCATCGCGCGGCTGATCCAGGAACGCTCGCGCGAGCTCGCGGTGCTGGAGAGCCTGGACAACGGCAAGCCGATCAAGGAGTCGCGCGACTCCGACGTCCCGACGGCGGCGGCGCACTTCTTCTACCACGCCGGCTGGGCGGACAAGCTGGAGTACGCGGGCTACGGCCCCAACCCGCAGCCTCTCGGCGTCGCGGGCCAGATCATCCCGTGGAACTTCCCACTGCTGATGCTGGCCTGGAAGATCGCGCCTGCGCTGGCCACCGGCAACACGGTCGTGCTGAAGCCGGCCGAGACGACGCCGTTGACCGCCTTGGTGTTCGCGGAGATCTGCCAGCAGGCGGAGCTGCCGCCGGGCGTGGTGAACATCCTCCCGGGCGCGGGCGACATCGGCGCGTCCATTGTGGAGCACGCGGGCATCGACAAGATCGCCTTCACCGGCTCGACCGAGGTCGGCAAGGCGATCCAGCGCCAGGTCGCGGGCACGCCGAAGAAGCTGACGCTCGAGCTGGGCGGCAAGGCGGCGAACGTCGTGTTCGAGGACGCGCCGCTCGACCAGGCCGTCGAGGGGATCGTCAACGGCATCTTCTTCAACCAGGGCCACGTCTGCTGCGCGGGCTCACGGCTGCTGGTCCAGGAGTCCATCGCCGAAGAGGTGCTGGAGAAGCTGCACCACCGCGTCTCGACGCTGCGCATCGGCGACCCCCTGGACAAGAACACCGACATCGGCGCGATCAACTCCGCCGAGCAGCTGGCCAAGATCCGCGGGCTCGTCGAGTCGGGTGACGCCGAAGGCGCGGAGCGCTGGACCAGCCCGTGCCCGGTGCCGGACCGCGGGTTCTTCTTCGCCCCGACGGTGTTCGCGAACGTCCACCAGTCGATGCGGATCGCGCGCGAGGAGATCTTCGGCCCGGTGCTGTCGGTGCTGACGTTTCGCACGCCGGACGAGGCCGTCGCGAAGGCGAACAACACTCCGTACGGGCTTTCGGCGGGCATCTGGACCGAAAAGGGTTCCCGGATCCTGTGGATGGCGAACCAGCTGCGCGCCGGCGTGGTCTGGGCCAACACCTTCAACCGCTTCGACCCCGCCGCCCCGTTCGGCGGCTACCAGGAATCCGGCTTCGGGCGCGAAGGCGGCCGCACCGGGCTGGAGGCGTACCTGAATGTCTGACCGGATTTCCGTCGCGAAGACGTACAAGCTGTACATCGGCGGCAAGTTCCCCCGTTCGGAGTCCGGCCGGGTGTACCCGGTGACGGACAGCAAGGGCAAGTTCCTGGCGAACGCGGCGCACGCGTCCCGCAAGGACGTCCGCGACGCGGTGGTCGCGGCCCGCAAGGCATTCGGAGGCTGGTCCGCGGCGACGGCGTACAACCGCGGCCAGGTGCTGTACCGGGTGGCCGAGGTGCTGGAGGGCCGTCGCGACCAGTTCGTCGCGGAAGTGTCCACTTCGGAGGGTCTCGCCACGAAGAAAGCCGAGTCCATTGTGGACGCGGCGATCGACCGCTGGGTCTGGTACGCGGGCTGGACGGACAAGATCGCCACGGTCCTCGGCGCGGCGAACCCGGTGGCGGGCCCGTACTTCTCGTTCACGGTCCCGGAGCCGACGGGCGTGGTGGGTGTTTTGGCGCCGCAGCAGTCGTCGTTGCTGGGCTTGGTGGAAGTGCTGGCCCCGGTCCTGGCAACGGGCTCGACGGCGGTGGTGGTGTCGAGCGCGGAGAGGCCGTTGCCGGCGATCACGCTGTCGGAGGTCTTGGCGACATCGGACGTCCCGGGAGGGGTGGCGAACATCCTGACGGGCCGGGCGGCCGAGCTGGGCCCATGGCTGGCATCGCACGGAGACGTGAACGCACTGGACCCGACCGGCGCGGCGTCGGACGACCGCGTCGAGTTGGCACGCGAAGCGGCGAACACGGTGAAGAGGGTGTTGACGGTCCCGGCAGCAGAGCCGGACTGGACGACGGCCCCGGACATCACCCGCTTGCGGCGTTACCTGGAGGCGAAGACGGTCTGGCACCCATTGGGCGTCTGAGCTGCGCGAACGGAGGCCACCACCCGAGCCGGGTGGTGGCCTCCGTCGTGCGTGGCGACGCTAAGCTGCCGGGCGAGTGCAAGAAGTGACGGGGGAGGTTACGTGAACCAGCAGGTCTGGATCCCGCCTCGCATGGCCGCGCGCTTCCGGGGCTCCTGCCTCGTCCTCGGCGTGGTCACCGTGGCCGTGGGCGTGGTGGTCGGGTTCGGGATTCCGCTCGGCGGCCTCCTGCTCCCCGGCCGCGCCGGCGCGATGGCCCTCAGCACCGTCACGACCGGCGTCTTCCTCGGCCTGTTCCTGCTGGTCTCCGGCGTGACGATGACCATGGCCCGAGGCTGGGTCACGACCCATCCCCAGGGCTACCTGCTCAACCGGCAGAAGTCGGCCATGGCGCTCTACGCGCTCGGCGTGCCGGCCGGCGCCGGCCTCTTCACGTCGTTGATCTTCTACGTCACCTCTATGAACCGCTTCACGTGGTCGGCCGAGGACGCCACCGGCACCGTCCACGTCGTGACGCCGGGCATCGCGGGCTACCTCTGCCTCCCGGCCGTCGCCGTCGTGCTGTGCGCGGTGAACTTCTTCGTCGGCCTGTCCCTGTTCCGGCCCTCTCCGCGCACCATCCAGCGGTACGCCCGCTAGCTCATCGTCACCGAGAAGTCCGTCAGCGTGAACCGCGCCTTACCCCCACCCGTAGAACAAAACTCGATCCCGTAACCGATCTGGTTCACCGTCGGGTTGGGCGGGATCAGCCCCTTCCCGATCGACCACGCGATCATCGCCTTCAGGTCGATGCTCCCCGAGTACTGCGTCGAGCGCGAAACGAACGCCACGTACCCCTCGTCGTCCGCCCACACGTCGTACGTGAATCCACCAGCCGTGTACGTCGTCAGCTTGTCGCCCGCCGGCTGCTGCTTCAGGTTCTCTGTCCACACCATCAGCTCACTGACGCCCGCGCCGTTGCCGACTCCGTTCAGCCACAGGTCGTACGCCACGTCGTAGACGCCCACACCCGGGCCACGGCCCGCGAACGTCGAACGGATCACCGAATAGTCGTTGAACGGTTTCCCGTTCTGGTCGTTTATGTCCTTGTGGACGTTCGGATAGGTTTTCACCGACGTCGAGTCGGGCTGACTGGAATCGACGTACCAGTTGTCGTACGCGCACGCCCGCAGCGTTTCCGGGCCCGCCTCCTCCGTGTTCCACATGTTGTTGTGGACGTAGTAGCCGCCGTCCGACCAGCCTCCGTCGGGCTCGGACGTCGTGAACTCCGGGCTGCGGCAACCGCGCACCGGGGTCGTCGACGGCGGGGTCGGAGTCGGTACCACGGAACGAGAAGACGGCGCAACCGACGTCGGCGGTGCAACGGCGACACTGGAAAAAGCCGAAGCGGAAGCCGGAGCAGCCGCCCCCGCGACCGGCCCGGAACTGCAGCCCGCGACCAGCAGAAAGGGAATCGCCAACAACCAGACTCTTCGTCGCATTTTTCCCGCCCAGAGCCACAATTCGGCAGAACGAGGCGGAACCCTAACACGAAAAAATGAAAATCAGGCGTGGTCGTCCGCGGGGTCCAGATCGTGCGACGTGATCGGCCGCCCCGGCAGCTCGGTGCCCGGCAGCGCGCTGAGACCGTCGATCATGATGCCGACGCAGCGGCGGGCCGCCATCTCCGCCACGTCCGGGGACTTCGCGCGCACCTGGCGCAGCAGCGTCGCGAACAGGATCGCGATGTCGCCCGAGCCGACGTCGAGCCGGAGCCTGCCCTCGGCCTTCGCGCCGTCGACG
Source organism: Amycolatopsis sp. NPDC098790 (assembly GCF_044759945.1). Classification (NCBI taxonomy): domain Bacteria; kingdom Bacillati; phylum Actinomycetota; class Actinomycetes; order Pseudonocardiales; family Pseudonocardiaceae; genus Amycolatopsis; species Amycolatopsis sp. NPDC098790. The sequence continues at coordinate 244,254 of NZ_JBIWAI010000001.1, forward strand.
AACTCGTCGAGGACCGCCAGGATGTCGTCCCGCAGCCGGCGGACCTCCGGGTCGTTCTTCAAGATCACCAGCGCTCGCGGCGACACCATCGCCAGCTGGACGCTCAGCTGCAGCTCCACCGACTGCCGCAGCAACCGCGACAGCGCGCTCCACGCCGACGTCTCCTCGGCGGCGATCGCCCGCGCGTCGACCAGCACCCGCTCGAAGTTGTCCATCGCGACCGCGCGCACCAGCGCGTCCCGATCCGGGAACCGGCGGTAGAGCGTCCCGACGCCCACGCCGGCCGCGCGGGCGATCTCCTCCATCGGCACCTCGGGACCGGAGACGGCGAAGATGGTCTTCGCGGCGGCCAGGATCTGGTCGCGGTTGCGCCGCGCGTCCGCCCGCAGGGTGGTCTCGGGGTCTGCCGTCATGCCGTTCGCCTTCCGCTGAATCGCGCGGGCTGATTCTCGCATGGTCAGGCGGCCACACACCGGATCCGCTTCGAGTCACCCGTTAGCTAGTGGACGACTTCCTTCCACTTCGGTACGTTGGACCTAGAACCGGAATGTAATCCTCCGCATACTTTACGTCCGCTTTAGGGGGCCCGAAATGACCGAAGTCGCCGAACCCACCACGCAGGGCGACGTCTTCCCGCTCGACCGCAGCTGCCCGTTCGCGCCGCCGCCGGCGTACGAGAAGCTGCGCGAAGCGGGCCCGGTCCAGCGCGTCGGCCTGCCCGACGGCTCGGAGGCCTGGGCCATCACCCGCCTCGAAGAGGTCCGGCAGATGCTGACCGACCCGCGGTTCAGCTCCGACCGGTTCAACCCCGGCTTCCCGGTGCTGACGAAGGCCGGCCGCCCGCAGCGCCGCCGCTTCACCGCGTCGCTGATCAACATGGACCCGCCGGAGCACGGCGCCGCCCGCCGCGAGGTCGTCGGCGAGTTCACCGTCAAGCGCATGAAGGCGCTGCAGCCGCGGATCCAGCAGATCGTCGACGAGCACATCGACGCGATCCTGGCCGGCCCGAAGCCCGCCGACCTCGTCTCCGCGCTCAGCCTGCCGGTGCCGTCGCTGGTCATCTGCGAGCTGCTCGGCGTCCCGTACGCCGACCACGACTTCTTCCAGGTGCGCAGCTCCACGATGCTCAACCGCGAGGTCACGCAGGAGGCACGCTTCCAGGCCGTCGAGGAGCTGCAGGGCTACCTGGACGAGCTGGTCGCCAAGAAGGAGGCCGAGCCGACCGACGACCTGCTCGGCCGCCAGGTCCTCAAGCAGCGCGAGGAGCACGGCGACGTCGACCACGACTCGCTTGTCTCGCTGGCGTTCCTGCTGCTCATCGCCGGGCACGAGACGACGGCGAACATGATCTCCCTCGGCACCGTCGCGCTGCTGGAGAACCCGGACCAGCTCGAGCTCGTCAAGAACGACCCGGGCAAGACGCTCGACGCCGTCGAGGAACTGCTGCGGTACTTCACGATCGCGGAGTTCGCGACCTCGCGCGTCGCCACCGCGGACGTCGAGATCGGCGGCCAGCTGATCCGCGAAGGCGAGGGCGTGCTGGGCCTGAGCTACTCCGGCAACCGCGACGCGGCGGCGTTCGAGAACCCGGACGAGCTCGACCTCGAGCGCGGCGCCCGCCACCACGTCGCGTTCGGCTTCGGCCCGCACCAGTGCCTCGGGCAGAACCTGGCCCGGATGGAGCTGCAGATCGTCTTCGACACGCTGTTCCGCCGCATCCCGGAGCTGAAGCTGGCCGCGCCGGTCGACCAGCTGCCGTTCAAGCACGACTCGTCGATCTTCGGTCTCTACTGCCTGCCCGTGACCTGGTGAGGGGGACGCCATGACCACCGTCGAACAGCACGAGTTCCCGATGACCCGCACCTGCCCGTTCGCGCCGCCGCCGGCGTACGAGGAGATCCGCGAGGGCGACGCCGTCGAGCGCGTCCGGCTGCCGGAGGGCGGCCACGCGTGGGTGGTCACCCGCCTCGAAGACGTCCGGACGGTGCTGAACGACCGGCGCTTCAGCGCCGACCGGCAGCACCCGGACTTCCCGCAGCTGGTCAAGGGCGGGTTCCGGCGCAAGGGCGACGAGCGCACCATGATCACCATGGACGCGCCGGAGCACGGGCCGGCCCGCAAGGCCGTGCTCGGCGAGTTCACCGTCCGCCGGATGGAGGCGCTGCGGCCGCGGATCCAGGAGATCGTCGACGGCCAGATCGACGCGCTGCTCGCCGGCCCGAAGCCGGGCGACCTGGTCGAGGCGCTGTCGCTGCCGGTGCCGTCGCTGGTGATCTGCGAGATGCTCGGCGTCCCCTACGGCGACCACGACTTCTTCCAGGAACACACGGCGAAGCTGATCAAGCGCACGACGTCGGCGGAAGACCGGCGGGCGGCGTTCGACACCATCCGCGGGTACATGGCCGACCTCATCGCGACCAAGGAGGAGAACCCGCCGGACGACCTGCTCGGGCGCCAGATCGTCAAGCTCCGCGAGGACGGCACCTACCGGCGGGAGCAGCTGGCCGCGACCGGGTTCCTGCTGCTGGTGGCCGGCCACGAGACGACGGCGAACATGATTTCGCTGTCCACGGTGGCGTTCCTGCGCAACCCGGAGCAGCTGGCGGCGATCAAGGCCGACCCGGGCAAGACGCTCGACGCGGTCGAGGAGATGCTGCGCTACTGGACGATCGTCGACGCGGCCACGGCGCGCCTGTGCGTCGAGGACGTCGAGGTCGGCGGGCAGCTGATCAAGGCGGGCGAAGGCGTGTTGGCCCTGGGCTACGCGGCCAACCGCGACCCGCGGGCGTTCGAGAACGCCGACGAGCTGGACATCGAGCGCGGCGCGCGCCACCACGTCGCGTTCGGCTTCGGCCCGCACCAGTGCCTGGGCCAGAACCTGGCCCGGATGGAGCTGCAGATCGTGTTCGACACGCTGTTCCGGCGCATCCCGACGCTGGCGCTGGGCGCGGACGTCGACGACCTGCCGTTCAAGGACGACGCGAACATCTACGGCCTGTACCGGCTGCCGGTGACCTGGTAGAGATCGGACTGCCATCCCACCACAGGAAAGAAGGACCATGAAGATCATCGCGGACACCGGCAAGTGCGTCGGCGCCGGACAGTGCGTGCTCACCGAGCCCGAGCTGTTCGACCAGAGCGAGGACGACGGCACGGTCATCGTCCTGAACGAGGCGCCCGAGGGCGAACTGGTCGAGAAGGCCCGCGAAGCGGTGCACGTGTGCCCCAGCCAGGCCCTTTCCCTGCAGGAGTGACACGGGAACGGCCACCTCGCGGGTAAGGGGTTCCCGCGAGGTGGCCGTGGCCTGGTCGGTCAGGAGAGGCGCAGCGTGGTCCCCGGGTGGAAGGCGTGGGTCTCGCCTTCGCCACGCAACCCGACCCGGACGTTGTCGCCCATCCGGGGTGGCGTGCGGCCGTCCACCCGGACGACGAACCGGTCGTCGCCCACCTTGCCGTGCAGGTACGCGTCCGCGCCCAGTTCCTCGACCAGCTCCACCACCAGCTCGAAGCCGCCTTCGGAGACCAGCTCCAGCGACTCCGGCCGGACGCCGAAGACGACCTCGCGCAGGTCACCGGCGGCGGAAAGCACCGACCGCGGCAGCGGCAGCACGACGTCACCGAGCCGGACGCCGCCCTCGGTCAGCGGCAGCGTCGCCAGGTTCATCGCCGGCGACCCGATGAAGCCGGCCACGAAACTGTTGCGCGGGTTCTCGTACAGCTCCCGCGGTGACGCGCACTGCTGCAGCACGCCGTCGCGGAGCACCGCCACCCGGTCGCCCATCGTCATCGCCTCGACCTGGTCGTGCGTGACGTAGATCGTCGTCGTCCGCAGACGCCGTTGCAGCTGCGCGATATTTGCGCGCGTCTCCACCCGCAGCTTCGCGTCCAAGTTGGACAGTGGTTCGTCCATCAGGCACACGCTCGGCTCGCGCACGATCGCCCGGCCCATCGCGACGCGCTGCCGCTGACCACCGGACAGCGCCTTCGGCTTGCGGTCCAGGAACTTCGAAAGGTCCAGCATCTTCGCCGCTTCGGCCACCTTGGCGTCGATGTCCGCTTTGGACAGTCCACGCAGCTTCAGCGCGAAGCCCATGTTCTCGGCCACCGTCATGTGCGGGTAGAGCGCGTAGGACTGGAACACCATCGCGATGTCCCGGTCCTTCGGCGGCAGGTGCGTGACGTCGCGGTCGCCGATGTGGATGGCGCCCTCGTCGATGTCCTCCAGCCCGGCGAGCATCCGCAACGCCGTCGACTTCCCCGACCCCGACGGCCCGACCAGCACCAGGAACTCGCCGTCCGGCACCGTGAGGTCGAACCGGTCGACCGCCTTCACCACGTGCGCGCCCGGGTAGATCCGCGACGCCTGTTCGTAGCTGACCGCTGCCATGACTACTTCACCGCTCCCATCGACAGCCCGCGGACGAGGTGGTTCTGCGCGATCCAGCCGACGATCATCACCGGCAGCGAGGCCAGCAGCGCGGCGGCGGATAGCTGGGCCCAGTACAGGCCCTCACTGGTGATGAACCCGACGAGGAACACCGGCACGGTGCCGGCCCGCGCCGCCGTCAGGTTGACCGCGTAGAAGAACTCGGTCCAGGAGAAGATGACGCAGATCAGCGCCGTCGCCGCGATCCCGGGCGCGACCACCGGCATGATGATTTTGCGCAGCAGCGTCGGCAGGTTCGCGCCGTCGATCCGGCCCGCCTCGATCATTTCGTGCGGCACCTCGAGGAAGAACGACCGCATCATCCAGATGGCCAGCGGCAGGTTCATCGACGTGTACAGGATGACCAGCGCCCACACCGTGTCCAGCAGCTCGGTGTTCTGGGAAATGATGTACAGCGGGATGATCGCCGCGACGATCGGCAGCATCTTGGTCGAGAGGAAGAAGCCGAGCGCGTTCGACGTCTTCTTCACCGGCGCCAGCGACAGCGCGTACGCCGCCGGGATGCCGAGGAGCAGCACCAGCAGCGTCGACAGCACCGTGACGAAGGCCGAGTTCGACAGGTAGGGCAGGAACCCGCCCTTCAGCACGTTGGCGATCTGGTCGAACGTCGGGCTGAAGAACAGCTTCGGCGGGTCGGTGTAGGCGTCGGCTTCCTGCTTGAACGCCGTGAGGATCATCCACAGCAGCGGGAAGACGAACAGGATCGCGATGATCCAGGTGACGGCGGTGAGCACGCCGGGGCCGGTCCTGCGCTTCGGCTTGCGCGCCGGAGGGGCGGCGGTGGCCGCCTCCGGGCGAGTGTCGAGAGTGGTCACTTGATGCCTCCGTCCACCGAGAAGGTCCGGAACATCAGGCGCAGTGCGAAGGTCGCGACGATCATCGTCAGGATCACGACGATCACGCCCATCGCCGACGACTGGCCGACGTCGAAGCCTTCGAACGCGCGCTGGTAGATGTAGTACGGCAGGTTCGTGCTGGCCGTGCCCGGCCCGCCCTGCGTCATCAGGAAGATCGCGTCGAAGCTGTTCACGATGTAGATCGCGCCCAGCAGCGTCGCCAGCTGCAGGAACCGGGACAGGTGCGGCAGCGTGATGGAGACGAACGTGCGCCACCGGCTGGCACCGTCCACAGAGGCCGCTTCGAGGACCTCTTTGGACTGGCTCTGCAAGCCGGCGAGGATGAGCAGCATCATGAACGGCGTCCACTGCCACACGATCTGCGCCATCACCGCGGCCAGCGGGAACTCCGAAAGCCAGTCGACGTCGGTGCCGAAGACGAAGTGCAGCAGCCCGTACGTCGGGTCGAACACCGTCGTCTTCCACAGCAGCGCGCCGGCCGCCGGGAGGATGAGGAACGGCGTGATCAGCAGCGTCCTGACGACGCCGCGGCCGAAGAACTTCCGGTCGAGCAGGATCGCCAGTCCGAGGCCGAGCAACAGCGCGACCAGCACGCACACCACCGTCAGCAGCACGGTGTTGAGCAGCGCCACCAGGAACGTCGTGTCGCTGAAGACGTCGATGTAGTTGTCGAGGCCGACGAAGTGCCGCGAACCCGGCCGGACCAGGTTCCACGACTGGAACGAGTAGAACACGGTGAGCAGGAACGGCAGCTGCGTCACCGCGACGACGAAGATCAACGCGGGCAGCAGCGGCAGCCGCCGCTTGGCCGCGGTGCTCAGGCCCTTCTTTTCCGCGGCCTTCGCGTGGGTCTGGGAGGTGGGGGCATCTACGGAGAGCGTGGACATCACTGCACCGCCTTGTAGGAGTCGCCCACCGTCTGGGCGTAGTCCTGGGACTGCTTCAGGGCGTCTTCGACGGATTCGCGGCCGGCGATCGCCGCCGACAGCTGCTGGCTCACCCGGGTGCCCAGGTCCTGGAACTCGGGGATGCCGACGAACTGGATGCCGGGGTAGGGCACCGGGTTCGCCATGGCCTTCTGCTGGTTCGCGTCCGCGATGCCGTCCAAAGTGGGCTTCGCGTAGGCCTGCGCGGCCTTGGCGTAGTCGGGAATGTCGTAAGTGGACTGCCGGACGCCAGGCGGGACGCGATTCCAGCCGTAGGTCGCCCCGACCTTCTGCACGTACGCCTTGTCGGTCATCCAGGCCATGAACTTCCAGGCCGCGTCCTTGTCCTTGGCGACCTTCGGGATGCCGAGCGCCCAGGTGTAGAGCCAGCCGCTGGCCTGGGTCTTGACGACCGGCGCGGGCGCGTACCCGGACTTGCCGACGATCTTGCTGCTCGACGGGTCCTCGTTGGTGCCCGCCATGACCGTGGCGTCGTACCACATCGCGGCCTGGCCCTGGGTGTAGCGCGTGCCGCACTCGGAGAACCCGGCGCTTGAGGCGCCGACTTCGCCGTGCTCGCGGATCAGGTTGACGTAGAAGTTCGCGGCCTCGGTGAACTCCGGCGACGTCAGCTTGGCGTTCCAGTCCTTGTCGAACCATTGTGCGCCGAAAGTGTTGGCCACGGTCGTGAACGGCGCGAGGCTTTCGCCCCAGCCCGGCTTGCCGCGCAGGCAGATCCCGCTGACGCCGGCGGCCTTGTCGTCGAGCTTCGCGGCGAAGTCGGCGATCTGCTGCCAGGTCGGCTTGGCCGGCATGGTGATCCCGGCCTTGTCGAAGAGGTCCTTGCGGTAGGCCAGGAACGACGACTCGCCGTAGAACGGCACCGCGTACATCTGGTTCTGGTACGACAGCGACTGCTTGATGCTGGGGATGAAGTCGCCTTCGTCGTAGCCCGGGGTCGAAGCCATGTGCGGCTCGAGGTTTTCGAGCCAGCCGTTGGCCGCCCACTGCGGGGCTTCGTAGTTGCTGATCATGACGACGTCGAACTCGCCGCCCTCGGTGGCGGTCGAGGCGGTGATCTTCGCGCGGGCCTGGTTTTCCGGCAGGGACACGAACTTCAGGTTGATGCCGGTGGCCTTCTCGAACTCCGGCGCGAGCGAGATCGCGTCCTTCATCTGCGGGTTGGACACGATCGCGATGACGAGCGTGCTGCTGCCCTGGCCGAGTGAGCCCGCGCCCGCGCAGCCCGTGGCCAGCAACGACGTCGCGGCGAAGAGGGTGAGGAGCTTACGCACGGCCGCCTCCCGGGAGTACCTGCACCTTGAGGCCCGAGCCGCTGCGCATCTTGGCCAGCGCTTCGGGGTACTGCTCGAGCGGAAGCCGGTCCGTGAGCAGCGATTCGGTGTCGATGGCCCCGTTCGCGACGAGGTCGAGCGCGGTGCCGAAGCTGTGCAGCACGGCCATCGAGCCGACGATGGTGATCTCGTCGTTGTAGATGCGGAACGGCGAGAGCGCGACACGCGCTTCGGCGGGGGCGACGCCGAAGACGAGCAGCCGGCCGCCGCGGCGGATCGAGTCGAAGGCGGCTTCGATGGCGGGCGCGGCGCCGGTGGCGTCGACGGCGACGTCGAACTTCTCGCCGTTCAGCTCGCTGACGTCGCTCGCGGTGGCGACGGCGCCGAGGCTGGCCGCGCGCGGTAGCCGGTCCTTGTTGCGGTCGACGACCGTGACCTGCGCGCCGGAACGCTGCAGCAGCTGCTGCATGATCAGGCCCATGGTGCCGGCGCCGACGACGAGGAAGCGCTCTCCGGCTTCGACGCCGACGCGGCGCACGCCGTGCACCGCGCAAGAAACGGGCTCGACCAGCGCGCCCTGTTCCCAGGTCATCGCGTCGGGCATGCGGTAGCAGGTGGACGACGGAACGGCGACGTACTCGGCGAAGGCGCCGTTGACGGTGTCGCCGGTGGCGCCCCAGTTCGCGCAGAGGTTGCCGTGGCCGGCGCGGCACGGGCCGCAGTATCCGCAGAACAGCGACGGGTCGACGGCGACGCGGTCGCCGACCTTCCACTCGCCCGGCACGTCCGCGCCGAGCTCGACGATCTCCCCGGCGAACTCGTGCCCGGGGACGATGGGGTACGGGGTGGGCGGGAAGTGCCCGTCCGCGATGTGCAGGTCGGTCCCGCAGATCCCGCACGCTCCGACCTTGACGACGACCTGACGTTCCCCGGGTTTCGGATCGGGCACCTCGCCGACCCTGATCTCACCGGGCCGGTCGACGATGGCGGCACGCATGCCTAGCCCCTTCCTCGCGCTCATATGAGCGGCGTTGACCTATGGCGTCGAGAACATGTGAAGGCATTAGAGGTCTGACGTCGGTGTTACGTCAACCTTTCGGGCAGATTTCGGGCTATAGTGCTCAGATGAGCGCATCTCGCAAGGGCGCGTCGCTCTCGGAAGCGATGCTGCTCGCCACCGTCGCCCGGCGCTTCTACGTGCAGGGACGCTCCAAGCTGGAGATCGCCGACGAGTTCGGCGTCAGCCGGTTCAAGGTGGCCAGGATGCTCGACACGGCCATGGAGTCCGGCCTGGTCAGGGTGGAGTTCTCGCTACCGGCCCCGGTGGACCTGGCGTTGTCGGACGAGGTGCGCTCGGCGTACGGGCTGAAGCAGGCGCTGGTGCTCGAACGCTCAACCGAGCGCGAGCCGCGAGAGGTCGTCCGGGCCAAGATCGGGACGTTGGCGGCCCGGCTGCTGCAAGAGATCGCGACGCCGTCGGACGTGATCGGGCTGTCGTGGGCGCGGTCGGTGAACGCGATGACGGAGGCGATCCGGTCGTTGCCGCGGTGCCCGATCGTCCAGCTGTGCGGAGTCCAGGCGGGGATGGACATGCGCGGCCGGTCGGTGGAGACGGTGAGCCGCGTGACGTCGGTGTCCGGCGGCGACGCGTACCCGATCTTCGGGCCGTTGGTGCTGCCGGACCGGCGGACGACGGAGACGTTGCGGCGGCAGCCGGGGATCGCGGAGACGTTCGGCCAGTTCCGGTTGCTGACGAAGGCGGTGGTCAGCATCGGGGCGTGGCAGCCGGGCGAGTCGACGGTGTACGACGCGCTGGACGAAGCCGAGCGAGCGGCGATCACGGCCCGTGGGGCCACGGCGGAGGTGGCGGCTCGGTTGTTCGACGCGTCGGGGAACGCGTTGTCGACGGGGTTGGCGCACCACGTGCTGGCGATCAGCCACGAGGAGTTGATGGCGGTGCCGGAGGTGATCGCGCTGGGGTACAGCAGGCCCAAGGCGGCGGCGGTGGACGCGGTGCTGCGGTCGGGGATGGTGTCGACGCTGATCACGGACGCGGCGGCGGCGGTGCCGTTGCTGGCCTTGGCGGCGAAGAACCCGCCCAAGCCGTCGTGACAACTGGGGGAGTACGGGCCGCGCGGGTGCGTACTCCGCCGGTGGTAGGCGCGGGTCTGGGGACTCCGGGGCGAAACCCGGGTCGCGCCCGATGTGCCGTTTCCCGCGCTCGGCGAGCCTGGAACGCGTGAAATCTTCCCCTCGCTGGCGCCAGGCCGTGGTCTGGTTGCACGTCGTCTCGTCCGTCGCCTGGATGAGCCAGGCCCTCGCCCTCGTCGTGCTGATGTCGTCCGGCGCGCCCGCGATGGCCGACCGCCTCGACTCCGTCCTGCTCGCCCCGATGGCGAACGTCTCGGCGTTCACCGGCCTGCTCCTCGCCGGCGCGACGGCGTGGGGCTACTTCCGGCACTGGTGGGTGCTGACCAAGTTCGCCCTGACGCTCATCCAGCTCTACGCCGGCATCTTCCTGCTCTCCCCCGCGCTGCGCGAGTCGGCCGGCACCGGCGCCGTCGCGTGGCAGCAGATCGCCGGCGCGTCGCTGATGGCGAGCGCGCTGTCGTTCCAGGCCTGGCTTTCGGTCGCGAAACCGGGCCGCAAGACGCCGTGGTCCGCCGCCGCGAAGCCGCCGACCGCGCCGACGTGGGTGTTCATGGCCGGGGTCGGCGCGCCCGCGTTCGACGTCACCGCCGGGCTGCTGCTCGGCTACCCGCTCCCGGCGTTGTCGCTGGTCACGCTGGTCGTGCTCGGTTTTGAGCGGCGACGACGTCGTCGCCGTGCACAGCGGCCCACCGCCCGAAGCCCTCGATCGGCTCCAGGAAGCTTGAACCCAGCGTCGTGAGTGTGTAGGAGGCTTCGCGGCGCTCGACGAGACCGTCGGATTCCAGGCGCCGCAAGGCTTCCGTGAGCACCTTGGCGCTGATCCCGCCGATCGCACGCCGCAGGTCGACGTGCCGGCGCGGGCCGTCGCGCAGCGCCCAGAGCACCACCGGGTGCCACGTGTTGGCGACCAGGTCGAACGCGAGCCGCGTCCGGCAGTCGGCGAGGAAGTCCATGGTTACCGTTCGGTTCCTTCCCGGGTTCCTACCGTCGTGCTGGACAGCCAAGCACAAGGAGGCGGCATGCGGATCGGGATCTTCGGCACGGGCGCGATGGCGGACGCGCTCGGCACCCAGTGGTCGAGGGCGGGCCACGAGCTGAGGGTGGCAGGCCGCCGGACCGGAGGGTGGCGCGAGGTGGCCGAGTTCGCCGAGGTAGTCCTGTTGGCCATCCCGGCGGCGGCGATCGGCGAGGTCCTCGCTCAGTCGGGGCCGCTGCCGGGGAAGGTACTGGTGGACTGCACCAACGACCCGGCATTGACCGGCACACCGGTGGCCTCGCGGATCGAGACGGAAGCGCACGTGGTGAAGGCGTTCAACTTGGCACACGTGGACGTGTGGCGGATGACACCGCCGGTGTTCGCGGGTCGGCGGTTGTCGGTCCCGTTGTGCGGCAACGACCCGGCGGCGCTGGAAGCGGTGAGCACGCTGGTCCGCGACATCGGCGCCAAGCCGGTGATCGCGGGAGGGTTGAATCGGGCGGCGCTGCTGGAAGCGACGGCGGCTTTCGTGATCGGGCTGTGGTTCGCGGGCGAGGACGCCCAGGCGATCCTGACGCCCGCGAACTGAGTGGTCAGAGGCCGTATTCGATGGCCGTGGCATCGGTTCCGTACTCGACCGGAGTCGGAGCCAGCAACGCGTACTCCACCATCGATGCCGCCGACGCCGCCGGTGCCAAGCCCACCACCACCGCTGCCGCGACGAAGATCCCAGCCAGCAAACGCTTCATGGTCCCTCCCAGGTCCGGAGCCCTCCACGCTACCGCCGAAACCTCGCCGACCAGCGAAGATTGCGCCGTTCAGCCCACAGCGGCGACATTCCCCGACGCCAGATCCGCCGCTCGGGCTCGCAACGGCCCGCCACCGCGCGGAACCAACGTCACCTCACCCGAAGCCAAATCCGTCACCAGCGTGCTCAGCGTCATCAGCTCGTCGCCATCGGATGCGTTGCGGTGGACCGCCGACGTCAAGGCCGAGACCAACCACTTCGCGTCCGGGGCCACCGGAGCCAGGTGCGCACACACCTCAGCGCGCGCCAAGCTCTCCTCCGAAGCCGTATCCAGCGAAGGCGGCAGCAGCCGAAAATGGTTGGTATGCCAGGAATATCCACTGACCACAGTAGACACAGAAGTCTCGTGACCCGCCTTCTCGACCACCGTCACCCCCGGTGCGCCGACCTGGCCCATCGTGTAAGCGAACCCGCCGGCCGAAGCGTGCGACCGCAGCACGGAAACCGCTTCCGCCACCGACGTCGCACGCTGTGCCGTCCGCGCCACAAAATGGCGGCCCGCGCACGGTGATGGCGAAACCACGCTCACGCTGTCGATCCCCCACACCAGCCCGTGCGTGGTCACCGTGAACGTGTTCGACGGCAGGAACCCCGGGTACCACCACACGCACACGCCCGGCTCGCCGTCGATCAGCAGCGTCAGCAGGCGGCCGATGCCGTCGAAAACCGGGGCGCCGTCTTCGTTGTGGCCCAGCAAAGACGGCGCCCACGCCAAGTCCGTACAGCCCGTCCCGTCGCCCGCGCCCAAGTCTCCGCGCAAGTTGGCCAGCAGCAAGTCGTCGAAGGGCACCCCTGCGCCCGCCGCCAGCGCCGTCAGCTCGGCGTACGCGTCCGGGTGCTCGACCTGGGATGCCGACTCGATCGCGCGGAACAGGACCGGCGACCGCCTGGCCCGCGACGCCACCGGCCATGACGACAGCCCGTCCAACACCGTCCGGATGTCGGCCGCCGCGTGTGCTCCCAGCGCGTGGAAAGCGGCTTCCCGGGGACCTCGGACGATCGTCCAGCGCACGTCGCCGATCCGGTGCTCCCGCACTGTCGCCACCATGGGATCACGATGACTGACCAGTCAGGAATCCGCAACGGCTAGTGCGCGCCCACCTCGGTCACCCGGACCACCGCGACGCCGGCCTCGTCGGACGCCGCCAGGTCGACCTCCGCGCTGATGCCCCAGTCGTGGTCGCCCGCCGGGTCGTCGAAGATCTGGCGGACCTTCCAGACGTCCGGCTGCTGCTCGATCATCAGCAGCTTCGGACCGCGCGCGTCCGGGCCGGTGCCCAGCTCGTCGTACTCCTCGAAGTAGTCCTCGATCGCGTCCTGCCACGCCTCGGCGTCCCAGCCGGACGCCGCGTCCAGCTCGCCCAGCACCGACCACGCCCGCCGCGCGAACAGCTCCACCCGGCGGAACAGCTCGTTGCGCACCAGGACGCGGAACGCGCGCTCGTTGCGCGTGACGGCCGGGGGCGCCGACGGCGGCCGGTGCGAGACCGGGCCCTCTTCCGCGGGGTGCCGCAGCGCTTCCCACTCGTCCAAGAGGCTCGAGTCGACCTGCCGGACGAGTTCGCCGAGCCACTCGATGAGGTCCTGCAGCAGCTCGGTCTTCGCCTCGTCGGGCACCGTGTGGCGCAGTGCGTCGTAGACGTCGGCGAGGTAGCGCAGCACCAGGCCTTCCGACCGCGCGAGCTGGTAGAACCCGATGTACTCGACGAAGTTCATCGCGCGCTCGTACATGTCGCGCACCACGGACTTCGGCGACAGCTCGTAGTCGGCGACCCACGGGTGACCCTGCCGGTAGCTGTGGAAAGCGCCCTGCAGCAGCTCTTCGAGTGGCTTCGGGTACGTGACGTTCTCGAGCAGCTCCATCCGCTCGTCGTACTCGAGGCCTTCGGCCTTCATCGCGTTCACTGCCTCGCCGCGCGCCTTGAACTGCTGCTGCGACAGCACCGGACGCGGATTGTCCACAGTGGATTCCACAGTGGACACGACGTCGAGCGGGTAGCTCGGTGAGTCCAATTCGAACAGTTCGATCGCGGCCAGCGCGAACGGCGAAAGCGGCTGGTTGAGCGCGAAGTCGAACTGCAGGTCGACGGTGAGCCGGATGATCCGGCCCTGGTCGTCCGGTTCGGACAATCGCTCGACGACGCCGGCGGCGAGCAGCGCGCGGTAGATCGCGATGGCGCGCAGGATCAGCTTGCGCTGCGACGCGCGGTCCTCGTGGTTGTCCTCCAGGAGGTGGCGCATCGAGTCGAACGCGTTGCCCGGCCGCGAAATCACGTTCAGCAGCATCGAGTGCGTGACCTTGAAGCTCGACGTCAGCGGCTCGGGGTCGGCCGCGATGAGCCGGTCGAACGTGCTCTCGGTCCAGTTGACGAAACCCTCCGGCGCCTTCTTCCGGACGATCTTCTTTTTCTTCTTCGGGTCGTCGCCGGCCTTTTCGAGGGCCTTGGCGTTCTCGACGACGTGGTCGGGCGCCTGCACGACGACGTAGCCGTCGGTGTCGTAGCCCGCCCGCCCGGCGCGGCCGGCGATCTGGTGGAACTCGCGCGCCTTGAGGTGGCGCTGGCGGACGCCGTCGTACTTCGTCAACGCGGAGAAGACCACTGTCCTGATTGGTACGTTGATACCGACGCCGAGCGTGTCGGTCCCGCAGATCACCTTGAGCAGCCCCGACTGCGCCAAGGTCTCGACCAATCGGCGGTACTTGGGCAGCATGCCGGCGTGGTGGACGCCGATGCCGTGGCGGACCAGCCGCGACAGCGTCTTGCCGAACCCGGCGGAGAACCGGAAGTCGCCGATCAGCTCGGCGATGGACTCCTTCTCGGCCTTGGTCGTGACGTTGATGCTCATCAGCGTCTGCGCCCGCTCGATGGCCGCGGCCTGCGAGAAGTGCACGACGTAGACGGGCGCCTGACCGCCGTTGAGCAGCTCGGACATCGTCTCGTGCAGCGGCGTGAGCGCGTACCGGAAGGTCAGCGGCACCGGGCGCTGCGCCGACGTGACGACGGCGGTCGGCTTGCCGGTGCGGCGCGTGAGGTCCTTCTCGAAGAAGGACACGTCGCCCAGGGTCGCCGACATCAGGACGAACTGCGCCTTCGGCAGTTCCAGCAGCGGCACCTGCCACGCCCAGCCGCGGTCGGGCTCGGAGTAGAAGTGGAACTCGTCGGCGACGACCTGCCCGACGGGTGCCTCGGCACCGAACCGCAACGCGATGTTCGCCAGGATTTCGGCCGTGCAGCAGATGATCGGGGCGTCCGGGTTGACGCTGGAGTCACCCGTCATCATCCCGACGTTGTCGGCGCCGAAGATCTCGATGAGCTGGAAGAACTTCTCCGAGACGAGGGCCTTGATGGGCGCGGTGTAGTAGCTGCGGCGGCCCTGGGCGAGCGCGGTGAAGTGCGCGCCGACGGCGACGAGGCTCTTCCCGGAGCCGGTCGGCGTCGAGAGGATGACGTTCGATCCGGAGACGACCTCCATCACCGCCTCCTCCTGCGCCGGGTACAGCTCGATGCCCCGTTCGGCCGTCCAGGTCGTGAACGCTTCGAAGAGGGCGTCGGGGTCGGGATCCGCAGGCAGGAGGTCTGTAAGAGTCATCAGACGTCCATCGTGCCATCCGCTCGTCGCAAAGTCGGCAGGGGCGATCGCATCGCGCGTGGTAAACCCGTAGGCTTCGCGTTACCGCGCTTCGACCGGGAGATACGGTGTCGCGCGCACACGGGCGGTACACCGGAGGGCTTAGGAATGGCACAGGACATCATCCCGATCGAACTCGGGCTGCCGCAGGGCGACGTCGTCACCCTGTGGGCCCCGCGCTGGCGGGAAGACGGCGAGGAGTGGGAAGCGTTCCTCGGCGACGAGGACGACCTGTACGCCTTCCCGGACGCCGCGCACCTGGCCGCCTTCGTCCGAACGTCGGAGCGGCACGACCTGCTCGACCACCCGGCGTGGGACGCGGTGCCGTCGCTGAACGTGCCGGAGCTGATCCCGGACGAGGACCACACGTACGACCTCGTCGGCGTGCCCGAGCTCGTCGCCGAGGAGCCGGACGTCTGGCACATCGCCGAGCTGGCGGAGATCGTCGGCATCGTGCGGTCGCTCGCGGACGTCTGCGACCTCGAAGAGGTGCACGAGATCCTCGACTCGACCGAGGGCTTCTCGCTGCTGGACCAGGGCACCCTCCCGTTCACCGGGAGCGTCGGCGTCCAGGTGTGGAACGACCTGTCCGAGACGGTGTCGACGAAGTGGGACACCGTGCTGGACGCGATCGACGGCCTGGTGACGGTGCCGGACGTCGACGAGAAGGTGCTCGAGCAGACGGCCGAGGAGCTGGCGGCGTTCCACGAGGAGTCCGCCGAAGCCGAGGCCGGCGCCGAGGGTGAAGAGGACCTCGAAGCGATCTCCTCGGACGACGACTCCGATGAGGACGACGACGAAGAGGACGAGGGCCCGGTCGGCTTCTGGGCCGAGGTCGGCATCGACCCGATCAAGATCATCACGTCCGGCGCGGAGTACTACACGCTGCGCTGCTACCTGGACGACACCCCGGTGTTCCTGGGCAGCGAGGGCGAGATCGACGTGTTCACGTCGGAGAAGGCGCTGGCCCGCGCGCTGGCCGACGGCAAGGACCTGGCCGACACGGACCTCGCGGACGTGTCCACGTGGGACGAGGTCCTGGCCAAGGCGACGGCCGGCGAGCTGGAGATCGAGGTCGACCCGGAGAACACGTACGTGCTGACGGGCCTGGACGCGGACATCGCGGAGGGCCCGGAGTCGATCGACCCGACGCAGCTGGAGCTGGCGGTCGAGCTGATCACGGACGCGGCGGACTGGGCGGGCGACGACTCGGCCGAGACGGCGCTGGCGGGCAACGAGAGCCTGGGCTGGCTGGTGTCGTTCGTGCTGCGCCCGGACCCGACGCGGCTCGAGCCGTCGGCGCCGTTCGACGCGGAGCAGAGCGCTTGGCGGAAGCTCGTCGAGGGTTTCGAGAACCGCCTGACGGTCGCCTGAGTTTGCCTTTCGAAGGCCGCTTCCCCGGGGTTTGGGGAGGCGGCCTTCGTCGTGTCCGGGGGTCGCCGGATGACATGAATGAGTCATTCACGTCGTCTGGCGACATGAATGAGTCATTCACGACGTCGCTTGCGCCGGCTGGCCGCATCGGTCCACAGCCTTGGGGCGGTTGTGGACAACCGGGCCGCCGCAGGCTGCCGGCGGCCGGTTTCCGTCGGTGGCCGTCGATACGCTGGAGACGGGGGGCGCCCCCGCGGGCGGGAGCTGGCGGGGAGTCAGCGTGGCAGCCTCAGGCGGTACCCAGCGGACGGGAGCGGGGCGGGGGTCAACGTGGCGGCTCCAGGCCGCTCCCCGTTGGGCGGCCGCAGGCGGGGAGTCAACGTGGCGGCCTCAGCCACTACGCCAGCGGGCGGCCATGGAGCGACGGCCCCCGTGGGGCCGGCCGGGCGTCAGTCCTCCGAACCCGTGCTCCGCGCGGGCGGGGACGGCAAGAGCCGCCTTCCGTGGTTGGGGGAGGCGACCTTCCGTGGTTAGGGAGGCCGCCTTCCATGGTTGGGGAGGCGACCTTCCGCGGTCAGGGAGGCCGCCTTCCGCGGTCGGGGAGACGACCTTCCGCGGTCAGGGAGGCCGCCTTCCATGGTTGGGGAGGCGACCTTCCGCGGTTGGGGCGGCGACCTTCGCTGCGCCCGGGGTTCCGCCATGACATGAAAGGGTCGTTCATGTCATCTGGCGACATGAAAGGGTCGTTCATGACGTCGCCGGCCGCCTTCCTCCACAGACCGGGGCCGGTTGTGGACAGCCGGGCCGCCGCAGGCTGCCGGCGGCCGGTTTCCGTCGGTGCCCGCCGATACGCTGGAGACGGGGGGCGCCCCCGCGGGCGGGAGCGGGCGGGGGTCAGCGTGGCGGCTTCAGGCCGCTCCCCAGCGGGCGGCCGCGGGCGGGGAGTCAAAGTGGCGGCCTCAGGCTGTACCCAGCGGGCGGGAGCGGGGCGGGGGTCAACGTGGCGGCTTCAGGCCGCTCCCAGCGGGCGCCCGCAGGCGGGGAGTCAACGTGGCGGCCTCAGGCCACTACCCAGCGGGCGGCCATGGAACAACGACCCCCGCGAGTCCCAGCCGACGTCAATCCTCCGAAGCCCGCTCCGCACGAACCGGCACCACCAGCACCGCCAACGCCGGGAACACCGCCGCCACGCAGAACGCCAACGCGTACCGGCCGTCGCCGATCACCAACCCCAGCAACGGCGGCGTCAGCGACGCCGCGATGTTCTGCCCCGTGTTCTGCGTCCCCATCGCGCGGCCCGACCACGCCAGCCCCGCCAGCTCCGCCGACGCCGTGAAGCCCAGCCCGTTGTCCGCCACCGTGATCACCCCGGCCAGCGCCAACGCCAGCAACACCAGCCACAGCCAAGTCACGTCCCCCACCGCCACCAGCAGCATCACCAGGCAGCTCAGCACCGCCAGCTGGCGCATCGGCCGCAGCCGGCTGCCCACCCGGTCCGACCACCACCCCGACCCCAGCCGGCCCAGTGCGCCCAGCACCTGGACCGCCGCCAGGTACCAGCCCGCCGACAACGGGCTCCAGTGCTGCACCGCCACCAGGTACACCGGCGCGAACGCCGACACCGCGAACTGCGGCACCACCAGCAGCGCGCTCGCCCCGTGCACCCGCCACAGCGTGGCGTGCCGGTAGGGCGAAGCCCCCGCCGAGTGGGGCGTGCGAGGCGGGCGCGGCGGGTCCGTCACCAGCCACGCCACCAGCAGCGCGACGACGATCGCCAGCCCGGCCGGCAGCAGCAGCGCCGCGCGGAACCCGAAGTGCGCCGCCAGAGGCGGCAGCCCCAGCGCCGCGACCCCCACGCCGAGCGGCTGGGCCGTCTGGCGGATCCCCATCGCCACGCCGCGCTCGGACTTCGCGAACCAGCCCATCACCACGCGACCGCTCGCCGCGTTCACCGAAGCCGTACACGCACCCGCCGCCAAGAACACCCCAAAGAGCAGCCCGACCGGGTGAGTTCCCACCCCGGCGTACACCAGGAGTAACCCCGAGGCTCCCAGACCGAGGGCCATGATCAGGCGCTCTCCGTAACGGTCCGCAGCCGCGCCCCACACGATCAGGGTGAACAGGAGGCCGATGCTCGGGGCCGCGACGACCGTGCCGGCCTGCGCCAGCGACAGGCCCTGGTCGGCCTGCATGGCCGGGACCAGGAACGGGATGCCGTAGAGGAACGAGCAGCTCGCGGTCTGCGCAGCGAGGCCCAGCGCGAGGATGAGCCACCGGCGTGAACTCGCGTGCACCTGCTCACCCACATCGCCAGCGACCTGCGCCATCTTCGCCACCGTCTCACATCTTGAGAACTACTTCCTACATAGTGAACGATAGTTGGCATGGCTAAGGACCGCAAGGACCCGCGGCGGACGTCAGGCCAGCTCGGCGTACCCGGGCTTGATGACGTCGTCGATCAGCGCGAGCCGGGCGTCGAAATCGATGAACGCGGATTTCATCGCGTTGATCGTGAACCACCGGAAGTCGTCGAGACCGTACCCGAAGGTCTCGTGCAGAGTGGTGAATTCGCTGGTCATCGTGCATCCGCTCATCAGCCGGTTGTCCGTGTTCACGGTCACCCGGAAGCGCAGCCGCTTGAGCAGGGCGAGCGGGTGCTCGGCGATCGAGCGCACCGTGCCTGTTTGGACGTTCGACGTCGGGCAGATCTCCAGGGGGATGCGGCGGTCGCGGACGTACGCGGCCAACCGTCCAAGGTGGACCGTGCCGTCCGCGTCGGTCTTGACGTCCTCGACGATCCGCACGCCGTGCCCGAGCCGCTCGGCGCCGCAATGCTGAATCGCCTCCCAAATGGACGGCAACCCGAACGCCTCTCCGGCGTGAATGGTGAAATGCGCATTGTTCTGCCGCAAATACTCGAAAGCGTCGAGATTGCGGGTGGGCGGGAATCCGTCTTCGGGTCCGGCGATGTCGAAGCCGACGACGCCGGCGTCGCGGTAGCGGACCGCCAGGTTCGCGATCTCGAGGGCGCGGGCGTGCTGGCGCATCGCGCAGAGCAACGTCCCGACGCGGATGCTGCCGCCGTTCGCGGCGACCCGGCGTGCGCCCTCCGTGAACCCCGCTTGGACAGCCTCGACCACCGCATCGAGTGACAGACCGCGTTCGACGAACAACTCCGGTGCGTAGCGCACCTCGGCGTAGACGACGCCGTCGGCGGCCAGGTCCTCCACCGCTTCCGCGGCGACCCTGACCAGCGCTTCCTCCGTCTGCATCACACCGCACGTGTGCGCGAAGGTCTCGAGGTAGGAAACGAGTGAGCCGGAGTCGGCCGCCCGGCGGAACCAGGTGCCCAGCTCGGCCGGGTCGGTGGTGGGCAGGCCGGCGTAGCCGGTGGCGTCGGCGAGCTCGGCGACGGTGGCCGGGCGGAGGCCGCCGTCCAGGTGGTCGTGCAGGAGGACCTTGGGCGCGCGGCGGAGTGTCTCGCTGGTCAGAACAGGGCTTTCGTCAGGCATCCCCCAACGGTAACCTCGTTGTCATTCCCCTACATGGCCGTAAGTCCCAGGCTCGGGCTCACCCTCAGCGCCGACGATCATGCGACGAATCGGCCATCCGGGGGCAGCCTCCGCAATAGGCTCTTAACGGGGGCCATACAGACAGCAATTTTTGCAATCGATAAGCTTCGTGGCACGTCCCTCCATTTCCCCGCCGACGAAGGACACACAGCAGTGACCACTGACAACCACATTGCCGCCCCGTCCTTCGACCGGATGCGCAACATGCTGGTGCGCGCGGCCGAAGTGCGTGAGAGCGAGCAGCAGCAGATCTTCGACGCGCTCGACGACATCTACGCCCGCCTCGCGCCGGTGGACTCGCTGGGCGCGGTCCGCAAGCGGCTGTCCGAAATGCCCGACCGCACCGAGGTCGGCGTCCTGGCCGAGCGCCTCGACGAGGCGATGTCCCGCCTCGAGGCCCAGGACAACGCGATCGCCGCGCTGACCCGCGCGATCGAGGCACTCCCGGACAAGCTCGCCAAGCCCTTCGCGCAGCTCGACGGCCGTCTCGACGGCGTCGCCGCGCGCTTCGAGGGCGTCGCCGGGCGGATGGACGGGCTCGAGGACAAGCTCCAGAACATCCACCGCCGGCTCGACGAGCTGGGCGGCCACCTCGACAAGCAGGACGCGAAGCTCGACTCGCTGCCGCAGTCGGTGCACGGCCCGGTCCGCGAGCGGATCGACCAGGCCGAGTCGACGCTGCGCGAGCGCGTCGACACCGCCGACCACGAGCTGCGCGCGAAGGTCGACGAGCTGGACCGCGCCACCAAGGAGCGGATCGGCGCGAACACCGAGGCGCTCAAGACGGCGCTGACCGAGACCGGCGAGATGATCGACGCCTCGGACCGCCTGGAGAACCTGGGCAACCGGCTCGAGACGGTCACCACCCGCCTCGACGAGCTGGCCGGCCGCCTCGACAAGGTGGAAGACGGCTTCCTCTCCGGCATCGGCGACCTCGACGGCGCGCTCAAGAGCGGCCTGTCGAAGGTCGAGGACACGCTGTCCAAGCAGCCGGATTCCGACTCGGTGGACTCGCTGGTCCGCAAGAGCAACGACGAGAGCGTCCGCCGCATCGGCGGCCAGCTCGACGAGGCGATGGCGACGTTCGCGGAGCTGATGCTCGGCGGCGGCCCGACGGTCCAGCAGATCGCCCCGCCCCCGCCGGCCCCGCGCCAGCCGCGTCGCAGCTCCCGCAACGGCCGCGCCCCGAAGCCGGCCGACGCCAAGGCCAAGACGGGCGAAGGCGCGGAAGAAGCCACGGAGTAAGCACCTGTGAAGAAGGCCCCCGCCGGGATCCCGGCGGGGGCCTTCTTCATGTTCGGGCGGGAAGGCGGGCCTCCGCCCCCCGCTTTCCAGCTTACCGAGCACCACCGACAGGTTCGGGTGGCTCGGGCAGCTTCATCGGCGTCGGGTCACTCGACCGGGTGATCATCTTCGCGACGATCATCACACCTCGGCGCGGATCGCCTCCACGACGATCGGACCCGGCTCCGGAGCCGATTCGGCAACCGAAAACCCGCCCTCCAACGCCGCCAACGCCGCCGGAACCGCTTCCGGGGTGTCCGTGTGCAGCTCCAGCAGCGGCTCGCCCTCGGAGACGGCGTCACCCGGCTTGGCCAGGCACAGGATGCCCGCCGCCGCCTGGACCGGGTCCTCCTTGCGGGCCCGGCCCGCGCCCAGCCGCCAAGCCGCGACGCCCACCGCGTATGCGTCCAGCGAAGCCAGCACGCCCGAAGCCGGAGCGACCACCGTGTGCACGTGCGCGGGCGTCGGCAGCGGTGCCGACGGGTCCCCACCTTGGGCCGAGATCATCCGGCACCACGTCTCGTACGCCTCGCCGGAAGCCAGCACCGCGGCCGGGTCCGTCGAAATACCGGCCAGAGCCAGCATCTCCCGCGCCAGCGCGAGAGTCAGCTCGACCACGTCCGACGGCCCGCCGCCCTGGAGCACCGAAACCGATTCCGCGACCTCCACCGCGTTTCCGACCGCCCGCCCCAGCGGGACGTTCATGTCGGTCAGCAACGCCGTCGTCGGGACGCCGTGGTCGCGGCCGATCGACGTCAACGTCGAGGCCAGCTCACGCGCCTGGTCGAGCGACTTCATGAACGCGCCCGACCCGAACTTGACGTCCAGGACCAGCCCGGACGCCCCTTCGGCGATCTTCTTGCTCATGATCGAGCTGGCGATCAGTGGGATCGATTCCACAGTGGACGTGACGTCCCGCAGCGCGTACAGCTTCTTGTCCGCCGGCGCGAGCCCGGACGTCGCCGCGCAGACCACCGCGCCGACGTCTTCCAACTGACGAGCAATCTCCGAAGTGGACAGTGCGGCGCGCCAGCCCGGGATCGACTCCAGCTTGTCGAGCGTCCCGCCCGTGTGCCCGAGCCCGCGCCCGGACAGCTGCGGCACCGCCGCGCCGCACGCGGCCACGAGCGGCGCCAGCGGCAGCGTGATCTTGTCGCCGACCCCGCCGGTCGAGTGCTTGTCGACGGTCGGCCGCGAGACGTCCAGGGACAGCCTCTCCCCTGACGCGATCATCGCGTGCGTCCAACGGGAGATCTCCGCCGAGGTCATCCCCCGCAGGAAGATCGCCATCGCCAGCGCCGACATCTGCTCTTCGGCCACGAGACCGTGCGTGTAGGCGTCGACGACCCAGTCGATCTGCTCGTCGGAAAGCGTGCCACCGTCCCGTTTCACCCGGATGACGTCGACCGCCGCGAACCCGCTCACGGCAGGTCGTCCGGGCCGAAGGCGTCCGGCAGGACGTCCGACATCGGCAGGATCCCGCTGGGCGTGTCCACCAGGCACGAAGAACCGCCCAGCTCGAACAGGATCTGCCGGCAGCGCCCGCACGGCATCAGCAGGTCACCGGCACCGCTGCGACACGCCACCGCGACCAGACGACCGCCGCCGGACAGCCGCAGCTGCCCGGCCATCGTGCACTCCGCGCACAGCCCGAGCCCGTAGGAAGCGTTTTCGACGTTGCACCCGGTCACGACCCGGCCGTCGTCGACGATCCCGGCGACCCCGACGTGCAGGCCCGAATAAGGCGCGTACGCATGGGAAGCGGCTTCGATCGCCTGGGAACGCAGAGCGTCCCAGTCTACTGTGGACATCAGTCCTCACCTCGCCGGTACGGCTGCCCGTCGGCCTTCGGCGGCCGCAGCCGCTGCGAAGCCACCGCCAGCACGATCAGCGTCACGAAGTGCGCGGTGTACGGGATCAGGTCGGACGGCAGCGTGTCGTTCGACCAGTAGATCGCGTACAGCACGCCCGCGCCGACGACGCCGAGCCCGGCCGCGATCCACTGCTTCCGGAACAGCTGCACGACGACGATCACGCCGACCAGGATCACCGCGCCGTACAGCAGCGCGAGCACCGCTTCGCCACCGCCGGCCAGCTGCAGACCGTCCGCGTAGCCGAACAGCGCCGCACCGCCGAGCAGGCCGCCCGGCCGCCAGTTGCCGAAGATCATCGCCGCGAGACCGATGTACCCGCGGCCGTTCGTCTGGTTCTCCAGGTAGTCCGCGCCACCGCGCAGCAGCACCAGGGACGCGCCACCCATGCCGGCGAACGCGCCGGAGATGACGACGGCGACGTACTTGTGCAGGTAGACGTTGACACCCAGGGACTCGGCGGCGACCGGGTTCTCGCCGCACGAGCGCAGCCGCAGGCCGAACCGGGTCCGCCAGAGCACCCAGAAGCTCACCGGGACGAGGACGATCGCGATCATCGTCAGCGGCGCCACCTCGGTGACCAGCCCGCGCAGGATGCCGGCGACGTCGGAGATCCCGACGCGCTGCTCCTTTTCCAGGTCGCCCAGCCAGTCCGAGAGGAACGTCGCCGAGTACGTGTCGAACTTCGGCACCACCGGCGACTGCCGCGGGTTGCCGGAGATCGGCGCGAAGATCAGGTTCGCCAGGTACTTCGCGACGCCCAGGCCGAGCAGGTTGATCGCGACACCGGAGACGATGTGGTTGACGTTGAACGTCACCGTCGCCACCGCGTGCAGCAGGCCGCCCAGCGCGCCGAACGCCAGCGCGGCCAGCAGGCCCGACCACACGCCGCCGTAGTAGGAACCCCAAGCGGCGCCCCAGGTCCCGAGGATCATCATGCCCTCGAGGCCGATGTTGACCACGCCCGCGCGTTCAGCCCAGAGGCCGCCGAGCGCGCAGAGCAGGATCGGCAGCGCGAGCCGCAGCGCCGTCGACGCGGTGTTCGACGACGTCAGCGCCGAGACGCCGGTGGAGTACGACGCCGTCGAGATGACGGCGATGGCGATGACGGCCCAGATCACGCCGCGCAGCCAGCCGGGGACCCGGCCGCGGCGGCGGCGCTGGACCGGCATCGTCGAGCCGGATTCGGGAGCGACGTCGGTGATCACACCGCACCCCCTTCGCTGACCGAGGAACCCTTGCGGCCGGCGAGCGCGCGGCCCACCCTCCGTTGTTCGGCCGCGAGGTCGGCCCGGCGCACGACTTCGTACGCCACGACGACCGACAGCACGATGATGCCCTGCATGATCGTCGCGATCTCCTTGGACACGTTGATCTGCTCCAGCGACACCGCGGAGGTGTCGAGGAACGCCCACAGCAGCGCGCCGAGCGCGATGCCGCCGGGGTGGTTGCGGCCCAGCAGCGCGACCGCGATGCCGGTGAAGCCGTACATCTGGGTCGCGGTGATGCCGTAGCTGTAGTCGCGGCCGAGCAGCTCCGGCATGGCGACCAGGCCGGCCACGCCACCGGAGAGCAGCATCGCGATGAGCGTCATCTTCTTGGCGTTGACGCCACCGGCGGCCGCGGCCGTGGTGGACTCGCCGGACGCCTTCAGCTCGAAGCCGAACCGCGTGCGGTTGAGCATGAACCAGTAGGCGCCGCCGACGATCGCGGCGATGAACACGAACCCGAACAGCGTGCCCGAGCCGAGCGGGATGCCGGGGATCCGGCCCGACGGCTCGATCACGCGGGTGCCGATGTTGTTGCCGCGCTGCACGCCGAACTGGTCGGCGTTGATGAGGAACGCGATGATCCCGGCGACGATCGCGTTGAGCATGATCGTCGAGATGACCTCGCTGACCCCGCGGGTCACCTTGAGGATCGCCGGGATCGCCGCGTAGGCCATGCCCGCCACGACCGCGACCACCAGGATCGCGAGCACGTGGACGACCGGCGGCAGCTTCATCGCGCCGCCCGCGATGGCGGCGACGACGGCGGCGAAGCGGTACTGGCCCTCGACCCCGATGTTGAAGAGGTTCATCTGGAAGCCGATGGCGACGGCCAGGCCGGACAGGTAGTACACGGTCGCCAGGTTCACGGTGTCGACCGCGGTCGAGCCCTTGAACATCTGGCCGATCATCGTGCCGTACGCCTGCAGCGGGTCGGCCCCGGAGATGATCAGCGCGATCGCCGACAGCAGCACGGCGAAGACGATCGCCAGCAGCGGCGGCAGCAGTTTCGTGCGCCAGGAAGTCACTCTTCTTCACCCTCCCCGGCGCCGGTCATCGCCGAGCCCAGTTCCTGCGGCGTCACGGTGGCGGGGTCGGCCTCGCTGACGAGCCGCCCGCGCAGCATGACGCGGATCGTGTCCGACAGGCCGATCAGCTCGTCGAGGTCGGCGGAGATGAGCAGCACCGCGAGGCCGGCCGCCCGCGCCTGGCGGATGTTCTCCCAGATCAGCGCCTGCGCGCCGACGTCGACCCCGCGCGTGGGGTGCGACGCGATGAGCAGCACCGGGTCGCCCGACAGCTCGCGCCCGACGATCAGCTTCTGCTGGTTGCCGCCCGAGAGCGCCGCGGCCGGGACGTCGATGCCGGGCGTGCGGACGTCGTAGTCGCGCACGATCCGCTCGGTGTCCGTGCGGGCGCCCGCGATGTCGAGCAACTGTCCTTTCGAGACCGGTTCGCGGGTCTGGTACCCGAGCATCCGGTTGACCCACAACGGTTGCGTGAGCAGCAGGCTGTGTCGCGTGCGGTCTTCAGCGATGTAGCCGATGCCGGCTTCGCGCCGCGCCAGCGTGCCCGCCTTGGTGATGTCCCGCGCCTTGCCGTCCGCGTCGACCAGCTCGATGGTGCCGCCGGACGGCTTGCGCATGCCCATGATCGTCTCGACGAGCTCGGTCTGGCCGTTGCCCTCGACGCCGGCGACGCCGAGCACCTCGCCCGCGTGCACGGTGAAGGAGACGTCGTCGAGCGCGTTGCGGTCCGAACCCTCGGCGCCGAGCGTGAGCCCGGTCAGCCGCAGCACGTCCCGGTCGGTGACCGTGGACTCGCGGGTCTCCGGGCTGGGCAGCTCGGAGCCGACCATCATCTCCGCGAGCTGGCGCGAGGTGATGGTCTTCGGGTCGGCGGTGCCGACGGTCGTGCCGCGCCGGATCACCGTGACGGTGTCGGCGATCGCGCGCACCTCGTCGAGCTTGTGCGAGATGAAGAGGAACGTGTAGCCGTCGGCCTTCATCTCCCGGACGGTCGCGAAGAGCGCGTCGACCTCCTGCGGCACGAGGACCGCGGTCGGCTCGTCCAGGATGATGATCTTCGCCCCGCGGTAGAGCACCTTGACGATTTCGACGCGCTGGCGGTCGGCGACGCCGAGCTCCTCCAGCAGCGTCTCCGGCTTGGCGTGCAGCCCGGTGCGCTCGGCGAGGTCGGCCAGCCGCGCGCGGGCGGCGCGGCCGATGCCGTGCAGGGCTTCGGCGCCGAGGAACACGTTCTCGCCGACCGTGAGGTTGTCGGCCAGCATGAAGTGCTGGTGCACCATGCCGATCCCGGCGCGGATGGCGTCCTGCGGGTTGCGCAGCTTCACCTCTTCGCCGTTGATCGCGATCGTGCCCTCGTCCGGCGGCTGCATGCCGTAGAGGATCTTCATCAGGGTGGACTTGCCGGCGCCGTTCTCGCCACAGATGGCGTGCACCTCGCCCGCGGCGACGGTGAGGTTGACGTCGGAGTTGGCCACCACACCCGGGAACCGTTTGGTGATCCCGGTCAGCTGGACGGCGGGCGCGCCCCGGTCGGGGACGGCCTCGGCCGGGGCCTCGGCAGTGCTCATGGGCGGGAGGATTCCATATCTCTGGAACGCGTGAGGGGCCCGGAGGGAAAATCCCTCCGAGCCCCGACGCGCAATGAGTTACTTCTGCGGCTTGTCCGAAACGGTGATCGCGCCCGAGATGATCTGGGCCTTGTACCCGTCGAGGACGTCCTTGATGTCGTCGACCTTGCCGCCGGAGGTGGCGTAGCCGACGCCGTCGACCTTGAGGTCGAACCGCTTCGGCAGGGTCGTCAGGTCACCCTTGGCGACGGCCTGGATGTAGTCGAACACCGCGACGTCGACCCGCTTGAGCATGGACGTGATGATGACGTCCTTGTCGGCCTCGACGGTCTTCTGGTTGTACTGGTCGGAGTCGACACCGATGGCCAGCGCGTTCTTCGCCTTCGCCGCGTCGAACACGCCCTTACCGGAGGCGCCGGCGGCGTGGTAGATGACGTCCGCGCCCTTGTCGATCTCGGCCGCGGCCTTCGCGTTGCCCTTCGGCGGGTCCTGGAACCCGGAGAAGTCGCCGGCCGGGGTCAGGTACTCGTCCTCGATCTTGATCTTGGACGAAACCGTCTTCGCGCCCTGCAGGAAGCCGGCCTCGAACTTCTGGATCAGCGGGGTGTTGACACCGCCGACGAAGCCGATGTGGCAGTTCTTGCTCTTGTACGCGGCGGCGACGCCGGCCAGGAACGAGCCCTGCTCCTCGGCGAACACCAGCGGCGTGACGTTCGGCAGCGTGATCGAGTCGTCGTCGACGATCGCGAACTTGGTGTTCGGGTACTTGGCGGCGACGGCCTTGACCGAGTCCGCGTAGGCGAACCCGACCGCGACGATCGGGTTCAGGCCCGAGGAGGCCATCTGGTCGAGGCGCTGCTGCTTGGCCGACTCGGCCTCGCTGGCGCTGGCGGTGCTCTCGTTGACCGTCGTGACGCCGAGCTCGCTCTTCGCCTTGTCGGTGCCCGCGGCGGCGGCGTCGTTGAACGACGCGTCACCCCGGCCGCCGACGTCGAAGGCCAGGCCGATCTTCAGCTTGCTGCCGTCGACCTTGCCACCGGCGGCGGCCGTGCTGCTCGACGCGGCGGGCGCCGCGGGCGGCTTCTGCGCGGTGACGCAGTCCGAGCCGCCGGCCGACGAAGCCGCGGTGTTGTTCGAGCTGTTCCCACCGCCGGAGTCCTTGGCGCACCCGGCCAGGACGAGCACCCCGGCCATGGCCGCGGCGGCCAGCGCGGTTCCACGCATGCGACGCAACGTGTTTCTCCCTCCCCGCTGATCCAGCGGACGATCAGGGCACGACCCGGCCCACTGCCGGGTCGACCGCCAGACCGTACCCGCCGGACAGGAATGCGCCATAGGAAAGGCACGCTACGTAACACAAACGTTTACTCAGCAGTCTTGCGCGCGACGAACTGGACACCGAACGTGATCATCGAGCCTCGTTCGGCGCTACTTTCGTCGGGTGACCGCGCTCTGGGACGGCTTAAATGCCGTTTTGTGTCACTCAGTGTGCCGGGCTGACCGAAGGTTGGGCCAGCCCGATCACTCTGTGAGACAGCGGTCGTGAGTGAGAAACAGTGTTCTAACCCTGTTCCTCACTCACGACCGGCTCAGGCGCAGGTGAGCCGGGCGGCGGCCCAGTCGCTGCGGTCGTAGGAGTTGCCGTCGCCGCCGTCGGTGACGACCAGCCGCAGGTACTGGGCGCCGTGCAGGTCGGCGTTCAGGGGCAGCGCGGGGTCCTGCCAGGTCCGGACGCCCGTCGCCGCTACCCGGGAGCCGTCCGCGTACACCTCGAACGTCGCCGAGCCCTGCTTGTTCGTCGCCTCGCGCTCGTCGTCGACGCCGACGTCCGCGGTGAAGGCCGTGCAGCGACCGCCCACGTAGAAGACGACCTCGCTGGGCGCGTGTGCGCCGACCCCCTTCGGGTAGACCACGCCGTTGATCGTCAGCGGTTTGCCGTCGCCTGCCGGGATGCTGCCGTTGGACATGTCGCGCTCGACCAGGCCGTAGCCGTTCTTCTCGGTAGCCCAGCGCAGATCGCTCGCCCAGGCAGCCGAGGTCGGCGGCGCGGCCGGTACGGTCAGCTGCTGCTCCCCGGCCCACGTGACCTGCCCGAATCCGAGCGTGCGATAGCTGACGCCGCCTTTCAGGACCGCCGTCGTGCCTTCGGTGCCGGACGGCGGGGTCACCCGCCAGCGCCCGGCCGCGGTGTCGCCGGTGCCGAGCACGAACTCCCGGGGCCGCGCCAGCTGCTCGACCCGCCAGCCGGCGGGCGCGGTGAGCGTGACGCGCGGGTCGAACACCGGGACGCGGGCCTCGTCGGTCGCGGACACCGTCACCTCGAACGGTTTCCCGGCGGGCGTGATCTCGCCCGGCACGCCGGGGACGGGCGCGGCCAGCTCGACACCGGTGCTGACCAGGGGCTCGGCGCGCAGCCACGCGCCACCCGCGTGGACGCGGTAGACCACCGTCGCGTGCGGCGGCACGACCGCGGAGAGCCGGCCGGCGGTCTGCAGGTCGCGGTGGGCCCACAGGTCGCGCGCGGTGTAGCCGGCGGCCTGCGGGAGGCCGACGGCGGCCGCGGTGGTGCCGATCGCGGCGTTCGAGGTCGTCTCGTTGAAGAGGGCGACCGCGACGTCGCCGTTCGCGAGGGGCTTGGCGAAGACCCAGTGACCGTCCTGGTTGGACACCACCCGCGCCTGGATCCCGCGCCGGTCCTGGTCAAGCGCGATGACCTCGGTGTTGCGCAGGACGTCGAAGTTCGCGGGCGAGATCTTGCGCAGGTCGGCGCCGATGAGCAGCGGCGCGGCCATCATCGCCCACAACGAGAAGTGCGACTTGTACTCGTCCGTCGTCATGCCGCCGTTGCCGACTTCGAGCATGTCGGGATCGTTCCAGTGCCCGGGCCCCGCATACGGCGCGAGCGGCGCGTTCGCCTTGAGGATCTGGACGACCTTCGCCCAGTTGTCCTTGATGTCGCCGGTGGTCCGCCACAGGTGGCCGACGTCCGCGCCCCACTCCCACGGCTTGTTCTCGCCCCACTCGCACAGCGAGTACACGATCGGGCGACCGGTCTCCTTCAGCGCGTCCCGCATCTTCGTGTACCGCTCGAGCGCGGGACGGCCCTGGTTGTTGCAGTTGTCGTACTTGAGGTAGTCGACGCCCCAGTCCGCGAACGTCCGCGCGTCGGCGTCCTCGTGGTCCAGCGCGCCCGGCTGGGTCTTCGCGCAGGTCAGCGTGCCCGCGCTGGTGTAGATGCCGAACTTGAGGCCCTTCGCGTGGACGTAGTCGGCCAGCGCCTTGATCCCGCTGGGGAAGCGCGCCTTGTTCGCCTGCATGCGGCCCTCGGCGTCCCGCGTCGGCTCCGCCCAGCAGTCGTCGACGTTCACGTACTGGTAACCGGCGGCCTTGAGTCCTTTGTCGACGAAGAGGTCGGCGGTGTCGCGGATGAGCTGCTCGTCGACGGCGCAGCCCGTCGTGTTCCAGTTGTTGAAGCCCATCGGCGGAGTCAGGGCCAGTCCGTCCGGCAGCGCTTGTGCGGGGGTGACCGCCACCACGGGCAGCAGTACCGCGACGGCGATCACCAAGCCGAGTCGTCTCACCAGAACGTCACCCCATCGTGAAAGGTCCGATGTCTATGCGAGCGACAGTAGGAATATCGCCGGAACCGGTCAACCAGTGACGGAGTTCGCCAGCCTTTTGGCGTAATGCATCAGATATCAGACTTCAAAGACGTCTGACCTCAAGGGTTTCCGATGATCGGGACCACCTCGGCGCCGAGTGCGCTGCGCCACACCACCGGGTGGCGGTGCCCCGGTACCGGTGTCTGGTCCATCACAGACAGGAACCCGGAGGTGAGCCGGGTGCCGGGTGCGGGTCTAGCATCCGATTCATCCAGGCTCGATGACGTTGATCTCGGCACTGCCGCCGCTTCCGGCGACTGCGGACCTCACGGCCACCGGGCACATAGTCAGACGTTGGAGGCCGTTCACCGATGTCCACCACGGCGAGCACTGCCAGCGAGGCAGGCGCGAGCGATCGGGCGGGTGCCTCACGCCGGCAGGGGACCTTCTACCGGGGCGACCCCGGCATGTGGTCCTGGGTGCTGCACCGCATCACCGGCGTGCTCACATTCTTCTTCCTGTTCGTGCACGTGCTCGACACCGCGCTGGTGCGCGTGTCGCCGAACACGTACGACCAGGTCATCGAGACCTACAAGACGCCGATCGTGAACCTCCTGGAGGTCGGCCTGGTCGGCGCGGTCCTCTTCCACGCGCTCAACGGCATCCGCGTCATGCTGGTCGACTTCTGGTCGAAGGGCCCGAAGCTGCAGAAGGCGATGCTGTGGGTCATCGGCGTGGTCTGGGTCGTCGTGATGGTCCCCGGTGCGTTCTTCATGCTGAAGCGCACCGCCGAAACGCTCTTCGGGGGTAACTGACATGGCCGACCTCGCCCTCGCGAACCCCCGCGCGCCGAAGCGTCCCGCCGCCCGCCGCAGCAACTTCGAGCTCTACAGCTGGCTGTTCATGCGGATCTCCGGCCTCGCGCTGATCATCCTGGTGCTCGGCCACCTGCTGATCATGAACATCCTCGACGGCGGTGTGCACCGGATCAACTGGGGCTTCGTCGCCGGCCGCTGGGCCTCGCCGTTCTGGCAGTTCTGGGACCTGGCCATGCTGTGGCTCGCCGAGATCCACGGCGGCAACGGCCTGCGCACCATCATCGACGACTACGCGCGCAAGGACAGCACGCGGTTCTGGCTGAAGATCCTGCTCTACGTCTCGATGGTGCTGATCCTGGCCGTCGGCACGATGGTGATCTTCACCTTCGACCCGAACATGCCCGCGAACTGACCACCGGAGACCCCCCACCATGCAGTTCCACAAGTACGACGTGGTGATCGTCGGCGCCGGCGGCGCCGGGATGCGCGCGGCCATCGAGTCCGGCCAGCGCGCCCGCACCGCGGTCCTCACCAAGCTCTACCCGACCCGGTCCCACACCGGCGCGGCCCAGGGCGGCATGTGCGCCGCACTGGCGAACGTCGAAGAGGACAACTGGGAGTGGCACACCTTCGACACGGTCAAGGGCGGCGACTACCTCGTCGACCAGGACGCCGCGGAGATCATGGCCAAGGAGGCCATCGACGCGGTGCTCGACCTGGAGAAGATGGGCCTGCCGTTCAACCGGACGCCCGAAGGCAAGATCGACCAGCGCCGCTTCGGCGGGCACACGCGTGACCACGGCAAGGCCGCGGTCCGCCGCGCCTGCTACGCCGCGGACCGCACCGGCCACATGATCCTGCAGACGCTGTACCAGAACTGCGTCAAGTACGGCACGGAGTTCTTCAACGAGTTCTACGTGCTCGACCTCGTCCTGTCGGAGGACGAGAGCGGCAACCCGGTCGCCTCCGGTGTCGTCGCCTACGAGCTGGCCACCGGCGAGCTGCACGTCTTCCAGGCGAAGTCGATCGTGTTCGCCACCGGCGGCGCGGGCAAGATCTTCAAGACGACGTCGAACGCCCACACCCTCACCGGTGACGGCCTCGGCATCATCTTCCGCAAGGGCCTCCCGCTGGAGGACATGGAGTTCTTCCAGTTCCACCCGACCGGCCTCGCGGGCCTGGGCATCCTGATTTCCGAAGCCGTCCGCGGCGAGGGCGGGATCCTCCGCAACGCCGACGGCGAGCGGTTCATGGAGCGCTACGCCCCCACCATCAAGGACCTCGCGCCCCGCGACATCGTGGCGCGCTCGATGGTGCAGGAAGTGCTGCAGGGCCGGGGTTGCGGCCCGAACAAGGACTACGTCGTACTCGACGTCACGCACCTGCCGGTCGAGGTCCTCGAGACCAAGCTGCCGGACATCACCGAGTTCTCGCGCACCTACCTGGGCGTCGACCCGGTGAAGGAGCCGGTGCCGGTGTTCCCGACCTGCCACTACGTGATGGGCGGCATCCCGACCAACATCCACGGCGAAGCGCTGCGGGACAACGAGAACGTCATCCCGGGTCTGTACGCCGCGGGCGAGGTCGCGTGCGTGTCCGTGCACGGTTCCAATCGTCTGGGCACGAACTCCCTGCTGGACATCAACGTGTTCGGCCGCCGCGCCGGCATCGCGGCCGCGGAGTACGCGATGGCGCACGAGCACGTCGAGCTGCCCGCGGATCCGACCAAGCTGGTGGAAGACCAGCTCGCGGGCCTGCTGTCGGAGCACGGCGACGAGCGCGTCGCCGACATCCGCAAGGAAATGCAGCAGACGATGGACTCGCACGCGTCGGTGTACCGCACCGAGGACACGCTGAAGCAGGCGCTGACCGACGTCCAGGCGCTGAAGGCGCGGTACCAGCGGATCACGGTGGCGGACAAGGGCAAGCGGTACAACACCGACCTGCTGGAAGCCGTCGAGCTGGGCTTCCTGCTGGAGCTGGCCGAGGTCCTGGTGGTGGGAGCGCTGGCGCGCAAGGAGTCCCGCGGCGGCCACGCCCGCGAGGACTACCCGAACCGCGACGACACGAACTTCATGCGCCACACCATGGCCTACAAGCAGGGCGCCGGGCTGGCGTCCGACATCCGGCTGGACTACAAGCCGGTCACCTTCACCCGCTACGAGCCGATGGAGCGGAAGTACTGATGACTACGGCTACTGCTGATTCGGCCACCGCCGCGTCCGACGAGCACACCCCGATCACGGTGACGCTGAAGATCCTCCGGTTCAACCCGGAGGTGGATTCGGAGCCGCACTGGGAGTCCTACGACGTCCCGGCGCAGCGCACCGACCGCCTGCTGAACCTGCTGTTCTACGTGAAGGACTACATCGACGGAACGTTCTCGTTCCGCCGCTCGTGCGCGCACGGCGTGTGCGGGTCCGACGCGATGCAGATCAACGGCATCAACCGCCTGGCGTGCAAGGTCCTGATGAAGGACCTCCTCGCAAAGGACGGCAAGCAGACGACGATCACGATCGCCCCGATCAAGGGCCTGACGACGTTGAAGGACCTGTACGTCGACATGGACCCGTTCTTCGAGGCGTACCGCGCGATCAAGCCGTACTTGATCACTTACGGCAACGAGCCGACGCGCGAGCGCATCCAGTCCCAGGCGGACCGGGACCGGTTCGACGACACGACGAAGTGCATTCTCTGCGCGTGCTGCACGTCGTCGTGCCCGGTGTACTGGAACGACGGGTCGTACTTCGGCCCGGCGGCAATCGTGAACGCCCACCGGTTCATCTTCGACTCCCGTGACGAGGGAGCGGAGGAGCGGCTGGACATCCTCAACGATGGTGAGGGTGTGTGGCGCTGCCGCACGACGTTCAACTGCACGGACGCGTGCCCGCGAGGGATCCAGGTGACAAAGGCGATCCAGGAAGTGAAGCGAGCGCTACTGTTCAAGCGCGTCTGAGTAAGAAACAGGCAGCCGGCAACGCAAGAAGACCACGAGGTCACCAGACCTCCCCCGCCCCTCATCCCAGCCGCACTTAAGTCGACGCTCGGGTTTGTCAAGGCACGCTTTCCCGCCTTGACAAACCCGAGCGTCGACGGAAAATCCGAAAGGAGGGGCGGGGGAGGTCGGACCCGCGAAAGCCGCGGAAGAAGTCTTTTTCTGCCGCGGCAGAGGTCTTTCCGCCGCGGAAGCGGGTTTTTTCTTCTGCCGCGGCGAAAAGCCAAAGCATGTCCTCGCCGGACGGGCAGGCTCTGGGATGGCCACCCGACCCGCTGCCGTCTCCCGATGGGGAGGTGGGCCGCTGGGTGGTCATCCCGTCGCCTGAACGAGGCCTATCACTTTGAGCCGGGCCCGCAAGCTTTCGTTGTTCTCGCACCCTGGGCAGTCAGTTGCGGGCCCGGCTCAAAGTGATTTGACGGCCTCAGGCGACGGGATGACCACCCAGCTCCTCTATTGGTGTTGCGTCAGCGCACCGCGTCCAGCGCGTTGACCAGGCCGTGGCCGTAGTACGAGTTGTTCTTCGCCGGCCCGGTGCACTCCGTCTCCGTTGACGCGCACTTCACCGGGTCCGCTTCGCCCGTCAGGACCTTCGCCAGCAGCTGCGGCGGCAGGCCACGGAAGCGCGAAGCCAGCAGCGCCGCCACCCCCGCCGCGTGCGGCGATGCCATCGACGTTCCGCACTTGGAGCCGTACAACCCGCCGAACACCGTGGTCGACAGCGGGCACGACGGTCCTTCACCGGACGGCGGCAGCTGTGAGAAGTCGCCACCCGGGGCCGTCACGTCGATCTCTCCGTAGTTGCTGAACGACGACTTCGTGCCCGCGTAGCCCACCGACGACACCGTCACCACGCCGTCGATCGCCTTCGGGAGGATGCCGCACGACTTGTCCACCGGGTGCGGCCGGTTCGGGTCCGTTGTCTGCGTTGTCGTGTCGAAGCCCGAGTTGCCCGCCGCCGATACGTTCAAGACCCCGTGGCGCGTTGAGAACTCGATCGCGCGGCGGACCGCCTCGTACGCCGCCGCGTCGCCTGGCTCCTTCGAGCAGAAGAACATGCCCGGGTCGATGTAGTAGCTGTTGTTCGTCACCTGGAAGCCGTGCTTGGCCGCCCACACGAAGCCGCACACCGCCGACTCCGGGAAGATGTAGCCGTCGTCGTTCACGACCTTCACCGAGGCCAGCTTCACCCCCGGCGCGATGCCCGTGAAGCCCGCCGCCGGGTCCTTGCCCGCGATCGTGCCCGCCACGTGCGTTCCGTGGTCGGACGTCGTCGGGGCCCACGACGCCGGCGTCAGGTCCGGCGCTCCACTCACGCACCCGGCCGACGAAGAAGCCGAGACGGCCGCCTTCAGCGCCGGGTGGGTCGCGTCGATGCCCGAGTCCAGCACGCCGACCGTCACCGAACGGCTGCCCTGGTACTTCTTGTTCGCCTCGGGCGCGTGGATCGCCTTCATGTCCCACTGCTGGGCCGACAGGTCACCCGCGGCGGCCGTCGAACGCGTGTCCTCCAGGGTTTTCACCGCACCGAGCGAACGAGCCGCGGCACCGGACGAAGAGGCCACATCGCGACCACCCGAATAAGCCCGGTAGACGCCGATCTTCTGCTGGAAGTCCGCGTTGCGCGAGCTGGCGATCGCGACGCCGATCTCGCCGTAGTACGCCACCTTCGTGCCGCACTTGGCCGCCAGCTCCTTGTCGACGGCCGAGGCGCGCGTGCCCGGCTGGTACGTCACCACGTACGTGTACGGCGTGCTCGTCGTGTCGCACGTGACCGGCGCGGCCTCGGCGGCCGGGGCCGCGGCCAGCAGGCCACCCCCGACGGCCAGCACGAGCGGGGCCGCCATTCGGCGTATACGGGACATTCCACCTCCAGAGTCGGTGGCGTCAACCTAAACCGGCCCCGGAAACCGCGCCACCGACCAAAGTCAGGAAGCGGCGCGCACCCCGCGCCAGCCCAGCACGCCGATGATCGTGCCCAGCACGAACGACACGACCGTCAGCACCGCGTGGACGATGAAGTACGCGGTCGGCGAGCCGTCGGCGGCCCAGGCCTGGTCGCTGTCCCACAGGTTCTTGGCGAACGTGATCCAGATGATCCACGACCACACGCCGAAGGCCAGCAGGAACAGCGAGGTCCGTCGGGAAATGCGCATGCCCCTGAGTATGCGGCGCGCGCCTCGGCGCTAGATTGCGTGGGTGCACTCCGCTGTCTCCCGGTCGCTCAAGGTCTTCACGACGACGCTCGCCGCCGCCCTCCTGGCCCTGAGCACCCCGGCCCTCGCGGCCGCGGCGCCCCAGCAGGGCCAGTGCGCGAACCGCCAGGCCCCGCCGGCCCCGGTCGACACGTCGGAGAAGCCCGCGCCCGGCAAGCTCGTCCCGCCGCCGCTGGCCGTGCCCGCCGACCCGGTCGGCGGCCCGCGGATGGCCGAGTGCGGCCTGATCACCCCGGACGGCGCGCTCAACCCGCCGGAGGGCAACACGGCGGCGTCGTGGCTGGTGCAGGACCTCGACACCGGCGCGGTGGTCGCGGCGAAGGACCCGCACGCCCGCCAGCGGCCCGCGTCGCTGATCAAGACGCTGCTGGCGCTCGTCGTCGTCACCCAGCTGAACCCGCAGCAGGTGATCGTCGCGACGAAGGAGGACGCCGAGCAGGAGTGCACCTGCGTCGGCCTCGTCGCCGGCGGCCAGTACAGCGTCGACCAGCTGCTGCACGGCCTGCTGATGCACTCGGGCAACGACGTCGCGCACGCGTTCGCCACGGCGCTCGGCGGCGTCGACTCGGCGGTGGCCAAGATGAACGCGCTGGCGGCCCGCATCGGCGCGGAAGACACGCGCGCGGCGACGCCGTCGGGGCTCGACGGCCCGGGCATGTCGACCTCGGCCTACGACCTCAGCCTGATCTTCCACTACGCGATGAAGCAGCCGGAGTTCGCGCGGGTCGTCTCGACGAAGAACTTCGAGATCCCGGCGACCGGCGGCAAACCGGTCATCCCGATCTACAACGACAACAAGCTGCTCGGCGTCTACCCGGGCTTCCTCGGCGGCAAGACCGGCTTCACCGACGACGCCCGCCACACCTACGTCGGCGCGGCGCAGCAGAAGGGCAAGCGGCTCGCGGTCGTGATGCTGCGCGCCGAGCAGAAGCCGACGAAGGTCGTCGACCAGGCGGCGAAGCTGCTCGACTACGGCTTCGCGCTGGAAGCCGACCGAGCCGCGCCGGTCGGGCAGATCAGCTACCAGGCACCGGCGACCACGCCGACGGGCACCGACCCGTCCGTGCTCGCCGACGGCGGCACCGGCAACAGCGGGACGTCCTCGGCCGCGGCTGCCGCCAAGGAGGACCCGTTCGGCGTCACCGGCTGGATCATCACGCTCATCGTGTTCCTGATCATCGTCGGCGGGTTCGTCGTCGGGCACCAGCGCAAGAAGGCCTCGAGCTAGCGGAACCCGGGGCCGGGCTCCGGGGTCACGTTGCCGGTGGCGATCTCGCCGCCGCAGTGTCCACAAGCGACGAACGTGCCGCCGACCTCGCCGCAGTCGTGGTGCCGCAACCGGATCGGCGGACCGTCCGGCCCGGCGAGGTGCTCGTCGCCCCACTGCATGAGCGTGACGACGGCGCCGAAGAGGTCCCGGCCGGCTTGGGTCAGCACGTACTCGGGCACGGGGTCGACGCGGTCGAGCACACCCGCGTCGACGAGGGTCTTGAGCCGCGCGGACAGCGTCGGACGCGGGATCGAGAGGTTGCGCGCGAACTCGCCGTAGCGGCGCACGCCGAAGAAGGCTTCGCGCAGGATGAGCAGGCTCCACCGCTCGCCGACCAGGTCGAGCGCGCGCCCGACCGAGTCGTGCGTGAACCGGTGCGACAGGTCGGTCACAGCTGCTCCGTGCGTGCCGGGACACCCAGCAGGAGCTTCCCGGGCAGCTCGAAGCTGGCCGGGTTGACCTGGAAGTGGGCGGTCGCGGTGTGGGCGTCGCGGAACCGGCGCTGCAGCGGCGAAGTCTCGTAGATCGCCGCGCCGCCGCCGAGGTCGTACATGCTTTCGGCGACCTTCGCGGCGGTGCGCGTGACGTGCGTGGCGGCCAGCCGCAAGCCCAGCTTGAGCGCGTCCGGCACCGGCTCGGTGCCCTGCGCGGCCTGCCAGGCGTCGTCGATGCTCGTGTAGTAGAGCAGTCTCGCGGCGCGCAGAGCGGCTTCGGCTTCCGCGACGGCGGCCTGCGTCGCCGACCGCTCGGCCAATGACCGGCTGGAGCCGAGCGGCTTGCGCGTCGAGGCCAGTTCGACGAGGTCGTCGATCGCTCCCCGTGCGTTGCCCAGCGCGGCGGCCGCGACCGACAGCGCGAAGTAGCCGAAGAGCGGGAAGCGGTGCAGCGCGACGGCGCCGGTGGGCGGGCCGCCCATGACCGAGAAGACGCGGTGCTCGGGGACGAACAGCTCGTCGGCGACGCAGTCGTGGCTGCCGGTGCCGCGCAGGCCGTTCGTGTGCCAGGTGTCGAGGACCTCGATTTCGGCCTTGGGGAACGCACCGACGTAGAGAGCGCTTTCGTGCACGAACCCGGCGAAGAGCCAGTCGCAGTGCGGAATGCCGCTGCAGAACGACCAGCGGCCGGAGACGACGTACCCGCCGTCGACCTTCCGGCCGGTCCCGCGCGGCGCCCAAACGCCGGCCGCGACGGTCTTGGGGTCGCCGAAGACCTCCTCGGCGCACTTCCGCGGGGCGTAGGCCGAGAGCAGGCTGCTCGTGACGGCGATCGAGACGCACCAGCCGGCCGAGGCGTCCCCGCGCGCGACCGTCTCCGCGGTTTCGAGGCTGAGCGCGGGTGGCGCTTCGGGGCCGCCCAGGTGAGCGGGGACGCCGCTGCGCAGGAGCTGGGCGTCGGTCAGCTTGGCGACCAGCTCGGCCGGCAACGCGCGCTGCTGTTCGGTGACGGGCGCGAGCGACTTGGCGAGGTCGGCGCACTCGCGGGCGGCGTCCAGCATGAAACCTCCGGTTCAGATTTCTTACCGGTTCAGTTTCTTTACTGGGCGGACGGGTGTCAAGGCTTCCGGCGGACCCCGAGCCACGCGAGCAGCGCGCCGGCGCTGAAGGCACCGGCAACAGCGCCGAGCCCGGGCCCGCGTTGCACGGTGACGCTCTGTTCGAGCCGCACGGGCGGCGGAGGGGCGACGACCTTGTGCTGGTTCTCCTTGGCGGTCGCGGTCCACGCCGTGATGAGCAGGAGGAAGCGCGAGACGAGGTTCGCGAAGACGAGCAGACCGATGACCGGCCCGAACAGCGCGGCCGACGGCGACTTCGTGACGCTGGCGAGGTAGATCGAGCCGACCTGCTGCAGCACGACGAACCCGACGGCGGCGACGACGGCGCCCTTGACGGCACTGCGCAGCGCGACCCGCTCCCGCGGCAGCCGCGCGATGACCCAGATGAAGACGAGGGTGTTCGCGGCCAGCCCGAGCACGATGGTCGCCCCGCGCAGCAGGACGATCGCCCAGGTCTCCTGCTCGAGCCCGACGAGCTCGAGCAGGAACTGCCCGACCCCGCCACCGACGGCGGTCAGCGCGAAGGAGACGACGAGCGCGACCCCGAGCCCGATGAGCGCGACGAGGTCCTTGAGCGTCTGCTTGACGATCGGCTGCGACTGCTTTTCCTGGCCCCACTGCGCGGTGAGCGCGTCGCGGAGGTTCGACATCCAGCCGATGCCGGAGTAGAGGGCGATGAGCAGCCCGAAGATCCCGATCCCGCCCCCGGAGTCGAGCGCGCCCTTGACGATGCCGTTGACGAGGTCCTTGAGGCCCTCGGGGACGGAGTTGTTGATGCCGTCGGTGATCTTGGTGATGATGGTCTGGTCGTGGTTGACGACCAGGCCGACAACGGCGAAGGCGACCATGAAGAGCGGGAAGACCGACAGCACGCTGAAGTAGGTGATGGCGGCGGCGTAGTGGTTGCCGTACCGCTCGGTGAAGGCGTCGTTGGCCCGGATGAGGTGGTCGAGCCACGGGTACTTCCGCCGCAGCCGCGGCAGCAGCTTTTCCTTCGTTTCTTCGTTCGCCACCGTGAAACGCTAACCACGGCCCGTGACTCCCGCAACGCGAGCGGCTCAGGTGAGGGAGGTCGGGCGGGTGTCGTTCGCGGCGTGTCGACGGCCGTTGCCTCCTGAGCCCGGCGCGCGACCCGCCGGTTGTCCACAGCGGTCGGCAGTTGTGGACAACCGGCCCGTCCAGCGCCGCGAAAACCCGAACCGTCGGTGGGCGCCGATAGACTGGAGTCGGGGACGCCCCCCAGGGAAGGGCGGGGGCCGCTTTCGGGTCGGCGGCGGGCGGCCACACCTGGCTCAGGTCAGAGCCGCGACGAAGTCCTGGTAAGCGGTCTCCCCGTCGAGGATCGCCGCGCCGGGCCGTGTTGATGCGTATTCGGCCACGCGGTCGTACGCCGTCGCCAAGTCTTCCTCGGTGAGCGGGTGCGCCGTCTCGACTTCCGACTCCCCGCGTCCGGCGAAGCGTCTGCGGGTCTCGGCGAGGTCCGGCAGCAGCACGATCTCGTGGAAGCTCGCGTCCGTCTCGGCCGCCAGCTCTTCGAGCCGCTCGGCGAACCCGGGACGGGCCAGCAGCTGCGGCACCACGACGTCGTGCCCCGCCGTCAGGTGCGTGCGCGCCGCCGCCAGGGTCAGCTCCCTTGCCAGCAGGCCCGCCCTGCCCGGTTCCGTCCGCCAGCCGCCGATCATCGCCCGGACTCGGTCGACGTCCAGGGCCAGCGCCGGCGGGTGGTCGTCCGCGTAGCGGCGGGCCAGTGTCGACTTGCCGCTGCCCGGCGGGCCGTTCAGCAGGATCAGCTTCACCGCACCGGCGACAGGAAACCGATCCGCTGGTACGTCTTGGCCAGCGTCTTCGACGCCACCTCGCGGGCGCGTTCGGCACCGGCGGCGAGGACCTTGTCCAGCTCGGCGACGTCGTCCAAATAGGACTTCGCGCGCTCCTGGATCGGCGTGACCCACTCGACGAACACCTCGCCGAGGTCCTTCTTGAGGTCGCCGTAGCCCTTGCCTTCGTACGCGGCTTCGAGGTCCGCGATCGCGCGGTCGGTCAGGGCCGAGTAGATGGTCAGCAGGTTCGAGACGCCGGCTTTGTTCTCGGCGTCGAACTTGACCTCGCGGCCGGTGTCGGTGACCGCCGAGCGGATCTTCTTCGCCGAGCGCTTCGGGTCTTCGAGCAGCTCGATGAGCCCGTTCGCCGCGGACGCCGACTTGCTCATCTTGCTCGTCGGGTCCTGCAGGTCGTAGATCTTGGCGGTGTCCTTGATGATGTACGGCTCGGGCACGACGAAGGTCTTGCCCAGCCGGTTGTTGAAGCGCTGCGCGAGGTCGCGGGTCAGCTCGAGGTGCTGGCGCTGGTCCTCGCCGACCGGGACGGCGTCGGCCTGGTAGAGCAGGATGTCCGCGGCCTGCAGGACGGGGTAGGTGAAGAGGCCGACGCTCGAGCGGTCGGAGCCCTGCTTGGCCGACTTGTCCTTGAACTGCGTCATCCGGCCGGCCTCGCCGAAGCCGGTCTGGCACTCGAGGACCCAGCTCAGCTGGGCGTGCTCCGGGACGTGGCTCTGCACGAAGAGGGCGCTGCGGTCCGGATCGATGCCGATGGCGAGCAGCTGCGCGGCCGAGACGCGGGTGCGCTGGCGAAGCACCTTCGGGTCCTGCTCGACGGTGATGGCGTGCAGGTCGACGACCGAGTAGAAGGGCTCGTGCGTGTCCTGCAGCTTCACCCACTGGCGCAGCGCACCGAGGTAGTTGCCGAGGTGGAACGAGTCGGCGGTGGGCTGGATCCCGGAAAGGACCCGCGGACGACGTTCAGCGGCGACGGTCTGCTCTTCGGACACGGGAGGATTCTTCCAGGCCGGGCCTCGTGACGGGCGCGGAGGGGGTTCGAGCTGGGGATTCTTCCAGGACGCGGCACGGGCGCGCCGGGCCGGCTCGGCCACCGGGCGAGTTCAGGCGTGCGGGCGCCGCGTGAGAACCGGGCGAATCGACCACGGTCGGCATTGCGCGGGCGGATGTGCCGCCGGCCGCGCAGACCAGGAGTGGGGGTGCTGTGTCAGAAACGGGCCAATCGACTCGGCGTCGACATTGCGCGGGCGAATGTGCCGCGCGGCCGCGCGGATCAGGCGTGCGGGTTCTGTGTCAGAAACGGGCGCGTCGGCGTGGCGTCGGGCTCGCCGAGCACCGCCTCGGCCATCGCCGTCACCGGGCCAGGGGCTTCGGGGACCGCCGGTGCCGCCTCCGCCATGCGGGCCTTGCGGCGTTGGCGCAGCACACCGAGCGTCATCCCGACGATGCCGAGCGCCACTGCCACCAGGCCGACCGGGCCCAGCACGCCGAAGCTCTCCGCGTTCGTGTCGGCCTGCGCGGTCGTCGTGTCGGCGGATGCGCTCGCGGCGCCGGCCAGCACCAAGGCCGCCGGGACGAGCGCGACCACCGCGGCCGCGCGGCATGCGCGCAGCGTGGATCGCAACAGGGTTTGACCTGGGTTGCGCACCGGAGTGCCTCCCGCGAGTGACGAGCGCTGTGACTTACTTAAAGGCTCACCCATTCGAGTGAGACGCTGCGTGCTACTGGTCAAAAAACTACCGAGCGTGTCAAGACCTGTCGTCCCGATCGACTCGGGGGCCGAGACTAGCGCCCAACAGAGAACACGACTCGGCCACCCCCGCGGTTCACCCCAAGCGCCCAAGCGGGTGTTGCGGAAGACGGAACGCTCATACCCAAAGTAGTACGTGACCGATCCGTGTCCGGTCGGTCATCACCCGTTCATCGCAAATTCGGCTCACGCTCTGCCATTCGCCGCAGCCGGGACTAGTCCGATCGCGGCGTCTTAGTCGGAAAACTTTTCACTCGATAGTGATTGGTCTATACCTCTTGGAGTAGCCCATTCGGCTCGGTCGGACCGCGCACGACCGGCGTGACCAAGAGGAGTTCCGAATGTCGATTGCCCGGATCCTGAAGCGCGCCGGAGTGGCGGTGAGCGCGCTCGCCGCGGCGAGCGCCGCCGTCGTGCTGCCGGCCACCACCGCGTCCGCCGCGGTGGACGCCTCGTTCGTCGTCAGCGAGGCCCAGTTCAACCAGATCTTCCCCAGCCGCAACAGCTTCTACACCTACAGCGGCCTCACGGACGCCTTGTCCGCGTACCCCGGCTTCGCCAACACGGGCGACGACACCGTGAAGAAGCAGGAAGCGGCGGCGTTCCTGGCGAACGTCAACCACGAGACCGGCGGCCTCGTCTACGTCGTCGAGCAGAACACCGCGAACTACCCGCACTACTGCGACGCGAGCCAGCCCTACGGCTGCCCGGCCGGCCAGGCCGCGTACTACGGCCGCGGCCCGATCCAGCTGAGCTGGAACTTCAACTACAAGGCCGCCGGCGACGCGCTCGGCATCGACCTGCTGAACAACCCCTACCAGGTCGAGCAGAACTCGGCCGTCGCGTGGAAGACCGGCCTCTGGTACTGGAACACCCAGACCGGCCCGGGCACGATGACGCCGCACGACGCGATGGTCAACCAACGCGGCTTCGGCGAGACCATCCGCAGCATCAACGGCTCGATCGAGTGCAACGGCGGCAACCCCGCCCAGGTGCAGAGCCGGATCGACAAGTACACGCAGATCACCGGGATCCTCGGGGTCCCCACCGGAGGCAACCTGTCCTGCTGAGCCGGGCGCGGCGAGAAGGGCCTCCCCGGCCACTCGGGGAGGCCCTTTTTGGTGCTATTCCTGGGGATCGAGGTGACCGAGCAGCTTGCGCAGGACGTCGTCGAGCAAGTTTAAGTCCTTTTCGGACAGTCCGGAAAGGAGCTCGGAGACGTTCGCTGTGTGCTCGGTCATCGCGGCGTCGACGGCGTCGAAACCACTGGCGGTCAAGCGGATGCGGAAGCTGCGGCGATCGTTCGGATCCAGCGTGCGCTCGACGAACCCCGCCTTCTCGAGCCGGTCGAGGCGGCTCGTCATGCCGGCGCGGGACATCATCAGCGTCGCGGACAGCTCCGACGGGATCAGCGTGTAGGGCCGCCCGGACCGGCGAAGCGCGGCCAGGACGTCGAACTCCCCGCGCTGCAGGCCGAACTTGCCGAACACCCGCTCCTGCGCCGGGCCGAGCACGAGCGCGAGCCGCCCCATCCGGCCGGCGACGCCGATGGCGGTCAGGTCGAGGTCGGGGCGCTC
Organism: Amycolatopsis sp. NPDC098790; assembly: GCF_044759945.1. Lineage (NCBI taxonomy): Bacteria > Bacillati > Actinomycetota > Actinomycetes > Pseudonocardiales > Pseudonocardiaceae > Amycolatopsis > Amycolatopsis sp. NPDC098790. The sequence continues at coordinate 288,924 of NZ_JBIWAI010000001.1, forward strand.
GCGGTGCCACGCCGACACGACGGCGTCGACGGCGTCTTCGTCAGTCACGACTCCACTCTATTCGACGCAAGCACTATTCGCTGCCTGATAGTTTGACAACGAACTATCAGGCGTGGAACCATCGCTGGCATGACGACTTTGCTGGTACGCCACGACGAAGCCGAACAGCTCGGCTCGACCCCCGACACGATGACCCTGCTCGCCGACGTCTCGCAGACCGGCGGGCGCCTGAGCACGAACCGCGCGTCGCTGGGCCGCGGGCGCGACGGCGCGACGCCGCACTTCCACACCTCGTCGGCCGAGATGTTCTTCATGCTGGACGGGGAGCTCGAGGTCCTGAACGGCGAGGAGGTCGTGACGGTCCGGACGGGTGACATGCTGTTCGTGCCACCGCACACGAATCACGCGTTCGGGGCGACTGCGCGCTCCGGCGCCGACGTGCTGATCGTGTTCACGCCCGGCGTCGAGCGCTTCGAGTACTTCCGCATGATCGACCGGATCCGGCGGGGTGAGGCGTCGCCGGCGGAGATCCTGGCGTCGCAGGACCGGTTCGACAACCACTTCGTGGACAGCGCGGCCTGGCGCGCCGCCCGCGCGGCCTAGATGTCGTAGGTGGCGGTGACCGGCGCGTGGTCGGACCAGCGCTGGTCGTAGGACGCGGCGCGCTCGACGACGACGTCGACGACCTTCTCGGCGAGGCCCGGGGTGGCGAGCTGGCAGTCGATGCGCCAGCCGGAGTCGTTGTCGAAGGCCTGGCCGCGGTAGGACCACCAGGTGTAGGGGCCGGGGCCTTCGGGGTCGAGGCGGCGCTGGACGTCGGTGTAGCCGGCCTCGGTGTAGACGCGGCCGAGCCAGGCGCGTTCTTCGGGGAGGAAGCCCGAGTTCTTGCGGTTGCCGCGCCAGTTCTTGAGGTCGACGGTGTCGTAGGCGATGTTCCAGTCCCCCACGACGACGACCTCGCGACCGGCCGCGGCGGCCTTGGCCCGGAGCTCGACGAGGTAGGGCAGGAACGCGGCCATGAAGCGTTCCTTTTCGTCCTGGCGTTCGGTGCCGACGTCGCCGCTGGGGAGGTAGAGGCTGGCGACGACGACCTTCGCGAAGTGGACTTCGAGGTAGCGGCCGCTGTCTTCGAACTCGGGTTCGCCGAAGCCGATCCGGACTTCTTCGGGCTCTTCGCGGCTGTAGACGGCGACGCCGTTGCGCCCTTTGAGGGCCGAGGGGGCGTGCACCGAGAACCAGCCTTCGGGCTCGACGACGTTGGCGGGCAGCTGGCTCGCCTCGGCGCGCACCTCCTGGCAGGCGACGACGTCGGCCTTCGTGGTGGCGAGCCACTCGACGAAGCCCTTCTTGGCGGCGGCGCGGAGTCCGTTGACGTTCACGGTGGAGACGGTGAGCACGTCCCGCACGCTACCGGTTCGCTCTGCCAGACTGCCGGGCATGGGTGAGCTGACGGTACTGGGCAGCTGCGGCGCGTTCCCCGAACCCGGACGGGCGTGCGCGGGGTTCCTGTTGTCGCACAACGGGTTCCGTGTCGTGTTGGACCTCGGGTACGGCGCCGCCTCGCGCCTGTTCGGCCACGGGCTGCCGGACGCGGTGGTGGTGACGCACGAGCACCCGGACCACTGCGCGGACGTGAGCGCACTCGGGCGGGCCTCGTACTACGGGTCCGGTCCGCGGCTGCCGTTGTTCTGCACGCCGGGCACGGTCGGCAGGCTCGCGGCGATGGAGCCGCGGCCGCACCCGACGGAGGTGTTCTCGGTGCACGACCTCGAGTCGGCAACCTCGGTCGGGCCCTTCCGGCTCACGGCGTACCCGCTGCCGCACCACGTGCCGAACTTCGGCGTGCGGTTGGCCGCGCCTGGGTTGACCGTGGCTTACACGGGTGACACAGGGCCTTCGCCGGTGCTGGCCGAGTTGGGGCGCGATGCCGACCTGCTCATCTGCGACGCCACCTACCGGACGCCGCCTCCCGGAGACGAGCCGCGGTACTTGATGACGGCCGCGGAGGCGGGCGAGTGGGCGGCCGCGGCCGGAGCGCGCAGGTTGATGCTGACGCACTTCTGGCCGGGCACCGACCGGGCGGCCGCGGCCGCGGAGGCACGCGCGGAGTTCGGCGGCGAGGTGCTGGTCGCGGAGGAGGGCTTGACGGTCGAGCTTTGACGCTCGGTCCGGCTCGGCCCGGTTCGGCTCGGCCCGGTTCGGCTCGGCCCGGTTCGGCTCGACCCGGTTCGGCCCGGCCCGGTTCGGCCCGGCCCGGTTCGGCTCGGCCCGGTCCGGTTCGGCTCGACCCGGTTCGGCCCGGCTCGGCTCGGCCCGGTCCGACTCGGCTCGGCCCGGTCCGACTCGGCTCGGCCCGGTCCGGCCCGGTCCGACTCGGCTCGGCCCGGTCCGACTCGGCTCGGCCCGGTCCGGCCCGGTCCGGTCCGGCTCGGTCCGGCCCGGCTCGGCGCGCTCGGCCCGCTCGGCGCGGCTCGGCCCGGCTCGGCCCGGCCCGGCCCGGTTCGGCTCGGTCCGGCTCGGTCCGGCTCGGTCCGGCTCGGCTCGGTCCGGCCCGGCCCGGCCCGGCTCGGCCCGGCTCGGCCCGGCCCGCTCCGGTCCGGCTCGGCCCGGTCCGGTCCGGCTAGGTCCGGCTCGGCTCGGTCCGGCCCGGTCCGGCCCGGCTCGGCTCGGCTCGGCCACGCCCCAGATCCGCAGCAGAGGTCAATCCGGTCGGCCGCCGGGTCGCCCGCGAACGCGCCGGGTCGCCCACCAACGCGCCGCGCCACCCACTAGCGCCGACAGCGGCTCGCCAACCGGCGGCCCCGAACAAGGCCCACCTCAGCGGCCCGCCGCTCAGCGGGTTCGAAGGAATCTCACCCCACGCTCAGACCCCCGTCCAAGCGCGTTCCCCAGGCTCGATCCCTCCGGCCCCGCCGCACGACCCCCGAAGTCCCTGCCCGCGGAACTCCCCCTGGAGACCCCGCGGACACCACCTCGAACCCATGCCGCATTCAGTTGTCGCCCGCCCCCGGACGTCGGTCCACCTCCGATCATCGACTCACGAAAGTTCTAACACCCACCACCGACAAAAACCGGCCCTTGACCCCGAAAGCTACGACCATTAGCTTCAAAGCTATGTCAAGTAGCCAACCCGATGTCCCCTAGAGCCGGCCTGACCACCGAAGCCGTGGTCGACCTCGCCCTCCAGATCATCGACACCTCCGGCCCCGAAACCCTCACCCTCGCCAAGGTCGCCGAACGCGCCAAAGTCGCCCCGCCGTCCCTCTACAAGCACGTCAAAAACCTCGCCGACCTGCGACGACTGATCGACCTCCGGGTCGTCAAAGAGATGGCCGAAACCCTCAGAAAAGCTGCCACCGGACGCGAAGGCGGCGACGCCGTCCGGGCCGTCGCCGACGCCTACCGGGACTACCTGCGCCACCACCCGCACCGGACCCACGCACTCGCCACCGCCCCCGACGAAACCGACACCGAACTCAGCAAGGCCACCCACGCCGTCGCCGAAGTCGTCTTCGCCGTCCTGCGCCCCTACGGCTTCGACCACGCCCAAGCCGTGCACGCCACCCGGTGCCTCCGCGCCGCCGTGCACGGGTTCGCCGGACTTGAAGCCTCCGGGGGCTTCGGGCGCCCTGAGGACGTCGACCGGAGCTTCGAAGTCCTCAAAACCATGCTCGTACAAGGCCTGAGCACTTACTCGGATCAGGAGAAGAAATGAGCTTCATCCTCGCCGTCCTCCTCTTCACCGTCGGGCTCGGCGTGCTCGACGCCCGCTTCCCCTGGACGGAGGCCCGCAGATGATCGCCGGGCACTTCGGGCTCGCCGCCGCCGTCAAGGCCGGGCGGCCCGCCATCCCCGTCTGGACGCTCATGCTCGCCACCGCCTGGCTCGACGTCGTCTTCGTGCCGCTCTACCTCAGCGGCATCGAGACCGTCGACGGCGAGGGCTACGGCGGTGGCGTCATCCACGCCGACTACACGCACTCCCTCGTCGGCGCACTCGTCCTCTCAGCGCTCTTCGGGGCCGTGGCGAGCAGATGGCTCGGCCGCGAAACCGGGCTGATCCTGAGCGCGGTCGCCTTCTCGCACTGGCTGCTCGACCTCGTCGTGCACCGCGCCGACCTGCCGATCCTGCCCGGCAACGCCGGCGACCTGCCCACGTTCGGCTTCGGGCTGTGGCGGCTGCCCGCCGTCTCGGCCGTCGTCGAACTGCTCATGCTCGCGGTCGGCATCGGCCTCTACTGGCGCGCCGCCGCGAAACGCGACCCGAAGCGCGCGCGGGTGCTGGGGCTGACCGCCGCACTGTGCGGCGTCATCACCCTCGGCACCGATCTGCTCGGCGTATAGGACTCAGCAGGCGGACCCGGCGACCGGCTCGGTGAACGCGGCGGCCACCCACTTGTCGTCGGCCACCTTCCGGAAGCCGTTCTGCACGCCCGGCAGCGCGTCGAACTGGGCGTCGCGCAGGTACTTGCCGACGATCTTGGCGTTGCCGTCCGCCGTCTCGCGGGCGTTGAGGACGTCCGCGGTCACCGTCACCTTGCAGCCGGTGGCCGAAGCCCCCGAAGCCTGCTTGTCCGTGTTCATCACGTAGACGATGACGACCAGGACGATGGCGCCCAAGATGATCAGAGTCTTCTTCGACATGCCTTCCTCCATCCGCGAGCCCCGTCCCCCGCCAAGGGTAGGCAATCCTTTACCCGCACGGACAGCGCCGGACGCAGCAACCACCCGGAGGCGCCAGTCCGCATCACCCACCGGTGACGCACGGTGTACGAAAAAGGCCCCCTTCCCGGCAAACCGGGAAGGGGGCCCCTTCGGGAACGCACTCAGCCCTGGGCGATCTTCTTCGCCAGGTTGTCGTCCAGCGTCGCGAGGAACTCCTCGGTCGTCTGGAACGGCTGGTCCTTGCTGATGAGCAGCGCGAGGTCCTTCGTCATCTGGCCGGCTTCGACCGTCTCGACGACGACCTGCTCCAGCGTGTTCGCGAAGCCGATCAGCTCCTGGTTGCCGTCCAGCTTGCCGCGGTGCTCGAGGCCGCGGGTCCAGGCGTAGATCGACGCGATCGGGTTCGTCGACGTCGGCTTGCCCTGCTGGTGCTGGCGGTAGTGCCGGGTGACCGTGCCGTGCGCGGCCTCGGCCTCGACGGTCTTGCCGTCCGGCGTGCGCAGCACCGACGTCATCAGGCCGAGCGAGCCGAAGCCCTGCGCGACCGTGTCGGACTGGACGTCACCGTCGTAGTTCTTGCACGCCCAGACGTAGCCGCCCTCCCACTTCATCGCCGCGGCGACCATGTCGTCGATCAGGCGGTGCTCGTAGGAGATGCCCTTGGCGTCGAAGTCGGCCTTGAACTCGTTCTGGTAGATCTCCTCGAACACGTCCTTGAACTGGCCGTCGTAGGCCTTGAGGATGGTGTTCTTGGTGGAGAGGTACACCGGGAGCTCGCGGTCGAGGCCGTACTGCAGCGAAGCGCGCGCGAAGTCCTCGATCGACTTCTTGAAGTTGTACATCCCCATGGCGACGCCGCCGCCCTCGGGGAACTGCGCGACCTGGAACTCCATCGGCTCGGAGCCGTCGTCCGGGGTGTAGGAGACGGTCAGCTTGCCCGGGCCCGGGACCTTGAAGTTGGTCGCGCGGTACTGGTCGCCGTGGGCGTGGCGGCCGATGATGATCGGCTTCGTCCACGTCGGCACCAGGCGCGGGATGTTCTGGATGACGATCGGCTCGCGGAAGATCACGCCGCCGAGGATGTTGCGGATCGTCCCGTTCGGGGACAGCCACATCTTCTTGAGGCCGAACTCTTCGACGCGCGCCTCGTCCGGGGTGATCGTGGCGCACTTGACGCCGACGCCGTGCTTCTTGATCGCGTTCGCGGAGTCGACCGTGACCTGGTCGTCGGTGCGGTCCCGCTCCTCGATACCCAGGTCGTAGTAGTCCAGGTTCACGTCCAGGTACGGGTGGATCAGCTTGTCCTTGATGAACTGCCAGATGATGCGGGTCATCTCATCGCCGTCGAGCTCGACGACGGTGCCCTGGACCTTGATCTTGGCCATGAGCAGCGGTGCTCCTTCCGCGGATCTTCGCGTTACTTCGATACGTCTCACCGGTAGCGGTACAAGCGTACTGCTTGACCGAGCTGGATGGTTCCAGTAGTGGCCGGTATCAAGTCTCCCCCGGCTGTTTGTGGTGGTGGTCACCGGGCGGGTACCGCCGTTCGCCCGATTCGACCGCTCGCCGAGCGACCATCGCGCGAAGGGGTGAACCAAGGCACGATGCCACCCGTGAACTCATCATGCGGGAGGTGACGGCCATGTCGACCCATCGGTACGCCGAGTACGAAGACGACTACGAGGACTACGACGACACGACGGAAGCGCGCGACGAACGGCCGCGCCGCGGGGTCGCCCACCTGGTCAGCGCGCTGGGCGGGCTGCTGCTCACCCCGGTCGCGCTGGGGCTGCTGAGCTGGGGCGGGCTGCGTCAGCAGCAGCTGATCCAGGCGACGCTGAGCACCAACCGCGACCCGCTGGGCATCGCGCTGCTGGCCGGCGGGGCGATCCTGCTGCTGGTCGTCGCCGCGCTGGGGGCGCTTTCGGCGGCGGGCCCGATCCTCGGCGGGCTGATCTACGGCGTGCTGCCCGGGGTCGCCGCGATGGCCGTGCCCGAGTGGGGGTTCAAGCTGGTCAACCTGATGCCGAAGAGCGACATCGCGTACGGCGTCATGGACTTCCTCTTCATCGGCGGCCTGCTCGGCGTGGGTTTCCTGCTGGTCGGCAGCGGGCTGGCCAACGCGCTGGTCCGGCGGCGCCGGGAGGCCTGAACCGGGCCGGTGGGATCATCGCGCGATGGGTTTGTTCACCGTCGCGGAGGCACGCGACGAACTGGCGCGGCTGCGTCCGGTCCTCGACGAACTGGTGCGCGTCCGGGCCGACGCGGCGGAGCTCGCGGCGTCGCTGCGCCCCGGTGGTCGCGCCACCGAGCTGGGCGGGCTACCCGAGTGGAAGGCCGCGCAGGCGCACCTCGACGACCTGATGACGACGGTCCAGCACACCGGCGCCGAGCTCAAGGGGTTCGCGCCGCTGCTGGTCGACTTCCCGGCCGAGCTCGACGGCACCGACGTGCTGCTGTGCTGGCTCGAAGGTGATCGCGAGCTGGGCTGGTACCACCGCGCCGACCTGGGTTTCGCGGGCCGTCGTCCGCTGAAAATCGCTGGTCGGCCCGGCTAGGTTGGGTTCGTGGACCACGACTCTCGCGCAGCCCTGTTCGACAGCACGGCCGAGCACTACGACGAAGACGAATTTCACGCTTTGGTGGCCGACGCGCTGGTTTCGCCGTTGCCGTCCGCGCCGGAGCTCGTGCTGGACGTCGCTACGGGGACGGGCTTCGCGGCGTACGCGGCTTTGGGACTGAAGCCTTCGCGCGTGCTGGCTGTCGACTTGTCGCCGGCGATGGTCGCGCGGGCTCAGGCGAAGGCTTCGGCCTTGGATCCGTCGGGCGTGATCGAGTGGCGGGTCGGGCCGGCGGTGCCGATGCCTTCACCGGACGGGTCGGCCGATGTGGTGCTCTGCGCGTCTTCGCTGCACTTCCTCGGGGCGGTCGCGTTCGCGGACTGGCTGCGGGTGCTGCGGCCGGGTGGGCGGCTGGCGTTCTCGGTGGTTTCCGGGGCGCGGTTCAAGCCTTCGGGCCCGTTCGCGGAGTTCGTGCCGGCGGACCTGTCGTTCCCGCTCGACGAGGCCGGCGCGGGGGCGCTGGCCTCGTCGGCGGGGTTCGTGGACGTGTCGGCGCGGACGTTCACCGTCGACGGTGGAGATCGGGTGCGGAGCGTTTTCCTGGTCCACGCCACGGCGCCGTGAGCCTCAGCGGGTGAAGTGGACCTCGCCGCGGGTGGCCGGGCCGTCGGGGCTGCCGCAGCGCTGGACGAACGTCGCGTCCAGGCCGGTCACCTCGCCGTCCGTCGCGTCGAGGCGGTCGATCGTGAAGTCCGCGTAGTCGTCGCCGCAGCCGAAGCCGGCCGTGACCGCCGAGATCCCCGGTGTGCTCAGCGCCGGGTCGCCCGGGGCGCGGTAGCGCGCACCTGTGTACGTTCCGGTGTGCAGCGTTTCGCCCGCTGGGGCGCTCAACTCGATGCGCAAGTAGTCGAAGTTCGCATCGACGTCGACCGTCAGCCGGCCGTCGTGCTGCCACACGTTGATCTCGGCGCCCGGCGACGCGTACTGGGCGCTGCCCTGCATCGGCCAGGCGCCGTCCTCCGACGTGTAGCTCACCGTCCGCACCGGGTCCGCCGACGCGACCGGGACGAGCGCCACGCCCAACCCGGCCGCCGCCGTCAGGACCACGCACGCACGACGAAGTGAATTCACGGAACCTCCCCAGTCCGAGCCGCCCTTCGCGGCACTGCCGCCGATCATGGCAGCGACCTCGTGCCTGGGAGGAGGTGTTTGCGCTGTTCGCCACGCTTTTCCCAGATGGGCAACCGGGACCCCCTCCGAGGGCATCTAGTTATGCAGCGAAGCGCCCTTGAGGATCTTGTCCACCGCGTTCTTCGGGCCGTGCACCGCGAGGCCGGCCAGCGTCAGCTTCTCCCCCGGGACCGCGCGGACCGCCGCCCGGTTGTCGTCGTCGTTGCCCGTGTGGAACAGCTCGTCCGTGAAGATCGAGAACCGCAGCCCGCGGCTCAGGGCGCGCGTGTGCGCCGCCGTGAGGACGTCCGCGGTACCGCTGAACACCAGCACCGGCTGGCCGAACATCGGCAGGTACTCGGTGTCGTCGGCGTCGTGATACGGCTCGCCCATCAGCTCCGGCGTCACGTGGGCGATACCGCTGACCAGGAACGCGGTGACGTTGAGCCGCTGCCAGGACGCCAGGTCGTCGCGGAGCAGGACGGCGATCTTCGTGTCGAAGGAACTCATGCCGGACAGACTCGCCCGCCCGCCACCCGCGCGTCTTGTACGTTCTTGACATGGCACGAGTCGAAGCGTGGCGGCCGGCGGTCCCGGGGATCGCCGAGGTCTTCCACGCGCGCTTCACCACCCACGCCTACCCGCTGCACACGCACGACACGTGGACGCTGCTGATCGTCGACGACGGCGTCATCCGCTACGACCTCGACCGCCACCACCACGGCGCGCTCGGGCCGGCCGTGACGCTGCTCCCGCCGAACGTCGCCCACGACGGGCGGGCCGCCACCAGCCACGGCTTCCGCAAGCGCGTGCTCTACCTGGACACGTCGGTGCTGGGCGAGGAGCTGATCGGCGCGGCGGTCGACGAGCCGAGCGTCGCCGACGGCCTGCTGCGCACCCGCATCCACCAGCTGCACGAGGCGCTCGCCCACCCCGGCGACGCGCTGGAGGCGGAGAGCCGGCTCGCGCTCGTCGCCGACCGGCTGCACACCCACCTGGGACGGCCGGCCCGCCACGAGCCGAAGCGCGGACTGGCCGACGACCTGCGCGACCTCCTCGACGCTCGCCTGCCGGACGCGCTGACGCTGGCCGAAGCCGGGTCGGCGTTGGGGGCCCACCCGGCGCACCTGGTCCGCTGCTTCGGGGCGCGGTTCGGGTTGCCGCCGCACCGGTACTTGACGGGCCGCCGCGTCGACCGCGCGCGCCGGCTGCTGCTCGACGGGTCGCCTGCCGCGGAGGTCGCCGCGGAGGCCGGGTTCACCGACCAGGCCCATCTGACCCGGCACTTCAAGCGATATCTGGGGACGACGCCGTCGCGGTACGCGAGAACCCGATGAGCCCGGTTGTGTCAAGATGACCGCATGCTGCGCGAACTGCACCTGACCGGCGACCCGGCCGCCGACAAGCTGCTCAACGACGACCCGTTCGCCCTGCTCGTCGGCATGCTCCTCGACCAGCAGTACCCGATGGAGCACGCCTTCGCCGGGCCGCGGAAGATCGCCGACCGCATGGACGGCTTCTCGCTCGCGAAGATCGCCGCCACCGATGTCGAGAAGTTCGTCGAGATGTGCGTGGTGCCGCCGGCCATCCACCGCTACGGCGGCTCGATGGCCCGTCGCGTGCACGCGCTCGCGCAGCACATCATCGAAAACTACGACGGCCGCACCGAGGGGCTCTGGCTCGACGGGCGCCCGAAGCCGGACGGGCCCGAGGTCCTCAAGCGCCTGCGCGCGCTGCCGGGCTTCGGCGAGCAGAAGGCGAAGATCTTCCTGGCGCTGCTGGGCAAGCAGCGCGGCATCCAGCCGAAGGGCTGGCGCGAAGTGGCGGGCGCGTACGGCGACCGCGGGTCACGCCGGTCGATCGCCGACGTCACCAGCGCCGAGACGCTCGCCGAGGTGCGGGCGTTCAAGAAGGCCGCCAAGGCCGCGGCCAAGACGGGCTAGCGCACCCAGACGCGCAGCGGGCCCAGCGGCTCGGCGCCGTGGTCCACGGCGGCACGCAGCGCGTCGCCGTGTTCGTAGCCGACCACTGGCACCCCGGGGAACGCCGACGCCACCGCGGAGACCGCGCCCGGCCAGCCCGCGGTCGGCCCCTCGAAGTTCGACAGGCCCACAACGCCCTCGCCGCGATGGGCCACCACCGCGTTCTCCCCTCGGGACAGCAGCGCGACCGCGGGACCGAGCGGCGAAGCAGCGCGCTGCCAGCCCGGCTCCGGGACGCCGGGGCCGCACGCGAGCCACGTCGCCTCGAACAGCAGGGAAAAGCCCGGCAGCTCCAGCGTCGCGAAGCTGTCCTTCACCGAGCAGCCCGCCGAGCCGTCGACGAACGGGAGGACGTCGGCGGCCGTGGCGTCCGGGGTGAGCGTCACGGCGTCCGGGTAGTACTCCGGCGTCCGGGTGCCACTGGTCCACGCCCGCGCGCGGAACCGGCCGCCGCAGACGAGGGCGCACCAGGCCGCGTTCTCCGCGACCGCTAGTTCCGCGCGAACCACAGCACGTCCGGCTCCCCGCGCGGAACTTCCACCGGAACCTCCCGTACCGAAGCGAAGTGCTCGCGAAGCCGCGAAGCGAACATCGGGGCCGCTCCCGCGCTCCACACCGCCAGCACGCCACCCGGGTTCAGCAACGACGCCAGCCGCGTCAAGCCCGTCGGCGAGTACAGCTTCGCGTTGCCCTCCGTGACCGTCCACTCTGGACCGTTGTCGATGTCGAGGCACAACGCGTCGAAGCGGTCGGACGTCGAAGCCAGCCACGGAACGAGATCCGCCTCCACCACCGTCACCCGCGGGTCGGCGAGCGCGTCGCCGTGGATCGTCCGAAGTGGACCCGAGCGGTTCCACGCGATCACCGCCGGCTCGCGTTCGACGACCACGACCGAACCCGCGCCCGCGTCGAGGGCCGCGCGCAGCGAGAACCCGACGCCAAGGCCGCCGATCAGGACCGACGCCCCCGGGGTCAGCGCGCCGGTCACCAGGAGGCGCTCGGACTCGCCGTTGCGCGTGTCCATCAGGAACACGCCGTTCTCGATCACTTCGAACGCTTCGCCGTCGCGTCGCAGGACCAGCTCGCCGCCGCGGCCCGCGATCGTCTCCACCACTTCGACCACGTTCCGACCTTCTCACAGCAGGCCAGCGAGTTTGTACAGGACGAGACTCCCCGCCACCGCCACGTTGAGGCTCGCGCCGGTGCCGACCATCGGGATCTCGACGACCGTGTCGAGCAGGTCGAGGGCCTCCGGTGGGATGCCCGTCTGCTCGTGGCCGAGCACGGCGATCGTGCGGCCGCGGGCGGCCGGGAGGTCCCCCAGCCGCACCGCTTCCTCCGCCAGCTCGACGCCGACCACTCGCGTCCCGGCCGCGCGTTCCCGCGCCAGCCAGCCCGGCGGGTCGTGCACCCAGTGCACGCATGCCGGGCGCCGCAACGTGTTCCCGCGCCGCAACGCCTCCGGCACCCACGGGAACCTCGGCACCGCGAGGCACGCGCCGACCGCGTCGCACGTGCGCAGCAGCGTGCCGAGGTTCGCGCCGTGCAACGGCCAGAGCGGGGCGGCCACCAGGTGGCCCCAACAGGGATGTTCCTTGCTTCGCCGGGACTTCCGCAGCTCGCTCGGCGTGCGGACCCGGATCGCGGGGCTCACCGGCGCCGAGGCGCGGCGCCTCCGATTTCGTCGTTCATGCCCGGATTCTAACCGTTCGCCGGGTCCGCCGGGCGATTCGCGCTCCTACCCTGGACACGGAGGTGAGGGCCATGCACGCAGGAGTGGGAGACGAAATCCAGGTACACGGCCGTACCGTCGGGTCGGCCGAGCAGCGCGGCGAGATCCTCGAAGTCCGCGGGCCCGACGGCGCCCCGCCCTACCTGGTGCGGTTCGCGGACGGGCACGAAGGACTCGTCTACCCCGGGCCCGACTGCGAAGTCCAGGCCCACGCCGACTAGGCGGCGACGGGCTCGCGGACCCGCCCCCACGCCGCCCCGATGAGCAGCAGGGCGACGAGGGTGAGCGCCGCCGCGACCTCGGGCAGCACCAGCGGGCCGCCGGAGTCGAGCACCGCGCCCCCGACCACGCCGGACAGGCCGACGCCGAGGTAGATCGCCGACGCGTTGAGCGAGAGCACCAGGCCGGCGTGGCCCGGGGCCAGCTCGATCAGCCGGTGCTGCACCGGCGGGCTGAACGACCACGTCGCCACGCCCCACACGAACAGCGCGACCCCGGCCACGACCGGCGTGGTCGTCGCGATCGGCAGCAGCGCCAGTACGACGGTGATCGCGGCCGTCACGACCAGCAGCGGCGTGCGCGAACCCCAGCGGTCGGTCGCCCGGCCGGCGGCGAAGTTGCCGACCGCGCCGCCGACGCCGTAGCAGAAGAGCAGGATCGTGACCGCCGTGCCGTGCAGGCCCGCGGTCGCGGCCAGCAGCGGCGACACGAACGTGTAGACCATGAACGCGGCCAGGCAGCCGAGGACCGTCACGGCCAGCATGACGAGCACGCGCGGGTCGCGGCCCGCGGCGAACCGCTCGGCCAGGCTGACCCGGGGCGGCGCGGCGACCGACGGCAGCGCCACCCGCACGGCCAGCGCGCTGGCCAGCGAGAACGCGGCGACCAGCCCGAACGCCGTCCGGTAGCCGAGGTGCTGGGAGATCAGGCTGCCCAGCGGGACGCCGAAGATGAGCGCGACGGTCAGGCCGCCGAACACGAGCGCGACCGCGCGGCCCCGGCGTTCCGGGCTGGTCAGCTCGGCCGCGACGGCGCTCGCCGCGGGCGTGAACACCGCGGCGCCGATCGCGGTCACCACCCGGGCCAGCAGGAGCGTGCCGTAGCCGGGCGCGAGCGCGGCGAAGAGGTTGCCGGCGGCGGTGACGACGAGCGCGGCGACCAGCAGCGTCCGGCGCTCCCACGTGCCGGTGACGGCGGCGAAGACCGGGGAGCCGATCGCGTACGCGATGGCGAAGGCCGTGACGAGCTGCGCCGCGGCGGTCGCCGAGACGTGCAGCTCGCCGGTCAGCGCGGGCAGCAGCCCGGCGACGATGTAACCGCTGGTCCCGACGCCGAACGCGCCGAAGGCCAGCACCGAGATCCTCGAAGACGAGGGTGCGGACATGGGTGGGTCCCCCAAGCGGAGCGGGCGATTGGTTCGATGAACGTCGTAGTTCGACAACCACCGTACTACGTCACTCCGACAATTTCGATCGGCGTCGTACAATGGGCTCATGGCCCACACCGCCGCACTGCCGCCGATCGTTCACCCGACGCTGGACGAGATCACCGTCGAAGGCGTGCTCCGCGCGCTCGCCGACCCGGTGCGGCTGGGCATCGTGCGCCAGCTCGCGGCCGCGGACTGCGAACTCGCGTGCGGCGCGCTGACCGTGCCGGTGACCAAGTCCACAATCACCCACCACCTGAGCATCCTGCGCCAGGCCGGCGTCGTGGCCGGCCGCCAGGAGGGGACGACCCGGTTCAACTCGTTGCGCCGCAACGACCTCGACGCCCTGTTCCCGGGCCTGCTCAACGGCGTTCTGGCCGCTCAGCGCTGAGCACGCCGTCACGGTGTGGATCGTCACCCGAATACCGGGATGACAACGACCCCCTCCGTCGGTTGGACTGGGCGTAGGCAGCTCACGGCGCTGGGGCCATGCGGCTGCCTTTCCTTTTGAGCCTTCACTGAACCGATCCAGTGACCCGACCACCCGATCGGCCAAGTAATCGATTTCTTGCACCAACCCTGGAAGGAGTGCCGTGCCCGTCGCGCTGCTCGCGCTCGCCATCGGAGCTTTCGGCATCGGGACCACCGAGTTCGTCATGATGGGCGTGCTGCCCCAGGCGGCCGCCGACTTCGGCGTCGACATCCCGACCGCCGGCTACCTCATCTCCGCCTACGCCCTCGGCGTCGTCGTCGGCGCCCCGCTGCTCACCGCGGTCGCCGTCCGGCTGCCGCGCAAGACCATGCTGCTGGCCATGATGGGCCTGTTCACACTGGGCAACGGCCTGTTCGCGCTCTCGCCCAACCACGAGTTCGGCGTCGCGTTCCGGTTCCTCGCCGGCCTGCCGCACGGTGCGTTCTTCGGTGCCGGCGCGGTCGTCGCGTCCAGTTTGGTCGGACCCGGCCAGCGCGCGAAGGCCGTGTCGATGATGTTCCTGGGCCTGACCCTGGCCAACGTCATCGGCGTTCCGCTGGGCACGCTGCTGGGCCAGCAGGTCGGCTGGCGCGCCACGTTCGGCGTCGTCGCCGTGATCGGCCTCGTCGCCGCGGCGGCCATCGCGAAGCTGGTCCCGCACCAGGGCAAGCCCGCCGACGCCTCGCTGCGGGGTGAGCTCGGCGCGTTCAAGCGGCCGCAGGTGCACCTGGCGCTGGCGATCGTCACGTTCGGGCTCGGCGGCGTGTTCGCCTGCTTGTCGTACATCACGCCGATGCTGACCGACGTCGCCGGCTACTCGCCGTCGAACGTCACGCTGCTGCTGTCCCTGGCCGGCGTCGGGATGACGATCGGCAACCTGCTCGGCGGCCGGCTGGCCGACCGCGCGCTGATGCCGGGCCTGTACGCGGCGCTGCTGTCGCTGGCCTGCGTGCTCGGGATCTTCACGATCACCGCGCAGGGCAAGGTCGGCGCGGCGATCACGATCTTCTTCGTCGGCGTCGCCGGGTTCATGATCGGCCCGATGATGCAGGCGCGGATCATGGAGAAGGCGGGCGGCACTCCGTCCCTGGTGTCGGCCGCCGTCCAGTCCGCGTTCAACATCGCCAACTCGATCGGGGCCTACCTCGGCGGGCTGGTCATCGCGGGCGGGCTCGGCCTGGTCGCCCCGAACTGGGTCGGCGCCCTCCTGGCGGTCTTCGGGCTCAGCCTGGCGATCGTCTCCGGCACGCTCGACCGCCGCGAAGCGAAAGCCGAACGGCGTGAGCTGGCGATGGCATCCTAAGAAGACGCGAACGGGCCGCCGATGATCGTCAAGGCCACGTACAGCACGGCTGCCGCCAGCCCGGTGTAGGTCACGATGTCCACGACCTTGCCGCGGATCGCGAGCAGCCCGGCCTTGGCGGTCGGCAGCACCGCCCGCAGCACCGCGGCGAGGAGGAGCGCGGCGCCGATCAGCGCCGCGCCCTCCCGCCAGTGGTACTGGACGATCCGTAGCGCGGCCACGGCCGCCACCAGCAGCACCGCCGCGAACGGGAGCTGCGTGAACCGGGACTGCCTGCTCCGGCGGTCGTGGACGTCCCGCCGGTCTTCCGTCATCGTCATCAGCCTTGGACCGCGCGCTCGGCCGCCTCGACGACGTTGCTCACGAGCATCGCCCGGGTCATCGGGCCGACGCCGCCGGGGTTCGGCGAGATCCAGCCGGCCACCTCGGCCACGTCCGGGTGAACATCGCCGGTGAGCTTGCCGTCCACGTGGGACACGCCGACGTCGAGCACCGCCGCGCCCGGGGCGACCATGTCCGGCGTGATGATCCCCGGGACCCCGGCCGCGGCGACCACGATGTCCGCTCGACGGACTTCGGCGGCCAGGTCGCGCGTGCCGGTGTGGCACAGGGTCACAGTCGAATTCTCGCTGCGGCGGGTCAGCAGCAGGCCGAGCGTGCGGCCGACGGTGATGCCGCGGCCGACCACGGTGACGCGCGCGCCGTTCAGCTCGACGCCGTGGCGCTTGAGCAGCTCGATGATCCCGTACGGCGTGCACGGCAGCGCACCCTGCTGGCCGAGCACGAGCCGGCCCAGGCTGACCGGCGCGAGGCCGTCGGCGTCCTTCTCCGGGTCGATGCGCTCGAGGACGCGGTTCGCGTCGAGGTGCTTCGGCAGCGGCAGCTGGACGATGTAGCCGTGGCACGCGGGGTCGGCGTTCAGCTCGTCGATGACGGCTTCGAGCTTCTCCTGGGTGATGTCGGCAGGCAGGTCGCGGCGGATCGAGTTGACGCCGATCTTGCCGCTGTCCGCGTGCTTCATCCGCACGTAGGAATGCGACCCGGGGTCGTCGCCGACCAGGACGGTGCCCAGGCCCGGCGTCACCCCCTTCGCGGCCAGCGCCGCGACGCGCGGCTCGAGCTCCGCGAAAATGGCGTTCTTGGTGGCCTTGCCGTCGAGAATCTTCGCCGTCACGGCCCCCATTCTGGCAAAGCGACCCCCGCGCGTCGCTTCCAGGCGTGGGTGGTCGCTGCCCGTAGACTGGCCGCTACCCCACACGGTCCATTCGCGACGCTCGCCGCGATCAAGCTGTGATCTACCGCACTTCGCATCACGCGAGGTCAGACCGGGTGCCGCCGGGTCGCCGAGCGGCAAAACCCACATGCGGGGTGCACACGCGCGCGCGAACAGTCAAAATGTGCGGGTGGCACAACCGACGACGCAGCTGAACGCGACCGAGCAGGACACCCTGGTCAAGCAGATCGGACTTGCCCTGCTCCGTGCCGCCCCGCGCGACTGGCGCAAGGTCACCGCGGAGTACCGAGCCGTCGGGAGGTACCACGAGCTGACCGGCGAGATCGTCACCGAGGACGGCACCGTCCACGAGTGGCTCGCCACCCACGACATCGCGACCCTGTTCGGCAGGCTGCGCGGTGGCATGTACCGCGACGGCCGCGGAACGTGGTTCAACGCGCGCTACCAGCTGGACCACCCGTCCAGCTACAACCTCGAGTACAACCGCGACGAGCCGGTGTGGAACCTCGCGCCGCCGCCGCAGGCCTACTCCGACGAGCTGCGGATGTTCCCGCGCACCGAGGAGAACGTGCCCGAGTGGCTGATCCGGCGGATGTCCGGGCTCGGCCCGGAGCAGCCGGGGCCGCACTTCCGGATCGCCCGGATCTTCGACACGATCGGCCCGGCAGGCCGCCCAGTGATCAACCGCCCCGACCTCGAGGTCGAGGAGCAGGACCGGCTGCTGGAGTACCTGGACCACGCGCCGCTGGTCGTCACCGAGCGCGGCTACGACATCGACCGGCTCGCCGCGACGCCCGAGGCCACCGTGCCGGTCGCCTTCCACAGCGACGGCCAGTGGATCTGGCCCGCGGCCGTCAACTTCTACCTGCGCAAGTACGGCGTCTCGCCGGAGCTGGACCTGGTCGAGCACGTCCGGACGGTCGGGTTCAAGCTGCCGCCGGTCGACGAGCCGACGCTGCAGGCCGCCGGCGCGTACCTGACCCGGGGCAACCAGCCGCCGCCGCAGCAGCAGCGCCCGGCCGGGCCGCCGCCCCAGGGGCCGCCGCCGCAGCAGCAGGCGCCGCAGGGCCCGCCGCCGACCATGGTCGCGGTCCCGCCCGTCGCGCCACCGCAGCAGGAGCCGCCCGCGCCGGCGGACCCCGCGGCCGAGGAGCACGGCTACGCCGAAGAGGCCGGGTTCACCGAAGAGGCCTACGACGACCGCGAGTTCGACGACCGCTTCGCCGAGGAGGACTCCTACGGCGAGGAGGAGTACGAGCACCCCGAGCACGCGGCGGGCTCGAACGGCACGTCGCCGGAGCCGGGCCGGGTACCCGACCTCGAGGAGACCGCGGAGTACGTCCCCGACCAGCCGATCGGGCACGGCGACGAGCCGCGCGACGGCGCCGCGTTCGAAGCGCCGGGCGAGGCCGAGCCGGGTCACGACGAGCACCGCGAGGACGAGGAGCACCACGCGTTCGAGGCCGGTTCGCACCGGGACGAGCCCTCGCACCAGGAGGACGACGAGCAGGCGGCGTTCGCGCAGCACCGCGAGGAGGAGCCGGCCGGGTTCCAGGCCCGTGGTGACGAGGGCGGGTTCCAGGCTCGCGGCAACGAGGTGCCCGCCGGGTTCCCAGCTCGCGGCGACCAGGGGCCCGCTGGGTTCCAGGGCCGCGGCGACGAGGGCGCCGCTGGGTTCCAGGGCCGCGGTGACCAGGGGCCCGCCGGGTTCCAGGCTCACGGTGACGAGGGCCAGCCCGGGTTCCAAGCCCACGGCGACGAAGGACCGGCCGGGTTCCAGGCCCGGGGCGACCAGGGACCTTCCGGGTTCCAGCCGCGACGCGACGAGGAGAACGCCGAGTTCCAAGCTCACGGCGACGAGGGGCCCGCGGGGTTCCAAGGCCGTGGCGACGAAGGCCCCTCCGGATTCCAGGGCCGCGGCGACCAAGGGGCCGCCGGGTTCCAGGCCCGCGGCAATCAAGGACCTGCCGGATTCCAAGCTCACGGCGACGAAGGACCCGCGGGGTTCCAGGGCCGTGACGAAGAGGGACCGGCCGGGTTCCCGGGCCGCGGCGACCAAGGGCCCGCCGGGTTCCAGGCCCGCGGCGACCAGGGGCCTGCCGGGTTCCAGGGCCGCGGCGACGACGGCCCCGCCGGATACCAGGCCGGTGAGGAGCCGCCCGGGTTCCAGCCGCGGCCGGACGAGCCCGCGCACGCCGCCTTCGAACCTGGCCGGGCCCGGCCGGAAGAGCCCGCGCACGCCGGGTTCCAGCCGCCGCGGCGTGAGGAGCAGCCGGCGTTCGATCCCGGCCCGCCGACCATGATCACCCAGCCCGAGGTGCCCGGCGTCCTGCCGGTGCCCGAGCCGCCGGCCCCCGCGGCCGAGCCCGCCGCGCCGGCGCCCCGCTCGGGCCGCCGTGCGCTGCGCCGCGAGACGCCGGACCACCCCGTGCTCGCCGGCCTGCAGGCCAAGCTGGACGAGCTCGACGTGCCCGAAAGCGGCTACAAGCTGGGCGAGCCCGCCGAGCACGGCTGGAGCGTCGAGGAGGTCGACGAGGGCTGGCGCGTCGGCTGGTACGACGGCAAGCTCAGCAACCCCGCGGTCTTCGGCGACGCCGAGGACGCGGCCGCGTTCATGCTCGGCAAGCTGCTGCTCAACCCGGAGGGCCACGTGCCCGAGCCGGAACCCGAACCGGAGCCCGAGCCCGAGCCGGAACCCGCGCCGCAGCGGGTCGTCGCGACGCTGTCGCCGGAGGTCGCGACCGGTTCGTACCCGGTCCGCAAGCCGGAGCCGGTGCCGCCGCAGGAGCAGACGGCGTTCACCAGCGCCGACGAGCTCTTCGGCGACCTCGAGGACGACGAGCCGCCCGCCCCGCCGACTCCGCCGCGCCAGCCCGCGCCGGTCCCGGCCGGGCCGCCGCCGCTGGCTCAGCAGGCCGGCCCGCCGCCCGCGCCGCCCCGGCGTGAACCGCCGTCGGCGCCGACCGTCCTGGCCGCGCCGGTGCCCCAGGGTGCGCCCCCGGTGCCGCCGGCCACCCCGCCGGCGCCCCCGCGTCGCGAGGTGCCGGCCAGCCCGGCCGTCAACGGCGGTGGCGGCGGCCAGCAGCAGTGGCCGATCGGGCCGATGGCCGGCGAGCCGCCGCTGACGCTGTTCCGCGGCAAGGAACTGCGCGAGCTGCCGGCGGGCAGCGAGCTGGACCGCTTCGGCGGCCCGAACGGCAACCTGACGTACGCGGCGGGCACGCCGTTCGCCGAGCGGTCGCTGGTGCCCGAGTGGGTGAACCGGCCGTACCACGTCTACCGCGTGCAGCGGCCGCTGGAGACGCTGGCCGGCGTCGCGATCCCGTGGTTCAACCAGCCGGGTGGCGGGTCGGCGTACCTGCTCCCGGCGTCGATCGAGGAGCTGCTCGCCGAGGGCGACCTCATCGAGCTCGACCCGGGCGAACCCCCGATCGACTGACCCCACCGCTCGTGAGTGAGAAACAGTGTTCTAACCCTGTTTCTCACTCACGAGCCGTCAGCGGACGACGAGCCCGTGCGCGGCCGCGAAGGCGATCGCGGTGTCGACGTCCACCTCGGCGCCCCGCAGGTTGGCCTGCACCAGGGCGTTCGCGTCGAGCCGCGCACCGCGCAGGTCCGCGCCGTCGAACTTGGCGCCCTGCAGGCGCGCGCCGGTCAGGTCGCTGCCGCGCAGGTCGGCGCCGGTCAGGTCAGCCTCAGTCAGGTTGGCTTCCCGCAGCCGCAGCCCGGACAGGCCCAGCCGGCGCAGCCGCGCCTTCGCGAGCGACGCCAGCGAGAGGTCGCACTCGGTCAGCGCGATGCCGCCGAACCCGCTGTCGGTGAACGACGAGCCGAGCAGCGAGCACGACGTCCAGCGGCTTTCGACGAGCACCGTCCGGTCGAACGTGCACGAGCGGAACGCGGAAGCGTCGTGCCGCGAGCGGGACAGGTCCGCCCGCGTGAACACGCAGTCGTCGAAGGTGCAGCCGCGCGTCTGCAGCCCGCTCAGGTCCGCCCCGGTGAAGTCACACCCGGTGAACCGGCGCTTTTCCCACCACTGCCCGGACAACACCGCTTCGCGGTAGTCCTCCCCCGTCTCCAGCACGGCCCCCAGGGTGCCACACCCGTTCAGGGCCGCACGCCTTGGACGTAGTTCATCGCCTCGACGTACTCGGGCAGCTGCGCGCGGCGCGCCATCTCGGCCTCGTCCAGGTTCTCCAGCCGCGTCTGGATCCACCACAGGTTGCCGAAGGGGTCGCGCACGCGGCCGACGCGGTCGCCGAAGAACAGGACCGTCTGGCGGGTCACCTCGGTCGCGCCGGATTCGATCGCGCGACGCTGCGTTTCCTCGCTGTCCGGCACGTAGAGCCGCAGGAACGCCGGGGTCGCGGCCCAGTCGTCCGGCGAGTCGAACGCCATCACGACCGCGTCGCCGATGCGGACCTCGGCGTGGCCGATCTTCCCGTCGTCGCCGACCACCCGGCCGATTTCTTCGGCGCCGAACGCGGCCGTCAGGAAGTCGATCAGCGCGGCGGTGTCGCGGCCGATGATCCACGGCGTGACCGTCGTGTAGCCCTCGGGAACCATGAAATGTCCTCCTCAAGTCGGTGTGGCCCCGACGCTAAGATCGAATTAGGTCAGTTCCTGACCGCTGCATACTGGGCTCATGGGAGTTCCGCTGCGGCCGGTCGCGGCGCGGTCGGTGTACCGCGAGGTCGCGCCGCCCGCCGCGCTGGCCGACGTGGTGGCCTGCGGCTGGCACGGGCGCACCGGCTGGGCGCGGCCGCTGCGCGTCCTCCCCGACGGCTGCGCGGACCTCGTCTGGGACGGCGAAGCGCTCACGGTGGTCGTCACGGTCGGCGCTCCCCTGCGGTTGTGGGTCCCGGCGTCCGCGTCGCGGGTCGGCGTGCGGCTGCGCTGCGGGGCCGCGGCCGCCGTGCTCGGCACCTCCATGCCGGACCTGCCCGCCGTGACCAGGTTGAGCGACCTCTGGGGCGCCGACGCCCGGCGCGCCGAAGAGCAGCTCGCGTCGGCCGATCCCGAGGCGCAGCGCGGGATTCTCGAATCACTCGTCGCCCGCCGGAGTGCGACGCCGGACCAGCGGGTGCTGGCCGCCGTGCACGCCCTCGGCGCGGCCGCGCGGACGTCCGAGGTCGCCGTCGGGATCAGCGAACGCTCGTTGCGGCGCCACTTCGTCCACGCGATCGGAGCCGGGCCGAAGCAGCTGCACCGCGTCCGGCGGTTCCAGCGGTTCCTGCGTCTCCTGGAGCCCCTCGCGGCCGGGCGGGCGTCGCTGGCCGACGTCGCCGCCGGGCTCGGGTACGCCGACCAGTCGCACCTCGGCCGCGAATGCCGGCGCCTCTCCGGCTCCTCCCCCGCCGCGCTCGTGCGGGTGGCCGAAAAGTTCCAGACACCCGCGCCCGCCGCGCGCCACGATCGTGCGCATGTTCCGAGTCACGATCGCGGTGCGCGCTGACGACCTCGACGTCAACGGGCACGTCCGCGGCCCGGCCTACCTCGCCTACGCCGACCACGCGCGCTGGGTGTGCGTCCAGGCCGCCGGGATCGACCTTGGCGAGCTGGCCGCGCGCCGGATCGGGCCGGTGAACCTGGAGACGACCGTGCGGTTCCACCGCGAGCTCGTCCCCGGCAGCGAGGTCTCCGTCAGCTGCGAATTCCGTTACGGGGAGGGCAAAACCTCGCAGGTCAGGCAGGAGTTCCACGCGCCGGACGGGACGCTCGTCGCCTCGGTGTCGTCGGTGTCGGGCCTGCTGGACCTCGACCGGCGCCGGCTGCTGCCCGACCCCGGCGCGTACTGGCAGGAGCTGGCCGCACACCCCGAACTCCTCGGCCTGGCCCCGAAAACGACGTGATCTTTCGCGGCCCGCTCACTACGGTGGCTCCGTGCCCGACCACGACTACGTCGATCCGTACCTCGCCTCGCTCTACGACGCGCTGAACCCGCGGGAGAGCAGCGGCGACTTCGAGTTCTACCTGCCGATGATCATGGCGGCGGAGTCGGTGCTGGACGTCGGGTGCGGCACCGGTTCGCTGCTGCACTGGGCGCGCGAGTCCGGCCACGAAGGCCGGCTCGTCGGGCTCGACCCCGCCGAGGGCATGCTCATCCAGGCCCGCCGCCGCGACGACGTCGAGTGGGTGCACGGCGATTTGTCGACCGCGTCCTGGGACGGCGAGTTCGACTTCGCCGTGATGACCGGGCACGCGTTCCAGGTGCTGCTGACCGACGACGAGCTGCGCACGGCGTTCTCGGCTGTCCGCCGCGCGTTGAAGCCGGGCGGCCGGTTCGGTTTCGAGACGCGCAACCCCGCCGCCCGCGGCTGGGAGCGCTGGACGCCTTCGCACGTCTGGGAAACCGGCGAAGTGCGGTCGTGGAACGACGCCGGGCCGTTCGAGAACGGGTACGTCAGCTTCACGACGACGTACGAAAGTCCTCAGTGGGACGCGCCGCAGTACAGCGAAAGCACGTTGCGCTTCCTCGACGTGCCGGCGCTTTCGACGTTCGTCGAGGAAGCCGGGCTGGTCCTCGACGAGCAGTACGGCGACTGGGACCGCACGCCGGTGACCGACGCGAGCCCGGAGATCATCACGATCGTGCGGCGGCCCCTCACCTGAAGTCGCGCGACTTCGCCTTGATCCGCATCGGCAGCGCCTCGACGCGGTCGGCGAGCACGCTCACGACGCCGTCCGCTTTCTCCACCACCCCGCGGATCAGCAGCGCCGGGCTGGCGCGCGCGACGCGGTGGTAGCGCTGCCACAGCCCGAGCGTGCAGATCACGTTGACCATCCCCGTCTCGTCCTCGATGTTGAGGAAGGTGACCCCGCCCGCGGTCGCCGGGCGCTGGCGGTGGGTGACGGCGCCGCCGACCAGCACGCGCGCGCCGTCGTCGAGGTCGGCCAGGCCGCTCGCCGGGACGACGCCGAGCGCGTCGAGGCGGTCGCGGATGAACTCGGTCGGGTAGCTGTCGGGCGAGACCCCGGTGGCCCAGACGTCCGCCGCCGCGAGGTCGAGGCCGTCCATCCCGGGCAGCGTCGGGGCCTGGCCGCCGACCAGGCCCGGCAGCTTCTCCGGGCGTTCCCCTGCGACGGCACCCGCGGTCCACAGCGCCTGCCGCCGGTCGCCGCCGAACCCGGCGAACGCGCCGGCCGTGGCGAGGGCCTCGATCTGCGGGGTCGTCAGCCGGACGCGGCGGGCGACGTCGGCCATGTCGGTGTAGTCGCCGTTGCCGAGCCGCTCGGCGACGATCCGCTTGGCGACGTCCTCGCCGATCATCCGGACGGTGCTCAGCCCGGTGCGCACGTCGTGGAACTGCCCGGTGCCGGCTTCGAGGGTGGCGTGCGGGAGGCTGCGGTTGATGTCGGGGCCGTGCACGGTGACGCCGTGGCGCCGCGCGTCGGCGACCAGCGACTGCGGTGAGTAGAAGCCCATCGGCTGGGCGCGCAGCAGGCCCGCCAGGAACGCGTCCGGGTGGTAGAGCTTGAAGTAGGCGCTGGAAAACACGAGGTGCGCGAAGCTCAGCGCGTGGCTCTCCGGGAAGCCGAAGTTCGCGAACGCCTTGAGCTTCAGGAAGATCTTCTGCGCCAGTTCGTCTTCGACGCCGTTGGCGGCGGCGCCTTCGAGGAACCGCTGCCGCAGCCGGTCCATCTTGCGATCCGAGCGTTTCGAGCCCATCGCGTGCCGCAGCTGGTCGGCCTCCGCGGCGGTGAAGTTCGCGACGTCGAGCGCGATCTGCATCATCTGTTCCTGGAAGAGCGGCACGCCTTTGGTCTTGTGCAGCGCCTTTTCCAGTAGCGGGTGGTCGTAGGTCCACTCCTCGCGGCCCTGCTTGCGGCGGATGTACGGGTGCACCGAGCCGCCCTGGATCGGGCCCGGCCGGATCAGCGCGACTTCGACGGCGAGGTCGTAGAACTCCCGCGGTTCGAGGCGCGGCAGGGTCGCCAGCTGCGCGCGGCTTTCCACCTGGAACACGCCGATCGCGTCGGCGCGGCAGAGCATGTCGTAGACCTTCTGGTCGGTGAGGTCCAGCTCGGCGAGGTCGATCTTCTCTCCTTTGTGCTCCTCGACGAGGTCGAGCATGTAGTGCAGCGCCGAGAGCATGCCGAGGCCGAGCAGGTCGAACTTGACGAGCCCGGCGGCCGCGCAGTCCTCCTTCTCCCACTGGATGACGCTGCGGTTCTCCCTCCGCGCCCACTCGACGGGCACGACCTGGCTCACCGGCTCGTGGCACATGACCATGCCGCCGGAGTGGATGCCGAGGTGGCGTGGGAAGTCCTCGAGGGCGAAGGCGAGCTGCACGACCTCGTCCGGGATGTCGTGGTCGTGGTCCTTTTCGGTGCTGCGCAGGGAACCCCAGCGGTCGATCTGCTTGCTCCAGGCGTCCTGCTGGCCGGGCGAGTAGCCGAGGGCGCGGGCGGCGTCGCGGACGGCGGACCGGGCGCGGTAGGTGATGACGTTCGCGACCTGGGCGGTCCTGAGCCTGCCGTGTTTTTCGAAGACGTACTGGATGGCTTCTTCGCGGCGGTCGGATTCGATGTCGAGGTCGATGTCCGGGTAGCCGTCGCGGTCCGGGGCGAGGAAGCGTTCGAAGAGCAGTTCGTTGGCGACCGAGTCGACTTTCGTGATGCCGAGCGCGTAGCAGACGGCCGAGTTCGCGGCCGAGCCGCGGCCTTGGCAGAGGATGTTGTTGTCCTTGCAGAACCGGACGATGTCCCAGACGATCAGGAAGTACCCGGGGAAGCCGAGCTTTTCGATGATTTCGAGTTCGTGTTGGATCTGCTGCTTGGCTTTTTCTTCGTGTTCCTTGCCTCCGAAACGCTCTTCCGCGCCTTCCTTGGTCAGTTTCCTGAGGTACGTCGCTTCGGTTTCGCCTTCCGGGACGTCGAAGGGCGGCAGCTCGGGGGCGATCAGCTTGAGCGGGAAGGCGCATTCCATGCCGAGGAGGGCGGCGCGCCGGACGGCACCGGGGTAGCGCCGGAACAGGACGTCCATTTCGGCGCCGCTGCGCAGGAACGCCGTGCCGGCCGCGGGGAGCCAGCCCTCCAGCTCGTCGATGCCGCGACGGGCGCGGATCGCGGCGAGGGCGTCGGCGAGCGGAGCGCGTTCCGGCCGGGCGTAGTGCGCGGCGGTGGTGGCGACGGTGGGGAGTTTCAGTTCGTCGGCGAGCTGCGTCAGGACGTCGTTGTGCGTGCTGTCGAGCGGCTGGCGGTGGTCGGTGAGCTCGACGTAGACGTTGTCGTGGCCGAAGCGGTCAATGAGGTGCTTCAGTTCGTTTGCGGCGGCTCCTGGACCGTGCGTGGCGAGGGCGGAGCGGACGGCGCCCTTGCGGCAGCCGGTCAGCACGACGCACTGCCCGGCGACCTCCTCGGCGACGGCGTCGAGGTCGTAGATCGGCCGGCCCTTCTCGGCTTTTTCGTGGATCTGGCCGGCGGTGATGGCCCGGCAGAGGGCCCGGTAGCCCTGGTCGCCGCGGGCGAGGAGCAGGAGGTGTTCGCCTTCGGGGTCGGCGACGCCGTTCTGGGGGTTGGTGAGGCCGAAGCTGAGCTCGGTGCCGAAGACGGTGTTGACGCCGAGCTCCCGCGCGGCCTCGGCAAAGCGCACGACGCCGTACATGCCGTCGTGGTCGGTGAGGGCGATGGCGTCGAGTTGCAGGCGCGCGGCTTCCTCGACGAGCTCTTCGGGATGGCTGGCGCCGTCGAGGAAGCTGAAGTTGGAGTGGCAGTGCAGTTCGGCGTAGGGGACGCGGACGGTTTCGCCGCCGTCGTCGTTGCGGCGGGTGGGGAGGTTTCGTGGCCGTTGGTAGGCCTCGCGGCGCCGGCCCCAGGCGGGGCTGTCGCCGTGGTCACCGGGAGGGGCCCCGCCGGCGAGGGTGCGGGCGAGGTCCTTCCAGGGGACGGGCGGGTTGTTCCAGCCCATTCAGCGGCTCCCGGGAGCTTCGGGACGTTCTTCGGGGTGTTGTTCTCGGCGCCGGCGGTGCCAGTTGCTGGGGTGGTTCCAGCGGCTGCGGGCTTCGGCTTCGCTCATGCGGGGCTGGTCTGACGGGCCGGCGGCGGTTTCGCCACGCCGGATCCGAGGCCGCGACTCAGCGGCGGCGGCTCCGCTCACGCCGAGCTGGTCGGCGGCCGGGGCGTCGGGCAGCTGCATGTTGCGGGACCGATCGACCAGGCCGGCCCGGTCGGCGGCCACTTCGCCGGGCAGCCGCGGATTCCGAGACCGCTCGGCCGGGTCGGCCTGATCGGCAGCCACTTCGCCGGGCAGCCGCGAGTTCCGAGACCGCTCGGCCGGGTCGACCAGGCCGGCCTGGTCGGCAGCCGCGTCGCCGGGCAGCCGCGGGTTCCGAGACCGCTCGGCCGGGTCGGCCATGCCGGGCCAGTCAGCAGCCGCTTCGCGCGGCAACCGCACGTTCGAGGACCGTCCGGCCGGGTCGGCCATGCCGGGCCGGTCGGCGGCCGGGGCGCCGGGCGAGCGCCGGGTTCGGGAGCGCCGCTCGGTGGGGTCGCTCATGCGGCAGCCGTTCTCGTCCGAGGCGCGCGGGAGCGGGAGCGCGATGACCGGGCACACCCACTCCTCCTCGAGTTCCTCGACCGGCTCCAGCGGCAGCCGGCCACGGACCGTCCACCGCTCGTCCGAGGCGGGAGCCGGCGCCTGTCCCGGTGGCCGGTCGGCGGGGGTCCACCCACCGTCCGTCTGCGGCGCCGGCACTTCGCGCAGCCACTCGCGCTCTTCCTCCGCTCGGCGCGGGGTTGCCTCCGGCTCGGCGCTCAACCAGGCGCGGAGCTTGCGTGCGTAGTCCTCGTCCATGCTCAGTCGTACACTCCCTCGACCGTCCACAGTGGATTTTCCGTGCCCGCGCAGTGCAGGAGCACCGCCTCGGGCGGGTCGTCCGGCCCGCCCGCGAGCAGCAACTGCACCCTCGCTCGCCGCGGTCCCGTTCTTCGGCGGTCGCCCGCCAGGGGCCACGGCCCCGCCCACCCCACGACCTCCCTCGGCGGCCCGCCCGTGATGCTCAGCCCCTGCGGGACCGCCGTCAGCTGGTCGCGCGCCGTGATGCCGATCGGGCTGCCCTCGGCGTCGACCACCTGGGCGGGGACCGGGCGGTCGAGGACCGTTGCCGGGGACGGTGCCGGCAGCCGTCCGGGCCACGGCGCGTCCGGGGGCGTCGCCGGCTCTCGCGGGTCGCCCCACGGCACCAGCCGGACGCGGCCCGCCGGGTCGCGGCCGCCGTCGAGCAGCGGGGTCACCACGCCCTCCGGCCCGAGTAGGCCCTGGACGCGCACGAACGCCCGCGCCGCGCGTTCGTCTTCCTCCTCGGAACCGCCGTTCTGCCACAGGTCGAGCTGCAGCGACCGCCCCTCGACGACCTCCTCGGGTTCCAGCCGCAGCCGCACCACGCCGGACGTCGGGCGCCGGCCCGGTGCCGCGCGCAGCCAGCCTTCGAACTGCCAGCGCACGCGGTCCGCGACCCCGACGGGCGTCAGCGGTTCCGCGCACCGCCACGCGCGGCCGAGGTGTTCGCCTTCTTCGGTGACCGCGTAGATGCCGAGCCGGGTGCAGGCCAGGCCGTGGCCGGCGAGGGCGGCGCAGAACCGCGTCGCGAGGCCCTTGGCGAGGAACGCGGCGACGTCCACCCGCTCGACGACCGGGTCGAACTCCTCGGTCAGCGTCAGCTCGGGTGGCGGGCTTCGCCGCAGCGGCGGCCGTTCGGACCGGCCTCGCGCCAGCCGGTGGGCCAGCACGCCGTCGGCGCCGAACCGGTTGACGACGTCGCGTTCCGGCAGTTCCGCGAAGGCGCCGAGGGTGCGCAACCCGAGGCGCCGCAACAGGTCGACGAGCTCCGCGCGGTCGGCGCCGGGCTGGTCGAGTTCGGTGATCGGCAGCGGGGCGAGGAACTCGGCGACGCGTCCGGGCTCGACGAACTCCCCGCGGCGCGCGGCGAGCGTCGCGGCGAAGAGCCCTTCGGCGACGCCGACCTGGCATTCGACGCCGGCCGCGGCGGACACTTCGTCGACGAGCCGTTCGACGAGCGCGTGTTCGCCGCCGAAGTACCCGGCGGCGCCGTCGACGGGGACGGCGACGAGCCCGGGCCGCACGACCTCGACCCCGACGACGAGCCCTTCGACGGCTCGCGCGACGGCTTCGAAGAGCCGGGCGTCCCGGCCGTCGTCGGCGGCGAAGACGGCCAGGTCCGGGCAGTTCGACTGCGCCTCCCGCCGCCGCATCCCGCGCCGGACGCCGTTGCGCCGGGCACCGGCATTGCTCGCGACGACCCGGTTGGCGCTGAAGACGGCGGCGGGCGAGGTGACGGGCACGCCACCGACGGCCGCCGCGGCGACGACGGGCCAGTCCGGGCACCAGAGCACGAGCATCCGGGTGGCGAGATCGGCGGACCGCCGTTGCTCGGGGACGGTCACGCGGCCTCCCCGCGGACTTTCCGGGGACTGACGGCGATCATGCGGTCGCCTCTTCGCGAAGGGCAACGGAATCCTCGGCGGATCCGGTGGGCGCGGAGGCCAGCCCGGCAGCAGCCGAACCGGCACGGCCGGGAACCAGACTGGCAGCACCGAGCGAGCCGGCAGGCGCGGAGACCAAGCCGGAAGCAGCACCCACACCGCCACGACCAGGAACCACGCCGCCGTCACCCAGCGAGCCCGCAGGCGCGGAGACCGAACCAGAAGAGGCCCCGCCAGCAGCACCCAGCGCACCACCCGGACCGGGCAGCGCGACCGAAGCCGTCACCGGGCGAGCCGCAGCCCCCCGGCCACGGGCCCGCACGGTCACCTCCCGCTCACGCAGGTGCCCATACCCGCCCTCGAGCCCCTCCCACGCCGAAAACCGGCACGACAGCTCGACGTCGGCCCCCGGCCACGCGCCGAACGACAGCAGTACCGCCCCTCGGTGCCGGGCCCGGGCGGACAACCGCCGCGCCACGGCTGCCTGGACCGTCTCCGAATGGACCGCCACCAGGTCGACCCCGTCGAGCAGCGCCGCTACCACCGCCGGGAGCTCCACTCCCGGACGGGGGACCAGCGCCACCCGGCCGAGGTCGACGCCGTACTCGGCCGCCGCCGCCAGCCCCAGCGACGGCATGCCGACCACGGCCGCCCACGACCCGGCGGCGGTGGCCTCGGCGAGCAGCGCGAGCAGCAGCGACGTCCCCCCGTGGACCGCCAGCGTGCTCCCGCGCCGGAGCCCGGCGGCGGGCAGCAGCCCGGCCAGCGCGGGGGCGACCGGGAGCACCCTTCCCGTCACCCGCGCACGCTCGGCCTGCGCCGCGACCCGGCTCGCCGTGCTGACCCCGGGCAGGGCCGCCAGCCGGGCCACCGGCGGCTCCACCACAGCGGTCACCGCACGCACCTCCCCACCACGGACTAGGCCGGCGGTCGAGCCTCTCCCAAAAACACGACCGACGGCACTGGTTCGCCGCGGGGAAGGCGGCGGTTCCACGTCGAACACGTGTTCGACATGGACAAGTCAACCGCGAACGTCCCGAGGTGTCAAGTCACCCACTAGTGGGGTCCGAACCCTGAACGCGAGCCGCGCGTCGGCCTCCGAAGCGATCCGCGAAAGCTCGTCGTCCAGCACCATGAAGGCCCCCACGGCTCGCCCGCCAGGAGCTCCGTCCGGCACCCGCTTCCCCTTCCACACCTTGTCCGCGAGGCTGACGAGCAGGTCTTCGGCCGTCGCGTCCGGCGCGGACCAGGAACCGTGCGTGCCGGCGAACCGCGCCAGCCGCTCGGGAACCCCGTGCGACCGCAGCAGCGCGTGCCCGGCGTCGAACGGAACCCGGTCCGCGGCCCAGCCGGTCACCCCGCCACGGTAATGAAGTTGCCCGCGCCGAACCCCGGTCGCTAGACACACTCCCGTGGAGCTCACCGAAGCCCGGCCCGAAGACTGCCCGGAACTGCTCGTCCTGCAACGCTGCTGCTGGGTCCAGGAGGCCGTCCTCAACGACACCCTCGACATCCCCGCGCTGCACGAAACCCTCGAAGACGTCCGCGACTGGACGAAGACCTGGTCCGTGTGGGTGCTCCGCGAGGACCACCGGCTGGTCGGCGCGGTGCGGGCCCGGCTCGAAGGCGACCGCTGGGAGCTGGGCCGGCTGATGGTCGCGCCGGACCTCGCGGGGCGCGGGATCGGACGCCGGTTGCTCGAACACGCCGAAGCGCACGCGCCGGCCGAAGCGCGCCGGTTCGCCCTCTTCACCGGGGCGCGCAGCACCCGGAACATCACGCTCTACCAGCGGGCCGGCTACCGGCTCACCGACGCGCCCGACGCCGGCGGGCACATCAACGGCGCCGTCTACCTCGAAAAAGACGTCACCCAGCGCGAAAAACCCGGTCCGCCCGCCTGACGCTGCGGCGTCGGCTAGATTCCCCGGTGGACTTCTGGGGGTGGGCGATGACCAAACGGCCGGTTCTGTGGGTCGCCGGAGCGCTGGTCGCGGCGGGTGCGGTGGCGGCCGTCGTGCTGACCGCGGGCGGCGGGGTGCCCGGCGCCAAGGCCGCGGCGCCCGGGCCGACGACGATGGGCGCCGAGTGGCGGTCGTTCCGCGCCGACGTCACCGGGATCCGCCCCGGCCAGGACGACGTCAGCCTGTTCGTGCAGGTCGCGCTGCCCGGCAAGGACCCCGGCTGCGTCCGGGAGCCGCGGATCGAACAGGTCGTGGAGACCAAGACCGACGTCCGCGCCGACGTCGTCTACTCGACGCGGCCCGCCTCGGGCGGCTGCCAGGACAAGGTGCCCGCGGAGCTGCGGCTGACGACGTCGGCGCCGGTCGCGGACCGCACCGTCGTCCTCAACGGCGACAACGGCAACGCCTGGCACAAGCTCGGCGCCGGCTGGGGCCACTGCGCGCCCCAGGGCACCTGCGCCCCGCCCGCCGACCACTGCGACCCGGCGTGGGTCGGCGCCGCGGTGTCCGCGACCGGCGCCGAGAGCGCGGGCACCACCCGCGCCTGCGACCCGGGCTGGCTGGTCCTCGACCTCCTGCTGCGCCAGACCGACCCGCCCGCCCGCGCGGTCTTCCGCTGGAGCGACACCGGCTGGACGTCGTTCGCGCAGGTCAAGACGGCCGGCTGCGCGGACATCCGGGCCGCGGAACCGAAGTTCCCGGTCGCGCTCTGCAAGACGCTGCCGGCGCCCGCCTAGCGCCCCAGCTTCTTGACGACCTCCGCGCCGACCGCCTTCACCGCGTCGTCGGTCTCCTGCTGCGGCATCGGCGAGTTCGAGAAGAACCCCTTGTCCCAGCCGGACACCTCGACGATGACGACCGTCGTGCCCTTGAGGATGTGCAGTTCCGACCCGCTGAACGCGCTCTGCGTCACCAGCCGGACCAGCGTCGCCTTGTCGCCGACGCCCTTCACCTCCGTCGGCGGGACCGCCGGCGCGATCGGCTGGTACAGGTGGTTCGCCGACTCCCGCGCACCCTCCCCCGAGTACGCCGTGAGCCGGACGCTCAGCGTCGCGTCGCGGACGTTCTCGTCGGGGCCGGGCTTCCAGCTGCAGTTGACCTGCTTCAGGCCCGGCACGTTCGCGGTGCCCGGGCCGCCCAGCGCGAAGCTCGGGAAGCCCGCCTTCTCCAGCGTCTGAGCGGAGACCTGGCACTCGGCGGGCACCGGCGACGACGACGGTGCCGCGCCGGTGCTCGCGAAGTAGTCGCTCGCGAAGATGCTCAGCGGGATGCCCGCGCCGAGCAGCACGACCACCGCGCCGACGATCCCGAGGATCAGCCCCGTCCGCTTCTTCTTCGGAGGCGGCGGCATCGGCGCGCCGTAGCCGGGGCCGTAACCGGGATAGCCCTGCGGCTGATACCCGGGCGGCGGGTAGCCGGGCTGCTGGGGATACGGCCCCTGCTGCCCGTAACCCGGCTGTCCCTGCCCGTACGGCGGCGGTGGTGGTTGCTGCATCGAGCCCTCCCTCTCGAAGCGCGCGGGTCAGTGCGCGAAGTGCCGCGTTCCCGTCAGGTACATCGTGACGCCCGCCTTCTCCGCGGCCGCGATCACCTCGGGGTCGCGAACCGAACCGCCGGGCTGCACGACCGCGCGGACGCCCGCCTCGATCAGCACCTCCAGGCCGTCCGGGAACGGGAAGAACGCGTCCGACGCGCCGACCGAGCCCTTCGCCCGGTCGCCCGCGCGCGAGACCGCCAGCCGCGACGAGTCGACGCGGTTGACCTGGCCCATGCCGACGCCGACGGTCGCGCCGTCCGCGGCGAGCAGGATCGCGTTCGACTTGACCGCGCGCAGCGAGCGCCACGCGAACTCGAGGTCGCGCAGGGTCTGCTCGTCGGCCGGGGTGCCGGTCGCCAGCGTCCAGGACGCCGGGTCGTCGCCCGGCGCGTTGATCGCGTCGACGGTCTGCACGAGGACACCGCCGGAGATCTGGCGGAACTCGATCGGCGACGGCGGGACCTCGGGGAGCTTCAGCAGCCGGATGTTCTTCTTGCGCTGCAGGATTTCCAGCGCCTCGGCGTCGAAGTCCGGCGCCAGCACGACCTCGGTGAAGACCTCGGCGATCTGCTCGGCGGCCTCGCGGCTGACCGGGCGGTTCGTCGCGATGACGCCGCCGTAGGCCGAAACCGGGTCGCACGCGTGCGCCTTGCGGTGCGCCTCGGCGATGTCCGTGCCGACCGCGATGCCGCACGGGTTGGCGTGCTTGATGATCGCGACGGCGGGCTCGGCGAAGTCGAACGCGGCGCGCCGGGCGGCGTCGGTGTCGACGTAGTTGTTGTAGGACATGGCCTTGCCGTGCAGCTGCTCGGCGTGCGCCAGGCCGGCCCGGTGTCCCTTGTAGAGCGCGGCCTTCTGGTGCGGGTTCTCGCCGTAGCGCAGCACGTCGCCGCGTTCCCAGCTGATGCCGGAGAACTCGGGGAAGCCGGAGTCGTCCGCGGGCGCGTACACGTTGGAGAACCAGGAGGCGACCGCGATGTCGTACGACGCCGTGTGCGCGTACGCCTGGGCCGCGAGGCGCTTGCGGTCGGTCAGGTCGAACCCGCCGTCGGCGACGCGCTCGAGCACCCAGCCGTAGCGGGCCGGGTCGACGACGACCGCGACGCTGCCGTGGTTCTTCGCCGCCGCGCGGACCATGGCCGGGCCGCCGATGTCGATGTTCTCGACGCAGTCCTCGGGGCTCGCGCCGGACGCGACGGTCTGCGTGAACGGGTACAGGTTGACGACCAGCAGGTCGAACGCCGCGATCTCCAGCTTGCGCAGCTGCTCGACGTGGTCGGGGTTGCCCTGGTCGGCGAGCAGGCCGGCGTGCACGCGCGGGTGCAGCGTCTTGACGCGGCCGTCGAGCGACTCGGGGAAACCGGTGACGTCTTCGACCGGCGTGACCGGGACACCGGCGTCGGCGATGACCTTCGCCGTGCCGCCCGTGGAGACGATCTCGACGCCGGCCGCGTGCAGGCCGGTCGCGAGGTCCAGCAGGCCCGCCTTGTCCGAGACGCCGATCAGCGCCCGGCGGACCGGCCGCCGTCCCAGGTCAGTGCTCACGAAATGTCACCTTTCGTCCGTCCACGGTGCAGCCACCGCGGCCGAGTCGCTCGATCGTTTCCACCAGCAGCCTGCGCTCGACGGCCTTGATCCGTTCGTGCAGGACGTCTTCGGTGTCGTCGTGCTCCACGACGACCGCCTCCTGGGCGATGATCGGCCCGGTGTCGACCCCGGCGTCCGCGAAGTGCACGGTCGAGCCGGTGATCTTGACGCCGGCTTCGAGCGCGTCGCGCACCGCGTGCATCCCGGGGAACGACGGGAGCAGCGCCGGGTGCGTGTTGACCACCGTGAAGCGGCCGAGGAACTGCTCGCCGAGGATCTTCATGAACCCCGCGGAGACGACCAGGTCGGGCTGGTAGGCCGCGACGGCTTCGGTCAGCGCCTTGTCCCAGGCGGCGCGGTCGGGGTGGTCGGCGACGCGGACCGTGAACGACGGGACGCTCACGCGCTCGGCGCGGGTCAGCGCCTCGATGCCGGTGCGGTCGGCGCCGACGGCGACGACCTTGGCCGGGAAGCCGGACCGCGCGGTGGCGTCCAGCACCGCCTGCAGGAGGGTGCCGGAGCCCGACGCGAGCACGACGAGCTTCACCGGGGTGGGCAGCTCCAACCGTTGAGACAGAGCGGGCTCCTTGCCGCGGGCGGTGCGCAGCCGGTGCGCACGGCGCTTCACCAGGTCGCGTCAACCCTAACGGTCGGTCTCGTCCGCCTCGACGTCGCCGCAGGTCTCGGTGCCTCCGGTCACAGCTTCACCGGCCTCGCCCGAGCTTTCACGTGAAAGCTCGGCCTCCTCGAGGGCGGCACTTTCACGTGAAAGTGCCGCGTCCTCTTCGGGTTCTTCGGGCTCTGCTCCGTCCTCTTCGGACGCTTCGGACGCTTCGAGCTCCTCGACGGCTTCGGCCGCTTCTTCGGCGTCGACGTCGTCGGCGTCTTCGAAGGCTTCGTTGTCTTCGAGCGCTTCGGGAGGCGGCGCCGGCGGTTCGTGCTCTCCGGTGAAGAACGCGACGAACGAGCCCGGGATGACGATCCAGCAGAACGCGACGACCGACGCGACCCCGACCGGCACGCTCACCGGGTCGAACGGGCCGTCGCCGAGCCGTCCGCCGGACAGGGTGCCCAGCGCGACGCAGCCGAGCGCGACCACCGCCCCCGCCACCGCGACCGTGCGGATGCGCTGCGCCGGATCGGCGTCCACCTTGCGCAGCGTCCAGCCGACGAACGCCCCGGTCGCCGCGGGCAGCACCAGCAGCGCCGGCCACCACGCCGCGTGGTGCTCGGGCAGGCCGCCGAGCAGCGGGACGCCGGGCACGGCGCCGCCGCGGTAGCCGAACATCCCGACGGTCAGGTCGCCGATCGAGAACCCCGGCCCGGTGACGAACGACAGCGTCGCCGCCACGGCGTTGGGCAGGTAGAGGACCGACAGCAGGAACATCCCGAAGCCGCTGCCGAACGCGGGCTCGTACATGTCGGCGACCGTCCGCCAGGACAGCGCGGTCGCGACGGTGAACACGACGCCGCCGCAGGCCAGCAGCACCGCGAACCCGAGCGCGCCCGCCCGGACCCCGCGCAGCGCCGAGGGGTCGAGGCGCTCGGCGACGACGTCCGGCAGCCCGCAGCACCGGAAGATGCCCGCGCTCGCGGCCACCGCGGCCAGCGCCCCGGGCACGGCGAACGCGACCAGCGGGTTGGCCGTCACCGGCGAGCCGTGCGCGCCGAGCGCGATGGCCAGCCCGAACAGCGCGTGCGCGAGGGTGATCGTGACGAACACCGGCAGCGCTTCGCGGGGTGACCGGCAGCCGAGACGGATGGCGGCGCCGGACGCCGTCCGCGCGGCCAGCGCGAGCGCGCCCAGCGTCGGCAGCAGCGGCAGCACGCCGAGCGGGTGGACGCCGAGGTCGAGGCGCACCTGGTGCGTGGCGAGCCAGCCGGGGCCGGCGGCCAGCAGCACGCCGGTGCCGGAGAAGACGGTGCGTTCGGCGGTGAGGGTGACCAGCGTCAGCACGGTCGCGACGGCGGCGTAGCCGGTGACCAGCGGGCCGAGGGCGGCGGCGAGCAACACCCGCACCCGCGCCGCCTGGGAGAGTTCGACGTCGGGTTCGAGGTCGCCCACCGGCTCCTCGCGGGAGTCGGTGAGCAGGTCCATGATCCGCACCCTGACATCCGCGCTGGTCCGTCCGGGTGAGCCACGCCGCCGCCGGCGGGCGTGGGGAAGCTAACCCACCCGGTCGAGTAACCCCCGGAGTGCAAAACACCCGCCGTGACACTCTGCGTGTCACGGCGGGTGTTCCGAGAGGTGCGTCAGTTCGACTTGCCGAACCCCCCGGGCGGCGTGCCCGGGTTGTCCGACGGCGGCTGCTGGAAGAACGAGCCCTGCTGCGGGGCGTACGTCGTGGCCTGCTGACCCGGCGGCGGCGTGGTCGACGGCGGGTTCGGCGAGCCGTACTGGCCCTGCCCGAACGGCGCGTCCCCGCCCGGGGTGACCGGCCCGTGCCCCGGCTGACCGAACTGCTGCCCCTGCTGGCCCGGCTGGTTCTGCTGCGGGTACTGCTGCTGGCCGTACTGGCCGCTGAAGGGCGCGGCGGCGGGCTTCGGCGTCGGCGGCTTGAGCACGTCCTGGTCGATCAGCAGCGCGGCGACCGCGGCGGCCATCTGCAGGACGCCCAGGATCAGGATGACGGTGACGATGCCGGGCGACGTCTGCATCCCGATCAGCTGGTCCAGGACGTAGAGCGCGCCGAGGACGCTGAACAGCGCCGCGAACGGCAGCGTCTTCGGGCCCTTCGGCAGCGCGTGCATCGCGGCGAGCAGGCCGCCGCCCAGCAGGAACACGCCGCCGAGGCCGACGTCACCGGAGTCGGAGAAGCCGAGGAAGTACTGGACGACGCCGAAGACCGCGACGCCGAGCGCGAGCATCAGCGGCAGGTTGTGGGTCAGGTTCGCGACACCCCCCGACGGCGCCTGGTGCGAGTGGGGCGGCTGCTGCTGAGCCGGGAAGCCACTGGACGGCGGTCCGGGGGGCTGCTGGCCGCCACCCTGCTGGGGGTAGCCGGGCCCACCGCTGGGGAAGGTCATCGGATGCACTCCTGTCGGTTCGACCGGCACTCCGGGGTACCAGGACACCCGGGGGAAGACAAGGCGGCTCGTGTGCGCAGAACGCTAGCGCACTCCGGAGCCGCCGACCCATCAGACGCGTGAATACCCCGGGAGGTTTCGTCCCTGAACCAGGTGAAGCCGGGCACCTGATCGGGTGCCCGGCTTCACCAGGAGTAATGCGTCAACCTCAGCCGAGGTTGTTGTACAGCTCACGCGCGAGGACGGCGGTCTCGCTCGGGGTCTTGCCGACCTTGACGCCGGCGGCCTCGAGGGCCTCCTTCTTCGCGGCGGCCGTGCCGGAGGAGCCCGACACGATGGCGCCCGCGTGGCCCATGGTCTTGCCCTCGGGCGCGGTGAAGCCCGCGACGTAGCCGACGACCGGCTTCGTCACGTTCTCCTTGATGTACGCCGCGGCGCGCTCTTCGGCGTCGCCGCCGATCTCGCCGATCATGACGATGACCTTGGTCTCGGGGTCCTGCTCGAACGCCGCGAGGGCGTCGATGTGGGTGGTCCCGATGATGGGGTCACCGCCGATGCCGACAGCGGTGGAGAAGCCGATGTCACGCAGCTCGTACATCATCTGGTAGGTCAGCGTGCCCGACTTCGACACGAGGCCGATCGCGCCGGCCTCGGTGATGTCGGCCGGGATGATGCCGGCGTTCGACTTGCCCGGGCTGATCACGCCGGGGCAGTTCGGGCCGATGATCCGGGTCTTGTTGCCCTTCGCGACGGCGTGCGCCCAGAAGTAGGCCGAGTCGTGCACCGGGATGCCCTCGGTGATCACGACGGCCAGCGGGATCTCGGCGTCGATCGCCTCGAGGACCGCGTCCTTGGCGAACTTCGGCGGCACGAAGATGACCGACACGTCGGCGCCGGTCTCCTTGATCGCCTCCTCGACGGTGCCGAAGACCTTGAGGTCCTTGCCCTCGATGGTGACGGTCTGGCCGGCCTTGCGGGCGTTGACGCCACCCACGATGTTCGTGCCGGACTTCAGCATCTTGGTCGCGTGCTTCGTGCCCTCGGAGCCGGTGAGCCCCTGGACGATGACCTTGCTGTTCTCGTTGATGAAGATCGACATCTCACGCACCTGCCGCGGCGAGCTCGGCAGCCTTGTCGGCCGCGTTGTCCATTGTGTCCACCACGGTGACCAGCGGGTGGTTCGCGTCCGCCAGGATCTTGCGACCCTCCACGACGTTGTTGCCGTCCAGGCGGACGACCAGCGGCTTGGTGGCCTCGTCGCCCAGGATCTTCAGGGCCTCGACGATGCCGTTCGCCACCGCGTCGCAGGCGGTGATGCCGCCGAAGACGTTGACGAAGACGCTCTTCACGTCGGTGTCGTTGAGGATGACGTCCAGCCCGGCCGCCATGACCTCGGCCGACGCGCCGCCGCCGATGTCGAGGAAGTTCGCCGGCTTCACGCCGCCGTGCTTCTCGCCCGCGTACGCCACGACGTCCAAAGTGGACATGACGAGGCCCGCGCCGTTGCCGATGATGCCGACCTGGCCGTCGAGCTTGACGTAGTTGAGGTTCTTGGCCTTGGCCTTCGCCTCGAGCGGGTTCTCCGCGTCCTTGTCCACCAGGGCTTCGTGGCCCGGCTGGCGGAAGTCCGCGTTCTCGTCGAGGGTGACCTTGCCGTCGAGGGCGATGATCTTGTCCTGCGGGTCGCGGACCAGCGGGTTGACCTCGACGAGGGTGGCGTCCTCGGAGACGAAGGTCTCCCAGAGCTTCACGACGACGTCGGCGGCTTCGTCGATGATGTCGGCCGGGAAGTTGCCGGCCTTCAGGATCTCGAGCGCCTTCGCCTTGTCGACCCCGGCGATCGCGTCGACCGGGATCTTCGCGAGCGCGTCCGGCCGCTCGACCGCGAGCTGCTCGATCTCCATGCCGCCCTCGGAGGACGCCATCGCCAGGAACGTGCGGTTCGCGCGGTCCAGCAGGAAGGAGAAGTAGTACTCGGACGCGATGTCCGAAGCTTCGGCCACGAGCACGCGACGCGTGATGTGGCCCTTGATGTCGAGGCCGAGGATGGCTTCCGCCTTCTCCTTCGCCTCGTCGGGCGTCTGGGCCAGCTTGACGCCGCCCGCCTTCCCGCGGCCGCCGACCTTCACCTGCGCCTTGACGACGACCTGGTTGCCGATCTGCTCCGCGGCGGTCTTGGCTTCTTCGGGGGTGCTAGCCACCGAGCCCGGCAGAACCGGTACTCCGTGGGCGGCGAAGAGATCCCTCGCCTGGTACTCGTAGAGGTCCACTACTCCAGTCTCCTGACGACACGCCACTGTGGTGGTCCGTTGCCGGACCGCGCTGTCGGACCAGTCGAGGTTAGCGACCTGCGCAGACGCAGGGGACTCCGCACCTGGTGAAGTCGGTCACCGTGCGCGGTCAGACGGTACGTCCACGGTGTGAGACCGCCCACCGCGCAACCATTCCACGGCTTTTCGGGGGTCTTCGCCGGTGAAGATCCGAACGCCGTTCAACGCATCGGCGAGCCCGGGCGGCGGTCCGTCGCCGAGCACGCCGACGGCGTCCGGGTCCTCCTGTTCGGCGGTGGTCCGCAGCTGCTCGAGCGTGTCGAGCCGGCCGGCGTGGACGACCTCCATGCCTTCGTCGCGCAGGACGCGGCCCAGCGCGACGGCGGCCGGGTCGGACGTCCCGAACTCGACGAGGAGCACCCGGAGGCGCTCACGGCTCACGACGTCCTCCGGTTGTCGGCGTCTGGCGGCGTCCGGCGGCTTCCGGCGGCCGACATGCCGGCGGCGACTAGCAGCGCGGCCGCGGCGGCGAGGGTGACCCAGAACCCGGTCGACGGGCTCGCGTCGCCGAGGGAGCCGCCGACGAGCGGCAGTTCCGCGGCGTGCAGCGCGGCGAGCAGGGCGGCGCCGGTGAGCAGGGCGGCCGCGGGGCGGGGCCGTGACCGAACGGCGAGCGCGGCGGCGCCGACGACGACCACGACGGCGGTCCAGAGTCCCCACGAAGGTGTGTCGAGGTTCGACCAGAGCCCGGGAGCGACGTAGCCGGGCACGCTGAAGACGGGCAGCCCGAACCCGGCGACGGCGAGCACCGCCCCGGCGGCGACGGGGGTGAGCACGCCGGCGTTCGCGGTGCCGTCCCCGGCGTCTTCGCGTTCGACGACCCCGGTCCCGACGGCGGCGAGCGCGGTCAGGGCGGCG
Source organism: Amycolatopsis sp. NPDC098790 (assembly GCF_044759945.1). Classification (NCBI taxonomy): domain Bacteria; kingdom Bacillati; phylum Actinomycetota; class Actinomycetes; order Pseudonocardiales; family Pseudonocardiaceae; genus Amycolatopsis; species Amycolatopsis sp. NPDC098790. The sequence continues at coordinate 329,212 of NZ_JBIWAI010000001.1, forward strand.
AGCACGAGCGCGCCGAACGTCCAGGCGGCGCCGGCCCCGAGGTCGTAGGTGAAGACGGGGGTGGTGCCGGCGTCCGCCCCGCCGAAGCCGGCGAGGTTGCCGGCCTGGGTGGCGGTCAGCGCGGTGTTCAGGACGGCGGTGCCGGCCAGGACGATCCCGGCCCAGGCGACCCCGAGCACGGGCCGCGCTTTCGACGCGGTCCCCGGGACGAGCGTGAGTGCGGCGGCCACGGCAACGAGCAGGGCGGCGACGAGCAGGAACCACCGAGCGGGACTCTCGGCGGCGGCGGTGCTGGGAGCGGTGGCCCCGGGGTTGAGCGCGCTGACGGCGACTTGCGGCGCGAAGGTCCCGACGAGCGCGGCGACGGCGGTGGCGAGGCCGAGCAGGCCGGTGATCAGCCGCCACCAGAAGACGCCGGGGATCCGGACGTCGTGTTCGGCCTGCGGTTTTTCGCTCAGCCGGGTGAAGGCGAGCGCGCCGACGAGGACGGCCGCGACGAGCGCGAGGACGGGTCCCCAGGTGACGTGCAGGTCGGTTCGCAGGAGCCCGGAGAGGATCGGCGGTGTCGCTGTTGCGCCGATCCCGGCGGCGAGGCCAAGAAGCATGCCCCGCGCGGTGGCTTCGGAGGGAGCGGCGAGAGCGAGGGCAGCGGCGAGCGGGAGGGCGGCGGCGAGGAGGAGGTACCCGCCGAGGGCGGGCCAGGGCCCTTCGAACGCGGCGCGGGCGAGGAGGAAGCCGTTGTCGGATTGGACGGGGGCGGTGAGCAGCCCGACTGAAGCGGTGACGGCGAGCAGCGGGGCCAGGAGACGCCAGCGCCGGCGTTCGGGTTCTTCGTTTTGCCGCCCGGCGCGCCAGGCGGCGATACCGGCGGCTGCGGTGAGCAGGTGCCCGGCGAGGAGGAGCCAGAACCCGGCGCCGACGGCCGAGCCGCCGATGAAGTGGTCGGGGAAGTACAGCTCGGGGCGGATGGCGAGGGGGGCGTTGACGGCGAACTGGAGGTCGAGGACCAGCCGGCCGGGTGCCAGGGCGGCCAGGCCGAGGATCAGGCCGTTGGCCAGGCCGGGTCGCTTGGCGCTCGCCCCGGCGGCGGCCGCAACGGGGGCGAGCGCGAGGACGGCGAGCCAGGGCCAGCTGGTGAACCCGGGGGCGGCGGCTGGGGAGATGTGGGCGATGGCTGCCGCGGTGAGCGCCAGGGCGCCGAGGGTGGTCAGGAGGAGGGGGAGGGTTGGTTTGGGGGTTTCGTCTTCGGCCCAGGTGGGGGTGGGTTCGGGGTGGTCGCTTGCGGTGTTTTTGGGGCGGGACCGGGCGGCGCTTCCCGGGCGGTCCGCGGCGGAGGCTGAGTCTGTGCTCGTGCGGTGGGTTGCGGCTGCGGCCGGGCGGCTTCCCGCGGAGGCCGACTCTGCACCCGCCGGGCGGCCTGCGGCAGCGGCCGGGCCTGCGCCTTCGGAGCCGGGGGTGGTCGCCGGGTCGGCGCCTGCCGAGCGGTTCCCCGCGGAGGCCGGCTTCGCACCCGCGGGGCGGGCTGCGGCGGCTGCCGAGTCGGCGCCTTCGCGGCCGGCACTGGTTGCCGAGCCGGCGCCTGCCGAGTGGCTTCCCGCGGAGGCTGACTCCGCGCCCGAGGGGCGGGCTGCGGCGGCTGCCGGGTCGGTGCCTTCCGGGGCGGCCTGCACCTTTGGTGGACCCGAGGTTTCGGGGGCGGCCTGCCGGGAAGTCTGTGCGCGAGGGGGCTTCCGCTTGCCGGTGGGACGGGTGGCCGCGGGGTCTTGCGGGGAAGCCGGGGTGCCGGGGGTGTCCCCGGCCGGGGGCTCTGAGCGTGGGGGCATTGCCCGCGACGCTAGCAAGCCCGGGCGGCGAGCGAGGTCCTAGCGGGGCGCGAGTCGCCGAGTGGCCCGGTGAGCGGTGGATGCAGGGCGCGCAGCTGGAAACCCGGTCGCCGGGAGGAGCCGCTGGTTGCGGCTGCGGATTGGCCAGCTCGGCGAGGCGCCTCGCGTCACCGCGCGGCCAAGGTGGCCGCGCGTGCGCGATCGAGCGGGCGGCGACGGTACGGGTGGTGGCGGCCGGGGACTCGCCGTGCCTGTCGACCAAGGGCGAGTCGCTGGTTGCGGGCGCGGGCTGCGGATGTGGCTCAGCCAGGTCGGCGATCGCCGGGCGGCTCGAAGCGCCGGGAACGGGCTGCTTGCTGCCGTGCGAGGTCTATCGGCGATCGCCGGGCGACTTGAGGCGCCGGGAACGGGCTGCTTGTCGCCGTGAGATCTATCGGTGATCGCCGGGCGGCTTGAGGCGTCGGGAGTGGGCCGCTGGTTGCCCTTCGAGACCTGCGCGCATGGGGCGGGTGGCCGAGTCAAGGCGTCTGAATCGGACAAATCTGGCGGCCGCGGGCTGCTTACACGCGCGAGTCGGTGAACGGTTCGCGTGCGTCGATGAACGGTCGACTCCGGCCGCGACTCAACCCCTTCGAATCCGCGCTCCAGAGGGGCACCGGAACCGATCCACGCGTCGAAGATGCTTAAACATCCCCTGGCAAACCCTTATTCCGGCCCTCCCAGCCCGCCCACCCCTCAGTAGGTCCATAACCGCCCGCAAGAGCTGTAAGGCAAGTCACAACCAAAGCAGTAAACCCTCTCTAACTTTGGGTAATTGCCACAGGTGAACGCAAGATCTCGTCCACCCGATCGGCCGCCGCCGGGGGCAGATCTTGCTTACAGCGGTGCCCCTTCGTTACTGTCCCCCGGTCCCCATTACAGTCAGGTCACGAAGTAGGACGACGAGCGAACCACCCCCGAGGTTGGCTCACCGGGTTCCCCCGCCCGCAGTCCTCGACCCGGCTCCCCGACGATGGAAGGCCCTGTCTTGGCTTCACACCGCTCCCCCGGCGGCCAAGCTCCTTCCCCGGCACTGAAGGACGCACTCGAAGGTGCGGTCGTCCGTGTCCGGGGTGCGCACCGCATCGCCCCGCCCTCTTCGGCCCTTCGCGGCCGTGTCGTGGTTGCCGCTGTCGCGGCCGGCGCCTTCGCCGCTGCCGCTGCGGGCTCGACGCTCAAGACAGTCACCTCCGATGCTCCGGTCACCCCCCTGGCCAACAGCCAGGACGCCAGCGCGTCGCTCACCGCGGGAGGTGCGGGCACCGGGGGCGCCCCCGAGCTCCTGCCGACCGGACACACCGTCGACGCCTCTGCCGAGGCCGCGAAGCTCTCCGACAGCGCCTCCGTCACCCAGGCCCGTGAGCAGCGCGAAGCCGACGCCGCCCGCCGGGCCGCCGAAGAAGCCGCTCGCCCCAAGACCTGCCTTCCGGCCCACGGGACCTTCACCTCGGGCTTCGGCGCCCGGTGGGGCACGAGCCACCTCGGCATCGACATCGCCAACTCGATCGGCACGCCGATCTACGCCGCCTCCGACGGCACCGTGATCGAGGCCGGCCCGGCCAGCGGCTTCGGCCTCTGGGTCCGGATCCAGCTCGACGACGGCACGGTCCAGGTCTACGGCCACATGAACAGCTTCTCCGTCAAGGAGGGCCAGAAGGTCAAGTGCGGCCAGCAGATCGCCGAGATCGGCAACCGCGGCCAGAGCACCGGCCCGCACCTGCACTTCGAGGTCTGGCAGAACGGCACGAAGAAGATCGACCCCCGCCCGTGGCTCGCCGCGCGCGGCATCGTGCTCTGATCCCCGCCTCGCGCGCAGACACGGAAATCTCGCAGTAGCACGCAAAACCGGGCTGTGAGCTGAAGTCCGCCAGACCCGGCGACCAGTGGTCCAGGCCACCGCGAAACGAGAGCCGAGCACGCGCAGAGCCGCGCCACACCGCTCCGGTGCCCTCAGGGCACCCGAGAACACGCTCAGGCCCCTCAGAAACGTTCTGAGCACCCGGAAACGGCTACCGCTGCCCACCCGGCAACCGCCGGATGAAGTACGCGACCGCGACCTGCCACACCGTGCACAGTTCCGCGCGCCGCCGCCGCACCGGCAGCCAGCCGAAGACGACGCCCTCCCCGGCGCCCCCCGCGGAGCGGACACGCGCGGCTCGACGCGTCGTCCAGCGGCGTCCCCGGCCGCAGGTGACACATCGGCCGTCCGCTCCCAGCTCGTGCTGCCTGAGCAGCGCTCGCCAGGCGGCGGCCAGCCGGCACGCCTCCGCTCCCGCACGCGAAGGATTTCCTGAAGCCCCCGAAAGGCCCGGACCCCGATCCGGAACCCTCGACCCCAGGACTCCTCGCAGGTATTTTTGTACCCCTTCGGCCAACAGGTGAAACAGCACCGGGTCCACACCGGTCTCCCCCTCCGTCGAACTCGTGTTCGATGACGGGGTCAGTTCTACCGGCGGGGTACGACGATTCCGGCGCCGATCCGCGGGATCGGCGCCGGGTTCACTCGGACGGGTGTTAGAGCTTCACCATCGGCACGCTGCCGATCAGCATCAGGCGGACCTTGCCGGCCGCGCCGAAGTCGATCGTCGCCGTGGCGCGCGGGCCGACGCCGTCGCACGAGATCACCGTGCCCAGGCCGTACTTGTCGTGGCTGACGCGGTCGCCGACGTCCAGCTTCAGCGCCACCGTGTCCTTCCAGCCCTTGCCGAACGACGGCGTGCCGGAGGACGAAGGCGACGACGTGTTCCGACGGCCGCCCCACGTGGTCGCCGCCCGCGGCGTCCCGCCGCCGCGCGACCCGGAACCGAACCCGAACCCGGCGCTGGAGGGCTCCAGCCGCCGCCAGTCGACGAGGTCGCCCGGCAGCTCGTCCAGGAACCGCGAAGCCGGGTTCATCGAAGGCTGGCCCCACGCCGAGCGCGTGATCGCGCGCGAGACGTACAGCCGCTGCCGCGCCCGCGTGATCGCGACGTACGCCAGCCGCCGTTCCTCGGCCAGCTCGGTCGGGTCGCCCAGCGCGCGCATGTGCGGGAAAACGCCGTCCTCCCAACCGGTGCAGAAGACCACCGGGTACTCCAGGCCCTTCGCGGTGTGGACGGTCATCAGCGTGACCACGCCCGCGCCGCCGTCGCCTTCCTCGCCGCCGTCGGGCGAAGGCACCGAGTCGGCGTCCGCCACCAGCGACACGCGCTCGAGGAACGCGGGCAGCGAACCCGGCGCCGGGACACCGGGTTCCACGACCAGCTCGGCGTTCTCGTCCGCGACGACCTCGGCGGTGATCTCGGTGAACTCGCGCGCGACCGTGACGAGCTCGTCCAGGTTCTCGACGCGCGTGTGGTCCTGCGGGTCGTCGGACTCCTCGAGCTCGATGCGGTAGCCGGTCTTGTCCAGCACGGCTTCGAGGACGTCGTGCACCTCGGCGCCTTCGGAAACCAGCGTGCCCAGCTCGTCGAGCATCGCGACGAACCCCTTGATCGCCTTGACCGAGCGCGGGTTCAGCAGCGGCACCTTGTCTTCGGTGGCGTCCCGAAGCGCCGTGGCGAACGAAATCCGCTCGCGCTCGGCGTGCGTCGCCACGACGGCTTCGGCGCGGTCGCCGATGCCGCGCTTGGGCACGTTCAGCACGCGCCGCAGGCTGACCGTGTCCTCCGGGTTCGCCAGCACGCGCAGGTACGCGATCATGTCGCGGACTTCGCGCCGCTCGTAGAACCGCACGCCGCCGACGACCTTGTACGGCAGGCCGAGCCGGATGAAGATCTCTTCGAAGACCCGGGACTGGTTGTTGGTGCGGTAGAAGACGGCGACGTCGGAGTAGTCGGCTTCGCCCTTCTCTGCCAGCGAATCGATTTCGCCCGCGACGAACGCGGCTTCGTCGTGGTCGTTGTCCGCGACGTAGCCGACGATCTTCTCGCCGTCGCCCGAATCCGTCCACAGCCGCTTGGCGCGGCGGTTGGGGTTGCGCTCGATGACGGCGTTGGCCGCGGACAGGATCGTCTGCGTGGAGCGGTAGTTCTGCTCCAGCAGGATGGTGTGCGCGTTGGGGAAGTCCCGCTCGAACTCCTCGATGTTGCGGATCGTCGCGCCGCGGAAGGCGTAGATCGACTGGTCCGCGTCACCGACGACGCACAGTTCGGCCGGCTCGACGCCCGCCTCGTTCGGCGCGGTCCCGGCCAGCTCGCGCACCAGGGTGTACTGCGCGTGGTTCGTGTCCTGGTACTCGTCGACCAGCACGTGGCGGAAGCGCCGCCGGTAGTACTCGGCGACGTCCGGGAACGCCTGCAGCAGCGAGACCGTGCGCATGATGAGGTCGTCGAAGTCGAAGGCGTTGGCCAGGTTGAGGCGCCGCTGGTACTCGACGTACACCTCGGCGACGCGCCGCTCGAGGTCGTTGGCCGCGTTCGCCGCCGCGGTCTCCGGGTCGGTCAGCTCGTTCTTCAGGTTCGAGATGTGCACGGCGAGCGTGCGGGCCGCGTAGCGCTTCGGGTCGATGTCGAGGTCGCGCGCGACGAGCGTGATGAGCCGCTTGGTGTCGTCGGAGTCGTAGATGGAGAAGTTCGACGACATGCCGAGCGTCTTGGCTTCACGGCGCAGGATCCGCACGCACATCGAGTGGAACGTCGAGACCCACATGGCGTTCGCGCGGCGCCCGACGAGCGCCGCGACGCGCTCGCGCATTTCCGCGGCGGCCTTGTTGGTGAACGTGATCGCCATGATTTCGCCGGGGTGCACGCGGCGCTGCCCGAGCAGGTAGGCGATGCGGCGGGTCAGCACCCGGGTCTTGCCCGATCCCGCGCCCGCCACCACCAGCAGCGGGCCACCGGCGTGGGTGACGGCTTCGCGCTGGGCGGGGTTCAGGTCGTCGAGCAGATCGGCCTGCCCGCCGGAAGCGGGCTTGCGCGCGGGGGTCTCGGCGGGGAGATCGAAGAGGGTGTCCATCGTCTGTCCACGCTACCCCGGGCGGGCAGGAGGGCGGCAGAGCGTGCCGACGCGGCGGGTCCGGTTGCGGGCGGGCGGCGGTGAGCGGGCGGCGGTTTTCGGTTGGGGCGAAGCCGGCTCACGCGGGCGGGCGGTGGTGAGCGGTCGGGGCGGATCGGTGGCGGGCGGGCCCCCGCCGGCGGGCGGGCGGGACGGGGTCGGCTTGGGCGGGCCGACGCGGCGGGTCCGGTCGCGGACACGCCGGCGCCGGGCAGACGTCTTGAATGAGTCATTCAGGTCTTCGGACGTCCTGAATGACTCATTCATGTCGTCCGGCGACATGAATGAGTCATTCACGTCGTTTCAGCCGGGCCCGCTACCGCGCCGGGCGTAGCCGCATGTGTCGCCTGGCGTCCGACGCGCCGCGGCCCGGCCGCGCGGAGCATCGGTTGGCATGGAAGACAACCGCACCGCCCGGATCCGGGCCGCCGACGCCGATCGTGAGCGCGTCGCCACCTCCGTCCAGACCGCCGGCTCCGAAGGCCGGCTCACCCTCGAAGAGGTCGAAGAGCGCCTCACCCGCGTCTACGCCGCCAAGTTCACCGACGAACTCGCCGCCCTCACCGCCGACCTGCCGCGGCCCGCGGCTCCGCGGCCCGGTTTCCCGCTCACCCGCGACGCGCTGCGGCGGCATCCCGCGCTTCGGCTGCACCTCGCCGTCGTGGTGGCGGTCGCCGTGCTGGTGGTCGTCCGGTGGGCGGTGCTGGGCGCCGGGTTCTTCTGGCCCGCCTTCCCGATGTTCTGGCTGGCGGTCAGTCTCTTCGTTCATGCCCGGGTGCGCTCGTTCCGGGAGCGCCCCGGGAACGCTGTGCCATACTGAAGCCATGCGGCACCACGCAGAGCGATTTTTTTACGGGACCCGGACTCCGGCTCCCGTGATCGCGTAGTGCCCGAACCGCCATCACGCCAGCCCCGGAGTCCACGGACCCGGGGCTGTCGCCGTCCCAGGGGCCGGGTCCGGGCACCGAGGGAGAGGTCCCGATGAACGCACAAGCGACGAACGCCGACGGCCAGCCCGCCGAGCACACGCCCGCCGGGGACGACATCGCGTCGCTCCGCGAGGAGATCGACTGGCTGGACAAGGAGATCCTGCGGCTGGTGAAGCGCCGGGTCGAGGTGTCCAAGACGATCGGGGCCGCGCGGATGGCCGCCGGCGGGACGCGGATCGTCTACAACCGCGAGATGGACGTGCTCGCGCGCTACCGCGAGCTGGGCCCGGAAGGCCGTCAGCTGGCCATGGCGCTGCTGGAGCTGGGCCGCGGCAAGCTCGGCCGGTAACGGTTGCCCGAATTCCGGGTCTTCCCGGAGGCACCGGCGGCCCGGCTACGGGCAGACTGGAGCCATGGACTGGCTCGTGAACCTCATCGCCGTCATCGTCGCGCTCGCGAGCGTGCTGGCCGCGCTGGGCCATGTGGGGTATCTGGCGCTGCTGAACAACGCGGCGGGTAAGCGGGCCGGCGGTGCGCCGGTTTCGCAGTACGTGCGCAGCCGCTGGGCTGTTGCCGGCGGTACCACCGCCGCGTCGCTGTTCGCCTGGTTGCTCACGGCCGGGGGACCGACGCTCGACATCGTGGCGATCCTCGTCGCGGCCGGTAGCGGCGTGGTGGCGACGAAGGCGCTGCAGTCCACACGCGACCGTTACCGCACGGGAGGCTGACCTCCCTGAACTGGGCTGATGGCGCTGGGTGAAACTGCGCAGCGTCACCCTCCCCCGATCGGTCGCGCCCGACAGAGTGAAACCTGTGCAACTTGCAGGTTTGGGCGGGACTTTCTACGCCGGATGCTCCTAGGGTTGACGCCGTGAGGACCCTTGCGTTCGGGTCGGGCGGAGCCCGGAGGACGCGCGGGGGCATCAGCCCCGCGCGCCCCGCTTCGCATGCGCGTGCATTTGCGCAGGATTCGGAACGCGAAGCCGCCCGTGAGGATGCTCCGATCGGGTTCCGTTGCGCCCGAACGGCATCAGGACCGTACGGCCGGGTGGTCGAACCGACATGACCCACGGCACGGAGTTCCACGGACGCGGCAGCGCGCCCGCGCATCCCGGGCGGCACCGGCTCGGCGGCACCGAGAGCTGGACGCCGCCGCTGCCCCCGAACCGCGCGGGCCGGCGGCACGCGGCCGGCCACGCGCCGGTCGACCCGCCCGTGTCCGGGTCGCTTCCGTTGGCACCGCCGAGGTCGGGTGGGGCTTACCCGAGGTCCGGGCCGATGTCGTTCCCCTACGCGCAACCGGGGACCGTCCCCCGGCAGGCGGCGGAGTCCTTCCTCGACGAGCAGCCGGGCGCTCTCGGCCGGCCGATTCCCGCATCGTTCCCCTATGCGCAGCCGGGGGCCATGCCCCAGCAGGCGTCCGGGGCCTCGCCTTTCGCACCGCCGGGGGACCTGCCCCAGCACGTGTCCGGGTCCCTGCCCCTCCCCCAGCCGGGGTCCGGAGCACCGCCCTTCGAGCAGCCCGTGTCCGGCACGCTGCCGCAACCGCGCGACCGGCGCCCCGCGCCCCCGCTCTTCCCCGCTGCGCACGGCGACCTCCCCCTCGACGACGAAGCCGGGCCGGTCACCACCGAATCCCGCGCCGACCAGGCCGCCCGGCGCACCCGCGTCTCGCTGGCCTCCCCCCAGCCGCGCCGCACGGACCCCGAAGACGACGACGTCCTCATCTACGCCGCGCCCCCCATCGACGGGCTCGGTGGCTTCACCATCGGGTCCGTGCCCGCCTCCGTCACCCCGCCCAAGACCTGGAAGAAGGCGGCCTGGTTCGCCACCGGCGCGTCCGGTGCCGTGGTCGTCGGGCTGCTCTTCGCCGGTTCCTACCTCGTCGGGAAGCCGCCGATGGACCAGGCCGTGCAGGGCGCGTGGCCCGGCTACCAGGGCGCTCCCAGCGTCATCGACCCCACCGACGATGCGAGGCCGACTTCCCGGCAAGGCGGGTCCGCTCCCGGCCCCGACACCTCGTCCCGGCCGGACCAGCCGGCCGGGCGGACCAGCGGCGGTGGTACCGGTCCCGTCGACGGTTCCGTCCCGCCGCCCGCCGCCGACGACAGCAGCGCCGCCCCGGGAACGACCGGCGCCGACACCCCGAGCGCGCGGCCGCAGAAGCCGCCCGTCACGCCCGCCCAGCGGGAAACCCCGGTCAAGCCGCCGTGGTGGTACTCCTTCCCGCCGGACGCCCAGACCATGGGCGACAACTCGGAGAAGTTCTTCAACACCGTCACCACCGACCCCGCCGCGGCGTCCGCGGTGACCACCGGCGAGCTGCACGACCAGGGCCCGCGGGCCCTCGCCGACCGCTACGCCGGCATCGCCTACTTCGAGGTCCGCAAAATCAGCATCGACCAGCAGCGCGGCGTCACGGTGAACACCGTCGAGATCACCCACACCGACGGTTCCAAGACGATCGAGGAGCGCACGCTGACGTTCGGGGACGGCGACAAGATCGCGGCTGACGGCCAGTAACCAACCCTGCACGTGCGGTTCGCCCGTTCCGATGCACGTGCGGTGCGCCGAACGGTTACCCCTGGTCCGGGTGGGTGACATATGCTGCCGCTCGTCGTATCGCGACGGCATTCCGGCGACAGAGCCTGGTGGTGCCCGTCCGCACAGGGTTACCTGACGACAGCGGATCCGGAACCGGCCACGAGTCGGCCACCCGGACCAACGGAAACCCGGCGAACGGCCGAGTGACCGTCCCCGGAACCCAGAGCGAGGACATTCGTGCTTGATCGGCAGCGCACACGGCGTGAGGTACCCAACGCCGTCCGCGTCGAGGACGTGATCCCGGCCGAGATACTCGACGGCGTCGGCGACGCCGACCGCGACTATCTCGAGCAGGTCTTCCGCGATCCGCAGAAGTTCCTGCCGCCGCGCCCGGAACCCGTCCGCGAGCCGGAACGGGCCGAGGACGACGGCGATCCCGAGAGCCGGTTCGTCCGCCGCGCCAAGCTGGCCGGGCTCGTCGCCGCCGGTGCGCTCGTCGCCGGCGCGGTGGTCGCCGCGCCGATGCTGACCAGCGCGCACCGCGCGGTGTCCGAAGGCGGCCAGTCCACGCCCGCCGGCTTCAGCGGCGCCGCGGAGCTCGGCGGCCTCGCCGTCCCGCAGCACCAGGCCGGCGGCGGCGCACCCGAGCAGCCCAGCACGCCCGCGCCGGGCACGCACTCCGGTGGCGGGCCCTCGGCGTCGGAGTCGACCGGCGGGAGCCCGCGCACCGAGGCCGTGGCCGCGCCCGCCGACGCCGTGCCGGACAAGGCCGCCGACGCGCGCAGCGCCGCCCGGAAGATCCAGGCCGTCAAGGACTTCTACGCCGCCATCGCGAAGGACTCGACGGGCGCGCTGGCGCTGCTGAGCCCGACGCTGGCCGACGGCGCGGCCGGCGAGCTGGTCCGCACCTGGAGCTCGATGGACGCCATCGACGTCCAGGAGGCCGACACGCAGATCAAGCCGGACGGCTCGATCCTCGCGGTCGCGACCCTGCACCGGCCGGACGGCGCCCTGGTCCGCGTGACCCAGCTGTTCCGGGTGGCCGACAGCGGCGGGCTGATCACCGAAGCCGAGCTCGTCTCGGCCCAGTACATGTAGCCCTCGGCGATCACCCCTTCACCCGTGGTTCAAGTGCCCGTACCGGATTCGTGTGCGCAGAGTGAGCGCCTAGCCTTGTCACGGGCCGGTCTCAGTGAAGCCGGCACACAGCCCACGACATGTGCATACGCTCCAGCGAAGCGGCGTGCGCGTGGCCGCGTCACCAGGCACCGATCCTCACGCCCTGGTGAAGTCGGAGCCCAAAGGGAGGTCGCGTGAGCGACGAGGGTCGTCTGGTCGCCGGTCGGTACCGCATCGTCGGCCGGATCGGCACGGGCGCGATGGGGGCCGTCTGGCAGGCGCACGACGAAGTCCTGGGCCGCACGGTCGCCATCAAGCAGCTGCTCCTCCAGCCGCACCTGGACGAGCACGACGCCGAGGACGCGCGCCAGCGGACCATGCGCGAGGGCCGGATCGCCGCCCGCCTGCACCACCCGAACGCGATCTCCGTGTTCGACGTCGTCACCGACGACAGCGGGCAGCCGTGCCTGATCATGGAGTACCTCAACTCCACCAGCCTGGCCGCCGTGCTGCAGGAACGCCGCACGCTGCCGCCGACCGAGGTGGCGCGCATCGGCGCCCAGGTCGCCGCGGCGCTGCGCGAGGCGCACGCGGTCGGCATCGTGCACCGCGACATCAAGCCGGGCAACATCCTGCTCGCCCCCAACGGCACCGTGAAGATCACCGACTTCGGCATCTCGCGCGCCAAGGACGACGTCACGGTCACCAAGACCGGCATGATCGCCGGCACCCCCGCCTACCTGGCCCCGGAAGTCGCCATCGGCGGCGACCCGGGCCCGGAGTCCGACGTCTTCTCGCTCGGTTCGACGCTGTACGCGGCCTGCGAGGGCCAGCCGCCGTTCGGGCTGTCGGAGAACACGCTGAGCCTGCTGCACGCGGTCGCGGCCGGGCAGATCATCCCGCCGCGCCAGTCCGGGCCGCTGGCGAGCGTGCTGGCCGTGCTGCTGCACCCGGACGTCCAGCACCGGCCGACCGCCGAGGAGTGCGAGGAGCTGCTGGCGGCCGTCGCCCGCGGCGAGACGCCGCTCGGCGGCCCGGCGGACGAGACCATGATGGCGCCGGCCGCGGGCGTGCTCGGCGCGGCCGCCGTCGCCGACCCGAACGCCACGCAGATGTTCGACGAGATCCCAGCGGGGCACTCCGGCAGCCTCCTCGACGGCGGACAGGCCCCCACGCAGGCCGTCCCGTACTACGACGAGGACGACTACCCCGAGGGCACCGGCTACCCCGAGGACGACTACGACGGGTACGACCGCTACCCCGACGAGCACCAGCAGTACGCCGGCGGTGTCCCGCCCGGCCTGGCCGCGACCCGCGCGGTGCCGGTGCCGCCGCACGAGCAGGGCCCGTACGCGGACGACCCGTACGACGACTACGAGGACGAGCCGGCCCCGCCGCCCCCGCCGCGGCGTGCGCAGGCCAGCCCGGTCGACGACGAGGACGAGAAGCCCGGTGCCTGGAAGCGGCCGGCGATCATCGGCGGGGTCGTGGTCGTGGGCCTGGTCGCGCTCGCCGTCTGGCTGCTGAGCCCGAACAACCCGGAGGCGCCCGCCGCGCCGGTGTCGAGCAGCAAGCCCGCGCCGGTCGCGACGTCGGAGTCGCTGCCGTCGACGACCGAGGAACCGATCAGCACGGCGGACGTGCCGCCGCCGGCGTCGGAGACGTCCTCGTCGAAGCGCACGACCACGCCGCGGGAGACGCAGCCGGAGAAGACCACGACTCCGCGGACGACTCCGAAGACGACGACTTCGCAGCCGACGACCGAGACGCAGCCGACAGACACCGGAAGCACCGGGACGTCGACGCCCCCTAGCCCATGACCCGAGGTTTGTGTTGAGTTCCGAAGGCACCATCGTCGGCGGCCGGTTCCGGCTGGACCAGCCGATCGGCCGTGGCCGCGCGGGCATCGTGTGGCTGGCGTTCGACACGCGGCTGTTCCGCACCGTCGCGATGAAGCGGATGTACCTCCCCGTCGGCGCCGGCGAACGCGCCGAGCAGGCGCGCGCCGCCGCCATGCAGGAGGGCAAGGACGCCGCCCGGATCGAGCACCCCAGCGCGATCAAGGTGTTCGACGTGCTGCCCGACGGCCAGGACGTCTGGCTGGTGATGGAGTACATCCCGTCGCGCAGCATGGCGACGTTCCTCGCCGAGCACGGCAGGCTCACCCCCGACCAGGCCGCGCACCTGGGCATCCAGCTCGGCAACGCGCTCGCCGCGATCCACGCGGCCGGGTTCGTGCACCGCACGCTCGAGCCGGGCACGGTGCTGCTGGCCGACGACGGCGGCGTCAAGCTCACCGACATCGGCATCAGCGGCGGCGGGCCGCACGCGGCGTACGTGGCACCCGAGGTCGTGCGCGGGCTGCCGCCGACGCCGGCCGCCGACGTCTTCTCACTCGGCGCGACGCTGTACACGTCCGTGGAGGGCGTGCCGCCGTTCGGGGAGGACGGGCAGTCGTCCGAGCGGCCGGCGCAGAACGCGGGCGTGCTGACCGCGGCGCTGCGCAAGATGCTCCGCGGCGACCCGACGACGCGGCCGACGATGGCCGACACCGTCCGGGCGCTGAGCGCGATCACCGAGGGCCGCGAGACGGCGTTCATCCCGCCGACCAACCCCGGGATCCCGCCGCCTCCGCCCCCGCCGTTCAACCCGGGGCTGGCGCCCGCCGCGCCGCCGATGCCGCCGTCGGGACCGCAGTTCCAGCAGCAGATCCCGGTCGCCGCGCCCGGCTACTCCTCGGCGGAGGAGACCCAGCGGATGCAGCCGGTCCCGCCGCCGACGCAGTACGTGCCGGGGCCGGGACCGCGGCCCCAGCCGCAGGCCGGGACGTGGAACCTTCCGGTGTCGAAGAAGACGCTGATCACCGTGGCCGCGATCCTCGCGGCGGTCTTGGTGGGCATCCTCGTCTCGGAGCTGTTCTTCGTCTAAGCCACCTTGGCGGTCGCCGCGCGCATGGCTTCCAGCAGCGTGCGGACGGCCGGGTGGCCCCACATCCGGGACGCGACCGCGGCGTGGATCGCGCGGACCGGCTCCGGGTTGCGGATCCGGCGGACGACGACGCCGGGGTGCTGGGCGCCGAGCCCCAGCTCCGGGATGAGCCCGACGCCGATGCCGGCGGCGACGAACCCCTGCGCCGTCTGGTAGTCCTCGGACTCGACCACGACGTTCGGCGCGAACCCGGCGGACGCGCAGGCGCTGTCGAGGATGTCGCGGCAGATGCCGGGCAGGCCGTCGACGCCGACCCACGGCTCCTCGGCGAACTCCGTCAGGTCGAGCACGCGCTTGCGGGCCAGCGGGTGGGTCTTCGGCAGCACCGCGCGGTACGGGTCGTCGAGCAGGTGCACCAGCTCGACGCCCTTGCCGGGCGGCTTCGTGCGCGGGAAGACGGTGATCGCGACGTCGGCGTCACCCGCTTCGACGTCGGCCATCGGGTCGTCCGGTTCGACCAGCTTGAGGTCGAGGCGGACGCCGGGGTGCTCGCGGCGGACCGCGGCGATGGCGGGCGGCACGAGTGACGCGCCGGCCGTCGCGAAGTAGCGGATGGCGACGCGGCCGGTGCGGCCCTCCTTGAGCTCGGTCAACGCCGCTTCGGCCTTCGCCAGCTCGGTGCTCAGCTTCTCGGCGTGCTCGGACAGCAGTGCGCCCGCCGGCGTCGCCCGGACGCCGCGGCCGACGCGTTCGAGCAGCTCGGTGCCGGCTTCGCGTTCGAGGGCCGACAGCTGCTGGCTGATCGCGGACGGCGTGTAGCCGAGGTTGCGGGCCGCGGCGGTGATCGACCCGCTGGTGATGACGGCGCGGAGGACCTGCATGCGGCGGACGTCGAGCATGCCCCGATCGTACAGCTGAGCTTAAGCGTTCCTGCAGTTATTTTCGCTTGTCCTTACGTCTCGGCGGGGCGAAGCTGGCGCTTGATCGGCGAAGGAGGACTGGGGTGGGCGAGACGAAGACCCTGCTGAGGATCGGCGCGCTGGCGTTGATGTGGGGTTCGAGCTTCTTCTGGATCAAGCTGGGGCTGGGGATGTTCTCGCCGGTGCAGCTGGTGCTGGCGCGGCTCGTGCTCGGCGCGGCGATGCTGCTGGTGCTGTGCCGGCTGGTCCGCGCGCGGCTGCCGCGCGACCGGCGGACGTGGGGGCACCTGGCCGTCGCGGCGTTCTTCCACAACGCGCTGCCCTTCCTGCTGTTCGCGATCGGCGAGACGACCGTCGACTCGGGCATCACCGGGGTGCTGAACTCGACGACGCCGCTGTGGGTGCTGCTGGCGGCGCCGCTGATGGGGACGTCGTCGCGGATGACGGGGACGCGGCTGGCCGGGCTGCTCGTCGGCCTCGGCGGAATCCTGCTGATCTTCGCGCCGTGGCAGGCGTCCGGGCTGCTGAGCTGGGGCGCCCTGGCGTGCCTCGCGGCGGCGGCGAGCTACGGCTTCGCGTTCGTCTACGAGGGCAAGTACCTGTCTTCTTCGGAGTCTTCGCCGTACGCGATCGCGGCCGGGCAGATGCTGCTGGCCAGCGGGATGCTCGTGCTGGCGCTGCCGGTGGGCGGGCTGACGCCGGTGCACGTCTCCCCCGGGCCGCTGCTCGCGGTGCTCGTGCTGGGACTCGGGTCGACGGGGATCGCGTTCGCGCTGAACTACCAGCTGCTGGCTTCGGAAGGCGCGGTGGCGGCGTCGGTCGTCGGCTACCTGCTGCCGGTGGTGTCGGTGCTGCTGGGCGCGGTGTTCCTGGGCGAGCAGCTCGACGCGCGGGTGATCGCGGGCATGGTGGTCGTCCTCGGCGGGGTCGCGCTGACCCGCCTCCAGAAGCCGGAGCGAGGGGTCGCGGAAGTGCCCGGTGACCAGGCGGATGGGCTTGGTGACGACACCACCGGGCGCGCGCCCCGGCCTCTCGCTCCTCTGGCGGACTGAGCGCTCACACCAAGCGGCGGTCGGAAGCCCAGCGGGAGAGCTCGTAGCGGTTCGACAGCTGGGTCTTCCGCAGGACGCTCGACACGTGCGTCTCGACCGTCTTCACCGAGATGAACAGCTCGGACGCGATCTCCTTGTACGCGTACCCGCGCGCGAGCAACCGCAGGACGTCCCGCTCCCGGGGCGTCAGCAGGTCCAGCTCCGGGTCGTTGATCGGCGCCGAACCGGGGCGGTCGGCGAACGCGTCCAGCACGAACCCGGCCAGCCGCGGCGAGAACACCGCGTCGCCGTCGGACACGCGGACCACCGCGCGGACCAGCTCCTTCGACGAGATCGTCTTCGTCACGTAGCCGCGGGCACCCGCGCGGATGACCGCGATGACGTCCTCCGCCGCGTCGGACACCGACAGCGCCAGGAACACCACGTCCGGCAGCTCGGGACGCACGCGGCGCAGGACCTCCGCGCCGCCGCCGTCGGGCATGTGGACGTCGAGCAGGACCACCTGGGGCTTCGTGCGGGCGATGCCAGCCACCGCCTCCGCCACCGAGCCGGCCTCGCCGACCACGCGGACCTCGTCGGTGATCGAGTCGAGCTCGGTGCGGACCCCCGCGCGGAACAGCGCGTGGTCGTCGACGAGGAACACCTTCACCGGTTCGCGCTGGGTGTCAGTCACGTCGTCGAGCATAGCCGCCTCACGCTGCACCCTTGCCCGCTTTCACCGGCATGGCGAGCTGCACTTCGGTGCCCTCGCCCGGCGCGGTGCGGACCTTGCACGTGCCGCCGTGGCGGGTCATCCGGCCGCGGATCGAGTCGGCGAGGCCGTGGCGGTCGTCCGGGACGAGGTCGGGGTCGAAGCCCTTGCCGCGGTCGCGGACGAACACCGTCACCGCCGTCGGCTCGACCTCGGCGAAGACGCTGACCTCCTCGACGCCCGCGTGCTTGGCCGCGTTGACGATCGCCTCGCGCGCGGCCTGGACCAGCGCCACGAGGGAGTCGTCGAGCTCGGCGTCGCCGACGACCACCTGGCCGACGGAGATCGCGAAGGTGTCCTCGACCTCGCCGCACGCCGTCGCGAGGGCTTCGGACAGCTGGCCGGTCGCTTCTTCGGCGGTCTCGACGGGCTTGCCGTAGCCGTTCGGGCCGTAGAGCCAGCCGCGCAGCTCGCGCTCCTGGCTGCGCGCCAGCCGGGCGACCTCGCGGGGCTGCTCGCTCTGCTTCTGGATCAGCGCCAGCGTCTGCAGGACGGAGTCGTGCAGGTGGGCGGCGATCTCGGCGCGTTCGTCGGTGCGGATGCGGGCCTTGCGCTCGTCGGACAGGTCGCGGACCAGCCGCAGCCAGAACGGGATGGTCAGGACGGCGACCCCGATCAGCGTCGCGAGGACGGCGATGAGGGCGAACTGGACCTGGTCGAGGGTGCCGCTGCGCAGCACGACGACGGTGATGCCGGTGATCACCAGCGCGACGCCGGCGACGATCCGGATCGCGGCCGACCAGCCGCCCCCGCCGAGGAACGCGCCCGCGAAGCCGTCCTTGGCCCCGACGCGCCAGCGGCGGCGCTGCGACTCGTCGGCCTCCCGCCAGACGACGGCGAGACCGATCATGGCGACGGCGAGCGGCACGGCGACCCAGCCGCTGATGAACCCGGTGAGCGTCCCGCTGGCGACGGCGAGGCCGACCCCCAGCGCGATCAGGCCGAACGCCTGCTGGCGCTCTTTCGACGTCGGCGCCTTCGCGGTTTCTTCGGTCTGCTGCTGGATGAAGACCCAGAGGAGCCCGTAGGCGAGCAGGCCGGCCCCGTTGAGGGCGGCGAGCAGCGCGAAGGCGGTCCGCACCCAGACGACGGGGACCCCGAGGTGATCGGCGAGCCCCCCGGCGACCCCGGCGATCGCCCGCCCGGACCGGCGCCGGAACATCTTGGGCTTGTCCGGGACGGTCACCTGGTCGGTCGTGACGTGGTCGAGGGCTTCTTGCACGTCCTCCATGGTCACACGTGGTCGTGCGGGGGTGCATCGGGGAAAATCCCCGAACGCCCGATCAGTGCCAGGGTGCCGGTCCCGTCCGGCTCGCCCAGGCAGCGAGACCGTGGACGTCGAACAGGCGAATCCCGTGGTGGGCGGCGTACTGCTGGGCTTGCTTCGTGAACGTCGAGGTGGTGACCACCGCTGCGACGCGGGCGCCGTGCACGGTGTAGCAAGTGCCGCCGAACCGCTGCAGGTCCGGGCCGCCGACCTTGTGGGTTCCGCTGAAACGCTTCGCCTGGAGCACGATCTTGCGCCCGTCCGGCGCGTAGGCGACCACGTCCGCGCCGAGCTTCGCGCGCCCGCCGCTGCCGCCACAGGACAAGCAGGTAGCTCGTCACGCCGAGCACGGCAGCGCCGCCGACGAGCGACGTGACCGGGTGCGCCGCCACCAGCTGCATGACCGCGAGCGCTCCTGCGCCCACCACGGCGATTCCCACCGCGAGCGGGGCGCACCCGGCCGGCTGATTCCCTCGGGCCACCGCAAGTCCCTCCTCCGGATCCGGAACCAAGGTCGCGGCCGGAAGCCGCTTGTTGCACCCGCCCCCGGAACCCTCTCCGGGAAACCTCAGGGACCATCCCGGATGTCCGCCGATCCCGGATCGCGCATGCTCTTCGGTATGAGTGGTGCGAGTGAGACACGGGCACCGAAGCCGAGTCCTCTGAACGGCTTCGAGGAGACCGTGAAGGACTTCTGGGTCAGCCGGCCTCGGCGGCCGCACGCCGGGCGGAAGGTCGCCGGTGTTGCCGCGGCCATCGGGTACCGGTACGGGATCGATCCCGTCGTCGTGCGGGTCGCGCTGGTGGTCGCCACGATCTTCGGTGGCTTCGGGGTCCCCTTCTACCTGCTGGGGTGGCTGTTCCTGCCCGGCGAGAGCGACGAGGTCTCCGGCTTCGAAGGCCTGATCGGCCGCGGCCGGTCGTCGGTGTCGCCCGCCTTCGCCGTCGTGCTCTGCGTGCTCACCGTGATCAGCGTCGGGGGCGCCTTCAGCGGCTCGTGGTTCGACGGCGGGGCCCTCATCAGCTTCGCGCTCATCGCCATCGCGCTCTACCTGCTGCACCGCAACCGCGGCCAGGAGAACCGGCCCGCACCGGTCGTCCCGCGGACTCGAGCCTTCACCGGGAACGGAGCCTTCACCATGACCGACACCGCGACCGCCGGCGCGGAGGCGAAGCCGGGCTGGGACCCGCTCGCCGCCGACCCGGCCGGTTGGGACCTGCCCGACCCGCCGTCGACGCAGCCGCCGCCCCCGCCCGCGCCGCCGATGCACCACCGCGACCGCCGTCCCGAGCGGCGCCGCAACTCCAAGGTCGGTTCGGCGACCTTCGCGCTCGCCGTGCTGACCGCCGGCGGTGGCGTGCTCGCCAACCTCAACGGCGCGACCTGGTTCTCCGCGCAGCACATCATCGGATTGGTGCTCGGTGTGGTCGGGATCGGCCTGGTCACCGGCGCCTTCGCCCGGGGCGGGCGCGGCCTGATCGGGCTCGCCGTGCCGCTGGCGATCGCCGGGATGGTGCTGACGACCGTGCCGTTCGAGAACTTCGACTTCCGCGGCGGCGCGGGCGACCTGCGGGAGACCCCGCACGCCGTGACCGACCTGAAGCCGCTCTACCAGCACGCCGCCGGCGACATCGACCTCGACCTGACCCAGCTGCCCGCCGGCTCGCCGATCACCACCAACGTGATCAACGGCGCGGGCGACACCACCGTCATCGTGCCGGACACCGCGGACGTCACCTACGACTGCCGCACCGGTGCCGGCAACGCGGAGTGCTTCACCCGCGAGACCGACGGCATCAGCCAGGACCCGCTGACCGGCGTCGACTACGGCACCGACGGGCCGGGCGGCCAGCAGATCACCCTGCACGTCAAGAACAGCGTGGGCAACGTGGAGGTGCGCCGTGGCTGACCAGAACCCCTACGCCTACGACAACGCGACGGAGGCCCAGCCCGCCAAGCGCGGGGTGGACGTCTTCACCCTGATCGTCGGGATCGCGACGCTGCTGATCTCCGCGTACGTCCTCTCGGACGGCGCGAGCTGGCTGCCCCGGTTCGACTTCCGCTGGGTGATCGCCGGCGGCGCGGTGCTCGTGGGGCTGCTGCTCCTCGGCGCGTCGTTCGGCAGCAAACGCCGCCGCTGAAACAGAGGAACTCTCGAGGCCCCGGATCCCACGCCGGGGCCTCGAGTCCTGTCTACAACGGACTCATTCCCACTCGATGGTGCCCGGCGGCTTGGACGTCACGTCCAGCACCACCCGGTTGACCTCCGCGACCTCGTTGGTGATGCGGGTGGAGATCCGCTCGAGGACGTCGTAGGGCAGGCGGGTCCAGTCCGCGGTCATCGCGTCCTCGGACGACACCGGCCGCAACACCACCGGGTGCCCGTACGTCCGGCCGTCGCCCTGGACGCCGACGCTGCGGACGTCCGCGAGCAGCACCACCGGGCACTGCCAGATGCTGCGGTCCAGCCCGGCCGCGGTCAGCTCCTCGCGGGCGATCAGGTCGGCCGCGCGCAGGGTGTCGAGGCGCTCCTGGTCGACCGCGCCGATGATGCGGATGCCCAGGCCGGGGCCGGGGAACGGCTGGCGCTGCACGATCGTCTCGGGCAGGCCCAGCTCCGAGCCGACGCGGCGGACCTCGTCCTTGAACAGCAGCCGCAGCGGCTCGACCAGCTCGAACTCGAGGTCGTCCGGCAGGCCGCCGACGTTGTGGTGGCTCTTGATGTTGGCCGTGCCCTCGCCGCCGCCGGACTCGACGACGTCCGGGTAGAGCGTGCCCTGGACCAGGAACTTGTAGTCGCCCTGGGCCTTGAGGTCGCGCTCGGCCTGCTCGAAGACGCGGATGAACTCGCGGCCGATGATCTTGCGCTTCTGCTCCGGGTCGGTGACGCCGGCGAGCGCGTCGAGGAAGCGCTCGCGCGCGTCCACGGTGACGAGGTTGACGCCGGTGGCGGCGACGAAGTCACGCTCGACCTGGGTGCGCTCCCCCGCCCGCAGCAGGCCGTGGTCGACGAACACGCAGGTCAGCCGGTCGCCGATGGCGCGCTGGACCAGTGCGGCCGCGACCGCGGAGTCGACACCGCCGGACAGGCCGCAGATCGCGCGGCCGTCGCCGATCTGGTCGCTGATCCGCTGGATCTGCTCCTCGACGATCGACGACGTCGTCCACTGCGGCTTGATGCCGGCGATGTCGTGCAGGAACCGGCGCAGCACCTCCTGGCCGTGCGGCGAGTGCGCGACCTCCGGGTGGTACTGGACGCCGGCGAAGCGGCGCTCGACGTCCTCGAAGCCGGCGACGTCGGCGCCGTCGGAGGACGCCGTGACGACCGAGCCCTCCGGGGCCTTGGTGACGCTGTCGTTGTGGCTCATCCACGCGGGCTGGTGCGCGGGCAGGCCGGCGTGCAGGACGCCGCCGTCGCCGGTCACGCGGACCTCGGTGCGGCCGAACTCGCGCACGCCGGTCGGCTCGACGACGCCGCCGAGCGCGCTGGCGAGCAGCTGGTGGCCGTAGCAGATGCCGAACATCGGGACGCCGGCTTCGGTGAGCTTCGGGTCCATGCCCGGCGCGCCTTCGGCGTAGACGCTCGACGGGCCGCCGGAAAGGATGATGGCCGCGGGGTTCTTCGCGAGGATCTCTTCGGTCGACGCGCTGTGCGGGACGACCTCGGAGTAGATCTGCGCCTCGCGGACGCGCCGGGCGATCAGCTGCGCGTACTGCGCCCCGAAGTCCACGACGAGAACCGGACCGGTGGGGTTGGGCACCTGGCGACCTCCTGGCGAGAAGCGGGATTCCCCTCCATCGTCCCAGGTGGGCCCGGTCACTCCCGATTCAGGGCCGCCCCTGTCCGCGATCGGGCCTACGGTCCCCGGTATGGCTGTGAACTGGACCAAGGAACTGACCGACCAGCTCGACTTCCACTGGAACGTCCACACGCGCCCGAAGCTCGAGGGCCTGACCGACGACGAGTACTTCTGGGAGCCCGTGCCGGACTGCTGGACCGTACGGGCGCGCAAGTCGGACGACGAGCCCGGCACGGGCCCGTTCACCATCGACTTCGCGTTCCCCGAGCCTGCTCCGCCGCCGGTCACGACGATCGCGTGGCGCCTCAACCACGTCCTGGTCGGGGTGCTCGGCATGCGCTCGGCGTCGCACTTCGGCGGCCCGCCGATGACGTACGACGACTACCCGTACCCGGGGACGGCCGCCGAGGCGATGTCGCTGCTCGACGAGTACTACGCCCGCTGGGTCGAAGGGGTGAAGTCGCTCGACGAAGAGGCCTTGGCGCGGCCGTGCGGCCCGGCGGAGGGCCCGTACGCGGAGTACCCGATGGCGACGCTGGTGCTGCACATCCACCGCGAGATGATCCACCACTGCGCCGAAGTCCTGCTGCTGCGCGACCTCTACCGGAATCGGTGATCTGTAACGCGGAGTCACCACCGGCCCGATTCACCGGGTGTCGAGGACGGCTTCCGAGGGGGACCTGCGCATGCTCTACCGACTCCGCCCGCAAGGCGCTCTGACTTGGTGCGACGTGCCCGGGTACGTGGTCACCCGCGCCGACGACCAGCCACCGCCCGACTGGGAGCGGCTGTCGTGGGTGCCCACCGAAACCCGCGCGTTCAGCAACGACCTCCTGCGGATCGCCGTCCGCTACGGCGCGCGCTCGGGCAGCGGGATCGTCCTCGACGCCCGGCACACCGAGGACCTGGGCAAGGCCGACGAGCTGCGCTGCGACCGGATCGCCGCCGCGGAACAGCGCGACGGCGTCGACGACGACGACGGGGAGTGGGAGCGCACGGAGGAAGCGGCCCGCCAGGCGGAGGCGGATCTCGCCGCACTCCTCGACGTGCCGCCGCAGCCGCACCTGGTCGCGCACTGGTGCCGGCTCGGCGGCCGCTACCCCGACTGACCTCGTGAGTGGGAAACAGCGTTCTAACCCTGTTTCCCACTCACGACCGGCCGTGGGAGGAGCAGGAAGCCCAGCGCCAGGCCCAGCAGCAGCGGGAGGCCGTGGTTGTCGTGGACGACCGTGTCGACCACGGCCAGCACCGGCGCGGCGAACGCCAGCACGCGGAACTGGACCGGCAGCACCACGCCGTAGCGGCGCGACGCCACCATCACCACCGCCGCGAGCCCGCCGATCAGGCCGACCACGCACATCGAGTTGCCCGCCCCGACCGGGTTGAGCCACAGGTAGCTCACGACCTGCCCGAACAGGCCGCAGCCGAAGTACAGGACGAGCCAGCGGGCGCGGCCGAACACGCGCTCGGCGAGCGTGCCGAACACCGCCAGCCAGACCAGGTTCGACGTCAGCCCGAACGCCCAGCCGTCCTGGAAGAACATGCCCGTGACCAGGCGGTACCACTCACCCGCGTCGATCCGGGCCGCGTCGCGGACGACGTGGTCGTACAGCCCGCGGTCCGCCAGCTGCGCGATCCCGCACGCCAGCGTCACCGCGAAGACCGCCGCGGTCAGGTACGGGCGGCGGCGCACCGGGGCGAGCGCCACGAACGGGTTGCGGGATGCGATGCGCGTGGTCATGGACGAAAATCTAGGCGCGCCACCGCCGTCGCACCCCCGACGTTTGTCACGAACTCCCACGGGAAGGCCCCAGCATGCGAGCGACAGTCATCTACGGTGCCGGGGACGTGCGGGTCGAGACCGTCCCGGACCCCGAGCTGATCGAGCCGACCGACGTCGTCCTGCGGGTCGTGCGGTCCTGCATCTGCGGCAGCGACCTCTGGCCGTACGCCGACATGCCGCCGCGCGAGCGCGGGCGCCGGATCGGCCACGAGTTCCTCGGGCTCGTCGAGGAAACCGGCGCCGACGTCACGACGCTCAAGAAGGGCGACCTCGCCATCGCCCCCTTCGTCTGGTCGGACAACACCTGCGAGTTCTGCCGCGAAGGGCTCCAGACGTCGTGCCTGCACGGCGGCGGCTGGGGCGCGAAGGACGTCGACGGCGGCCAGGGCGAGGCCGTGCGCGTCCCGCAGGCGGACGGCACCCTGGTCAAGGTCCCGAACACCGAGGACGACGACCTGCTCGCGTCGCTCCTCACGCTGTCCGACGTCTTTTCCACCGGCCACCACGCGGCCGTGAAGGCGCGGGTGAGCGAGGGGCAGAACGTCACGGTGATCGGCGACGGCGCCGTCGGGCTCTCCGCCGTCCTCGCGGCGAAGCGGCTGGGCGCCGACCGGATCATCCTGATGGGCCGCCACCAGACCCGCACCGACCTCGGCCGCGAGTTCGGCGCGACCGACGTCGTCGCCGAGCGCGGCGAAGAGGGCGTCGAAAAGGTGCGCGAGCTGACGAACGGGCGCGGCACGCACGCCGTCCTCGAGTGCGTCGGCACGCTGGGCGCGTTCGAGATGGGCGTCGGGGCCGTGCGCGCGGGCGGCGCGGTCAGCCGGGTCGGCCTGCCGCAGTACGAGGACGCCCCCGCCGGCGTGGGGGTGTTCCGCCGCAACGTCACGATCACCGGCGGTGTCGCGCCGGCCCGGCACTACATCCCCGAGCTGCTGCCGGACGTCCTCGACGGCAAGTACCGGCCGGGTCGCGTCTTCGACCGCACGATCGACGTCGAGGGCGTGCCGGACGGCTACCGCGCGATGGCGGACCGGGAAGCGCTGAAGGTGCTCATCAAGCCGTGACCCGTCCGGGTGGGGGTCCCCCACCCGAGCGAGCGCCCGGATTACGTTGGTACGCATGGACATGATCACCCCCGAGCCGCGCCCCGCCTGGATCGCCGGCCGCCCGGAGCCGGGCGCCACCACCCTCGTCGTGCACCACCCGTACGACGGCAGCGAGGTCGCCACGGTCGCCGTCCCGGGGCCGGAGCAGGTCGAACGCGCGGTCACCGCCGCCGTGTCGGTCGCTCGCGAGTTCCGCGCCAGCCCGGCGCACGTCCGCGCGGGCGCGCTCGAGCACGTGTCCCGCGTGCTCGCCGCCCGCGCCGAGGAGATCGCCGAGGTCATCACCGCCGAGAACGGCAAGCCGCTCAAGTGGGCCGACGCCGAGGTCAAGCGCGCGGTGTCGGTGTTCCGCATCGCCGCCGAGGAGGCCCGCCGGTTCAGCGGCGACGTCCAGCGCCTCGACACCGACCCGGCAGGCGAGGCGCGGCTGGCGCTGACCCGCCGCGTCCCGCGCGGGCCGGTGCTCGGCATCGCGCCGTTCAACTTCCCGCTCAACCTGGTGGCGCACAAGGTGGCGCCGTCGCTGGCGATCGGCGCCCCGATCATCGTCAAGCCCGCGCCGCGGACGCCGTTGTCGTCGTTGATCCTCGGCGAGATCCTGGCCGAGACGGACCTGCCGGCAGGCGCGTTTTCCGTGCTGCCGCTGGGAAACGAGGAGACGCAGAAGCTCGTCGCCGACCCGCGGCTTCCCGTCGTCTCGTTCACCGGCTCGGGCCCGGTCGGCTGGTCGCTGAAGGACGCGGCACCGCGCAAGCACGTCGTCCTCGAACTCGGCGGCAACGCGGCGGCCGTGGTGCTGCGCGACTGGCCCGACCCCGAAGGCGCGGCGCACCGCATCGCGACCTTCGGCAACTACCAGGCCGGGCAGTCCTGCATCGCCGTGCAGCGGGTGATCGTCGACGCCGCGGTCGCGGACGAGTTCGTCCCCGCGCTCGTGGAAGCCGTCGAGGCGCAGCGGACCGGCGACCCGTACGACCGCAACACCGACGTCGGGCCGGTCGTCGACGAGGCCGCCGCCGAGCGGATCGTCGCGTGGGTCGAAGAAGCCGTCGCGGCGGGCGCGAAGGTCCTCACCGGCGGCACCCGCGACGGCGCGACCGTCGCCCCGACGCTGCTCACCGACGTCCCGCCGGACACCAAGGCGTGGGCCGAGGAGATCTTCGGGCCGGTGCTCGCGGTGTCCGTTGTGGACGGTGTCGACGACGCCTTCCGCGCGGTCAACGAATCCGCGTACGGCCTGCAGGCCGGCGTCTTCACCACCGACGTCCAGCTGGCGTTCCACGCGTCAGCCGAGCTGGAGGTGGGGGGCGTGATCATCGGCGACGTCCCGTCCTACCGCGCCGACCAGATGCCCTACGGCGGCGTGAAGGGCTCCGGCGTCGGCCGCGAAGGCGTCCTCGCGGCGATGCACGACCTGACCGAGGAGCGCGTCACGGTCTTCACCGGCATCGACCTCTAGGCGGCCACGCCCTGCCCGAACCGGAAGACGTTGTAGGGGTCGTACTTCTTCGCGACGTCCCCGAGCCGCTTGGCGTTGTCGCCGTAGTAGGCGGCCTTCCAGTCGGGCATGGCGGGGTCGATGTAGTTGACGTACCCGCCGCCCGCCCCGGCCGCCGCGAGGCCCGCGACGACGTCGTCCACCGACTGCGTCACCTTCGCCCGCGTCTTCGCCGTCGCCGGCGCGTAGATCTGGACGCTCGCCAGCGCGTCGCGGTGCCAGAACGCCGTCGCGTCCTTCGCGGGCTCGGCGACCTTGCCGCCGAGGCCGTCGATGAGCAGGTCCATGCCCGCGCGGCCGTCGGCGAGCGCGACGACCTTCGCCGGGTCGACCGGGCTGGTGATGATCCGCGACGACGCCACGAACGACTGCCGGGCCGAGCTGCCCGAGAAGTAGTTCATCGCGCCGAGGAAGTCGAGGGCCTTCACCGTGCGCTGGGTCGGCCGCGCACCGGCGTTGGTGGTGAGGTTGTTGAGCAGGGTGTTGAGCCCGGAGGGGGCGCCGACGTAGCAGCCGCCGACGCGGCACTGCACCGGCGAGCCACCGGAGATGACGATGTTGGCCCACAGCTCCGGCGGCTGCGCGGCGATCCACTGCTGCCACGCGCCGAGCACGCCGGTCGCGGAACCGGCCGGGAAGTGCAGCGAGAACACCGTCAGGTTCGGCGCGGGATCGGTGTCGAAGGTGAACTCGGTGACGATGCCGAAGTTGCCGCCGCCCCCGCCGCGCAGCGCCCAGAACAGGTCGGGCTCGGAGCTCGCGGACGCCGTCAGCAGCCTGCCGTCGGCGGTGACGACCTGCGCGGAGCTGAGGTGGTCGCAGGTCAGGCCGTACTTGCGGGACAGCACGCCGATGCCGCCGCCGAGGGTCAGCCCGGCGACCCCGACCGTCGGGCAGGAGCCGGCGGGCAGCGCGCGCCCGGCCGCCGCCAGGCCGGCGTAGACGTCCTTCAGCTTCGCGCCCGCGCCGATCACCGCCTGGGTGCCCCGGATCTCGACCTTGTTCATGGCGGAGACGTCGACGACCAGGCCGCTCTCGGGGACGGAGTAGCCGGCGTAGCTGTGGCCACCGCTGCGCGCGGCGAGCGTGAGGCGCCCAGCGACGGCCTGGACGCAGGCCTGCACGTCCTTGGCGCCGGTCGCCGTCGCCACGGCGACCGGGTTGTTGCCGTCGAAGAGCGGGTTGAAGGCGCGCTTGGCGGTGTCGTAGCCGTCGGTGCCCGGGCGCAGGAGGGCGCCGGACAGCTTGCCGCGCAGGTCGTCCCAGTTCGGCGGGCCGGTGGGCAGCCGCGTGGCGGGCGGCGCGGACGTCTCCGGAGCGGCGGACGTGCTCGACGCGACCGGCGCCGAGGGCGTGCCCGGCCCGCAGGCGGCGGCGACGGCACCGGCCGCCGAGACGCCGGTGATCCGGAGGAACGCCCTGCGGTTCACGCTGTCCACTTCGGACTCCTCGCTGCCGGGGACGCTCAGTTTAGGGGCGGACCCCGGTGTTCGCGCTGTTGATGGGTACACGGAGAGCGATCAAGATCAGTTCAGCCCCAGGCGGGGATGCGCGGAACGGCGCCGTCGAGGGCCGCGCCGTCGGAGCGGCCGCTGAGCCAGGCCAGCAGCTGCCCGCTCGTGCCGCGGACGGTGGCGCCGGGAGCGGCACCCATCGTCCACTCCGAGCCGCCCGCGACCAGGCGCAACGCCGGGAGGTGCGCGGCCCGCGAGGTGATCGCGTGCTGCACGACGTCGTCGGCGAGCGGCCCGAGCAGGCCGAGCACGCGGTCGAGGTCGTAGCCGCGGTCGAGGTCGGCGAGGTGGATGGTGAGCTCCGACAGCCGCATCCGCGCGACGACGGCCCCGGTGACGGGAGCGCCCTGCCGGTTGCGGGCTTCGCGCGCCCAGGCGTCGTCCGGCATGGCGGCGGCGTACTGCTCGAAGCGCCCGGCGGAGGCGACGAAGTCGGCGAGCAGGTCGCCGGCCGGGTGCTGGGAACCGGCTTCGATGTCGGCGTCCCGCGCCTCGGCGCTGGCGTACATCGGCGTCTCGACCCCGGTGTTCGCCCAGGTCAGCAGGTTATGCAGCCCATCCGCGTTGCGAGCGAGGTGCGCAAGGACGTGGGCGCGCGACCACCCGGGCAACGCACTGGGGGCGCGCAGTTCGGGTTCACCGAGGCCACCGATGGCCCTGGCCCATTCGTCGTCGAGCTTCCGTACGCCTTCGAGCAGCGCGTGCGCCTTCTCCGATGCCGTCGTCACGGCCCCGATCTTAGGACCGGCGCAAGGCCGCCGGGGCGTCCGCGGGGACCGCCGGGTTCTTCGGGGCCACCGGTTCCAGCCGGACGTACGACGAGTCCTGCGCCGGCCGCTGGTCCGCCTCGCCCTTGTTCGGCCACAGCGAGAACGCCCGCTCCGCCTGGGCCGTGATCGTCAGCGACGGGTTCACGCCCAGGTTGGCCGTGATCGCCGCGCCGTCGACCACCGACAGGCCCGGGTAGCCGAACACGCGGTGGTACGGGTCGATCACGCCCTCCTCCGGCGACGCGCCGATCGGGACGCCGCCGATGAAGTGGGCGGTCAGCGGGATGTCGAAGATCTCGCCCCACGTGCCGCCCGCGATGCCGCCGATGCGGTCGGCCGTGCGCTCGTTCGCCTTGTGCCCCGCCGGGATGAAGCTCGGGTTCGGCTCGCCGTGGCCCTGCTTCGACGTGTACTTGCGGCGGCCGAACAGCCCGGGCCGCGTGTACGTCGTGATCGAGTTGTCCAGGCTCTGCATCACCAGCAGGATCACCGTGCGCTCGCTCCAGCGGTAGCCGTTGAGCAGCTTCGCCGTCTGGACCGGGTGCTTGACCATGAAGCTGACGGCCTGCCGCCACCGCGGGACCGGCGAAGCGCCGTCGGTCGCGATCGTCTGCAGCAGGCTCATCGCGTTGCTGCCCTTGCCGTAGCGGACCGGCTCGATGTGGGTGTTCTCGTCCGGGTGGATCGACGACGTGATCGCGACCCCGCGGCTGAAGTTGCGGCTCTCGTCGACGTCGGTCCGGGCCGCGCCGATGATCGCCTCGGAGTTCGTGCGGGTCAGCTCGCCGAGCCGGCCCGACAGACCAGGCAGCGTGCCCGTGTCCTTCATGCGATGCAGCAGGTTTTGCGTGCCCCACGTGCCCGCGGCGAAGACGACCTTTTCGGCCGTGATCGTCGTGCGGAAGCGCCGGGACGTCGTGCCGGTCTTCTTCAGTGAGACCTCGTACCCGCCGTCGATCGGCCGCACGGACGTCACCGTCGTCAGCGGGATGACCTTCGCGCCGTCCTGCTCGGCCAGGTACAGGTAGTTCTTGACCAGGGTGTTCTTCGCCCCGACGCGGCAGCCGGTCATGCAGGAGCCGCACTCGGTGCAGCCGGTGCGCGCGGGTCCGGCGCCACCGAAGTACGGATCCGCCGCCTCGGAACCCGGCTTGCCGAAGTACACGCCGACCGGCGTCGGGTGGAACGAATCGGCGACGCCCATGTCCTTCGCGACGTCGCGCATCACGACGTCCGACGGCGTGAGCGACGGGTTCGTGACGACGCCCAGCATCCGGCTCGCCTGGTCGTAGTGCGGCGCGAGCTCGGCTTCCCAGTCGGTGATGTGGGACCACTGCCGGTCGCGGTAGAACGGCTTGAGCGGCCGGTACAGCGTGTTCGCGTAGACGAGCGAACCGCCGCCGACACCAGCCCCGGCCAGCACCATGACGTCGTTGAGCATGTGGATGCGCTGGATCCCGTAGCAGCCGACCTGCGGTGCCCACAGGTAGCGCTTGAGGTCCCACGACGTCTTCGCGAACTCGTCGTCGGCGAACCTGCGTCCGGCCTCGACGACGGCTACGCGGTAGCCCTTTTCGGTGAGCCGCAGCGCCGCGACGCTGCCGCCGAACCCCGACCCCACCACGACGACGTCGTAGTCGGGGCCACCCGCACTGGTGGTGGTGTTACTGGCAGTCACACCTTGAGCGTAACCCGGGGTCCAGGTTCTGACCAGAGGTAAGTTACTGGCCAGTCACCCTTCTGGACGCTTGTCCGACGACAACAGTGGGTATTTATCTGGGTGTTCGATGTCCACGTCGGCGAATCACCGCTGAGCGGGACACGATCCCTGGAGGCACCACGATGAGCCCACGAACGCTCACCGGTTGGCGCAAGTCGAGCCACAGCCACTTCGAGGAGAACGCCTGCGTCGAGATCGGCGCCGGTCCCGGCGTCGTCGGCGTGCGGGACACCAAGCACCCGGTGCCCCGGCCGATCCTCGTCTACTCCGAGACCGCGTTCGCCGCGTTCCTCGACCACCTCACCGCCGGACGGTGAGGCCCACCCGCTGGAACTCCTTGAGGTCCGAGTAGCCCGTCTTCGCCATCGCCCGGCGAAGCGCCCCGAAGAGGTTCACCACGCCTTCCGCGTCGGACGACGGCCCGAACAGCAGGGTCTTGAGGTCGACGGCGTAGTCCGGCCCGGCCGCCACGCGCGAACGCGGCAGCGACGGGTGCGCGGCCGCCGCCGTCCAGTACAGGCCCTGCCCGGGCGCGTCCGACGCGGCGGCCAGCGGGGAGCCGAGCATCACGGCGTCCGCGCCGCACGCGATGGCCTTGGCGATGTCACCCGACACCGTCATGCCGCCGTCGGCGAGGACGTGCACGTACCGGCCGCCCGTCTCGTCGAGGTAGTCGCGGCGGGCGGCCGCGGCGTCGATGATCGCCGTGGCCATCGGGACGCCGATGCCGAGGACGCGGTCGGTGCTGGTCACGCCGGGCGTGTAGCCGTGGCCGACGATGACGCCGGCGGCGCCGGTGCGCATCAGGTGCATCGCCGTGCGGTAGTCGCTGACGCCGCCGGCGATCACCGGCACGTCGAGGCGGCCGATGAACTCCTTGAGGTTCAGCGGCTCGGCGTCGCGTTGCACGTGTTCGGCGGAGATGATCGTGCCCTGCACGACGAGGATCTCGACGCCGGCCGCGATCAGGTCCGGGGTCAGCTCGGCGGCGTGCTGCGGGCTGACGCGCGCGGCGACCGTGACGCCGGACTCGCGGACGGTCTTGATGGCCTCGGTCAGCAGGTCGAGCCGGATCGGCGCGGCGTGCAGCTCCTGCAGCACGCGGCCGACCGCCGTCGGGTCCTCGAGGTCCTCGGCGGCGCGGACCAGCTGGAAGATGGCGTCCTCGACGTTGGCGTGCCGCGCCCAGAGGCCCTCGGCGTTCAGCACGCCCAGGCCGCCCAGCTCGCCGACGGCGACCGCGGTGCCGGGCGAGACGATCGCGTCCGTCGGGTGCGTGACGAGCGGCAGGTCGAAGCGGTAGGCGTCGATCTGCCACGAGGTGGACACCACCGAAGACGACCGGGTCCGCCGCGACGGCACGATCTCGACGTCGTCGAGGTCATACGCCCGCCGCGCGGTGCGGCCCATCCCGATCTCGACCAGGTCCCGCACGTGAAGCCTCCTCCGACGACGACAATCTGCCGTGCCCCATTGTCGCTAGTCCGCGTGGGTGACCCGCGCACGGGGGTTAGAACAGCAGCAACACCGGCGCCACGCCCGCTCCGAGACCGGCCACGGTGGTCAGCGCGGCGGGCAGCGGCCGCCCGGTCCGCGCCGCGTTCGACAGCGCGCCGGCCAGCGCCCCGCCACCGAGCAGGACGGCCCAGAAGGCCAAGCCCTCCCCCGCGTCCGTGCCGATGCGGCGGCGGTAGACCACCAATGCCTGCACCTCCCGCCCGACTGCGGAGATCTCGATCCGGACGTTCGCCCCCGGCCGGACGCCGAGGCCCTTCTCGGTGCCGTCGGCCTCGAAGCGCTCGCCGGACGCCGTGCGCAGGACCAGGTGGTAGGTGCTGGTCCCGGACTCCGAGCGGGAGACGTCCCGCGCCTCGACCACGGCTTCCACGCGTTCGACCGGGCCGGCCGACTCGAGGATGCCGTAGACCGCGAAGGTCAGGCCGGCGCCGGCGGCGACGGCCCACGCGGCGGGCGCGGCCAGGCTGACGGGCACGTCACACCCGCACGAAGACGGCGACGGGAGCCAGCAGGGCACCCAGGGCGACGGCCAGCCAGGTCGCGACCGGTGGGTAGACGTGCAGCCGGACCGCGCCGAAGTAGACCGCGCCCAGCGCGAGCAGGGCCGCGCAGATCAGCAGCACCGGCCGCACCACGCCGGGCCGCAGGTCGATCACGGCACCGCCGGCGAGCAGGTAGGCGATGCTGCCGTCCGCCGTCGAGACGTCGAGCGCGACCGGCTGCCCGACCGGCAGGTCCAGGCCGGGGCCGACGGAAGTGATCCGGTAGAGCCGGTTCCCGGCGTCGACCGCGATGGTGTGGCTGACGGCGTCCTCGTCCCCGCCCACCGGCAGCGCGCCCCGCTCGTGGGACACGACGTGCCCCTCGGCGCGGTAGGTGGGCGCGTCACGGCCGGCCAGCACCTGGCACATGAGGCAGACGACGCCGCCGAGGAACAGCGACACGAGCGCGACGGCCGTGAAGAAGACCTTGCGCAGCACTTGCGTGAAGCGGCCGACCGTCATGCCCTTCAGTGCACACTACGACGGGCACGCAAGGCGATAGACCGATTACCGTAAGCACGCTAGGTCACGAGAACTCAGAAGGAGACCTTCTCCACGGAGTCCGAACGCAGTACCGACTCCTGCTGGAACTGCTTTTCGTAGTCGGCGCGCAGGCCTTCGATCTCGCGCTCGGCGTCGCGGTCGCCGAACGGGTAGAGCAGGACGATCACGTGGGTGTGCTCCCGCACGATCGCGCCAGAGCCGCCACGCCACTGGCCGCTGCCGTCGAGGCGGGTGAAGCCGTCCGGGAAGGCCGGCGTGATCTCTCGGTCGGAGAAGGCGGCGAACTCCTTATCGGTCACCTCGGTGCCGTCCGGCTTGCCGGTGCCGAAGTACAGCTCGGTGCGCTTCCACAGCTCACCCGGCGACTGCGCTTGGGCCTGCGGAGGAGCTGAATCCGCCGACGCGGCCACGCCGCCACCGACGCCGAGCAAGGCAGCCGCCGCCACCGCCACCATCGTCCGTCGGGAAATCCTGGTCATGGGCCGAGTTTCGCGGCCCATGACCAGGAGCGGAATGCTCGAAAGGGCGGACTACCGGGTGGTGTAGTTGGGGGCCTCGACGGTCATCGTGATGTCGTGCGGGTGGCTCTCCTTGAGGCCGGCCGCGGTGATCCGGACCAGCTGGGCCTCCTGCAGCTCCGCGATCGTGTTCGCGCCCGCGTAGCCCATGCCCGAGCGCAGGCCGCCGACGAGCTGGTGCACGACGTTGGCGAGCGGCCCGCGGAACGGGATCCGCCCTTCGATGCCCTCGGGGACCAGCTTGTCCTCGCTCAGCACGTCGTCCTGGGCGTAGCGGTCCTTCGAGTACGACTTCGCCTGGCCCCGCGACTGCATCGCGCCGAGCGAGCCCATGCCGCGGTAGACCTTGAACTGCTTGCCGTTGACCAGGATCAGGTCGCCGGGCGACTCGGCGGTGCCGGCCAGCAGGCTGCCCAGCATCACCGTGGACGCGCCGGACGCGATCGCCTTCGCGATGTCGCCGGAGTACTGGATGCCGCCGTCGCCGATCACCGGGACGCCCGCCGGGCGGCACGCCTGGTCGGCCTCGAAGATCGCGGAGATCTGCGGGACGCCGACGCCCGCGACGATCCGGGTGGTGCAGATCGAACCCGGGCCGACGCCGACCTTGACGCCGTCCGCGCCCGCGTCGACCAGCGCCTGCGCGCCCGCGCGGGTGGCGACGTTGCCGCCGACGATGTCGACCGACTCGCCGAGCTCCTTCTTCAGCAGCGCGACCGTGTCGACGACCGCGCGGGAGTGGCCGTGCGCGGTGTCGACCATCAGGACGTCGACGCCCGCGTCGGCCAGCGCCATCGCGCGCTTGTGGCCGTCCGGGCCGACGCCGACCGCGGCGCCGACGATCAGGCGGCCGTCCGGGTCCTTCGTCGCCTTCGGGTACTGCTCGGTCTTCACGAAGTCCTTGACCGTGATCAGGCCGCGCAGCTTGCCCGCGCCGTCGACGATCGGCAGCTTCTCGATCTTGTGCCGGCGCAGCAGGCCCAGCGCGGCGTCCGCGGAGACGCCGACCTGCGCGGTGACCAGCGGCGCCTTCGTCATGACCTCGGACACCGGGCGGCTGTGGTCGACCTCGAACCGCATGTCGCGGTTGGTGATGATGCCCACCAGCGCGCCGGAGGCGTCGGTGACCGGGACGCCGGAGATGCGGAACTTGGCGCACAGCGCGTCGACCTCGGCCAGCGTGGCGTCCGGCGCGCAGGTGACCGGGTCGGTGACCATGCCGGCCTCGGACCGCTTGACCACCTCGACCGCGGCGGCCTGCTCGTCGATCGGCAGGTTGCGCTGGAGCACGCCGATACCACCCTGGCGGGCCATGGCGATCGCCATCCGCGCCTCGGTGACGGTGTCCATCGCGGCGGACACGAGCGGGATGCCGAGGGTGATGTTCCGGGTCAGCCGGGTGCTCGTGTCGACCGCGCTGGGGACCACGTCCGATTCCGCCGGCAGCAGCAGCACGTCGTCGAAGGTCAGGCCGAGCATGGCGAACTTGGCCGGAACGGGGGCGGTGATGCCTTCGCTGGTCATAGCGGGTGAAGGGCCTTCCTGGCGCGGGATGAGCGGGGTCGCTGGTTTTCTGATCAAGATCAACGGGCGACTCGGAGCCTTCCCCTCATGATATCCGGCGCGCGCCCCCGCCCCGGGTGGTGGGCGAGCCGCCGGGGCCGCCCGGTACCGTGCAGGCCGTGGCGCACGATGTCCTGCCTCCAGACCCGTTCGCGGACGACCCGGACGACCCGGCCCGCGCTTTCGGAGACCCCGAGGACCGGCTGGACGAGCCGATCAGCGATTCCGAACGCACCGAGCTGCTGGCCGACCTCTCCGATCTGGCCGTCTACCAGGCGCTCCTCGAGCCCCGCGGGGTCCGCGGGATCGTCGTCGACTGCGGTGAGTGCGACGAACCGCACTACCACGACTGGCACCTGCTGCGGGCCAGCCTGGAGCAGCTGCTGGCCGACGGGCGGATGCGCCCGCACGAGCCGGCCTACGACCCGAACCCCGGCGACTACGTGAGCTGGGACTACTGCCGGGGCTTCGCCGACGGCGTGACGGCCAACGAAAGCGCCTACTGAACTCGCATAAAAAGGCCCTGGTGAGTTTCCTCACCAGGGCCTTTTCGCTGTGGTCCTACTGACCTTCGCCGACGCTCTGGCTGCCGACGGACGACTCGCTGCGCCCGGTGTTCGTGCCGGGGTCGTTGCCGCTCGCGGCCGTGCTGGTCGGGGGCGGCGGCTCGGTGGTCGGCGGCGGCGGGGTGGTGGTCGGCGGCGGGGGCGTCGGGGTCGGCGTGCCGGTGCCCGGCAGGCTCGTGGTGCCGCTGCCGCTGCCCGGGATCGACGTCGCCGAGCCGGCCGGCGGCATCTGCGTCGCCGAGACGCCGGGCGGCACCTGCGTCGGCGTCGTCTGGGTCGGGCCCTGCACCGGGGCGTCCGGGTTCTGGAGCTGCGCGGCGAGCTGCCGGTGCTGCTCCAGCAGCTGGTCGCGGTTGTCCTCGTCGCTGACCTGCGACAGCGCGGCCTGTGCGGCGTCGAGCGCTTCGCGCGCGGCGTCGAGGTTGCCGCCGGCGATGGCCAGGTTCGCCTTCTCGAGGTCGAGCTTCGCGTTCGCGGCGGCCTCGACCGAGCGGGTGTGATCGGAGTACAGGACCTTCGCCAGGCCCCAGAGGGTGTCGCCCGGTTGCGCGGAGCGCGCGGCCAGCCCGGTGCCGGTGAACGCGATCGCCAGCACGGCGGCGGCGACGGCGACCGGGACGAGCAGCCTGCGGCGGCGTCCGCTCGAGGCGTGCTGCTTCGCGAGACTCGCGGTGGTGACGGTCCGCACTGCGGTGTCGACGTCGACCAGCTCGGCCAGTGGCTCGCTGTCGATGTCTCTTCGCCACGCCACCAGCAACGCGTTGAGCTCCTGGTCGCCGAGGCCGTCGGCCAGCGCCGGGTCGGACCCGCCGAGGGCGTCGAGCAGCGCGTCGTCCGCTTGGACGGCCGACAGGTCGGCGGCGAACTCCGCCTCCGACGAGGACAAGCCACTTCCGAACACGTCGTCGGGCTCGTAGCCCTTCTCGTGACCGGTCACTCAGATCACCTCCTCCGCGGCCAGGACCTTTCTCAGCCGCGCGAGGGCGCGGTGCTGGGCGACGCGGACGGCGCCGGGCGTGGAGCCGACCGCGTCCGCGGTCTCCTCCGCCGACAGACCGACGACCACGCGCAACACCACGATCTCCCGCTGCTTGTCCGGCAGCACCTGCAACAACTGGGACATCCGCTCGTTCAGCTCACCTTGCAGCGCCCGCTGCTCGGGGCCGACCCCGCCTTCGACCTCGTCGGGGATTTCGGCCACCGGCTCGGCTCGGTTGCGCGCCGCCGCGCGGTGCGCGTCGGCCACCTTGTGCTGGGCGATCCCGTAGACGAACGCCAGGAACGGGCGGCCTTGGTCGCGGTACGAGGGCAATGCCGTTAGCACCGCGAGACACACCTCCTGCGCAACGTCGTCCGCCGAAGCGAAGGATCGCTCCTGCCTGCCAACCCGAGCGCGGCAATACCGCACTACCAGTGGACGGATAGCAGCCAGCAGCCGCTCCACTGCCTGGGGATCTCCCTCGACAGCAGCGGCGACCGGTTCATCCAGTCCATCCCCCACATTGGCCATCGCAGACAACAGTCCCAGTGTTACGTGTAGGTGTGCAAAGAACCCGGCCCGTGGTCGCCTCCACCGCGCACCGGAGACCGCTACCGTACCCGCGGCCCCCAGCGGAGCGGCGCGCGCGGTGCTCCCGGGCGTGCCGCGGCCCCGTGAGGCGCGGAAATACGGATTATCGTGCAGACCCGCGGTCTTCTTCGCCGATTCAACGAGCGAGCGGCGTCACGGGTACGAGATCCGTCGGAGGGACGGTGTCCGGGGCGGGGTTCCGCCCCGGGGGCTGCCCGAAGGGGCGCCGGAGTGTGATGGGGACCACACAGGTACGGGCCAGGGCGGTGCGCCCTGGCCCGTCGTCACCTGTAAACCGGCCGTGTCAGGAACGGGGAGAGCGACGGGTCAGCTGACCAGGCCGCGGCGGAAGCCGTGGGCCACGGCCTGCGCGCGGTCGCGCACACCGAGCTTCCGGAACAGCCGCCGGGCGTGGGTCTTCACCGTGTCCTCGGACAGGTAGAGCTCGCGGCCGATCTGGCCGTTGCTCTTGCCCTGGCTCATCCCGCGGAGCACCTGAAGCTCGCGCTCGGTCAGCTGGACGCCCGGGTCGGACGGCTGACGGGGCGCGGGCACCGAGGTGCTCGCCAGGGTGTGGGCCAGTGCGGCGACCAGCTCCGGCCGGGACGCGTCCCAGCGGAGGTAGCCGCGGGCACCGCCGGCGATCGCGGCGGCGATGCTGCCCGCGTCGTCCGGGGCGCCGAAGACGATGACGTTCGCCTGGGGGTTCGCGGAGACGAGCCGTCGAGTGGCTTCGACACCTGTCGGGACCGCGCGTTGCGTCCCGACCAGCACGACGTCGACGGGCTGACGGGAGTACCGGGCCAGCAGCTCGTCACCGTGCGCTACGCAGTCGATGCGACTGACCCCAGGGACCGCGGACATCACTCGGGTGAGCCCTTCACGGACACTGCGTCGGTCGTCGCAGATCAAGACCGTCGTCACGGGGTTTCCTTCCTGCAGCCGGGTGACATTCCTCTTCCCCTATCGGACGCTTTAGCCCGAACCTTGACACGATCCGGTGGCTTTTTTTGAAGTTTCTTAGCCCGGATGCCGGAACACCCCATTCCGACGGCTCAACCACCCGGGGCGGGCACCCACGGCGATTCCCCCGCGATCCTCCTCCCGCAAGGATCTGCGCTTCGTAACACTGCGTGCAACACCTCTGCGACTCTGAATCGATACTCCTCGGCGTGTCCTGGGCGCAGGTCGGCCATGACGAGCGCCGCCGGCCACAAAAGTGAAAGCAGTTCGCATTCCTCGGCGGTCGCCATTGCGTTTCCGACAAGACCGTCCGAAATCTTCCGGTGATCGGGACGCCCGGCCGCCCCCAGCGCGACAGCCAGCACAATCCCGGATTTCACGGCGTGCCGCCGAGCCCCGCGCGCGACAGCGGTTTCGAAAGCCCGCTCGGCGGGCGCCACGGCGGCGGCCCCGTGACCGGCGGCGAGCTCGATCTCGGCACCGACCCAGCCCCCGCGGACGCAGGCCCGCCACCCGGCGTGCTGAGCAGCGGCTTGGGCGGCGAGCCGTCGTGCGGCCCGCTGGCGCCCCAGGGCCAGGTTGTCGGCGGCCAGGCCGAGCAGGGCATCGGCCCGCGCGCCGGCGGCGTCGAGGCCATCGGGGTCGTGGTC
Organism: Amycolatopsis sp. NPDC098790; assembly: GCF_044759945.1. Lineage (NCBI taxonomy): Bacteria > Bacillati > Actinomycetota > Actinomycetes > Pseudonocardiales > Pseudonocardiaceae > Amycolatopsis > Amycolatopsis sp. NPDC098790. The sequence continues at coordinate 368,147 of NZ_JBIWAI010000001.1, forward strand.
CGTGTGCTGGGTGACGGCTTTGGCGAAGGCCTCGCCGTCGAGGGCGCGGGCGTGCCGGTGGCCGCCGAGCTGACGGCGGTGGGAGGCGAGGGTGCTGGCGGCGAGGGAGGCTGTCGCCGGGTCCCTGTCGTGCCGGAGGGGGCCAAGGAGGGCGGCGGCGGCCGCGTACCGGCCTTGGGCGCCGAGCACGACGGCGGCGAGGAGGCGCTCCTTGCCGGTGCCGGTGCCGCGCAGCACGGCGGGATCCGGGAGCGGATCGCTCCCGAACGCGGCGGCCCTGAGGGCGGGTTCGTGCACCCGTACTTTGTAGCGGGTCCCACCGACAAAAACATGATCGAAGTGGCCGGAGTCGCGCGCGCCGCCCGGGAGACCGCGCCCCACCCATCCCTGGGGGCTGACCCCGGTCCAGTCTATCGGCGAGGGGCGACAAACCCGGCGGATCGCGCTCCTGGCGCCGAGGTTGTCCACATCACGGCCAGGCTGTGGGCAACCGCTGTCCCCGGCTACCCGCCCGCGCCGACCAGGACGTGCTCGATGCGGTCCGCCGCCCCAGGCAAATCCGCCGGTCGCTGCGTCTCGCCAGCCGGCAGGCCGGGGCGGAAAAGCGCATGAACGACCCTTTCACGACCTCCGACGCGGTGAAAGGGTCGTTCATGACGTCCCCGCGCGGACGGACACCACCCGCGGAAGGCGTTTCCCGGGCTACCCGGCTACCGGCTCGCGCCGACCAGGACGTGCTCGATGCGGTCCGCCGCCCCCGGCAGATCCGTCAACAGCTCCACCCGGTCCGGCAACCCCGCCGGGTCCCACCCCGGCCCGCACGCGAACAACCGGCTCCGCTGCCGTCCCCGCGACACCCGCGCGAACAACCGCGTGTCCGCCACGCCCCGCCGGTGCGCCCACAGCACCACCGCCGCCGGCGCGCTTCGCCTCACCGCCACCGCCAGCACCTCCGCCGGCAGCGGGACCCCGAACAGCTGCGCCCCGATGCGGCGGCCGGCCAGCGACGCCGCCAGCGCGTACATCGGCATCGTGTCGCGCTCCTCCGGGACGCAGCCCAGCAGCACCGGGCGCGTGTTGCGCGGCTCGTCGAGCACCGGCGTCGCGCGGACCAGCGCCGCGAACACGCACTCCGCCAGCAGGTACTCGACCTCCGCCCCCGCGCTCGCGCCGCGCCAGCGCGCCCCCAGTGCCGACAGGACCGGCTCGACCACGCCCGTCCACGCCGGGAGGACGCCCAGCTCGTCGATGGTGTCCGCGAGCATGCGCTGGACCGCGCCGACGTCCATCGCCAGCGCCGCCGTGCTCAGCCGGCGGGCCAGGCGGGAGCGGACCTCCAGGCCGTCGTCGGCCGCCGAGGAGTCGGTGGGTTCCGATGGCTCCGCTGGCTGCGGCGGTCCCGAGCGCGGCATCTGCTCGAGCGCGTAGCGCGCCGCCTCGGCCGTCGACGCGCCGCTCAGCAACGCCCGCTGCATCAGTTCGAGGCGGCCGATGTCGGAGGTGCCGTAGCGGCGGTGGCGGCCGTCGGTGTGCCGGCTCGGGCCGAGCCCGTAGCGGCGGTCCCAGGTTCGGAGGGTGGACGGGGCGACCCCGAGCCGGCGGGCGACCGAGGCCACCGGCAGGGTGGGTTCTTCGGTGCCCGACCCAGCTCCCACGAGCCTCAATATCCAGGCAGACCGCGGGGTCGGCAACCGGAGGCGAAATCCCAGCTCACACATCCGGGGGATGCCTAACGGCTGAATCGGGCCGGATCGCTTGAACAACTATTGGCGCGCTTCTAACGTTACCGCCGTTGCACCGAATGGAGTATCGGCACCACAGCAGAGCAGCTAGCGGCATCGACCGAATGACGGAGGCGGTCAGGATGGCAGACACGCGCAGGCTCCCAGGACCCAACGCCGACATGTGGGACTGGCAGCTCGAAGGGTCGTGCCGGGGGATGGACAGCGCGTCCTTCTTTCACCCGGACGGCGAGCGCGGCCCGGCGCGGGCACGGCGGGAGGCCAGGGCGAAGGCGGTCTGCCTGAGCTGCCCCGTCCTGGAGATGTGCCGCAGCCACGCGCTGGCGGTGCACGAGCCGTACGGCATCTGGGGCGGCCTCTCGGAGTCCGAGCGGGAGCACCTCATCAAATCCGACAAACGCGCGCTCAGCATGTCCGGCGGCTGAGCGCCCCACAGACCTCGAAGGGCGGCACCGGGTGGGGTGCCGCCCTTCGTGCTCTCCGGACACGAAAAGCGGGGCAGCACACGTGCTGCCCCGCTTTCGGTGAAACGTCAGTGCGAGTGGCCGTGGCCCGCCGCGGCGGGCTCTTCCTCGGCCGGCTTCTCGACGACCGACGACTCCGTCGTCAGCACGAGACGCGCGATCGAGGCGGCGTTCGCCACCGCGGACTGGGTCACCTTGACCGGGTCGACGATGCCGGCGGCCAGCAGGTCGGTGAGCTCGCCGGTGGCCGCGTTGAAGCCCTGGCCCCAGCCCTGCTCCTGCACCTTGTTGACGATGACCGCGCCCTCGTGGCCCGCGTTGGTCGCGATCCAGAACAGCGGGGCGGACAGCGCGTCGCGCACGATGCGGACGCCGGTCGCCTCGTCGCCCTCGAGGCCGAGGCCGCCCTCGAGCTCCTTGACCGCGTGGACCAGCGCCGAACCGCCGCCGGGCAGGATGCCCTCTTCGACGGCCGCCTTGGTCGAAGCCACGGCGTCCTCGATGCGGTGCTTGCGCTCGTTCAGCTCGGTCTCGGTGGCCGCGCCGACCTTGATGACCGCCACGCCGCCGCCGAGCTTCGCGAGCCGCTCCTGCAGCTTCTCGCGGTCCCAGTCGGAGTCGGTGGTCTCGATCTCCTTGCGGATCTGCGCGACCCGCCCGGAGATGGCGTCCTTGGCGCCGTCACCGTCGACGATCGTGGTGTCGTCCTTGGTGACGACGATCCGGCGGGCCTTGCCGAGCGCGCCGAGGTCGACGTCGGACAGCTTGCGGCCGATCTCCGCGGAGATGACCTCGCCGCCGGTGACGACCGCGAGGTCGTCCAGGAACGCCTTGCGGCGGTCGCCGAAGAACGGCGCCTTGACCGCGACGGCGGTGATCGTCTTGCGCAGCGAGTTCACCACGAGGGTGGACAGCGCCTCGCCGTCGACGTCCTCGGCGATGATCAGCAGCGGCTTCTTGGCCTCGACGACCTTCTCCAGCACCGGGAGCAGGTCGGCCAGCGCCGAGATCTTCTCGCGGTGCAGCAGGACGTAGGCGTCCTCGAGGATCGCCTTCTGCTCCTCCGGGTTGGTCGCGAAGTGCGCCGAGAGGAAGCCCTTGTCGAACTGGACGCCCTCGGTGATCACCAGCTCGGTCGCCAGCGTCGACGACTCCTCGATGGTGATGACGCCGTCCTCGCCGACCTTCTCGACGGCTTCGCCGAGCAGGGCGCCGATGTTGGCGTCACGGGAGGTCACGGTGCCGACCTGGGCGATGCTCTCGCGGCCCTTGACCGGGGTGGCCTTGCTCTTGAGGACCTCGATGACCTTCTCCGCGGCGGCCTCGATGCCACGGCCGACCGAGGTCGGGTTGGCGCCGGCGGCGACGTTGCGCAGGCCGACCTTCACCAGCGACTGCGCGAGCACGGTCGCGGTGGTGGTGCCGTCGCCGGCGACGTCGTTGGTCTTGGTGGCGACGCTCTTGGCGAGCTGCGCGCCGAGGTTCTCGAAGGGGTCGTCGAGCTCGATCTCACGGGCGACGGTCACGCCGTCGAGGGTGATGGTCGGGCCGCCGAACTTCTTGTCGAGCACGACGTGGCGACCGCGCGGGCCGAGGGTGACCTTGACGGCGTCGGCGAGCTTGTTCACCCCGCGCTCCAGCGCGCGACGAGCGTCCTCGTCGAAACTGATCTGCTTGGGCATAGCGTGTTCCGCTTACCTTTCTCTGAACGCAAAGACGCCCCGCTCCCCGGCGTTTGTGCGGGGCCCGGGGCGTCATGCGCTGCGAGCGGACGTCAGTTGATGACGGCCAGCACGTCGCGGGCGGACAGGATGAGGTAGTCCTCACCGTTGTACTTGACCTCGGTGCCGCCGTACTTCGAGTAGATGACGACGTCGCCGACGTTCACGTCGAGCGGGACGCGGTTGCCCTTGTCGTCGATCCGGCCCGGGCCCACGGCCAGAACCTTGCCCTCCTGGGGCTTCTCCTTGGCGGTGTCGGGGATGACGAGGCCGGAAGCGGTCGTCTCCTCGGCCTCGCTCGTCTGGACAACGATCTTGTCCTCGAGCGGCTTGATGTTCACGCTCACCGGGTTGACCTCCACGGTCGTCGAAAGCGTTGGCAGGATGTGGTTACGGCTCAACCACCCCCGCCGTCGCGGGTGCCGGGGCTGTTCGGGCCGTGCGATTAGCACTCTAGCCACGTGAGTGCCAGTCGTGCAAGGAGGGTCCACCCGACATGCCAAAACGCCGGCCAAAGACCCCTGACCGGCCATTTCACGCAAAGCCGAGTCAACAGGGCCGCAGGCCCGCCCTACACCACCCCACCCCTCGTCCCAGCCGCAGTCAGCACCGGAGACCCGGGGTCAAGGGTGAGCGAAGCTCATCGCGAAGCGACGCCGAAGGCGCCCTTGAGGCCGGGTATCCGGTGTTGAACAATGAAAGGACGAGGAGCGGGGAGAACCCAACCACCAGGTCAGCCCTACCCCCAGAGTGAGTTTCTGGTTAGGTTCTCACCGTCTGGCACCAGAACCCTGGGGGTTTATGCCCATGTCCTCCCGTTCCTTCCCAAGAACAACGGCCGCGATCGCCGCAGCAACGCTCTTGACCGGTCTGGCCACCGCACCAGCCCAAGCGGCCAGCCGCGACCAGCGCCAACAAGACTTCGCAGCAGCAGCGAGCGAGTTCGGAGTCCCCGAGAACATCCTCCTGGGCGTCTCGTACCTGGAGTCCCGCTGGGACACGAACGGCGGCACGCCCAGCACGTCGGCGGGCTACGGCCCCATGCACCTGACGGACGTCCGCGAGGCCGGGGTGGCGACAAGCCACCACGACGAGGGCACGGAAGACCCCCGCGGCGACGACGCCCGCCCGGCCCTGCACCCCCAAGCCGGCCCGGCAGCTCCGCCCCAGGGACTGCAGACGGTCGACGAAGCAGCCCAGCTCACCGGCCAGAAAGCGGAGACCCTCCGCACCGACGCCACCCAGAACATCCGAGGCGGCGCAGCCCTCCTGGCGAAGTACCACGCCGGCCAGTCCGACTGGTACAACGCGGTAGCGAAGTACAGCGGATCGACCGGAGACGCAGCCCAGACGTTCGCCGACGAGGTCTACGACACCATCAAGACCGGCATCTCCCGCACAACGGACGACGGCCAGCAGATCACCCTGGCCGCGGCCCCGGACTTGACGACCCCACAGCACCCCGGAAACCCGTCGAACGTCGAGTGTCCAAGGACCGTCGCCTGCGAGTCCGTCCCGGCGCCCTACCAGGAACTCCCGAACGACGACTACGGCAACCACGACCTGGCCAACCGCCCGGCCGGCCAGAAGATCGACCACATCGTCATCCACGACACCGAGGGCTACTGGGACAACGTCCTCGACCTCGCCCAGGACCCGACGTACGTCAGCTGGCACTACACGATCCGCTCCAACGACGGCCTGATCGCCCAGCACGTCCCGACGAAGGACGTCGCCTGGCACGCGGGCAACTGGTACGTCAACGCGAAGTCCATCGGCATCGAGCACGAGGGCTTCGCCGCGAAGGGCACCTGGTACACCGAAGCGATGTACCGCTCGAGCGCCAAGCTCGTCGGCTACCTCGCGCGCAAGTACGGCATCCCGCTCGACCGCGCGCACATCATCGGCCACGACAACGTGCCGGGCACGATCCCGTCGACGATCAAGGGCATGCACTGGGACCCGGGCCCGTACTGGGACTGGTCGCACTACTTCGACCTGCTGGGCGCGCCGCTCGGCGGGTTCGGCCTGCCGGGCTCGTCGCTGGTGACCATCGACCCGGACTTCGCGAAGAACCAGCCCGCGTTCACCGGCTGCGACAGCCCCGGCACCCCGTGCGCGCCGCGCGGTTCGGAGGCCGTGGTGCTGCACTCCGAGCCCAGTGAGTCTTCGCCGCTGCTGAAGGACGTGGGCCTGCACACCGACGGCACGCCGTCCACAATGGACGTTTCGGACGTCGGCAGCCGCGTCGCGACCGGGCAGCAGTACGCCGTCGCCGGCGTCAGCGGCGACTGGACAGCGATCTGGTACCTCGGCCAGAAGGGCTGGTTCCACAACCCGCGCGGCGCGAAGGTCGCGAAGCCGGCGATCGGCTGGGTCGTGACGCCGAAGCCGGGTCTCGCGACCGTGCCGGTGTACGGCCGCGCGTACCCCGAACCGGAGGCCTACCCGGCGACCGTGCCGGTGCAGACCATCACGCCGCTGCCGTACACGCTGTCGGCGGGCCAGAAGTACTCGTCGGCCGGCACGGTCGGGTCCGAGTACTACTACGCGGTGACGTTCGACCCCGCCGACCACCTCGTGGTCAAGGGCAAGCTCAAGTACGTGCAGATCCAGTTCGGGCACCGGATCGCGTTCGTCAAGGCGGACGACGTCCGGATCGTCCCGGCGTTCTAGACCGGCCGGCGGAGGTCGCGCTCACGCGTCGAGTGCGACCTTCGCCCCCGCCGTCTGCTCCGTGTTGCGGCGCGTCTTCGCCCAGCCGTTGCGGCCGCGGACCAACCTGAACAACGCGCGCCACGACGTCACGTAGAACGTGTAGATGTACGCCGCGTACGCGAAGCCCATCCCGATGCCGCGCAGGACGTTCCGGCTGCGCAGGCACTTCAGCTGGTAGATCGGGCCCCAGACGAGGAACGGCAGCAGGCCGAACGAGCCGTAGATCGCGAACAGGATCCACGCGCCGCCGGTGAACCACGTCCACATCTGCGCCGGGTCGCCCGCCGTGCTCACCACCAGCAAGATGAACGGGATCGGGTACAGCAGCGAGCCGAGCAGCTGCAGCCACGGCTGGGCGAGGTAGTACATCATCTCCGCCGCGCCGAGCGTACTGACGTGCGGGGAATCCCAGATCCGGCGCAGGTACCGCGCGCACTGCATCGTTCCCTGGCCCCACCTCGTGCGCTGCACCAGGAACCGGCGCAAGCTGTACAGACCCTCCTGCGCCACATGGGAATCCGGCGTGAACCCGGTGCGCCAGCCCGCCGTCAGCAGGTGGACGCCGAGCTCGAAGTCCTCCAGCAGCGAGCCGCGCCACGGCTCTTCGGTGCCGCCCGCGATGGAGTCGAGGGCGGTCAGCCGGGTGAACTGGCCGTTGCCGCCCATGGAGATCGTGCCGGTGAAGCCGCGGGACGTCTGGATCGCCGCGATCGCCGTGCGGAACTCCAGGTCCTGCAGCTGCGCGAGCTTCAACCCGAACCAGCGCCCCACCGGGTTGCGCGACGGCGGCGGCGTCCCGACGTTGCTCATCCACACGTCCAGCTGGACCGCGCCGATCCCCGGGTCGCCGAAGAGGTGGTCCGCCGCGCAGACCTCCAGGCAGTTCGGGGCCGGGCGGCCGTCGGCGTCGACGACCACCACGACGACGTCGTCGCGCGCGGCGTCCGGGCCCATCCAGTCGTTGAGGGCCCGGTAGGCGGCGTTGAGCGCGTCGCCCTTGCCCGTCCGGGCTTCGGGCCGCACGCGCGGCACCAGGTGCAGGTACGGGTCGTAGCCGCCGTGGCGCCGCCACAGCATCCGGACGACGCGGGCGGTGCGGTCCTCCGAGTCGTCGTCGACGACCCAGACGTGCGCCTTGCGGAACGTCGTGCGCAGGTAGCGGATCGTCTCGCGGATCACCGTCTGCTCGTCGCGGCACGGCACGAAGAAGTGCCACGTGAAGTCCGCCGGGTCGCCGACCGGCGCGGGCTTGCGCCGCAGGTACGGCACCACGATGACCACGACGTACACCAGGAACGCCACGCTCATCGTGAGCGCGAACGCCTGCGTGATCGCCAGCAGGACCTTGACGCTCATGCCTTCTTCTTCCGGGTGGCGAGCCAGACGAACAGGACGATCGAGACGGCGCCGCCGAACACGCTGACCATCGAGCCGAGCAGCGTGTGGCCCCAGTAGTAGCCCTCGTCGGTGCCGAACCAGTGGACCAGCCCGACGATCGTGAGAATGCGCAGCTGGTTCACCAGCACGACGACGAGTGCGGAAATGCCGAGCGAAAAGAACAGGCGCTTCGCATTCGACGGCCGGAAATACAACATGGCCGTGGTCACAACGAGCAGCGGGAGCAAAAGGAACGCCGAAGAGCATTCCGGAGTCATTCGCAACCCGAATGGAGCAGCACTGCTCAACCCAAAGTAAACGGACTCCCGATCGGGTGCCACATAAACACCCGATGTAGTGATGACGTCGAGGATCGCGCCCGCCAGGCGCACTTCCAGTTCGCGGTAGAACCGCTCGGCCAGCACCACCACGGCTCCCGCGGCCGCCAGCGCGCTCAGCGCGATGACCAGCGGAAACCTTGCCATGCCGGAGTTTGGAGCGCTCGCTACGGCCACGACGTTCCTCTCGGTGTCGATTCTTCGTTCAAGCTGCGGACCCCGGGCGAGCGTAGGACATGTGTGCCACGCCTTTCCACTCGGAGGGGTGGAAAGGCGACCCCATTCGGCTGGTTCTCCGCCGAACTTGTTACGCCGTTCGAGTGACGTCACGGCGACCAGCGCAAACGGCGACGCGGAATACCCGATCCGGTGATTCGGGAAATTTCGTGTGCTATTCGGGCCGCTCTTCGCGATAGTCGATTCGCGTGCCGAGTAGAGGCAAGCCGGTTAGATCCGCGCCACCGTCACGCGAACTCCAGGGAAACCCAGCGAATTCGGAGGACCAGTTGATGAAGAGCTCCCTCGCGCGCCGCGGCGGCCTGCTCGCCGCGGTCGTGGCGAGCTTCGTGCTCGCCGGCGCGGCGCCCGCTTCGGCCGCGCCCGGCGACGGATCCGCGTACGGCGTCAAGGTCGACGTCAAGCTGCTCGGGCAGCAGGCGGTGAAGGCGGGCCCGCTCGCGGCCGCGAACACCGCGGGCCCGACGAGCACCAGCCTCGCGAAGGTCGACCTGACCGGCGTCCTCACCGCCGGCGCGGTCAACACCGAGGCCAAGCGCGACGAGAACTCCGGTGCGGTGACGGCGAAGGCGAGCACCGCCGACGTCGGGCTGCCGCTGCTGAAGGCCGCCCTCGGCGACGTCGGCATCAAGGTCGTCGAGGCCGTCTGCACCGCGACGCAGAAGGGCGTCGAGGGCAGCACGAAGCTGGTCGGCGCGAACCTCGGCAGCGTCGGCAAGGTCGACGCCACCCCCGCCGCGAACACGCAGATCAAGGTCGGGCTCGGCGCGCTCAACGTCGCCACGATCATCCTGAACGAGCAGGTCAAGAACCAGGACGGCAGCCTCACGGTCAACGCCGTCCACGTGAAGCTGCTCGGCGAAGGCCTCAACGCGCTGGGCTCCGGTGACGTGGTCGTGTCGTCGGCGACCTGCGGCCCGGCCGCGCCGCCGATGCCGCTGGCGTCCGGGGCGGGCCTGTGGATCGGGCTCGGGCTGCTCGGCGCCGTCGCGCTGCCGGTCGGCACGCGCATCTACCGCCGCCGCGCCGCGCAGGCCTGAGCGAGGCCCGCATGTACAAGATGCCGGGCGCGGGCGTCGGCGTGGCCGGTGGCGGGGTGGGCACCCTCGCCGCCACCGGCGCCGACGTCGGGTGGTGGCTGGCCGTCGGCGTGCTCCTGGTCCTGCTCGGGACCGTCGCGCTGATCGCCGTCCACCGCCGCAACCGCCGTCTGTCCCAGGCGCGGGACTGAGGAAGGAGGCCGCCGGCGTGTGCCCCTCGCACGCCGGCGGCCCCGCGGTGGGAAATTCCTGGACACTGGACGATGTGGAGAAGGAGCACCGCGGGGTGGACGTGATGTTGCTGGCCGGAACGCGGCCGGAAGCGCTGAAGCTCGCGCCGCTGGCACTGGCGCTGGAGGCGCACCCCGCGTTGCGGCCGATCCTGGTCCACAGCGGGCAGCACGCGGGCATGGTCGAACAGGCGCTGAAGCCGTTCGGCCTGGTCGCGGACGAGTGGCTGGACGTACCGCCGCGCGTGACCGGCGGTCAGGCAGAGCTGGTCGCGGGCCTGCTGCCGGCGCTCGACGACGTCCTGCGCCGCCACGCACCGGCCGCGCTCGTCGTCCAGGGCGACACCACGACAACGCTCGCGGGCGCGCTGGCCGCGTTCTGGCTGGGCATCCCGGTGGTGCACCTGGAAGCCGGACTGCGCACGCACGACCTCAAGGCGCCCTTCCCGGAGGAGGGCGCACGCCAGATGGTGTCCCGCCTGGCGGCCCTGCACCTGGCGCCAACCCTCACGGCGGCGGCCGAGCTGCGCGCGGAAGGCGTTGCGAGGCAACGCATCGCGGTAACGGGCAACACGGTGGTCGACGCGGTACTGGAGATAGCGGCGCGCGACCTCCCGGCCCGAGACACGGCGCTGGCGTTGCTGGAGATGGAGATCGCGGAGGCGAACGAGCGGCTGGTGCTCGTGACGTCCCACCGGCGCGAGTCGTGGGGCGAGCCGCTGGAGCGGACCCTAGCGGCGGTCCAGCTGATCGTGGCCGAGCACCCGGACGTCCAGGTACTGTTCCCGGCCCACCCAAACCCCCAGGTCCGCAGCCAGGTAGAGGCGGCGCTGGGTGGATTGCCGAGGGTGACGATCACGGACCCGCTGGAGTACCCGGACCTGGTCCGAGCGCTGCGGCTGGCATCACTGGTGCTGACCGATTCCGGCGGCATCCAGGAGGAAGCCCCAACGTTCGGAACACCGGTCCTGGTCCTACGGGACGTAACCGAGCGGGTCGAGGTGGTCGAGGCCGGCTGCGCATGGCTGGTGGGCACGGAGACATCCCGCATCGCGGACACAGCGGCCCGGTTGCTGAGCGGCGACCTACGACCAGCACAGGTCGGGAACCCTTATGGAGAAGGCAATGCGGCCGCGCTAGCGGTCGCGGCAATAGAGGAACTGCTAGGCGTAGGCGCCCCCACGCACAAGCACGCAGCAGCGTCCTAACGAGACGGAACACGCGCCCCAAGCAACACGGGACCCAGACCCCCCGCAACCCCGATCCGAAGCCAGAACACGGCCGGCGGCACCGGGTCAAGGCATCTTTCCCGCCTTGACGCGGTACCGCCGGCCGTAGTCACAATGGGCGAGCGGGGTGGCGGACAAACCTAGAGCGACACCACATTAACCGGCAACGCAGGGTTAGCACTGAAGTCCAACGGAGCAGTAGGCCGCTTAGCCGCAACAACATGCGCCCCCAAAGCCGCAATCATCGCACCATTATCGGTGCACAGCCGAGGCCGCGGAACCCGCAACTCAATCCCCGCAGCAGCACAGCGCTCGGCAGCCAGCGAGGACAACCGCGAGTTCGCCGCAACCCCACCGGAAATCACAATGGTCCCGATCCCCTGCTCCTTCGCAGCACGAACCGCCTTCATGGTCAGCACGTCCGCAACGGCCTCCTGAAACGACGCCGCAACATCATCCACCGGAATCTCTTCACCGCGCCGCAAAGCACCTTCAACCCAACGCGCAACCGAAGTCTTCAAACCGGAGAAGGAAAAGTCATTCTTGGCATCCCGCGGACCAGTCATCCCCCGAGGGAACGCAATCGCCGCCGGATCGCCATTCTTGGCCGCCTTGTCAATCGGCGGCCCACCCGGATAAGGCAGCCCAAGCACCCGCGCAACCTTGTCATACGCCTCACCGGCCGCATCATCCACAGTGGACCCCAACTCGATGATCTCCGACGCGATGTCATCAACGCGCAGAAGCTGAGTGTGCCCACCGGAAACCAGCAGCGCCAAACACGGAGCCGGCAACGGCCCGTGCTGCAGAGTGTCCACGGCGATGTGCCCGGCCAAGTGGTTGACGCCGTAGAGCGGAACGTCCAGCGCCGTCGCGTAAGCCTTCGCCGCCGAGACGCCGACAAGCAACGCACCTGCCAAACCAGGCCCCGCAGTCACCGCAATGGCATCCACATCGGACAGTCCAAGGCCAGCCGTAGCGAAAGCCCGTTCAGTCGTCGGAACCATCGCTTCAAGGTGCGCACGACTGGCAACCTCGGGCACCACACCGCCAAAGCGCGCGTGCTGCTCAACGCTGGAGGCGACCTCGTCGGCGAGCAACTCCACCGTCCCATCGTCGTGCAGCCGGACCAGGCCGACGCCGGTCTCGTCGCACGAGCTTTCGATGCCCATGATGATGCGTGACATCAGCCCGCCACCTCGTCTCGCGTCCGCGCGGGGCGGACCATCGTGTACGCGTCGGCGCCGGAGGGCTGGTAGTAGCGCTTCCGGATGCCGAGCCGTTCGAAGCCGTGGCTCTCGTACAGCGCGAGAGCCGAGTCGTTGTCCGTGCGGACCTCGAGGAACACCGGCGCCTCGAACTCGTCGGCCCGCTCGAGCAACGCGCGCAGCAGCGCCTTGCCGATGCCCCGGCGCTGGTACTCCGGTGCGACGCCGATGGTGTGCACGGTCGCCTCGTATTCGCCGCGGCGCCGCCCGACGACGGCCAGCCCGGCGTAGCCGAGCAGTTCGTCGCTCTCGTCCGGGCGCGCGGCCAGGTAGAAGTTGCCCATGTCCAGCTCGGAGTGGAAGGCGCGCGCGCTCCACGGGTCGTCGCCGGGGAAGAGGATCTGCTCGATCTCGACGCACCGGGCGATGTCCCGGCGGCGCAGGGGCTCGAGTCTCACGGCGTGGTCACCCGTTTCGGCGCCGAGGGCTCGGCGGCGTCGGGGCGGCGCAGGTACAACGGTGTCAGCGGCGCCGGCGTTTCCTTCGCGAGCAACGCGGCGCGAGCGGCCTTCACCAGCCCGGCGGGCGAGGGGAAGCGCGGCTCGATCGGCCGGACGTCGAGCGCGTCGGCGTACAGCAGAGCGCCGTCACCCGCCGCGACCTTGACGTCGGTGCCGAGGTCGGCCGGGCGCTGGACGTGCGGGCCGTCGGTGCGGGTCCCGTCGGCGTCGTAGGCCGCCCAGTAGACCTCGCGGCGGCGCGCGTCGGTGAGGACGAGGAAAGCGCTGTCGCCCGGGGGGACGTCGGCGGCGAGCGCGTCGAGGCTGCAGACCGGGTACACCGGCAGGCCGAGCGCGTGCCCGAGGGCGGCGGCGGTGGCCATCCCGGCGCGCAGGCCGGTGAACGGCCCGGGACCGACGCCGACGACGATCGCGTCCAGGTCCTTGAGGGCCACGCCGGCTTCTTCGGCGGCCGCGAGCGCGTGCGGCGTGATCAGTTCGCCGTGGGCGCGGGGGTCGACCGTGACGCGGTCTCCGCGCGTCTCGACCCCGCTGCCGTCCACCGCGACGACGCCCGCGGTCACCGCCGGGGTCGAGGTATCGATCGCCAGTACCAACACGGTGAGCAAGCGTACGACCAGCGCCTTCGAGGGCTCGCTGCAGGGGACAGATCCGCACGGTAACGTGCGGGAGAGTCCGACTCTGGGAGGTCCCCGCGGTGCCCGCCCCGTTGTTCCCCACCCTCGCCGACGGATCCGCCAAAGAGGCCCTGCGCTTCGGCGACCACGTCCTCACCTACGACCACCTCGCCGCCGTCGCCGGGGCGCTCGCCGCCGAGCTGCCTCGCGGCCGCGTCGCGGTCTGGGCGACGCCGACCGTGCACACCAGCGTCGCCGTCGTCGCCGCGCTGCTGGCCGGCGTCCCGGCCGTGCCGCTCAACCCGAAGATCGGCGAACGCGAGCTCGCGCACATCCTCGCCGACAGCGAGCCGCAGCTGGTGCTGGCCGAACCCGGCGTCGAGCTGCCCGCGGGCCTGGCCGGCCTGCCGCGGCGCGACATCCCGCTGACCGGCGAGCAGACGCCGCTCGCGGACGAGCCCGACCCCGAGGCACCCGCGCTCATCGTCTACACGTCAGGTACGACCGGCCCGCCGAAGGGCGTCGTCCTCCCCCGCCGGTCGATCGCCACCACGCTCGACGCGCTCGAGGACGCCTGGGGCTGGAGCGCCGACGACGTCCTCGTGCACGCGCTTCCCCTGTTCCATGTGCACGGCCTGATCCTCGGCATCCTCGGCCCGCTGCGTCGCGGCGGCTCGGTGCGCCACCTCGGCCGGTTCTCCACCGAAGGCGTCGCCCGCGAACTGGCGAACGGCGCGACGATGCTGTTCGGCGTCCCGACCATGTACCACCGCATCGCCGGCGAAGTCGGCACCGACACCGCGCTGGCGGAGGCACTTCGCGGGGCCCGCCTCCTGGTGTCCGGGTCCGCGGCGCTGCCCGTCCACGACCACCAGCGGATCACCGCGGCCACCGGCCAGCAGGTCGTCGAGCGCTACGGCATGACCGAGACGCTGATGAACACGAGCGTCCGCGCCGACGGCGAACGCAAGCCCGGCACGGTCGGCGTCCCGCTGCGGGGTGTCGAGCTGCGGCTGGTCGGCGAGGCCGGCGAAGTGATCGAGGACGTCGAGACCGTCGGCGAGATCCAGGTGCGCGGGCCGAACCTGTTCACCGAGTACCTCAACCGGCCGGACGCGACCGAAGCCGCGTTCGACGGCGGCTGGTTCCGCACCGGCGACATGGCGACGCGCGACACCGACGGGTACATCAAGATCGTCGGGCGCAAGGCGACCGACCTGATCAAGAGCGGCGGCTACAAGATCGGCGCGGGCGAGATCGAGAACGCGCTGCTCGAACACCCCGGCGTCGCCGAAGCGGCCGTCACCGGCGAGCCGGACGACGACCTCGGCGAGCGGATCGTCGCGTGGATCGTGCCGTCCGGGGAAGCGCAACCGAGCGCCGACGAGCTGGCCGACCACGTCGCGAAGCTGCTCGCGCCGCACAAGCGGCCGCGGGTCGTCCGGTACCTGGACGCGTTGCCGCGCAACGACATGGGCAAGGTCATGAAGCGGGCGCTCGGTGTCTAGGCAGCCGGCGCGCGAGGTCGTCGGCGCGATCGCCAACGGGTTCACGGAGTTCCCGACGCCGTTGCGGGACGAGCCGGCCGACGGGCCGATCCACTGGCCGGGTTACCGCTCCGCGCGCGCCGCCGCGGAAGAGCGCACCGGCGAGAGGGAGTCGGTCGTCTGCGGGACGGCGAAGATCGGCGACGTCGAGGCCGTGCTGATCGCGTTCGAGTTCGGGTTCCTCGGCGGCTCGCTCGGCCAGCGCACGGGCGACCGGATCGAGGCGGCGTTCGCGCACGCGCGCGACGCGCGGCTGCCGGTCGTGTCGCTGATTTCGACCGGCGGCAGCCGCATGCAGCAGGGCATGCGCGCGTTGATGCAGCTCCAGCGGGTGGCGCGGGCGGCGGCGTTGACGCGGTCGATGGGCATCCCGCAAATCTCGGTGCTGCGCGACCCGACGACCGGCGGCGGCTGGGCGACGCTCGGCGCGGGCGCCGACGTCATCCTCGCCTTGCCGGAAGCGCAGGTCGGGTTCGCGGGCTCGCGCGTGCGTCCCGCCGGCTCTCCGGAGGCGTACACGGCGGAAGCCAAGCTGGAGTGGGGCCAGGTCGACGCGATCGTCGCGCCCGAGGACCTCGGCGTGACGCTGGAGCGCTGGCTGCGGCTGCTGACGGCCCGCTCGACGGCGGCGGCTCCCCCGCCCTCCGCGCTTCGCCCGGCCGCGCTGCCTTCGACGGGCTGGGAAGCGGTCCAGGCGGCGCGGTCCCCACGCCGTCCCCGGGCCGTCGAGTACCTCGACGCGTACTTCGACTGGCGCTCGGACGTCAGCGGCGACCGCGCGGGCGGCGTCGATTCGGGGGTGGCGTGCGGCTTCGGCTGGCGCGACGGCCGCACGATCGCGTACGCGGCCCAGTGCGGCACGCCGACGTTGCCCGCGGGCTTCCGCACGGCGGCGCGGCTGGTGCAGCTGGCGTCCCGCTTGGGGATCCCGGTGTTGACGCTGGTGGACACGCCGGGCGCGGCGAACGACGCGGCGGCCGAGCAGGCGGGCGCGGGCGGCGCGATCGCGGCGATGTTCGAAGCGGTGGCGACGGCGTCGATCCCGGTGACGACGCTGGTGATCGGCGAAGGCGGCTCGGGAGGGGCGCTGGCGTTCGCGGCGTTGGGGTCGACGTGGGTGGCGCCGGACGCGTACTTCTCGGTGACGTCCCCCGAAGCCGCGGCGGCGATCCTCAAGCGGCCGGCTTCGGAGGTCCCGGACATCGCCAACCAGCTCCACCTGCGCCCGCAGGACCTGGTGGACCTGGGCGTGGCCCGCGCGGTCGTGAGTGAGAAACAGGGTTAGCACACTGTTTCTCACTCACGAGGTCCGTGGTTGGATCTTGCGATGGGGTATCGACTCAACAGGCGAGCGGCGTTCGGTGTGGGAACCGCTGTCGTCGCCGGAAGCGTTCTGACCGGCTCTCCCGCGTTCGCGCAGGAAGCAGACATCGAGGCCAGCCCGGCCACCCCGGACCGGGCCAGGCAGAAGGTGAAGCGCGTCTACGACGACGCGGCCGCTGAGGCGGGCGGCACCTGGAACTCCTACATCAGCGTGGCCGACCAGGTGGCCGTCGACGTGGCGTCCGACGAGGTCGTCGAGGCGTACAGCGTCAACAAGGTGGCCGTCGCGGTCACCTTGATGGACAAGATCGACCGTGGCCTGCTCACGCTGGACCAGCAGGTCCAGGTGCCGGAGAGCATCGTCGTGCCGGGTGGTGACGGCATCATCATCCTGGACAAGGCGTACCCGAGCGCGTTCACGCTGGGCCACGTCCTGTCGCTGTTCCTCACCGTTTCGGACGACACGTGCGTCCGGCTGGTGGGGCTCGTCGTGCCGGCGGCCGAGATCAACCAGATCCTGGTGGCCAAGGGCTTCCCCAAGACCCAGGTCACGCCGGTGGCCAACCCGAACCGCTACTTCCTCGGCCAGACCACTCCGCGCGAGACCCACGACCTGCTGAAGGCGCTGGTCGCGGGCACCTTGCTGAGCCCGGCGTCGACGGAGTACCTGGTGTCCATCCTGCGGTCGCAGGTGGCGTTCACCGACGGCATCCGCCGGGAGATGTCGTCCGCCGACCGGGCGAGGATCGCCACGAAGGCGGGCTGGCTGAACGACGGCCGCAACGAGGCGGGGATCATGTTCGACGCCGCGGGCAAGCCGGTGGTGATCTACTCGATGTTCGCCCACGGCCAGGCGAACCCGGAGGACTTCGGGGCCACGCACCCGGTCCGGCAGGCGAGCGCGAAGATGGGGCCGAAGTTCCTGCGCGCGGTCGACAAGATCGCGGGTGCCGGCACCAAGACGTTCCGGGCGCCGGCCTACCAGCAGTACAACGGCGGCTGAGCGCAGCTACCCTCGTGAGTGAGGAACCGGGTTAGAACACTGTTTCTCACTCACGAGGTCTTGGCGAGCTCGGGCACCCGGTCGGCCCAGGAGCCGTGGGGTTCGAGCGTGATCTCGCGGACGTCGTCCTCGCGGCGGTCCAGCCGGACCACGAGGTAATCGGAAGACAGCCGCTCCGCCGACCCCTCACCCCACTCGACCACGATCGCCGAGCGCTCCAGGTCCGTGTCCAGGTCCAAGTCGTCCAGCTGGGACAGGTCCCCGCCCAGCCGGTACGCGTCCACGTGCACCAGAGGCACGCCAGACGCTCCCGCCGGGTGGACGCGGGCCAGGACGAACGTCGGGGAACTGACCCGGCCGCCGACGCCGAGACCGTCCGCGATGCCGCGGGTCAGCGTCGTCTTGCCCGCTCCAAGGGGACCCGCGAGCAGCACCAGGTCCCCCGCGCGCAGGGAACGGCCGAGGGCCCGTCCGAAGTCCATCGTTTCTTCGGGCGTGGGAAACACCATGCTCAACGCTGCCACCACCAGTTTCGCCGGGACGAGTTTTCGCCGTCCACACCGGAACAGCGTTGCAGGAGATCGATCAGATGGCTGTTCACCAGCTCCGGCTGCTCGAGCTGGACCATGTGGCCGGCGCCGCGGACGCGGACGAGCTCCGCGTCGGGCAGCTCGGCCGCGATCCGCTCGGCGTGCGAGAACGGCGTGAACCGGTCCGAATCACCGCCGATGACCAGCACTTCCGCGTGCTTCAGCCCGGCCAGCGCCGCGTATCGGTTGTGGCTGCCGAGCGTGTCGACGAAGTTCACCAACCCGCGCACCGGCGTCACTTCCAGCATTTCCAGCATGAAGTCGACGAGCCGGGGCGCGACGTCGCGGTTGCCGAACGCCAGCCGCCGCACGGCCTGGCGCGTCAGCTGGCCGCCCGCCGCGCGGACGAACTCGACCAGACCCGGCTGCCAGCCCGCGAGACCGCCGGCCGCGCGCGTCAGCGGGTTGTACTTCGACAGCAGCGAACGCGGCAACCCGCGTGCGCCGACTTCGCCCGCCGCCGTCGCGATGAAGGCGACGCCCTCGACCCGCTCTTCGAAGAGCTGGGGGAACTCGGCGGCCAGTTCCATGATCACCATGCCGCCCATCGAGTGCCCCATCAGCACGATGGGCCCCTCCGGCACGACCGACCGCAGCACGACGTCGAGGTCGCGGGCCAGCTGTTCGATCGTCGAGTTCTCCGCCGAAGCCGCGCCGGACAGGCCGTGGCCGCGGTGGTCGTAGTACACCTGACGCACGCGCGGCAGCCGCAGCGAAGCCAGGTCGCGGCGCTGGAAGTGCCAGCAGCGCCGCGAAAGCGCGAAGCCGTGCACCCCCACGACGGTCAGTTCCGGTTCGCCGCCGTCTTCCGGGTCGATCTCCTCGACCGAAAGCGGCGTGCCGTCCTCGGCCGCGACCGTGGAGGCACGGTCCGGCTTCAGCTCCCCCAGCGGCTCGTCCACGTACGGATCCTCACTGTGCCGCCGCTGCTGCGCGGCGACGATAGCGGCGGCGGCGGTCCCGGTGGCGAGGGCCCCGACCCCGCCGGCGATGGCCAGCAGTCGTCGTGAAGGTGTCACGAGCGGTCCCCCAGATACCGGCGCCGCACCCGCGGGCGGTACATCGAAGTCACGATCTCGTAGTCGATGGTGCCCAGCTTGTCGGCCCATTCCCGGGCGGTCGGCTCGCCGTGCGCCCCCGCACCGAACAGGACGACCTCGTCGCCGACGGCGGGTTCGTAGTCGCCGCAGTCGACGACCACCTGGTCCATGCAAACCCGCCCGGCGACCGGCCGCCGCTGTCCGCCCAGAAAGACGTCCATCCGGCCGGACAACGACCGCGGCACGCCGTCGGCGTACCCGGCCGGCACCAGCGCGAGGTTCGTGTCGCGCGAGGCCGTCCAGGTGTGCCCGTAGGACACCGATTCGCCGGCTTCGACGCGCTTGACCAGCGCGACCGCCGACCGGAACGTCATGGCCGGACGCAGGTCTTCGGCCTGCGGCACCGGGTTCAGCCCGTACATCGCGATACCCGGCCGGACGACGTCGAAGTGCAGGTCGGGCCGGGTGAGCAGGGCCGCGGAGTTCGCCAGGTGCCGCTTCGGGTCGAGCCCGGCGGCGCGAGCGACGTCGTAGGCCTCGGCGAAGCGCTTGGCCTGCAGGTCGGTCGCCGGGTGGTCCGGCTCGTCCGCGCACGCGAGGTGGGACCAGACGGCGACGACTTCGACCCGCGGTTCGGCGGCCGCCGCTTCGACCAGTTCGGCCCAGGCGGACGGCGGGCAGCCGTTGCGCGAGAGCCCGGTGTCGATTTTGAGGTGCACACGCGCCCGGGTACCCACGGGAGCCGCGGCGGCGATGCGGCGAAGCTCACCCAGCGAACTGGCGGCGAGGTCGACGCTGGCCTCGATGCCCGGCGCGAAGTCGACGTCGGGCGTGTCCAGCCAGCTGAACAGCCGGGTCGTGACGCCGGCTTCGCGCAGGGCGAGGGCTTCGCCGAGCGAGCAGGTGCCGAGCCAGCTCGCGCCGGCCTCGACCGCGGCGCGCGCCACCGGCAGCGCGCCGTGGCCGTAGGCGTCGGCCTTCACCACGGCCATCACCTCGGCGCCGGGCGCGCGGGCGCCCAGCAGGGTGAGGTTGTGGCGGATCGCGTCGAGGTCGATGTCGACCTGGGCGCGCGGGAAACTGGAGGACATAACGCCTCCAGTTTCCCATGACCCGAGGTCAGGGCAGGCGCAACCCGGACGTGGCCGAGAACACGTGCAGCTCGTCGGGGCGGATCCGCAGGTGGAGCGTGTCGCCCATGGCGGGCGGCGTGCGCGGGTCGACCCGGGCGACGACGTTCGACTTGTTGTCGGCCGCGTCGGTCTCGGCGAGCTTGCCGTAGACGTAGGCGTCCGAGCCGAGCTCCTCGACCAGCTCCACCTTGATCGGCAGGGTGCCTTCACCGGTGGCGACCTCGAGGGCCTCCGGCCGGAAGCCGAGGGTCACGGTGTCGCCGTCGGCCGCCGCGATGGTCTCGCGGGTCAGCGGCACGCGCGCGCCACCGACCTCGGCGCCGTCCGCCGTCAGCTTCGCGGTGACGAGGTTCATCGCCGGCGAGCCGATGAACCCGGCGACGAAAGCGTTTGCGGGCCGGTCGTACAGCGCGCGCGGGGTGTCGCACTGCATGAGGAGGCCGTCCGAGAGCACCGCGACGCGGTCACCCATCGTCATGGCCTCGACCTGGTCGTGCGTGACGTACACGGTCGTGACGCCGAGGCGGCGCTGCAGCGCGGCGATCTGCGTGCGCGTCGAGACACGCAGCTTCGCGTCGAGGTTCGACAGCGGCTCGTCCATCAGGAAGACCTGCGGCTCGCGGACGATCGCGCGGCCCATCGCGACGCGCTGGCGCTGACCACCGGAGAGCGCCTTCGGCTTGCGGTCGAGGTACTGCTCGATGTCCAGCAGCTTCGCGGCCTCGAGGACCTTCTGCTTGATCTCGGACGCGGGGCGGCCGGCGATCTTCAGCGCGAAGCCCATGTTCTGGGCGACCGTCATGTGCGGGTACAGCGCGTAGTTCTGGAACACCATCGCGATGTCGCGCGAGCGCGGCGGCAGCTGCGTGACGTCGCGGTCGCCGATCCAGACGGCGCCGTCGTCGATGTCCTCGAGGCCGGCGAGCATGCGCAGGCTGGTCGACTTGCCGCAGCCGGACGGGCCGACCAGCACCAGGAACTCGCCGTCGGCGATCTCCAGGTCCAGCGCGTCGACCGCGGGGCGATCCGAACCGGCGTAACGCCGGGTCGCCTTGTCGTAGGTGATGGAAGCCATCGGTCAGTCCTCTCCGAGATTCCGCCGGACCCCGTGCGCCGCTTCGCGGGCTTCGAGGTGGCGCTGCTGGATCCGGTGGCCCTCGGCGCGCTGCGCCTCGGTCGGCTCGTCCAGCTCGAGCCGGAGCTTCTGGTTCTTCCGCCAGGACGGGGGTTCCGCACTGGAAGTCAGGGCCCAGGCCGCCTGGCGCGCCGCCCCGATGGCGACGTACTCGGCGACTTCGGGCAGCTGCACGGGCACGCCGAACACCAGCGGCGCGACGGCGCGGACGGCGGCCGACTGCGCGCCCCCGCCGATCAGCAGCACGCGCTGGACGTCGAGGCCGTGCGCGCGGACCGCGTCGAGCCCGGCGGCGAGGCCGCAGAGCATGCCTTCGACGGCGCTGCGCGCGAGGTTCTGCGGGGTCATGTTGTCCCTGGTCAGCCCGCTCAGGGAGCCGGTCGCGCCGGGGAGGTTCGGGGTGCGCTCGCCGTCCAGGTAGGGCAGGAAGGTGAGGCCACCGGAGCCCGGTTCGGCGGTCAGGGCGAGCCGGTCGAACTCGCTGAGCGTCGCGCCGAGCATCGACGCCGTCGCGGTGAGGACGCGGGCGGCGTTGAGCGTGCAGGCCAGCGGGAGGAAGCGGCCGGTGGCGTCGGCGAACCCGGCGACCTCGCCGGACGCGTCGGCCGCGCCGGCTTCGGCGACGCCGAACACGGTGCCGCTGGTGCCGAGGGAGACGACGACGTCACCGGGCTGGAGTTCGAGCCCGAGCGCGGCGGCCATGTTGTCGCCGGTGCCCGCCGAGACGAGCACGCCGTCTGCCGTGTGGCCGGCGGCGTCGGCCGGGCCGAGCACGGTGGGCAGCTCCGGCGTCCGGCCGCCGAAGGCGTGGCTCAGCACGTCGAGGCGGTAGGCGTTGTCCGACGGCGAGAAGTAGCCGGTGCCGGAGGCGTCACCGCGGTCGGTGACCGGGTCGCCGCCGGTGAGCTTCCAGGTCAGCCAGTCGTGCGGCAGCAGGACGCGGGCGACGTGGTCGGCGAGCTCGGGCTCGTTGTCGGCCAGCCAGCGCAGCTTCGTGACGGTGAAGCTGGCGACGGGCACCGAGCCGACGGACTTCGCCCACACTGACGGGCCGCCGAGCTCATCGACGAGGTCGAGGGCCGAGCGCGCGGACCGGGTGTCGTTCCACAGCAGTGCGGGCCGGACGACTTCGCCGGCTTCGTCGAGGGTGACCATGCCGTGCTGCTGACCGCCGACGCCGATGGCCTTGACGTCGTCGAGCAGGCCCTTCGTGGCCTCCTGGAAGGCGTCCCACCAGGCGGCGGGGTCGACTTCGGTGCCTTCGGGGTGCGGCGCGCGGCCGGTGCGGACGATTTCGCCGGTTTCGGCGTCGCACACGACGACCTTGGTCGACTGCGTGGACGAGTCGATGCCGGCGACCAGCTCAGCTGTCATAGGGCTGCCCCTCTGCGACGTGTTCGACGATCTCGATCGCGGTACCGGCGTTGAGCGCGGCCTCGATCTCCTCGGTGGGCGTGTACTCACCGGTGATGAGCAGGTCGTAGTCGCCGACGTCGCCGTGCGCGTAGGTGGCGGTGCGGCCGAACTTCGAGTGGTCGACGACGAGGACGTTCTGGTTCGCGACCTTGAGCGCGGCCTTCTTGAGCTCGGCGTAGTCGCGGTCGGGGTGGAACAGGCGACCGACGGCGACGGCGGTGACCGAGACGAACGAGACGTCGGCGCGGATGGAGTCGAGCAGGTTGAGGACCTCGGGGCCGGCGCAGGAGTCGTATTCGGGCGAGTACCGGCCCCCGGCGAGCACGACGTCGTTGTTCGGCCCCAGCAGGCGCGCGGCGTGCAGCGAGTTGGTGACGACGGTGAGGGCGTCGATCTCCGCCAGGCGCTTGACCAGCGGGAGGAGGGTGGTGGAGTCGTCGACGAAGACGGTCTGCCCGGGCTGCACGTGGTTCGCGGCGGCCTCGCCGAGGGCGTCTTTCTCGCCGTGGTGGAGGGTGTCGCGGAAGCGGGCGGCGGTCTCGATGGTGAGCGCGGGGTAGGCCTCGACCTTGCCGCGCAGCTTGCGGAGGAGGCGGCGCTCGGCGAGGTCGTCGAGGTCGCGGTGCATGGTCATGAGGCTGACCTTGAAGCGGCTGGTGAGGTCGTCGATGCGGGCTTCGCCGTGCTCGATGACGTGGTCGAGGATGTCCTGCCGCCGCTGTTCGACGACGGCATCGGACGGCCGGGTCTTCCGGTCTCCGGGTGCTGTGCCGCCGCTCACACGGCATTCTTACCAGATTTATCGTCCAGAGTTAACAGAGAACTCGATAACTCTTCGCACGGCCAGAGGGTCAGGACGTCAGGGAGCGGATCGCGCGGATGGCCTCGGGGATCGCGTGGACCAGGCCGGATGCCGAGGTCGGCGCGTTCTGGGCCGCGATCGCCCCGGCCAGCGAGTGGACGTGGGCCGCCGCCGCGGCCGCCAGCCACGGGTTCAGGCCCGCCGCGAGGAGGGAGCCGACCAGGCCCGATAGCACGTCTCCGGAGCCTGCCGTCGCCAGCCAGGCGCCGTGCGGCTTGTTCACCGCGACCCGGCCGTCCGGGGCCGCGATCACCGTGACGTGCCCCTTCAGCAGCACCACCGCGTCGTACTTCTTCGCCGCTTCGCGCGCCGCCGTCACGCGGTCCGCGCCCGGCTTCCGGCCCATCAGCCGCTCGTACTCGCCCGCGTGCGGGGTCAGGACCAGCGGCGTGTCCGGGTCGCGGGCGTCCAGGACCTCCGGGGACTTCGCGATGATCGTCGTCGCGTCGGCGTCCGCGCACACCGGGACGCCCTGGCCCAGCACGTGCCGCAGGACGTCGCGGCCCTCCGCGCCCGTGCCGATGCCCGGGCCGACCGCCCACGCCTGGACGCGGCCCGCGTCCGCGACCGTGCCCGTCGCGATGATCTCCGGCCACTGCTGGCGCACGACGTCGGCCGCGTGGCCGGCGTAGCGGACCATGCCCGCCGTCGCGCGGACCGCCGAGCCCGCCGCCAGCACCGCCGCGCCCGGGTACGTCGCCGAGCCCGCCGCGATGCCGACCACGCCCTGGCTGTACTTGTCGTCCTCCGGACCGGGGATCGGCCACGCCGCGGCGACGTCGACGATGTCGAGCCGCTCGATCGAGGGGTCCGCCAGCTCGAGGCCGATGTCGACCAGCACCACTTCCCCGCACCACGACGGCGCCAGCGCGTGCACCGGCTTGAGCGCGCCGAACGTCACCGTGCGGGCCGCTTTCACCGCCGGGCCGTCGACCGCGCCGGTGTCCGGGTCGACGCCGCTAGGCAGGTCGACCGCGATGATCGGTGCCTCGACCAGCTCCACCAGCCGCGCGGCGTCGGGCCGGAGGGAGCCGCTGGCCGAGATGCCGACGATCCCGTCGACCACGACGTCCGCCTTCGCGATCCACTGTGGACCGTCCTCCGCGGACACCGCCCGGCCCCCGGCCCGCTTCAGCGCCCTCAGGCCCGCAGCGTGCGCCTTCTCGGGCTTCAGCAGGATCGCCGTGACGGCCACCCCGCGACGGCGCAGGAACGCCCCGGCCCAGAGTGCGTCACCGCCGTTGTCACCGGAACCGACGAGCAGCACGACCCGGCGGCCGGAAACGCCGCCGGTGTGGTCGTCGAGGAAGTCCGCGATGTGCACCGACAAGCCGAACGACGCCCGCCGCATCAGCTCGCCTTCCGGCGTGACGGCGAACGCCCGCCCCTCCGCTTCGCGAATCCGTTCCGTGGTCCAGATTCCCTGCACGGCGGGGCCTCCCGCTTACTCGACGGTGACGGACTTCGCCAGGTTACGCGGCTTGTCGACGTCGTACCCGCGGGAGCGGGCGATCTCCGCGGCCAGCACCTGCAGCGGCACCGTGGACACCAGTGGCTGGAGCAGCGTCGGCACCGCGGGCACCTCGATGAGCTCGTCGGCGAACGGCCGGACGGTCTCGTCGCCCTCTTCGGCGATCACGATCGTGCGGGCGCCGCGGGCCTGGATCTCGCTGATGTTCGACACGAGCTTCGAGTGCAGCACCGCGCGGCCCTTGGGCGACGGCATCACGACGACGACCGGCAGGCCGTCTTCGATCAGCGCGATCGGACCGTGCTTCAGCTCGCCGGCCGCGAAGCCCTCGGCGTGCATGTACGCGAGTTCCTTGAGCTTCAGCGCGCCTTCGAGGGCGACCGGGAACCCGACGTGGCGGCCGAGGAAGAGGACGGCCTTCGAGTCCGCGATCCGGCGCCCGAGGTCGCGTACCTGCTCCACTGTGGACAGTACCTTTTGGACGGCCGCGGGCATCGCTTCCAGCTCGGCGAACTCGCGGGCGACCTCGTCCGGGTACTTCGTGCCGCGGGCCTGCGCCAGCGCCAGGCCGACCAGGTAGTTCGCCGCGATCTGGGCGAGGAACGCCTTGGTCGAGGCGACGCCGATCTCGGGACCGGCGTGGGTGTAGAGGACGGCGTCGGACTCCCGCGGGATCTGCGCGCCGTTGGTGTTGCAGACGGCCAGGACGCGCGCCTTCTGTTCCCGCGCGTGCCGGACGGCTTCGAGCGTGTCCGCCGTCTCGCCGGACTGGGAGACGGCGACGACGAGCGTGTCGCGGTCGAGGACCGGGTCGCGGTAGCGGAACTCGCTCGCCAGCTCGACCTCGACGGGCAGCCGCGTCCAGTGCTCGATGGCGTACTTGGCGACCAGGCCGGAGTGGTAGGCCGACCCGCAGGCGACGACGAAGACCTTGTCGACGTCGCGCAGGTCCTGGTCGGAGATGCGCTGCTCGTCGAGGATGATGCGGCCGGACTCGAAGTGGCCGCGCAGCGTGTTGGCCAGCGCCTCGGGCTGCTCCTCGATCTCCTTGAGCATGAAGTACTCGTGGCCGCCCTTTTCGGCGGCGGAGAGGTCCCAGTCGACGGTGAACGGCTTGGCCTGGGCGGCGTCGCCGTGGAAGTCGGTGACCTCGTAGCCCTCGCGGGTGATGACGACGAGCTGGTCCTGGCCGAGCTCGACGGCCTCGCGGGTGTGCTCGATGAAGGCGGCGACGTCGGAGGCGACGAAGTGCTCGCCCTCGCCGACCCCGACGACCAGCGGCGACGACCGCCGCGCGGCGACGATGGTGTCCGGTTCGTCGGCGTGCGTCACGACGAGGGTGAACGCGCCTTCGAGGCGACGGCAGACGGCGGCGACGCTGGCGGCGAGGTCACCCTTGGTGTCGCCTTCGGCGTAGACGCGGGCGACGAGGTGCGCGGCGGTCTCGCTGTCGGTGTCGCTGGCCATCTCGACGCCGTCGGCTTCCAGCTCGGCGCGGAGGGTGGCGAAGTTCTCGATGATGCCGTTGTGCACGACGGCGACGCGCTGGGTCGTGTCCCGGTGCGGGTGCGAGTTGCGGTCGATCGGCGCGCCGTGGGTGGCCCAGCGGGTGTGGCCCATGCCGGCGGTGCCGGTGAGGGTGTCGCGGCCGACCTTGTCGAGCTCCGCTTCCAGGTTGGCGAGGCGGCCCGCCTTGCGCTCGACGGTCAGTTCGCCGCCGTCCAGGACGGCGATGCCGGCCGAGTCGTACCCGCGGTACTCCATGCGCCGGAGCCCGCCGAGGACGACTTCCAGGGCCGGGCGGTGCCCGACGTATCCCACGATTCCACACACGCTCATCAGGGTAACGAGGGTTTTTTGGCGGGTTGATGGGGTCTGGGAAGGGGGGTTGACCTGGGGATATCACTGTTGTGGTGGTTCGGACCAATGCTGTGTCACCCACATGTGTGTCCTCTGGGGACCCGCCACCCCGACGCCTGATTGTGACTACGGACGGCAACACCGCGTCAAGGCGGGAAAGATGCCTTGACCCGGTGCCGCCGTCCGTGTTCTGGCTTCGGATCGGGGTGGGGGGAGGGTCTGGGTGGAGTGCCTGTTGTGCTCTCCGGCTGCCGGTCTCGCCCGGGCGGCGAAAGCTGCGGCCTGACGGCCGCCCTGCCGGTCTCGCCCGGGGCAGCGAAAGCTGCGGCCTGACGGCCGCCCTGCCGGTCTCGCCTGCGGCGGCGGGAGCGACGGCCTGACGGCCGGGCCGGCCGGACGTGGGCCGACCCTGCCGGAACGTCATGAAAGAGTCGTTCACCTCGCCTGACGACATGAAAGAGTCGTTCATGACGTCGCCGCCCAGGTCGCCAGCGGCGCGCCGGGCGGCGGGCGCGCCTCAGCAGCGGCCGGGCGCTAGGGTTCCGGGCATGGCCAGCAAGCCCAAGCAGCTGCTCGCGGAGTTGACGCACCCGGGTCCGCACGAGGTCCTGCGGGGCAACCTCGCCCTGGTCGGGCTGCCCGGCGTCGTCTACACACCACGCTCCGGGCTCGGGTTGCCCGCCCTTGCCTTCGGGCACGGGTGGCTGCAGCCGCCCGATCGGTACCGGCAGCTGCTGCACCACCTCGCCAGCTGGGGCATCGTCGCCGCCGCGCCGGCTACGCAAAAGGGCCCCCTGCCCTCGCACCGGTTGCTCGGCGCCGATCTGCTGACCACCCTCGACGTCGTCACCACCGTGCGGCTCGGACCCGATGGCATCAGCGTCGACCCGGGCAAGCTCGGCCTCGCCGGGCACTCCACCGGCGGGGGCTCCGCCGTCCTCGCCGCGGCCCAAGACGCTCAGGCCGAGACCTCCCGGATCAAGGCCGTCGCGACCATCACCGCCGCTCAGACGATGCCGCCCGCCACCGAGGCGGCCAAGGTCATCACCGTCCCCGGCCTGCACCTCGCCGCCGAAGAGGACCTCGTTGCCCCCAAGGTTGGGCACGCCGAGGCCATCACCGACGCCTGGGGCAGCGACGACGTTCAGCTGCGCACCCTCGGCAAGGCGACCCACCTGGGCGTCACCGAGGGCAAGCACTGGTCGCAGCTGATCATGCACGGCAAGCCGCACCGCGGGACTCAGCAGGTCACGCGCGCCCTGTTCACCGCGTTCTTCCTCACCCACCTGACCGGTACCGACAAGTACCGGCCCCTCCTCGAAGCGGACGTCAAGCGCGCCCCCATCGAGCGCGAGGAAGAACCCGCGCACTGACCCCGAAAGGTCAGACCAGCCAGCTGGTGCTCGAGAAGTCGTCCTCGTCGTCGGGCTGACGCGCGTGGCGCCCCCGCTTCGGCGGCTCCGGCGCCGGCGGCGCGGGAGGCTCCGGTGCGGGCGGTGCCGCCGCCGCCGGGACCGGCGTCCCGTAGCTCGGCGTCGGGTACGGTGTGCGGCCGGTGTCGGCCTCCTCGTCCTCGACGCCGAACTCCATCAGCGACTCGCGCCCCTTGTCGGCCAGCGTCTTCTCCGTCGCCCAGCCACCCGCGCTCTGCTTGCGCTTGTTGAGCTCGTCCATGTGCTCGGCGTACTTCTGCGCGGCGGCCAGCTCGTTCTTCAGCCCCTCGCGGGCCTGCGTCTCGGCTTCGGCGACGCGGCGTTCGCGCAGGCCACGCTGCTCGTCCTGCTCGCGCGCCGCGGCGTCCATCGTCGAGATCGCCGCGCGGTACCGGTCTTCGGCGCTGGTCATCGCCCCTCCTCAGCCATTGTCACCGGTCGTACCGGATCGAACGGTCACCCTCGTCGTCGAGCGAGCCGCTGATCCGGCCCTTGGCGCCGCTCGTCTCGAAGACGCCGCCCTCGATGCGGTACTGGCTGGGCCCGCGCTGCTGGTCGCCACCGCCACCACCCGGCGCGCCGCCCATGCCGCCCATCATGCCCATGCCGCCCATGCCGGACATCCCGCTCATGCCGCCCGACGAGCTCGCCGCCGCGGCGTGCGCGCCCGGGTCGACCGGGGTCGCGCCGAGCCCGCCGCCCTCGGACATCGGGAGCGACGTGTCGCTGCCGGACTGCGCGCCCGGGTCGAGCGACACCGCGCCGGCGAAGTCCGCGGACCCGCCGCCGGTGACGGCCGAGCCGAAGTCGCTCGCCCCCGCCGTCGTCGTCGCGTCGCCGCCGCCACCGCCGGCCACCCCGGAGTCGCCGGCACCCGCGTCGGCCACGGCCACCGCCGGCTCCGCGCCGACGCTGCCGCCGAAGTCGCCGGAGAAGTCCTGCCCGCCCGGGGCGACGAACCCGCCCTCGCTCGACGCGCCCCGCGTGAAGCCCGGGTCGGGGTTGTCCGGCGCCGGGTCCTTCGTCACCGCCGACTCGGCACCCGCGTCGTGCTTGATCGCGGAGCTGTTGCCGGTGTCGGACGCGGAAGCGGGGTCGGTCTTGAGGTCGCTCGCCTTGGGGTCGTCCTTCTCGTCGAGCGTGTACGTCGTCGGCTCGCCCTTGCCGTCGTCGACGGTCACGATCGTCGGGCCGTCCGGTCCCTCCGGCCGCTCGGCCGTGATCTTGAGGTTGCCGTCCTGGATGTGGATCTTGCCGTCCGGGCCCGGCTTGTAGCTGCCGTCGGCCGACGGCTGGCCCTCCTTGACCGCCGCCTGCGACCCCTGCGGGCCGAAGCTGCCGTCGGCCTTGGCGCCGTCCTTGCCGTCCTTGCCCGCCTCGGCCTTGTCGTCGTCACCCCAGTCGAGGTGGTAGTCCTTCTTGTTGCCGTGGCCGTCGTCCACGGAGATGTCCTGCTTGCCCTCCTTGTCGGGCTCGGACATCTCGATCGTGTTGTCGCCCTTCTTGACCGACACCGTGTCGGTGTCGTCCGTGTCCTTGATGGCCTCGCCGGTCGTCGGGTCGATCGGGTACGGCTTCCCGGTGTCCGGGTCCATCTCGAGGGGCTTCCCGGTGATCGGGTTCGTGCCGTCCTCGGGCTTAGCCGGGTCCTCGGTCTTGGGTGGCTCGGTCGCCGACGGCGTCGTGCTGCCCCCGCCGCCCGTGCTGCCGCCGCCACCCGTCGACCCGCCGCCGCCGGTGGAGCCGCCGCCCCCGGTGTCGCCGCCGCCGGTGTTGCCGCGGTGCGTGTCGCCGCCGCCGGTGTCGTCGCCGCCCTTGCCGGGGTCGCTCTTGGCTTCGTTGAGCTGGTTGCGGTAGCCGTCCATGAACCGCGCCAGCGCGCCCCACTGCTGGTCGATCGTGTCCTTGGCCGACTTGCACGAGCCGTTGAACGCGTTGATCAGGCCCTGGTACTCGGTCGCGAACGCGCCGTCGCGCCAGTAGCGGCAGACGTTGCGGCCGTACTCCTTGTTCTCGTCGTTGAAGCCGCAGTCGTCGTTCTGCAGCCGCTCGGCGAGGTTGGTCTGGTTGCCGTTCTTCGCGTTGACGGCGTCGACCCAGCCGGCGACCTTCATGAAGTCGTCGAACTCCTCGGTCTCGCCGTTGGCGATCTTGAGGACGTCGCGCGCCATGTTGATGTCGGCCTGGGCGATCGTCGTGCGGTGCAGCCCGAGGACCTCGTCGACCTTCTTCTTGACGGCGTCGTAGACGTGCGTCACGGTCTGCGGGATCAGCTTCGCGGCGCCGTCGATCTGCTTCGACAGCTCCTGGGCGTGCGGCTTGACCGTCTCGTCGTACTTGATCTCCGCGGCGTTCGCGCCCTTGCCCTTCCACTCCCCGAAGAGGGTCTGGAGCTCGGTGTCGCTCTTGCCCAGCGTGTCCTCGACGACCTTGTGCGCCTTGCTCAGGTCGTCGGCCTCGGTGAGGAACTTCTGGAACTGGATGCCGCGGTTCTCGTGGAACTTGTCCTTGATGTCCTTCTGCGAGTCGATGTGGCCCGACCCGCCCTTGATCTTGTTCCAGATGTCGTCGGTCCACAGCGCCAGGAAGTCGACCGTGATGTTGCCCTGGTCGAGCATTTCGTCCGACGTCTTCGCGCCGACGCCCAGGGTGGGGGTCGCGATCCCGTCGAGGTTCTTCTTCGCCTGGTTCTTGCGGTCGGTCTGGGCCTGCTGCTCCTTGTTCTTGGCCGCCCCGTCCTGCTGGGCTTCCTTGAGCGCGTTGTCGACGTCTTCGTCCGACCCGGACGGCGCGAGCGGCGTCGTCAGCCAGTTCCGGTCGGCGTACCCGTCGACGTACTGCTTGGCGTACCGCTCTTCTTCGTCGTTGAAGTTCCAGGTCGCCTTGTCGTACGCCTCCATGAGCGCCGACTTCTTCTCCATGGAGACGTTCGGGTCGTCCAGGACCTTCTTGATTTCCGCCCAGTCGGCCATTACCTGCTCCCCGCCGCGTTCGCCTGCGCCCCGGCGTTCTGCTCCTGCGCGGTGTACTTGGAGCCCGCGGTGCCGATCCCGGAGCTGAGGTTCATCAGCGCGTTCGAAAGCCCGGTCATGCCGGCGCCGATCTGGTCGATCCCGGACTTGTACTTGCCGAAGCTCTCCTGGTGCACGCGGCCGAAGTCCACGGCGGCGATTTCGGTCGGCGCGACCTTCGACGCTTCCGTCGCCGGATCGTCCGCGGCGTCGGCGAGGCGGATCTGCGCCCGCGTCATCGCCTCCGAACTCGCTTCATAGCCGTTTGGCATGGTCGCTGCCCCCTTCGATCCCACAGTCCCTTGCTCGGTGTTCGAGACTGTGACGCGCCCGGCCGCCGTTCGGTGCCGTCGCAGATGCACACAGAGTCTAGCGTTCGGGCGAGCGGCCTACCTGGGCTTCGCCGAAGTGCACTCAGCCGGTGGTCCGCTGCGCGGCGACCGCCTCGGAGATCACTTCGGCGACGCCGCGGACGTCCACCAGCCGGTCGAGCTCGTCCAGGTCGACCGACACGCCGTAGCGCACCTCGACCCGGGCGAGCAGCTGGACGCGCTGCCGGGACGTCATGCCGATGTCGTCGAACGGGGTCGTGTCGCCGAGCCGCTCCGGCGGGACCTCCAGCGCGGTGCAGACGATCTTGCGGATCTCGTCGGCGTAGGCGCCCGCGTCATCCATGGCGCCCATTCTCGCCCCACCACCGGTCGCGGGCCGCGGCGCGGGACACCTTGCCGCTGGAGGTCCGCGGCACCGCGCCCGGCGGCACCAGCCAGAGTGCGCGCAGCGGCAGGTCGTGCCCCGCGGACACGGCCCGCCGCACGGCCGTCTCGACGTCGTCGCCGGGCGCCGTGCAGCCGGCCACCACCGCGACGCCCTCGCCGCCGCCGTCCCGCACGGCGAACGCGGCGACGCGCGCCTGCCGGATGGCGGGGTGCGCGGCCTCGACGGTGGCCTCGATGTCCTGCGGGTGGTGGTTGCGGCCGTCGACGATGATCAGGTCCTTGCGCCGCCCGGTGACGTACAGCTGTCCATCGTGGACGAACCCGAGGTCGCCGGTGCGGAGCCAGCCGTCTTCGGTGAACGTGTCACCGCGGTCCGGGCGGCCCCAATAGCCGTCGGCGACGTTGGGGCCGGACACCTGGATCTCTTTGTCGACAAAGCGGATCCGCTGACCGTACGGCCGCCCCACCGACACCCGCGGCTCGCCGCCGTCGAACGGCGTGACCGTCGGACCCTCGTCGCCCGCGCTCGCGACGAACACCGTCGCCTCGGCCAGGCCGTAGCACGGTTTGAGCGCGGTGCGCGGCAGCCCGAACCGCGCGAAGGCGTCGTGGAAGGCGTCGAGGCTGGCCGCGCGGATCGGTTCGCTGCCGTTGAGGATCGAGTTGACGTGCGAGAGGTCGACGTCTTCGAGTTCGCCGGCGGCGCCGGCGGCCATGTCGAAGGCGAAGTTCGGCGCGGCGGTGATCGCGCCGGGGTGCTCGGCGAGCAGCCGGATCCAGCGCAGCGGGTCGCGGACGAACTCCATCGGCGTGCAGAACACCGAGTGCGCGCCCAGGAAGACGGGCGTGCCGATGAGCAGGACCAGGCCCATGTCGTGGAAGAACGGCACCCAGCCTGCCAGGTTGGTCGACGCGTCGGCGTGGTAGCACTCCGTCGTCTGCCAGCAGGCGGCCACCAGCGCGCGGTGCGAGATCACCGCGCCGGCCGGGCGGCTCGTCGAGCCCGACGTGTACTGCAGGTACGCCGGGTCGCCCATCGCCACTTCGGCGGGCGGCTCGGTGTCGTCGGCTTCGATGTCCTCGACGGCCAGTGCGACGACCGGCGGGATCTTGTCCAGGAGGTCCTTCGAGGTCAGGCAGGCTGCCGGGGTGGCGTCCGCGAAGGCCGACTCGATCCGGGCGCGGCCGGTCCGGCCGGTCGGGACGGACAGCGGCACCGCGATCCGGCCCGCGTAGAGCGTGCCGAGGAACGCGACGACGTACCCGAGGTCCTGCCGGGCGACGATCGCCACCCGGTCGCCCGGCTCGGTGCGGCGGCGCAGCTCGCGCGCGACACCGCGGACGCGCGCGAGCACCTGGGGCCACGTCAGCGTGTGGTCGGTGGGGCCGGGGAAGGTGCGGCACGTGAACGCGGGCCGGTCCTCGGCGGCGTTGCGGCGCAGGTAGTCCGTGAACGGGGTGGTCAGGACCTCTTCCGGGACGTCTGCGGGCGGCACGCGCCCATCCTGCCCTACCGTGTCGAAGCGATGGACGACTTCGAGCGGCACGGGATCGGCGTGCTCTCCGGCCGCGACGCGTGCGCGCGGGCCCTGCGCTCCCCCGAGCTGACGTCGGATCCCGGCGGCGGTTCGCCGAGCGTGCTGCTGCGCGACGGCGACGGCCACACGCGGGTCCGCGGGGTGCTGCGGGAGATCATCGCCGGGCTGGAGCCCCTGCCCGCGCCGGTGCTCGCCGGGATCGAAGCCGTGGTGGCCGGGCTGGGATCTTCCTTCGACCTGGTACGGGACTTCGCGCGGCCGGTGGCGGGGCTGGTGACGTCGGCGGCGCTCGGCGTCGAACTGGACGACGCCTTCCTGGACCGCCTGGAGGCGACGACGGCGAACCTCGACGTCTTCGGCGGCGCGGACCGGGCCGGCCAGGCGGCGGCGTTCCGGCTCGCGGTGCAGCTGAGCCGGACCCCGGCCGGGCCGGGCGGGTTGACGGCGTTGCGGGAGGCCCACGCGGCCGGCCGGCTCGACGAAGACGAGCTGGCGATCAACGCTGTCGTCCTGGCGCACGCGGCCTACGAGAACTCGCTGAACTTCCTGGCCTGCGCGGGGCTGGAACTCGCGAAGTCAGGGCCGCGGGGTGTGCGTGAGCTGGTGACGGCGGTTTGTCCGGCCCGGTACGTGCTGCGGTTCGGGCCGGACGGTCCGCTGGCGGTGTCCCTGGCCGACGGGCTCCCGTTCGGCCTGGGACGGCACGCCTGCCCGGGTTCGGGCGTCGCGCTGGCCGAGGGCGAAGTCGCTCTCACGGCCCTCGCCCAGCACCTTGAGCCCGGCTGCGAAGTCGGCGACGTGGAGTGGAAGACCCACCCGGTGTTCCACGGCCTGGCGAAGGCCGTGGTCACCCGATCAGGAAACCGCTGAGACCACGCCGGCCAGTCGGTCGGCCGCGGCCTGGGCCGTGGCCTGGGCCGGGGCCTCGACCATCACGCGGACCAGCTGCTCGGTGCCGGACGGGCGCAGCAGCACCCGGCCCTCCTCGCCCAGCTCGGCCTCGACCGCGCCGATCGCGTCACGGACCTCGGACGAGCCGGCGACCGCCGCCTTGTCCGCGACCGGGACGTTCACCAGGACCTGCGGCAGCCGGTTCATCACCGCGGCCAGGTCCTCCAGGGATTTGCCCGTCTCGGCCATCCGGCTCATCAGGCGCAGCGCGGTCAGCAGGCCGTCGCCCGTGGTCGCGTGGGCCGGCAGCACGACGTGGCCGGACTGCTCGCCGCCGAGGGCGTAGCCGCTCGCGCGCAGCTCCTCGAGGACGTACCGGTCGCCCACCGCCGTCGTGACGACGTGCACGCCGTGGGCCTTCATGGCCAGGTGCAGGCCGAGGTTGCTCATCACGGTCGCGACCAGCGTGTCCTTGGTCAGCTCGCCGGACTCGGCCAGCGCGAGGGCCAGCACGGCCATGATCTGGTCGCCGTCCACGAGCTCGCCCGCGGAGTCGACGGCCACGCAGCGGTCGGCGTCGCCGTCGTGGGCGATGCCCAGGTCGGCGCCGTGCGCGACGACCGCCTCACGCAGCTTGTCCGGGTGGTTCGAGCCGCAGTGCTCGTTGATGTTGACGCCGTCCGGCTCCGCGAACAGGGCGACGACCTCGGCGCCCGCCCGGCGGTAGATCTCGGGTGCGGCGGCCGACGACGCGCCGTTCGCGCAGTCGACGACGATCTTCAGCCCGGCGAGCGAGTGCGGCGTCGCGCCGAGCAGGTGGGTGGCGTAGCGGTCGAGGGCGTCGTCGACGTCGTGGACGCGGCCGACGCCG
This sequence comes from Amycolatopsis sp. NPDC098790, assembly GCF_044759945.1. Taxonomy (NCBI): domain Bacteria; kingdom Bacillati; phylum Actinomycetota; class Actinomycetes; order Pseudonocardiales; family Pseudonocardiaceae; genus Amycolatopsis; species Amycolatopsis sp. NPDC098790. Next base: position 403,432 of record NZ_JBIWAI010000001.1, read on the forward strand.
GCACCGGTCGGGCGGACCTTGCCGTCCGCGAGGCCGGCTTCGATCTCGTCCTCGATGCCGTCGGGGAGCTTGTGCCCGCCCGCGGCGAAGAGCTTGATGCCGTTGTCGGGCATCGGGTTGTGCGACGCGGAGATCATCACGCCCAGATCGGCCTCGAGCGAGCCGACCAGGTAGGCGACGGCGGGCGTCGGCAGGACGCCGACGCGCAGGACGTCGGCCCCGGCGGACGTGAGGCCCGCGACGACCGCGGCCTCGAGCATCTCGCCGCTGGCGCGCGGGTCACGGCCGACGACCGCGACCGGCCGGTGCGAGCGGTCGTGCGCGGCGAGCACGCGGGCGGCGCTGGCCGCCAGCGCGAGCGCGAGCTCCGGCGTCAGCTCGGCGTTGGCCAGGCCACGTACCCCGTCGGTACCGAACAGGCGTGCCATCGATCGACCTCCTTGTGGAATGACCACGACAACCTAGCGATCCTGACGGACCGCCTTCCCTGAGTGTCGCTCCCTTCGACGGAAACGACACACCCCTGAAAAACGCCGGAGCGCCCATCCGATGGACGGATGGGCGCTCCGGTGGGTTGCGCCAGTGGCGCGATCAGCGCTTGCTGTACTGCGGGGCCTTGCGGGCCTTCTTGAGGCCGTACTTCTTCCGCTCCGTGGCGCGCGCGTCACGGGTCAGGAAGCCGGCCTTCTTGAGGGCCGGGCGGTCATCGGCGTCGACCTCGACGAGCGCGCGGGCGATCGCCAGGCGCAGCGCACCGGCCTGGCCGGAGACGCCGCCGCCGTGGAGGTTGGCGAAGATGTCGAAGGAGTCCGGCTTCTCGACCGTGACCAGCGGCTCGCGGATGAGCTGCTGGTGCACCTTGTTCGGGAAGTACTCCTCGAGGGTGCGGCCGTTGAGCTTGAACACACCGGTGCCCGGGACGACCCGCACGCGGACGACGGCCTCCTTGCGGCGGCCGACGGTCTGCGCGTTGCCGCCGGCGGCACGCGACGGGCGCGGCGCGGCAGCGGACTCGCTGGTGGCGACCGGGGTCTCGCTGGTCGCGACGGCGCCGGTCTCGGTCGCCTCGGTGGCCTCGACGACCTCGGGGGTCTCGGTCTCGGTGCTGGTCACAGACTGTTCCTCACTCACTGCGCGACCTGCGCGATCTTGGTGATCTCGCGCGCCTGCGGCTGCTGCGCGGCGTGCGGGTGCTCAGCACCGGCGTAGACCTTCAGCTTCTTCGCCTGGGCGCGGCCGAGCTTGTTCTTCGGCAGCATGCCCTTGACGACCTTCTCGACGAGGTGCTCGGGCTTGGTGTCGAGCAGCTCGCCGAAGGAGCGCTTGCGCAGACCGCCGGGGTAACCGCTGTGCCGGTAGGCGAACTTCTGCTCGCGCTTGTTACCGGTGAGCGCGACCTTCTCGGCGTTGACGATGATGACGAAGTCACCGGTGTCCACGTGCGGGGCGTAGGTCGGCTTGTGCTTGCCGCGCAGCAGCGTGGCGACCTCGGTCGCCAGCCTTCCGAGCACGACATCCTCGGCGTCGATCACGTGCCAGGCACGAGTGAGATCGCCGGGCTTGGGGCTGTACGTGGGCAAGGGTCTACCTCGTCGTCAACATTGCGTGTGGGTTCTGTGCGGGCCTAGCGCTTACGCGCCGCAGCGCACAACGACATGTAAAGATACCCGCACGCCCACCGCACCCGTGCATCGGGGTGGGTGGAGACGCCCGCAGGGCCCTTCGACCGGCCTGGGCGCAGCGAGACTCTACCCGGTTTTCCCGCGGAAGTGCCCGCACGCGCCGCGCCGACACGCGAGGATGAGACGATCCGGGCGGCACCATCGAGCAGGGGACGCGCATGAGCAGACGACCGACGGCGATCTTCGTCCTGGGCGCCATCCTGGCCCTGGTCAGCGCCTGCGGAACCGCGAAGGCGGGCACCGCGCTGCCGAAGGGCGACGACGCGGCGGATTACGTCGGCGCCAAGTTCGAGCAGCTCATCGGCAAGCTCGGCGACGCCATCACCGACACGCGCGACGTCACCAACTCGCTGGACGCCTACTTCAAGTTCGACGACAAGTGGATCCACAGCACCGTGACGTCGGCGCGCACCGGCAGCCCGGAGAACCGCGTGGTCCGGCACCGGTCGCAGAAGAACCCCGACGAGATCATCGACACGTACACGCCCGCCGACGGCGCGGTCGAGTACACCTACCTCGGCCCGATGTACGTGAAGGCGGGCGTCTCGCCGACGGCGTGGGTGTCGATGCCGAAGCCGGAGGCCGGCCTGGTCCAGCCGTGCGTCTGGGGCGGGGTGCTGACCCCGTGCCGGATGGCCGACTCGACCGTGGACGCCTACGAGGCGGACAAGCGCGCGGTCCGCGGGGCGAAGAGCCTCGGTGACGGCAAGACCGCGCTGACCGTCAACGTGCCGTTCGAGGTCTTCGTCAAGAACAAGGTCGAGATCCTGCCGAAGAGCATCACCGACCAGGTCGGGCCGGAGCTGAAGAAGGCCGTGGTGCCGACCACGATCACGCTGAACCCGGACGGCAGCCTGGTCTCGTTCGGGATGGACGCCAAGTTCTCCGGCGACGGTCACAACCTGGAGCTCAAGTACGACTTCCGGTTCACCGGCAAGGCGAGCCTGCAGGACATGCCGAAGCTGCCGGACGCGTCGCAGATCACGGTGCTGCCCGACCGGGCGGCGATGAACGACTTCTACCGCCGGCTCGGCGAAGCGCAGGGCAGCTGACGCGTGACCACGACCCGAGGTGATCTCCGATGACCCACCCGCCCGGCCCCCAGCAGCAGCCGCAGTGGTGGCAGCCCCCGGCGAACCAGCCCGGGGGGCCGCCGGACCAGCAGGCGACCGGCCCGCACGCCGGGCAGTGGCAGCAGAACGCCGACCCGGGCGCGGTTTCGGGTTCCTACACCGGCCAGTGGGCCCCCGCGCAGCAGCAGGGTTCCGGGTCGTTTTCGGGACCGTGGCAGCCGGGCCAGCCCAGCGGGCCGTGGCAGCCGCCGTCCCAGCCGACACCGCAGCAGCCCGGCACGCCCGGCGGCGGCCAGCCGGCGCAGTTCCCGCAGCAGCAGTACGGCGGCGGGTTCCAGCCCGCGCAGTACGGCGGCCTTGGCGCGTTCGCCGTGGAGCCGGCGAAGAAGCCGAAGTCGAAGAAGCCGTTGCTGATCGCCGGCGTGGCGGTCCTGGTGCTCGCCATCGGCGGCGGGGCGGCGTGGCTGCTGGGCGCGTTCCGCGGCGACGTGCTGGAGCAGCAGTCCCTTGAGGACGGTGTGGTCAAGGTCCTCAACGAGAGCTACGGCGAGCCGGACGTGACGAACGCGCAGTGCCCGGCGAACGAAGCCGCCGAAAACGGCACGACGTTCGACTGCACGGTGAAGATCGGCGGCCAGGACAAGAAAGTCACCGTGCGGGTGCTCAACGACCGGCCCGAGTACGAGGTCGGCGCACCGCACTGACGGCGGGCGCCACGGGCCCTCTTCGCCTGCCGGCGAAGAGGCATTCGGCCGCGGGGGTTGCTGAACAACACCTCGCCGCGCGCCGCCGGCCGGCCGAAGCGGGCTCCCGCAACGGCTTCGGCACCACCACCGCGCGCCCCTCGCGGCGACCGATCCCCGCTTCCCGGCTGTTCCCCTTGCCGCGCAACGGAAAACGGCGGGCCCCGCACCGGAGTGCGGGCCCGCCGTGGTTTCCGGGACTACCGGCTCAGAACAGGCCTTCGACGGCGTTGTCCGTGGACTGGTAACCGTCGGCGATCTGCGGCAGGGCGGCGGCGATCTGCGCCAGAACCTGCTTCAGGTCCTCGAACTTCTGGTCCCAGGTGCGCTGGGCCTGGTCGTACTGCTCCTTCGCGGAACCGGTCCAGGTGGTGACCAGCGGCTTGAGGTCGTCCTTCAGGCGGTCGAACGCCTGCTGCAGCTCGCCACCGGTGCTGCGGCAGTCGTCCGCGGCCGCGTGGATGGTGGCGTAATTGACGACAATGCCGGCGCCATCAGGCATGATGTGCTCCTTCTGTGCAGAGAAAGTTTTGGTGGAGGAAAAGAAGATTCAAGGTGAAGCTCAGCCGAGCGCGTCGAAGCCCTTGTTGACGGCCGCGAGGATCTCCTGCTGCTGCTGCTCGGAACGCTCGTACTTCGAGCCCGCCTCGCGGAGGAGGTCACCGATGCGCTGCAGGGCCTGGTTCATCTGACGGGCGTCGTCGTCGAACCGCATCATCACGTTGTCGAACGCCTTCTGCGCCTCACCCTGCCAGCCGGCGCGGGTGGCCTCGATGCGGTCGCGCAGCGTGACGAGGTTGTTGTCCATACCGGCGCGCACCTCGGTGACGCGGCCTTCGGCGTCGGTGAACTGCTGAACTGTCCCCTGGAATCCGGAACCGGCGCTCATACCGGAACCCCCTTCTGAAGAGTGATGGTTGGCCGTACCAAGCTTGTTCGTTGTACGGCCCTACGACGCAGACCCTGCCACGTCCGGTTCCCCCTTGTCGTGCTTTGCCCGCAAGTAGTTGCTTGCGTGAACGCTCCTCCCGGGAACCGATCGCGACGCGTATTGCGCGAACTCACCGACTCGGCGATGAGTCACTCGAAAAAGCGTTCTCCACCAGCGGAGTTAGCACACGCACAGCAATCGCCGGCGTGCCTCAGCCGTCGCGTTTCATGATTCGCATCTGGGAAAAGTCTTCGTCCTCGTCACCCGTTCGAGGGGCACGGGCGGCGGATTGCGAACGCGAAGGAACCGAATCGGCGGGATCGGGAACCGCCGGGACCGACAACCCGCGCGCGCGGCGGAACCGTTCGGCGGCGGCGCGCAGCGTCCCGGGCGTCGGGTCGCCGGACTTCGCGCCGCGGCCGCTGCGCTTCAGCAGTTCGACGTTTTCGCTGTGGTGGCGGTAGGTGCGCGCCTTCGCGGTGCCGGCGACGCGCCGGGCGTGCGTCACCGCGTCTTCGCCGGTGCGCCGGAAGGCCGCCGCGGCGCTGTCGAACTCTTCGGACGGCACCGGGTGCCCCCCTTTCTCTCAGCCGAGGATCTCGACCGTGCGCACGGCCTGCGTGCACGCGGCGGCGACCCGGTCGCGCAGTTCCGCCGTGGCGTACTGGCAGCCGACGTGGACGCGGATCCGGCCCTTCGCGACGACGTACCAGTCGACCTGGAGGTCGGGGCGGTCCTTCTTGACTTCGTGGTAGCCGATCACCGTCTTGCCCGCGTACGACAGGCTCGGGTTGAAGGCGCTGTACTGGTCGGGGCTGCCGTCCACGCCGCCCTTGAGGTAGTCCACCAGCTTCTGCGGGTTCGCCGTCGCGTCGTAGTCCATCACGAACTCCTGCACGACCAGGAGGTCGTTGCCGTCACGGGACTCCTGCGGGTGGATCACGACCTGCTTCTTGGCGACCTGGTCGTCGGTCTGGACCCAGTCTTCGGGCGAGACGAACTTGAAGTCGTACTGCGAAAGCGTCCGGCCGGTCTCGGCTTCGCCCCCAGGGCCCCGGAACACGAAGATCCCGCCGACGACGAGCGCGGCCACGACGACCACGGCCCCGGCGACGATCCCCCACAGCTTCCCGCGGCCCTTCTTCTCCGGCTGCGCGGTGGCGGCGGGAGGGCGGCCGGGCGGCGGGCCCTGGGCGGGCTGGCCGGCGGGCGGGGTCCACGGCCGGGCGGCCGGCTGCCCGTGGGGCGGCGACGGCGGGGCCGCGCGGTTCGGGAACCCGGCCGGCCCGGGCGGCACCGGCACGGCGGCCGGCGTGCGCGGCGGCGCCGGGCGCTGGTCCGCCGGGCGCGGGGCGACGTCGCCGGGTCGGACGACCTCCGTGCGCTGCGCCGCCGGGCTCATGGCCCCGCCGGGCACCGCGCCGAGGCGCGCCATGGCTTCGCCGGGCAGCGCGCCCGTGCGGTCCGGGTCCACCAGCACGGCCCGCAGGGCGCCGCGCGCGACGACCGTTTCGGGCTGGTCGAGGCTCGTCGGCACGACGCCGGTGCGTTCGTGGACCAGCCGCGAGATCATCGGGATCCGGCTCGACCCGCCGACCAGGAAGATGGCCGTGAGCTGCTTCGGCCGCAGGCCGGCGTCGCCGATCGCCGCGACCGTCAGCTCCACCGCGCGGCCGAGCGGCGCCGCGATCAGCCGTTCGAGGTCTTCGCGCGTGACGTGCGCGTCGGCGAACGGCGGCGGCATCGGCACGTCGGTGTAGGCGTGCCGCGACAGCGTTTCCTTGGCACCGCGCACGTCCTGGCGCAGGACGCGACGGCGGCGCCGGTCGACCAGCTCGCGGCCTTCGACGAGCTGCCGCCACGCGTCCTGGTCCGCGCCGGCCACGAGCGAGCCGATGTGCTCCAGCAGCGCCTGGTCGATGTCCGCGCCGCCGAACGCGGGGTCACCCCGGGTGGCGAGCACCTGGAAGCCGCCGCGCTGCGGACGGCCGGCCCGGTCGCGCGCGGTGTCCGGCGGCAGCCGCCGCACCACGCTGACGTCGACCGTGCCGCCGCCGAGGTCCAGCACCGCGAGCGCGTCGCCGGGGCGGCCGCTGAACTCGACGGTGCGGTCGTTCGTCACGTCCTGCGGCGCGAACGTCGCCGCGTGGTAGACCGCCGCCGCGACCGGCTCGGGCACCAGCGCGACCTCGCGCGCCAGGCCGCCCGCGGCCTGCCGCAGCAGCCGGGTGCGGATCGCACCCCAGTCGGCCGGGTGGGTCAGCACCAGCAGGTCGACCTCGGCCTCGCCGGCCAGCCGGCGCGCCTCGGCGACCGCGCGGCCCAGCACCGCGTGCACGACGTCGGTGACGCGCAGGACGCTGTCGCCGAGCAGCAGCTCGCCTTCGTCGATCCGCCGCTTCGGGTTCGGCTCGTACCGGGACGGGTCGACGGCCGCCTGCCGCTCGGCCTCCTGGCCGACGAACAGCGTGCCGTCCGCGGCCGCGAACACCGCCGAGGACATCAGCGGCTGGCCGTCGATCACCACGACCTGCGGGTCGCGCCCGTTCACCGAGGCGACGACGCAGGTGCTCGACGTCCCGAAGTCCACCGCAACCCGGACCGTCACCAGCAGCTCCCGCAATAAAGTTCGCGATCCCCCGCGTCCGGCCGGCCGGACGCGCCCTCGGGGAGGAACCTACCCACCCCGCCGGGCACGCGTCCGGCCACCGTCGTCAGTCGGGGTTGATCCACGACACCTGGATCAGCTGCTTGCCCGACTTGCGGGTCAGCAGGTTGCCCCGGCCCGGCGGCATCGCGCTCGGCTTGATGTTGCCGACCAGCGCACCTTCGTCGCGGGAACCGTTCATCACCATGCCCGGCGCCGCGATCTCCTTGAGCTTGCCGATGATCGGGTCGTACATCGCCTTGCTCGCACCACCGGTGCGCCGCACGACCACCAGGTGCAGGCCGACGTCCTTGGCCTGCGGCAGGAAGTCGGAGATCTTCCGCAGCGGGTTGTTCGACGACGTGGCGACCAGGTCGTAGTCGTCGACCAGGATGAACAACTCCGGGCCCTTCCACCACGACCGCGTCTTCAGCTGCTCCTGCGTCACATCCGGGCCCGGCAGGCGGCGGGTCATCGAGTTGAAGACGTCGCCGACCATGCTCTCCAGCTGCGCGGCCGAGACCGCGTAGCCCAGCAGCGAGTCGCCCTGGACGAAGCCGAGCATCGTGCGCCGGTAGTCGACCAGCAGGATCAGCGCTTCCTTCGCGGTGAACCGCTCGGAGATGCCCCGGGCGATCTGGCGCAGCAGGTTCGTCTTGCCCGACTCGCCGTCGGCGAAGGCGTAGAAGTGCGGCTCGGCGTTGAAGTCCAGGTAGATCGGCTGCAGGTCCTCCTCGTTGACCCCGATCGGGATCAGCTTGGAGTCGCGGTGGGCGTCGAGCTTGAGCACCTCTTCGTAGGTGATCATCTCCGGCAGCAGGCGGACCTGCGGCGCCACGCGGCCGCGCCACGCGCCCTTGATCTTCGCCACCGCGTCGGCCACGCCGGCCGCGATCGTCTCCGGGTCACTCGAGCCGTCGATCCGCGGCAGGCCGCCCAGCAGGTGCAGCTTCTCCCGCGTCAGCCCGCGGCCCGGGCGGCCGGTCGGGATGTTCACCGCGACCCGGCGGTCGATGTCGGACTCGGTCGGGTCACCCAGGCGCAGCTCGAACCGGGTGCCGATCATGTCCTTGATCGCCGGGCGGATGTCCGCCCACCGGTTCGCGGCGACGATGACGTGCACGCCGTACGACAGACCCTGGGTTGCGATCCGGGTGATCGTGGTCTCGAGCTCTTCGAAGTCGTCCCGCAGCGCGCGCCAGCCGTCGACGACGAGGAACGCGTCGCCGAACGGGTCCTGGTCGGCCCGGATCTCGCCGCGGCGCTTGCGGTTGCGGAACTCGGTCATCGAGTCGATGCCCAGCGCCCCGAACCGGCCTTCCCGCTCGGTGAGCAGGGTGGTCAGCTCGGCCACGATCCGCCGCGCCTTGTCCGGCTCGCGCCGCGCGACCGCCACGCCACCGACGTGGGGCAGGTCGGCCAGCCCGGCCAGGGTGCCACCACCGAGGTCCAGGCAGTAGAACTGCGCCTCCTCCGGGGTGTGGGTCAGCGCCATCGACATGATCAGCGTCCGCAGCATCGTCGACTTGCCCGACTGCGGCCCGCCGACGATCACGCCGTGCCCGGCCGCGCCGGAGAAGTCCGCCCACAGCGGGTCACGGCGCTGCTCGTACGGCCGGTCGACGATGCCCAGCGGCACCTGCAGCCGCCCATTGCCGAAGAACCCCACCGGGGACAGGCCGCGGTCGTCGGTCGGGTTCAGGTTCGGCAGCAGCGTGTCGAGGGAGTTGGGGTCCTTCAGCGGCGGCAGCCACACCTCGTGCGCGGGCGGGCCCTGCCCGATCAGCCGCGACACGATCACATCCAGCTCGGACGGTTCGACCGCTTCTTCCGACTGCGGCTGCTGCGCCACCGGGGCCGCCTCGACCTGCTGCGGCTCCGGTTCCTTGGGCAGCTCCACGAAGTCCGGGACGAACAGCTGCGGGCGTTTGTCCGCCCGCACCACGGTCGCCGCCGGGCCGGCCGCCTGGATCCCGGCCGGGCGGTAGGGGCCGGAGACGTAGGAGGCCTTGAACCGCACCAGCGTGGAGGTGTCGTACTTGAGGTAGCCGCCGCCGGGGACCGAGGGCAGCTCGAACGCGTCCGGCACCCCGATCGCCGCGCGGGACTCCGCCGCGGAGAACGTCTTCAACCCGATCCGGTAGGACAGGTGCGAGTCCAGGCCCCGCAGCTTGCCCTCTTCCAGGCGCTGGGAGGCGAGCAGCATGTGCATCTGCAGCGACCGGCCCAGCCGGCCGATCGCGACGAACAGGTCGATGAAGTCCGGCTTCGCCGCGAGGAGTTCGGAGAACTCGTCGCAGACGATGAACAGCGCGGGCAGCGGGTCGAGGTCGGCGCCGTTCTCGCGGGCTTTCTCGTACTCCCAGACGTTTTTGAAGTTACCGCCGTTCTTCAGCGCTTCCTGACGGCGGTTCATCTCCCCGGCCAGGGCGTCCTTCATGCGGTCGACCAGCGTGACCTCGTCGGCGAGGTTGGTGATCACCGCCGAGACGTGCGGGGCCTTGTCCAGCCCGAGGAAGGTCGCGCCACCCTTGAAGTCGACGAGGACGAAGTTCAACGTGCTCGAGGAGTGCGTGGCGAGCATGCCGAGGACCAGGGTGCGGAGGAACTCCGACTTGCCGGACCCGGTCGCGCCGATGCACAGCCCGTGCGGGCCCATGCCCTCGGCGGCGGCTTCCTTGATGTCCAGCTCCACCGGCTGGCCGTACTCACCCACGCCGAACGGGACGCGGTAGCGGTCGCGGATCGGGCGGGGGCGCCAGGCCTGCTGGACGTCGAAGGTCATCGGGTCGCCCGGGATACCGAGCAGCTCCAGCAGCGACGGGTTGGACAGCAGCGGCTCTTCGTCGCCGACGTCCTGGCCGGCCGCGCCGCCGACGCGGTACGGCGAGATCAGGCGGGCCAGCGACTCGGTCTCGACCACGGACAGCGTGTCCGGGCGGCCGAACCACTCGACACCGCCGGCGCTGCGCGCGCCCAGGCGGTCCGGCTCGACGACCAGCCGCAGGCCGCGGCGGGCGGCGAGGTTGCCGATGGAGTCGGACAGGTCGACCAGCGTGACGCCGACCAGGCCCTCCTCGAGGATGATCTGCTCTTCGCGGGTGACCTCGGCGTCGTCGACGATGATCACGACGTGCGGCTGGTCCGGCGCCGGGGTGGCGTTGCGGGAGAAGCGCTGGCGGTCACGCAATTCTTCGTCGAGCCAGTTTTCGATCTGGGCCAGCGAACCGGCCATCATGCGGAGCTGGCCGATGCCGTCGGACAGCGTCGGGTGCTGCGCGTGCGGGAGCCACTTCGCCCACTCCCACTCCTCCTTCGCGCGGCCCGCGGTGGCGATCGCGATCAGGACGTCGTCGGGGCTGTGGAAGGTGACCAGCTGCGCGAGCATCGCGCGGGTGAGGCCGCGGGTCAGCGCGCGGTCGCCCTGCATGCTGACCGCGGCGAACCCGCGCAGGGTGATCTGGGTCGGCAGGTCCGGCACGATCGAGTGCGCGCGCACGAACCGGCGCAGCGCGAGGGTGGCGATCGGCTCCAGCTCGTCGACCGGCCCGGTCTGCGGCGGGACCAGCCGCGTCGCGAGGCGGTGCGAGCTGCGCCCGACGCGCAGGTGCAGGAAGTCCTGGTCGTTCTGCCGTCGTTCCCACATGCGGCGGCTGGCGGCCAGCGGCCAGAGGGACTGGGGGTCGGGGTGCACCCATTCGAGGGCGGCGCGCTGGTCGACCATCGCCTCGCGGGCGCGGTCGCGCATCTGGCCCAGGTAACGCAGGTAGTCCTTGCGGTCTTCGTCCATCTCGGCGCGCTTGGCGCCACCGCCCTTGCCACCGCCGCCGGCCATCATCCCGAGCGTGCCGACGACCATCATGCCGCCCATGGCCATCATCATCGGGTTCCGGTTGGAGGCCTGGAACATGAAGACCATCATCCCGAGCGACGCGACGATCATGACGACGGGAAGCGCCTTCATGACGATGTTCCCGGGGATGACGCGCGGCACCTCGGGCGGCGGCTCGAGGTGCACCTCACCACCCGGCGGGCGCGGTGCCGCCAGCCGCGGCGACTTCTTGAACTGCAGCGTGCTCATCGAAGGACCCCTCATTCAAACTCGACGATGGCGGCCACCGCTTGGTGCGCGAGGTGCGCGCATCAACCTATCGAACGCCGCGGGGTAATTCCGCCGGATGCCGGAACCACCCCGTGAGCTTTGCCCCATCCTCGTTCGCGAGTGTACGGCCAGGCACCGACAGTAATCCGGGGTTCCGGTACCTGACCTGGGTTCCGGGCCGCGGGAGACGTCTTGAATGAGTCATTCAGGACCTCCGGCGTCCTGAATGACTCATTCAAGACGTTCGGCGAGCCCGGGCCACCTGCGGGCGGCGCGGCGGGCGGCGGGGCGGGCGGCGGGGCGGCGGCGCGAGGCCGCGCGTGGCGGGCCGGCAGGGCGCTGGGACGGCGGGCCACCGGCGCGCCAGGCGGCGCGGCGCGGCCGGGCGGCGCGGCCGGGCGGCGCGGCCGGGGCGGCGCGGGCGGCGCGGCGGGCGGCGGGCGGCGGGGCGGGGATGCGCGCGGCCGGCCCGACGACATGAACGACTCTTTCACCTCACCCAACGACATGAACGACCCTTTCATGTCGTTGGGTGAGGTGAAGCGCCGGTGACCCGACCTGCCGCTGCCGGTGATTTTCGGACGTTCGGTGATGCCCGCACCGGGGTTCGGTATAAGTTCCCCCGGGAGCAGTCTCGACCGAGCGGGGGCAGTGCAGTGGCTACGGGCACGACAGTTTTCAGCAGGGTGACGGTCGTCGCGCCGTCCACCCGGATCGACGTGGCGTTGCCCGCCGACGTCGCGGTGGCCGATCTCCTGCCCATGCTGCTGGACATGGCCAAGGAGTCGTCGCCGGACGGCGGGGCTCGGCACGGCGGCTGGGCGCTCGCCAAGCTCGGCGACGCCCCGCTCGACCCGAGCCGGACGCTCGCCTCGCTCGGCGTCGTCGACGGGGAACTGCTGCAGCTGCGCAAGCGCAACGAAAACCCGCCGCCGCCGCTGTACGACGACGTCGTCGACGCCATCGCCGAGTCCTCGCCCGACAGCTTCCGGCCGTGGACCAAGGAGACGGCGAACCGCTTCGGGCACGTCGCGGGCGGGCTGGCGCTGGTCGCCGCCGCCATCGCGCTGTTCATGAGCGGCTCGCTCTACGGCGGCAGCGCGCTCGGGGCCGCCATCGCCGGCGGCATCGGCGCCATCGCCTGCGTCGCGGTCGGCGCCACGCTCGCCAAGGCCTACCAGGCCGAAGCCACCGGGGTCCTGATCGCCGCGGCCGGCGGGCTGCCGCTGGCGTTCGTCAGCGGCTTCTACATCGTGCCCGGCCTCTCCATGCGGGCGAACCTGCTGCTCGGCGCGGTCCTCGTGATCATCGTCGCGTCCGTCTGCATCATGGTCATCGGCGCCGGCATCACGACGTTCATCGCCGCCGCCACCGCGGGCACCTTCGGCGCGCTCGCCTTCCTCTTCGGCACGCTCGTCGCGCACCCGGGCGCCGGCATCGCGGCCGGCACGGTCGCGGTCGCCCTCGCCTGCATCTCCATCCTGCCGCGCGCCACGATCTGGCTCGCGAAGCTGCCGCTGCCGCACGTCCCGAGCAACGCCGAAGAGCTGAAGGAAGACTCCGGCTTCCCGGACTACCGCGCGATCGAGCGCCGCACGGCGGTGGCGCACAACTACATGACCGGCCTGATGATCGGCTGCGGCGCCACGGTCGCGGTGTCCGCGATCATCGCCGCCACCGCGCCCGGCGCGTTCGGGATCATCCTCGGCGTCGTCGCCACGCTCGTGCTGCTCCTGCGCGCCCGCGCGTACGCGAACGGCAGCCAGGCGATCGCCCTGCTCACCAACGGCCTGGTCGCGGCGACCGGCATCGGGATCGGCTGGCTCGTCACGGCGAGCGCGCAGAACCGCCTGCTCTACGTCTTCGGGGCGCTGGTCCTGCTCGCCGCGGGCGCGCTCGTGGTCGGCGTGATCTTCCCGAACCAGCGCTTCTCGCCGCCGCTGCGGCGCACGGTGGAGATCATCGAGGCGATCTGCATCGCGTCGGTGCTCCCGCTCGCCCTGGGTGTGATGGACCTGTACACCACCCTGCGGCACCTGAACTTCAAGTGACCGGATCGGGTGACTCTCGGATGGCTCCAGGACGCCGTTTCGGCGCGACCCGGCGAACCACGACGGCCCTGATCGCCGGCACGCTCGGCATCCTGGCTCCGGTGGGCGCGACGGTCCCGGTGTGGGCACAGGCGGCCCCGGCCGACGGCTACTTCGCGACCCCGCCGCCGGTCGACATGAGCAAGCTGATCCCGGACTCCCGGCAGCCGGACAAGAAGTACAAGCAGTCGAAGGGCTGCGTCCAGCGCAGCACCCTCGGCCAGAACATCGTGCTGAAGAACCGGCCGTGGGGCCAGGACTACCTGCAGATCTCGAAGGCGCAGGAAATCGTCCGGGCGGCCACGAACGGCGGCGCCGGCAAGGGCGTCAAGGTCGCCGTGGTCGACACGGGCGTGACGAAGCACCCCTGGCTGCAGGACCGCATCCAGTCCGGCGGCGAGTACGTCCTGACGCCGAGCGGGAAGCAGCCCGGCCTCGAGGACTGCGACGGCCACGGCACCGAGGTCGCCGGCATCATCGCGGCCCGGCCGGACAACCCGGAGGTCGGGTTCGTCGGCGTCGCCCCGGACGCCACGATCGTGTCCTACCGCCAGCTGAGCGAGAACTACGAGCCCGACACGTCGACGTCGACCCCGAACCCGCCCGCCACCTCGAGCGGGACGCCGTCGTCGAGCACCAACCCGCCCGGCGGCTCGGAGTCCTCGCTGCCGCCGAGCACCGAAGGCGGTGGCGGCGGTTCCGGTGAAGGCGACGGGACGTCCCCCGGGCAGACGAACGGCGGGCGCCAGCTGGAGAAGGCCGGCACGGCGGGCACGCTGAAGACGCTGGCCGAGATCATCCGCGGCATCGCCGAGCGGCACGAGGCCGACATCATCAACATGTCGGTCGACAACTGCCGCACCGCCGACGGGCGCATCACCGACGGCGAGCAGCAGGTCCAGGCCGCCGTCCACTTCGCCGCCGAGCAGGGCGTCGTGATCATCGCCGCCGCGGGCAACGCGACGGACACCTGCCCGCAGAACGACCAGCCGGACGCGCGGAAGCCGAAGACGATCGTGACGCCGCCGTGGTTCGCCGACGACGTGCTGTCGGTGGGCGCGATCGACGAGACCGGCAGCGTGGCCCCGTTCAGCGTGCACGGCCCGTGGGTCGGCGTCGCGGCGCCGGGGACGCAGATCATCTCGCTCGACCCCGCCGAAGGCTCCGACGGCCTCGCGAACCTGACGTTCGAAAGCGGCGACAAGGCCAGCGCGATCCAGGGCACGAGCTTCGCGGCGCCGTACGTGTCGGGCCTCGCGGCCTTGGTCAAGGCCAAGTTCCCGGACCTCAACGCGAAGGCCATCATCAACCGCATCAAGGAGACGGCCCAGCACCCGGCGGCACCGGGCGGGCGCGACAACTTCGTCGGTTACGGGGTCATCGACCCAGTGGCCGCGCTGACCCAGAGCCTCCCGTCCGAGGTGGGCAACCAGGCGCCGATCCCGGCTCCGCAGGCGGCCCAGCTCCCGCCCGCGAACAACGCCAGCTCGACGCCGATGGTCGTGGCGCTGGCCGGCACCGGCGGCGGTCTGGTGGCGTTGCTGATCACGCTGTTCGTGATGCGGACGATCCGCCGCAACCGGCCGGCCGAAACCGGCTCCACCCGCCGCTGAACGCACCCGGCCCGCGGTTTCCCGCGGGCCGGGCCGGAGTTCACTTCGCCGGCGGCGCCGGTGGTTTCTTCTGCTTCGGCGCGTTTTCGTCTTCGCCGATCACCGGCGGGGCCACCAGACCGGGTTCTCCCAGCAGCTCCGACGACGACGTCGTCGGGCGGGTCTTCGGCTGGCGGCGGCCACCGCCTCCCCCGCCGCCGAACGCGCCGAAGCCCATCATCGGCATCATCGGCATGCCCGACGCGCTGTGGTTCGCCGAGTTGTCCTGGGCCGGCGCCGGCTGCGCCGTCGCGTCGGCGGGCTGCGCCGCGTCCGGGGTGCCCACGCCTGTGTGCTTCGGCTCCGCCGGGTCCCCGCTCGCCGACGACGGCGTCATCACCTCGTCCGAACCGGCGTCCGAATCCGCGGAAGAAGCGGAAGAAGTGGCGGGCGCCGCGGAACCAGCGGCGGATTCCGGTTCGTGCAGCTGGAAACGCTCCTCCGGGTACCGGTGCGCAATCTCGATGCTGCGCGTGGTCGCGTCGGGGTCGTCGACGCCGTCGCAGAGCCGGTCGAACGCCTCCAGGACGTCCCGCGCGGTCTCGTACAGCGCCTTCGCCGAATCCTGCGTCTCCCGCAGCTGCGCCCGCGCCCGCTTGGTGCCGCCACTGGGCAGCATCATCGTCTCGGAGACCAGGTCCGCGGCGTCGACCAGCACCTCGGCGAGGTCGACGACGACGTGCCGCAGCGTCGTCACCAATTCGTCGAGCGCGTCCGCGAGGACCGTGAGCGCCTCCTGGAGGTCACCGCCCGCGGCGCCGATCTCCCGCATGTAGGCGACGAACGCGTCGGCGTCCCGGCCCGCCCAGCCGGCGTCGAGCCGGCCGAGGCGGTCGTCGAGCCGCGCGGACACCTCGGCCGCCGCGGCGGCCGCCGAACGCAACCGCCCGGCTTCGGCGCCGAGGTCACCCCAGCGGCCGATCAGCGGGCGGAAGTACGTCTCGACGGGGTCGATCACGCCCAGCTGGCGGGAAACGTCCGTCAGGTAGGCCAGGTACGGCTCGGCGGTGGCGGCGATGTCGTCGCCCTCGGCGTCCGGGGCGAACGCCACCGCGGGCGCGGTGGCCGCGGGAGCGGCTGTCCGCTTCGCCAGCGGGTGCGCGATCGATTCGGTGGAGCCCTCCGGCTCGGCGAACATCATTCGGGCCTGCCCGCGCGCTTGATCAGCTCCGCGGCTTCCGCGTCCTGCCCGCTGTGGCGGACCGTGACGTGCCGCAGCGCCTCCGCGGCCGACTTCAGCGCCTCGGCGCCGTCGACCAGCTGACGCCGCAACGCCTCCGCCGCGCGGCCGTACGACTCACCGAGGCCGATCTGCGCCCCCAGCGCGCCGTAGGACTCGCCGGAGACGCCACCGCCTCCCACGTCCGCCGCGGCCGCGTGCAGGTCGTCAGCGGCCTCCTCGGCGGTCCGGGCGTACTCGGCGACGACCACGCCGTCCATCCTCAAGCCGGCCATGGCACCTCTCCGCTCACCGGGAAAACCTCCGGGCGTGTGACGTCCGCCGCCGCCCGCCGGTTCCGCTCAGCCGCCCGCCTGCGCGGTCGGCGTCGGGAACGAGCCGGCGTTCGGGTCGATCGGCACGGAGTCGAACTGCTTGAGCACGTCCTGGGTGTTCAGCGAAGAGCCGGTCGGCAGCAGGCCGATGATCGACTCAGGCGCGGGCTGCCGGTTGTTCAGCCCGATCGCGTCCGCGGTCGCGGCGTCCGGGACGCTGTAGCGGACCCCGCGGTCGGAGATCAGCTGGATCGCGCCCTTGCCGAAGCTGGCCTTGCCGGTCGCGGACTGGACCACCGCGGCGAAGCCCGGCTGCAGGTAGAAACCGTTGATCGGCACGCGGTTCGGGCCCGGCGTGGTGACCTTGGTCGTGGCGAACTTGGCGCCGTGGCTGTTCGCGCCCGGCAGCTGCGTGTCGATGTACACCGACGTGTGGCCGTCGCGGTTGTCGCCGTCGCCGACCACCGACCAGCCGAGGCAGGAGACCGCGGAGTTCTTGGTGGCGTCGAGGACCGTCGGCACCGACCGCGGGAAGTCGTCGACCTGGATGTAGTCGGGGTCGGTCGGCTGGAGGACGCGGACGCCGTTCAGCTTGTCGAGGCCCATCGTCTGGATCCGGCCGGAGCTGCCGTTCTTGGCCACGCGCATGATGTCGGCGACCGCGTTGGACACCTTCTGGATGCCGCCCGTGGTGATCGCCCAGAACTCCGGGTCCGCACCGGCGGGCTGCGTGGCGAAGACGTCGCCCGCGCTCAGCCCGCTGAAGTCCCCGGGGGCCGCGCCTTCCTGGATCTGCGGCGGGGTCAGCCGCGAGACTTCGGGGATCGCGTTCAGCAGGCCCTGGGTGATCTTCCGCGGCTTCTCGTTCAGCTGCAGCGCCGTCGAGACCGCGTTGTGCGTGTCACTGGTGTCGATCTCGGCGCGGACGGTGTTGGCGTTCGGGCGGTTCTGCGTGCTCGGCAGCCGGTAGATCAGGTACGTCTTGCCGTTGTCCGCCTTCGCCAGCAGCGCTTCCTTTTCCCCGAGCTCGGTGCCGAGCGCGCTCGGGGCGACGCCGCCGAAGACGTAGGTGTTGGTCTGGTTGACGCTGTCGGGCACCGGCAGCGTCGGGTCCAGCTGGACCTGGTCGCAGACAGCCCAGTTGGGGGAAATGCGCTGGGAATCCGACGGCATCAGCTGCGGCCCGTCCGGAATCCCGGTCAGCTTTCCGCGCGGAATGTCTTTCAGCTGCTCGTCGGAAACGACCGTGGGATTCTTCACAGCCGCGGCGCTCGGCGCGGCGGGCGCCGGAGCCGCCGTCGCCCCGCCGGTGCTCCCCGCGCTCGATTGCTTTTGCTGGGCCAGCAGAAGAAGCCTCGCCGAAGCCAAGTTGAACGTCGGGACAAGTGTTTTCGGGTTCCCCGCCATCACCACGTACACCGTGCCGGACTGTTCCCCGATCACGATGTTCCCGGCCTCGGGCACCGACGGCGCCGGGCTGAGCAGCCCCCAGACGACGAACACGATCATGCCGAGCGCGCCCAGCACGACACCCACGATGGTCGCCCTCGTGTGCGTGCGCATCGGGTCGTGCAGCATCACGGCGTCCCGCCGGACCAGCGCCGACTGCATCCGCCGCAGGACGAACTGATACGCCTGGACCTGAGACTTAGTCGTGGGTGTTGATGGCATTCTCGACCTACAGCTCTCCCCGTCGCGGTACGGTTCCGCAGGATAGCCGTACGGGGACCGTCTGGTGTGGGGTTTCTACCAACTCAAGCTAGTGTCGGACACCCCGGGACCCGGCTTCCGGGTACGCAGCAAGCACGAGGGGAAGAGAAAGCGCGGATGTCCGTCACCAACCCTCCACGTCCGCCTGGCCCGCCCGGGCCCCCGCCGCCCGGCCGCCAGCCGGGCCCGCCGCCCCGTCCGGGGAGACCCGGCGGTCCCGGAGGTGTCCCGGGCGGTCCTGGTGGCCCCGGCGGACCCGGTGGCGGTCCCGGCGGACCCGGCATGCCCCCGCGCGGCCCCGGCGGACCCGGTCCCGGTGGAGCCGGCAGCCCGAGCGGTCCGATCGTCCGGCCCGGCGGTCCTGGTGGCCCGGCTGGACCTGGCGGCCCCGGCGGCGGTGGTCCCGGTGGTCCCGGCGGTGGCGGCCCCGGTGGTCCCGGCGGCGGTGGCCCCAGCGGTCCCCAGGGACCCGACGACGGCCCAGCCACTCCCCCGCCCAGCCCGGTGCGGATGGCTCCGCCCGCGCGACGACGCTCCTCGGGCGTCAACCTCGGCCCGCTGCCCGTCGCCAACCTCGTCGTGCTCGAAGTCGGTCTCGCGGTCGGGCTCGTGCTCCTCGCGATCGACATGTCGCTCAAGTGGGTCGGCGTCGGCATCGTCGGCTTCGCCCTCATCGTCGCGCTGCTGCGCTGGCGCGGCCGCTGGTTCACCCAGTGGATCGGCCTGACGCTGCGCTACTCCTTCCGCTCCCACGACCGCGTCGCCGAACCGCTGCCGCCGAGCACCGTCGAAGAGCTGGCCGCCGAAGAGACCACGGTGACCGGCCCGGACGACGCCCGCGTCAACCTGCTGCGCGTGGCCGTCCCGGACCTCGTCGTGGCGCACGGCGTCGACCACGAGCGCCAGCAGGTCGGCCTCGCGTGGAACGACGGCACCTGGACGGCGGTCCTGCTCGTCGAGCCGACGCCGGCGCTGATCACCCAGGCCGGCGGCGCGCCGAGCCTGCCGCTGTCGGCGCTCGCGCCGTGCCTCGAAGACCGCGGCGTGGTCCTCGACTCGATCCAGACGATCTGGCACTGCTACCCCGGCAGCGCGGCGCTGCCGGCGGACTCGCCCGCGCTCAGCTCCTACATGGAAGTGCTCGGCCCGCTGCCCGCGGCGGCGCGGCGGACGACGTGGGTGGCGATCCGGCTCGACCCGCGGCGCTGCCCGGCGGCGATCCGCGAACGCGGCGGCGGCGTCGTCGGCGCCCACCGCGCGCTGATCGGCGCGCTTTCGCGGGTGCGCAACGCGCTGGAGTCCCAGGGCGTGCCGACCCGGCCGCTCGACCCGGACGAGCTGCTGCGCGCGAGCATTTCGGCCGCGGAGCTCACCTCCGTCGCCGGTTCGCCGAGCAAGGTGACGCTGCAGGAGCGCTGGTCCGGCGTGACGGCGGCGGGCATCGGCCACGCGAGCTACGCGATCACCGGCTGGCCGAAGGGCAAGATCAGCGGCAGCCTGAACGCGCTGACGAGCGTCCGCGCGCTGTCGGCGACGCTGGCGATGTCGATCTCCCCCGCGTCCGACGAGGGCAAGATCGGGCTGCGCGGCATCGTCCGGCTGAGCGCGCGCAACCCACGTGAGCTCGAAGCCGCCGACCAGCGGCTGCAGGGGCTGTCCGAGCGGCTGGACGTCGACTTGACGCCGCTGCGCGGGCTGCAGGTTTCGGCGTTCGCCGCGACGCTGCCGATCGGAGGAACAGCATGAGCTCCCGGATGCGTGACGCCGGGCAGAACCTCGGCGTGGCGCCGGAGTTCACGGTGGACCCGGTGATGCTCGACGCGGTCAGCCCGTCGGGTGACCGCGGCGGCATCGTGCTCGGCTCGGGCCTCAAGGGCGAGCCGCTGACGATCTCGGCGCTGCGTTCGACGCCGACGCGCATCGTGCTGGTCGGCGGGCTGTACCTGGCCCGCCAGGTGGCCATGCGCGCGATGGCAGTCGGCGCGTGGGTCGTGGTCGCGACGGGCCGCCCGACGGAGTGGCAGGTGCTGTCCCGCGCGGCGGGCACCCGCGACGGACGGCCGTCGCCGCTGGTCCAGATCCGCCGGCTGTCCCCGGTCGAGCTGCCGCGGCCGTCGGAGGACGCCCCGCTGCTGGTCGTCACCGACGGCGGCCCGACCCCGCAGGACCTGTTCCCGCCGCGGTCGCCGTGGCAGACGACGGTCTACGTGCTGCCGTACCTGCACCCCCAGGCGGGCGCGACGGCGAACGCGGCGGACCTGGTGCTGATGCAGCGCCTCCCGGCCGGGCAGGCCGAGCTGGCGGCGCGGATCTGGCGCCTGCCGCCGCAGATGATGCGCCAGCTGACGACGTTGCAGGACGACCAGGTCGTGGCACTGGGCCGCAACCTGTGGCGCCCGCTGAGGCTCGTGACGACGGGCAAGGAGCAGCAGCTGCTCGGCCCGGTCCGCCGCGGCGACTGACCCATGTAGTGAATGACTCATTCATGTCGCCTGGCGACATGAATGAGTCATTCACTACACCCGAACCGAGCTACCCGGCCTCCGGCGTGCGGACGTTGCGGGTTTGCTCCGCGCGGGCCGCGAGTTCGGCGTCCGGCGGGTAGTCCACGCCCAGCAGGGTCAAGCCATGAGCCGGGGCCACCGCGCTGTCGCGGATCCCGCTCTCCAGCACCTTCGCCGGCCAGCCGTCGGTGCGGCGGCCGTCGCCGACCAGGAGCAGTACGCCCACCAGGCTGCGGACCATCGAGTGGCAGAACGCGTCCGCCGAGACGCGGACTTCCAGCAGGTGCTCGTCCACCCGCGCCCACTCCAGGCGCTGCAGTTCGCGGATCGTCGTGCCCGTGTCGCGCTGCTTGCAGTACGCCGCGAAGTCGTTGAGCCCCAGCAACTGCCGAGCCGCCGCGTTCATCGCGTCCGTCGACAATGGACGGTTCCAGGCCAGGGTGTCATTGCGCCGCAACGGGTCCACGCCCCAAGGCGCGTCCGAGACGCGGTAGCGGTAGTGACGGCGGATCGCCGAGAACCGGGCGTCGAACCCCTCGGGCGCGACCCGGGCGCCCAGCACCCGGACGTCGCCGGGCAGGAGGCGGTTCCAGCGGCCCGTCATGCGGGTCAGGTCCGGGATGCCGTCCGAAGACACCGGAATGCGTCCGGAGGGAGAAGACAGCGGTACGACGTCGACGTGCACCACCTGGCCCGTCGCGTGCACGCCGGCGTCCGTGCGGCCCGCCACGACCACGGACTTGGGCACCGAAGCCCCCGGTGGCTGCCGCTGCAGCGCCTCCTCCAGCAGCCCCTGGACCGTCCGGCGGCCCGGCTGCCGGGCCCAGCCCGAGAAGTCCGTGCCGTCGTAGGAGACGTCCAGGCGCAGACGAACGAGCCCGCCCTCCCCAGCGGGAGTGGCGGGCTCGTCCGGTGTCGACTCTGCCGTCAGGACGTCAGTCCTTCTTGGCGTCCGCGTCTTCCGAAGCCGGGGCCTCGGTCTCAGCGGCGGTGTCCTCAGCCTTGGCCTCTTCAGCGGCGGGAGCTTCCTCGGTCGAGGTGGTCTCCTCCGCGGCCGGGGCGGCGGGCTTCTCGTCCTTCGCGAACTTCGTCTTGCGAGCGCGCTCGGCTTCCGAAGTCACCGTCTTCTCGGCCACCAGCTCGATGACCGCCATCTTGGCGTTGTCGCCCTTGCGCGGCATCGTCTTGGTGATCCGGGTGTAGCCACCGTCGCGCTCGGCGAAGTGCGGGCCGATCTCCGCGAACAGCTTGTGGACGACGTCCTTGTCACGGACGACGCGCTGCACCTGACGGCGGTTGTGCAGGTCGCCCCGCTTCGCCTTGGTGATCAGCTTCTCGGCCAGCGGGCGGACCCGCTTCGCCTTCGCCTCGGTGGTGGTGATCTTGCCGTGCTCGAACAGCTGCGTGGCCAAGTTGGCCAGGATCAGCCGCTCGTGCGCGGACGACCCGCCGAGCCGGGCTCCCTTGGTAGGGGTGGGCATTGGTTCTCCTAGTTCAGCTCACAGCGTCCGGGCACAGAGCCTCAGAGCTGCTCGGTCTCTGCGTAGTCCTGGCCATCGTCGTGGCCGTCCGAAATCCCGTCGGCGATGCCACCGACACCCTCCGACCAGCCTTCACCGTCGTAGCTGGCGGCCGCCGCGGTCGGGTCGAACCCGGGCGGGCTGTCCTTCAGCGCGAGGCCGAGGCCGACGAGCTTGAGCTTGACCTCGTCGATCGACTTGGCGCCGAAGTTGCGGATGTCGAGCAGGTCCGCCTCGCTGCGCGAGACGAGCTCGCCCACCGTGTGGATGCCCTCGCGCTTGAGGCAGTTGTACGACCGGACGGTGAGGTCCAGGTCCTCGATCGGCATCGCGTAGGCGGCGATGGTGTCCGCCTCCTGCGGCGACGGGCCGATCTCGATGCCCTCGGCGTCGACGTTCAGCTCGCGGGCGAGACCGAACAGCTCCACCAGCGTCTTGCCGGCCGACGCGACCGCGTCGCGCGGCGTGATCGACGGCTTGGTCTCGACGTCCAGGATCAGCTTGTCGAAGTCGGTGCGCTGCTCGACACGGGTGGCCTCGACCTTGTAGGTCACCTTCAGCACCGGCGAGTAGATCGAGTCGACCGGGATCCGGCCGATCTCCGCGCCCGCCTGCTTGTTCTGCAGGGCCGGAACGTAACCGCGGCCGCGCTCGACGACGAGCTCGATCTCGAGCTTGCCCTTGCCGTTCAGCGACGCGATGTGCAGATCCGGGTTGTGCACGGTGACACCCGCCGGCGGCACGATGTCGGCCGCCGTGACCTCACCCGGGCCCTGCTTGCGCAGGTACATGGTGACCGGCTCGTCCTCTTCCGAGGACACCACGAGCTCCTTGAGGTTCAGGATGATGTCGGTGACGTCTTCCTTCACCCCGGGAACGGTGGTGAACTCGTGCAGCACGCCGTCGATGCGGATGCTCGTCACGGCCGCGCCCGGGATGGACGACAGCAGCGTGCGACGCAGCGAGTTGCCGAGCGTGTAGCCGAAGCCGGGCTCCAGCGGTTCGATGGTGAACCGGGAGCGGGTCTCGTTGACCGTCTCTTCGCCGAGAGCCGGCCGCTGGGAAATCAGCATTCCTTGTTTTCCTTTCCAGACGACGCCCGCCATATGACGTCGAAGGGATGGCGCGGCGGCGGCGCACCTTGTTGCGCCGCCGCCCGTACTCCAGCCGGGGCCGGACTACTTCGAGTAAAGCTCGACGATCAGCTGTTCCTGAACCGGAACGTCGATCTGCGCACGCTCCGGCAGCTGGTGGACCAGCACGCGGAGGTTGGACTGGACGACCTGCAGCCACGCCGGGATCGGGCGGTCGCCGAAGGACTCCTTCGCCACGACGAAGGGCAGCATCGCGAACGACTTCGGCCGCACGTCGATGATGTCCCACTTCGAGACCTGGAACGAGGGAACGTTGACCTTGACGCCGTTGACCAGGAAGTGGCCGTGGCTCACCAGCTGACGCGCCTGACGGCGGGTGCGGGCGATGCCGGCGCGGTAGATCACGTTGTCCAGGCGGGACTCGAGGATCTGCAGCAGGTTCTCACCGGTCTTGCCAGGACGCCGGACGGCTTCCTTGTAGTACCGGACGAACTGACGCTCGAGAACGCCGTAGGTGTAGCGAGCCTTCTGCTTCTCCTGCGACTGCAGGAGGTACTCGGACTCCTTGATGCGCCCGCGGCCGTGCTGGCCCGGCGGGTAGGGGCGACGCTCGAAAGCCTGGTCGCCGCCGATGAGGTCAACCTTGAGGCGACGCGAAATACGCGTCGCGGGGCCGGTGTAACGAGCCATTTCTTCTTACTCCTCCCCGTTCCTCAGACCCGGCGCCGCTTGGGCGGGCGGCAGCCGTTGTGAGGCTGCGGGGTCACGTCCTGGATGGTGCCGACCTCGAGGCCGGCCGCCTGCAGCGAGCGGATCGCCGTCTCGCGGCCCGAACCCGGGCCCTTCACGAAGACGTCGACCTTCTTCATGCCGTGCTCGGCGGCCTTGCGGGCAGCGTTCTCGGCGGCCATCTGCGCGGCGAACGGGGTGGACTTGCGCGAGCCCTTGAAGCCCACGTGACCACTCGACGCCCACGCGATCACGGCACCGGTCGGGTCCGTGATCGAGACGATGGTGTTGTTGAAGGTGCTCTTGATGTGCGCGTGACCGTGCGCGACATTCTTCTTTTCCTTGCGGCGGACCTTCTTGGCCCCGGCCGCAGTACGAGACTTCGGTGGCATGTTCTGAGGGTTCTCCTGTTAGCGCGCGTTCTCTTGGTGAGCGGCGACCGCTTCGGCCTGTCCGCGCCGGATGATCGAACCGGCGTCGGTGTACAGGTTGCGGAGCGCCATCGGGCGGGCGTAGAGCGCCTTGGGCGAGACACAAGCCGAGCCGCGGCGCTGAACGCCACCCATCTGCACGACCTTCTTGCCCTGGACGCTCACTTCTTGCCAGCCTTCTTCTTGCCGGCGACCGTCTTCTTCGGACCCTTGCGGGTACGGGCGTTGGTCTTCGTGCGCTGACCGCGGACGGGAAGTCCGCGACGCCAGCGAAGGCCCTCGTAGCACCCGATCTCGATCTTCCGACGGATGTCGGCGTTCACCTCGCGGCGAAGGTCACCCTCGACCTTGAAGTTCTCTTCGATGTACGTACGCAGCTTCGCGAGGTCGTCATCGCTGAGGTCTTTGACGCGGGTGTCCGCGTTGAGCTCGGCAGCCTTGATGAGCTGCTTCGAGCGGGTACGGCCGATGCCGTAGATGTACGTAAGCGCGATCTCCAACCGCTTCTCGCGGGGGAGGTCTACGCCAGCGAGTCGTGCCATTGGCGCTGATGCTCCTTCGTAGGTTTCCTCTTCAGGTCTGCTCCCCGTCCGGTTCCGGGACCGACTCGCCTGTCGTGCCCTCGGCTTGCGCCTCGGGTGTCCCAGCCCCGGCCTGAAGTCCGGGGGTGAACCGGGCCACTCGCGTGGCCCGGCAGGTGCGGGGAGGTTGTGTAGCCGTCAATCCACTCTGCTCGAGTGCTTGGCGATCAGCCCTGCCGCTGCTTGTGCCGCAGGTTTTCGCAGATCACCATGATCCGGCCGTGACGGCGGATCACCTTGCACTTGTCGCAGATCTTCTTGACGCTCGGCTGAACCTTCACGTCTTCTGCTCTCCTGCTTCTGAGCTGCTCGTGATCACTTGTAGCGGTAGACGATGCGACCACGAGAGAGGTCGTAGGGCGAGAGCTCCACGACAACCCTGTCCTCGGGCAGGATGCGGATGTAGTGCTGCCGCATCTTGCCGCTGATGTGTGCCAGGACCTTGTGACCGTTCTCCAACTCGACGCGGAACATCGCGTTGGGGAGCGGCTCGACTACGCGGCCTTCGACCTCGATGGCCCCGTCTTTCTTCGCCATGTCCTCCGCTTTTCCCTGTCGGTATCGTCTGTCGCCACACCGTGATCAACTCCGAGCACTAGTGCTGGGTCGGGTGTTGCGTGGCACACTGGTGCCCGGCTCCCAAGACCGTGAATTCACGAGCGCGCAGGATCCGGGCGCGATAAGTGCGCCGACTTGACAGTGTACGCAGGTCGTGTCGCGACCCCCAAACCGGGGGTGACCATGCTAAAGGCGCGTGCAGGTGGACGTGATGGCGATCACCGCTTGTGGGTGAATGCGCAGGTCAGCCTTCTTCGGGTGCGGTGAGCACCCAGGGACCCTCTTCGGTGATCGCGACGGTGTGCTCCCAGTGCGCCGCGCGGGAGCCGTCGGCCGTGACGACCGTCCAGCCGTCGTCCAGCTCGCGGGTCTCGCCACCGCCGCCGGTCAGCATCGGCTCGATCGCCAGCGCCATGCCGGGCTTGAGCCGGGGGCCCTTGCCGGGCTTGCCGACGTTCGGCAGGAACGGGTCCATGTGCATCTGGCGCCCGATGCCGTGGCCGCCGTACTCGACGATCATCCCGTACTCGATGCCGTCGTCGCGGCCCGCGCGTTCGGCGGCGGACTGGACGGCGAAGGAGATGTCGGTCAGCCGGCCGCCGGCGCTGACCGCCTCGATGCCGGCCCACATCGCCGCTTCGGTCGCCGCGGACAGCGCCAGGTCGGCGTCGGCGACGCTGCCGATGGCCAGCGTGACGGCGGAGTCGCCGTGCCAGCCGTCGAGGATCGCGCCGCAGTCGACGGAGATGATGTCGCCGTCGGCCAGCACCTGCGTCTTCGCCGGGATGCCGTGGACGATCTGCTCGTTCACCGACGCGCAGATCGACGCGGGGAAACCGTGGTAGCCCTTGAACGACGGCACCGCGCCGGCGTCCCGGATCGTCTGCTCGGCCAGCTCGTCGAGCTCGGCCGTGCTGACGCCCGGTTTCGCGATGGCGCGGACCGCCGCGAGCGTGCGGGCGACGACGAGCCCCGCGGCCCGCATCGCCTGCAGCTCGTCCGGGGTCTTGACCTCGATCATGCGCCCACGGCGGAGCACTTGCAGAACACGCAATCCTCCGAGGTTCACGTGCGGTCGCGCAGCGCTTCCAGCACCCGGCCGGAGATCTCCTCGACGCTGCCGACGCCGTCGACGGTCACCAGGATGCCGGCGTAGTACTCCAGCAGCGGCGCGGTGTCCGACACGTAGATCTGCTGGCGGCGGCGGATGACCTCTTCGGTGTCGTCCGCGCGGCCGCGGGACATGAGCCGCCCGACGACGACGTCCTCGGGCACCTGCAGCTGGATCACGGCGTCGAGCGAGACGTCGGCGTCGCCCAGGATCTCCCCGAGCACCTCGGCCTGCTTGGTGTTGCGGGGGAAGCCGTCGAGCAGGAAGCCGGCCTTCGCGTCCGGCTCAGCCAGGCGCTCGCGGACCATCTCGTTGGTCACCGAGTCGGGCACGAGCTCGCCGGAGTCCAGGTAGCGCTTGGCTTCCTGGCCCAGCGGGGTCTCCTGGCCGACGTGCGCGCGGAACAGCTCGCCCGTGGAGATGTGCGGGATGCGCAGCTGCTCCGAGAGAGCCACCGCCTGCGTACCTTTGCCCGCGCCGGGCGGACCCACGAGAACCAAGCGCGTCACTTCAAGAACCCTTCGTAGTTGCGCTGCATCAGCTGGCTTTCGATCTGCTTCACGGTGTCGAGCCCGACACCGACCATGATCAGCACAGCCGTGCCACCGAACGGGAAGTTCTGGTTGTTCCCGCTACCGGTCACCGACAGGAAGAAGTTCGGAAGGATCGCGATGATGCCCAGGTACAGCGAACCCGGAAGGGTGATGCGGCCGAGGACGAAGCTCAGGTACTCGGCCGTCGGGCGGCCCGGGCGGATGCCCGGGATGAACCCGCCGAACTTCTTCATCTCTTCCGCACGCTCGTCCACGTTGAACGTGATCGTGATGTAGAAGTACGTGAAGAAGATGATCAGCGCGAAGTACAGCGCGATGTGCACCCAGCTGGACTGGTTCACGATGTAGTTCTTGATGAAGACCTGCCAGCCGGAGTTGGCGTTCTGGTCGCCGACGAGGCGGCTGATCAGGTCCGGCAGGTACAGCAGGGACGACGCGAAGATGACCGGGATGACGCCGGCCTGGTTCACCTTGATCGGCAGGTAGGTCGACGTGCCGCCGTACATCCGGCGGCCGATCATGCGCTTGGCGTACTGCACCGGGATCCGGCGCTGCCCCTGCTCGACGAAGATGACGCTCGCGATGATCACGAGCCCGAAGATGCAGATCATCGTCAGCGCGACGCCGCCGCCGTTGGACAGGATGTTCCCGCCCTCGACCGGGATGCGCGCGGCGATGTTCAGGAAGATCAGGACGGACATGCCGTTGCCGACGCCGCGTTCGGTGATCAGCTCGCCCAGCCACATCATGACGGCGGTGCCCGCGGTCATGGTGATGACGATGATCGCCAGCGAGTAGACGCTGTTGTCCGGGATGATCGGCTGGTCGCAGTCCGGGAAGAGCTGCTTGCGGTCCGCGAGCGCGACCACGCCGGTGGCCTGCAGGATCGCCAGCGCGACCGTCAGGTACCGGGTGTACTGGGTCAGCTTGCCCTGGCCGGACTGGCCTTCCTTCTTCAGCTCCTCGAACCGCGGGATGACCACGGTCAGCAGCTGGATGATGATGCTCGCCGTGATGTACGGCATGATGCCGGTCGAGAAGAGCGACAGCTGCAGCAGCGCACCGCCGCTGAACAGGTTCAGCAGCTGGTAGACGCCTTCCTGCTGCGCCTGGGAGCTACAGGCCTGTACCGCCCCGTAGGAGATCCCGGGTGCCGGAATGGTCGCACCGATTCGGTAGACCGCGACGATGGCTAGCGTGAACAGGATCTTCTTGCGTAGATCCGGCGTCGCGAGAGCCGAGCGGAAGGCGCTGAACACGCGGGGGACCTCCTCGGCGTCGTCGGCCGTCCTCAACCGACGATCGGCTTGGCCGGCACGGGGGCCGGCGGGAACACACAGCACTACTGGCACGCAAGCCAGGAACGCTTCGGGGCACACTCGTCCCGAAGCGTGTCGCCGACTCTAACAGCTTCACAGGGCGTGTCCGCAGTCCGTGTGCGTTTTCCGTACCAAGGTTGCTCCGGCGGGTTGATCCACATCGCCGTCTCGGCCGTATTCCTTGACAGATTGTGGATCAGGCGTTCGACGTCGCGAGCACGCCGGCGAGGCCGACCAGGACCACTCCGGTCCCCCGGTCCACGTTGCGCCGGGTCCGCCGGGTCAGCTTGATCGTCTTCAAGGCGGCGCCCACGCCGACGTAGACCGAACCGGCCAGGAACTCGGCCAGCAGGTAGACGGCGCCGAGCAGCGCGATCTGCGCCGGAAATGGCCCGTGACCTGCGTCGATGAACTGCGGGACAAACGCGGTGAAGATCAGGATCGCCTTCGGGTTGGTGATCGCGACACCGAACTCCTTGCGCGTCACCCGCCAAGCCGACGCCGGTTGGGTGTCCGGTTCGGGGACGTCCGTTTCGCCCCGGAAAGTCGACCAGAGCAGGCGCACGCCGAGGTAGAGCAGGTAGGCGGCACCGGCCCACTTGATGATCGTCAAGGCGGTCTCGGACGCGGCCAGCAGCTGCCCCAGCCCGGCCGCGACGGCCGTGATCAACAGGGTGAACGCGGCCAGCCGGCCGGCCAGCCCGGCGAGGCCGCGGCGGACACCGTGCGTCATCCCGTGGTGGAGACCGAGCAGGTTGTTCGCGCCGGGCGTAAGCGCGATGAGCACGGACGCCCCGAAGAAGACCAGCAGCCACGACACGGGTCCACGGTAGCCGCCGGGGTCAACGGGGTTCTTCGGGTGGGAGAACGGTGATGGCGACGCCGGTCGGCGGGGTCGGGGTGTCGGCGTAGGCGAGGGTCGGGTCGGCCCAGTTCTTCGTCGGCAGCACGGCGATGACCGCCGCGGCGGCGGCCGACGCGGTGGCCGCGATCAGCAGCCACATGCCGGCGGTGGTGGTGACCTCGAAGTCCAGGCCCTCGGCCATGGCGGACCACCCCGGCCCGATCATCCCGATGGTGACGACGACCCCGCCGGTGAAGAAGGCGCCGGCACCGATCAGCCACCGCCCGCGCCGAGGCCGCGCGAAGGCGGTGAAAGCGGCGACGGCGAGCAGGACGACGGCGAGGACGACCGGAATGCCGACGGGCGCGGTGCCCTGGTCGACGGCCTCCTGACCGGGGATTTCGATCCGGCTGCCCCAGACGGTCTGGGTGACGGTGAGCCGGGCTTCGAAGAACGTCCGGCGGACGTTGACGCTCTGCTGGAGGCGGAAGAGGGGGAAGAAGAGGCCGCCGGCGGCCAGGAGGGCGGCGGTGGCGGCGAGGGCCGGTGGGAGGAAGCGCGGGAGCCCGGAGGGGCGAAGTTCCGAGGCGGGTTCGGCTGCCGGGATCGGAGCGGCGGCGGGCTGAGCAGCGGTGGGCGCGGTGGGTGTGGAGCCGGGCAGGTGCGCGACCGGGAACGGCAGCGGCGTGGCCGGCGGAGATTGGGTCGGGAAGGCGAGCGGATCCGCCTGCGAACCGATCCCCGGCGATCGCCCAGCCTCAGCGGGGAAGCCGAGCGGGTCCGCCGACGATCCAAGCTCCGGCGGCCGCGCGGCCTCGGCCGGGAAGGCGAGCGGGTTCCCGTCCGGCGGCGACCCCGCTCCCGGCTCCACGCCCGCGACCTTCGGCGCCTCGACCGGAAAGCTCAACGGCGACTCGGGCGGCTCGGGCGACTCCTGCGACGGTCTCTCCACCCCTCCGATCCTCCGTCCGGACCCGCACCGCGGCAAGGAACCTGTCCGGTCAGTCCGCTTCGGGCGGCAGCACCGTGATCGCCACGCCCGAGGGCGGCGTCGGCGTGTCCGCGTACGCCGCCTCCGGGTCCGCCCACCCGCGAGGCCGGGCCAAGCCGGCCGCCACCCCGGCCACCGCCACCGCCGCGAGCAGCACCCACGTCCCGGCCAGGGGCGTCGTCGAGACCTCGAGCCTGTTGTCGTCGAAGAGGCTGCGCATGCCCTGCACCACGACCGTGCACACCGCCCCGGCCAGGAACGCCGCCCCCACCAGGGTGGTCCGGAAAGCGGGCCGGCGGGTCACCAGGCCGAGGACCAAGGCCGCCAAGAGGATCGCGGCCGCCAGCAGCAGCGGGACGCCCAGCGGCGCCGACGGCGAGCTGATCTCCCCCTGTCCCGGAAAGGTGTAGTCGATCCGCCAGGCCCGCGTCGTCGTCCGCGCGAGCCCGGACGGCTCCAGCCCGATCACCTGCTCCGTGCGGAAGAACGGCAGGAACGTCCCCACGACCGTCAACGCCGTCGCGACCAAGACCAGCAAAACTCGCACAACAACCCCCCGGAAACGCCGAAGGCCCGCCTGGCGAACCAGACGGGCCTTCGAACTACGAACCAGCTCAGTTGGTGGTGGCGGAGCCACCGGCCGCTTCGAGCTTCTCCTTGGCGGAGCCGGAGAACGCGTCGGCGGTGACGTTCAGCTTGACGCCGTTCACGTCGCCGTTGCCGAGGACCTTCACCAGCTTGCCCTTGCGGACCAGACCGCCCTTGACCAGCTCGTCGGCACCGATGGTGCCGCCGTCCGGGAAGACGCGGGCGATGTCGCCCACGTTCACCGGCTGGTACTCGGTGCGGAAGCGGTTCTTGAAGCCACGCAGCTTCGGCAGCCGCATGTGGATGGGCATCTGCCCACCCTCGAACCCGGCGGGCACGTTCTTCCGGGCCTTGGTGCCCTTCGTACCGCGACCGGCCGTCTTGCCCTTCGAGCCCTCACCACGACCGACGCGCATCTTCTCGCGCTTGGCGCCCGGAGCCGGACGCAGGTGGTGGATCTTGATGGCCGTCATGCCTTGACCTCCTCGACCTCCACCAGGTGGCGGACGGTGTGGATCAGGCCGCGCACCTGGGGGGTGTCTTCACGCACGACGCTCTGGCGGATCTTGCGCAGCCCGAGGGTGCGCAGCGACTCGCGGTGAGCGTGCTTCGTGCCGATCTTGCTCTTGACCTGGGTGACCTTGAGCTGAGCCATGTCAGACCCCCTGGCCCGCGCGCTGGCGCAGCATCCGGGCCGGCGCGACGTCCTCGAGCGGGAGACCGCGGCGGGCCGCGACCTCTTCGGGACGCTGCAGGCCCTTCAGGGCCGCCACGGTCGCGTGCACGATGTTGATCGCGTTGTCGGAGCCGAGCGACTTCGACAGCACGTCGTGGACGCCCGCGCACTCCAGCACCGCGCGCACCGGGCCACCGGCGATGACGCCGGTACCGGCGGACGCCGGACGGAGCAGCACGACACCGGCGGCCTCCTCACCCGTGATCGGGTGGGGGATGGTGCCGCCGACGCGGGGAACGCGGAAGAAGTTCTTCTTCGCTTCCTCGACGCCCTTGGCGATGGCCGCGGGAACTTCCTTGGCCTTGCCGTAGCCGACGCCGACCTGACCGTCGCCGTCACCGACGACCACCAGGGCGGTGAAGCTGAAGCGACGACCACCCTTGACGACCTTGGCGACGCGGTTGATCGTCACGACCTTCTCGAGGTGCGGGGTCTTGTCCTGGGCCGCCCCGCCACGACCGCTGTCGCGCCGGTCACGGCGGTCGCGACGGTCACCGCGGTCGTTGCCGCCCTGCCCGCCGGGTCCACCCTGGCCGCCGCCGAATTGCCGTGTACGTCCCGGCATCAGGCTTTCCTTCCGTTAACAAGCTTCTGCATCGTCAGAACTCCAACCCCGCCTCGCGGGCGGCGTCGGCGAGCGCGGCGATGCGGCCGTGGTAGGCGTTGCCGCCACGGTCGAACACCACAGCCGAGATCCCGGCGTTCTTGGCACGCGCGGCGACGAGTTCCCCGACCTTGGCGGCCTTGGCCTTCTTGTCGCCTTCGAACGCCCGGACGTCCGCCTCGAGGGTGGACGCCGACGCCAGCGTGTGGCCGGCCAGGTCGTCGATGACCTGCACGGCGATGTGCCGCGAGGACCGCTTGACGACCAGGCGCGGACGCTGGTCCGTGCCCGAGACCTTCTTGCGGAGGCGGAAGTGCCGACGGGCCTTCGCGACGCGGCGGCGGGTCGAGATGTCCTTGCCCACCGGCTTGCGCTTCGTAGTCGTGTCGCTCATGATCACTTACCCGTCTTTCCGACCTTGCGGCGGATCTTCTCGCCCTCGTACCGCAGGCCCTTGCCCTTGTACGGGTCCGGGCGCCGCAGCCGGCGGATGACCGCCGAGATCTGGCCGACCTTCTGCTTGTCAATACCGGAGACCGAGAACCGGGTCGGGCTCTCCACCTTGAAGGTGATGCCTTCCGGGGCCTCGATCTTCACCGGGTGCGAGTAGCCGAGGGCGAACTCGAGGTCCGAGCCCTTGGCCTGCACGCGGTAACCGACACCGTGGATCTCGAGCTTCTTCTCGTAGCCCGAGGTCACACCCACGACCAGGTTGTTCACCAGGGTGCGGGTGAGGCCGTGCAGAGCCTTGCTGGTGCGCTCGTCGTCCGGGCGCTTGACCAGCAGGGTGCCGTCGTCGTCGCGCTCGACCGAAATCGGCTCGGCGATGGTGTGCTCCAGGGTCCCCTTGGGGCCCTTGACGCTGATGTGCTGACCGTTGATGGTCACCTCGACCCCGGAGGGGACGGCGACCGGCAGCTTTCCGATGCGTGACATGTCTGTGCCCCCTTCCTTACCAGACGTAGGCGAGGACTTCGCCGCCCACGCTGTTGCGCTTGGCCTGACGGTCCGTCTGCAGGCCACCGGACGTCGAGATGATCGCGATGCCCAGCCCACCGAGAACGGACGGCAGTTCGGTCGATTTTGCGTAGACCCGCAGACCGGGCTTGGAGACGCGGCGCAGGCCGGCGATGCTCCGCTCACGGTTGGGGCCGTACTTGAGCTCGACGACCAGGTTCTTGTGCTTCTCGCCCGGCTCGTCGTGGTAACCCGCGATGTAGCCCTCGCGCTTGAGGATCTCGGCGATGTTCGCCTTGAGCTTCGAGTGCGGGAGCTTGACCTCGTCGTGGTACGCCGAGTTCGCGTTGCGCAGACGCGTCAAGAAGTCTGCGATGGGGTCGGTCATCGTCATGGTGACCTGTCAACCTTTCTCGCCCTGGTTCCCCGCCGCCCGGTACACGGGCGGCAGGGCCTGTGGCGAAGTGGGAGTTAAAAAGAAGCTCTTACCAGCTGGACTTGCGGACGCCGGGCAGCTCGCCCGCGTGCGCCATCTCGCGAAGGCAGATCCGGCAGAGCCCGAACTTGCGGAACACGGCGTGCGGGCGGCCGCACCGCTGGCAGCGGGTGTAGGCGCGCACGGCGAACTTCGGCTTCTTCGCGGCCTTGTGGACCAGTGCTTTCTTGGCCATCGGCTCAGTTCTCCTTGAACGGGAAGCCGAGCTTGCGCAGCAGCGCCCGGCCCTCGTCGTCGTTCGTGGCGGTCGTGACGACGGTGACGTCCATGCCGCGCGGGCGGTCGATGGAGTCGGGGTCGATCTCGTGGAACATCGACTGCTCGTTGAGACCGAACGTGTAGTTGCCGTGGCCGTCGAACTGCTTCGGCGAAAGCCCGCGGAAGTCGCGGATACGCGGCAGCGCGATGGTCAGCAGCCGGTCGAGGAACTCCCACATGCGGTCGCCGCGCAGCGTGACTCGCGCGCCGATCGGCTGACCCTCGCGCAGCTTGAACTGCGCGATGGACTTGCGGGCCTTCCGGACCTCGGGCTTCTGGCCCGTGATCAGCGCGAGGTCCTTGACCGCGCCCTCGATCAGCTTGCTGTCGCGGGCGGCGTCACCGACGCCCATGTTCACGACGACCTTCACCACGCCCGGGATCTGGTGGACGTTGGCGAAGGAGAACTCAGCCTGCAGCTGGCCCTTGATTTCCTCGCGGTACCGCACCTTGAGGCGCGGAGAGGTCTTCTCTGCGGTGGTCATCAGATGTCCTTACCGTTCCGGCGCGAGATGCGGACCTTCTTGCCGTCCTCGCCGATGCGGTAACCCACCCGGGACGGCTTGCCGTCCGAGTCGACGACCATCACGTTCGAGACGTGGATGGGCGCCTCCTGCGTGACGATGCCACCGGACTGCGCACCGCGCTGGGTCTGGGTGATCCGCGTGTGCTTCTTGATCCGGTTCACGCCCTCGACCAGCACGCGGTCGCGCTCGGGGTAAGCCTGGATGACCTTGCCCTTGGCGCCCTTGTCCTTGCCGGCGATGACGACGACCGTGTCGCCCTTCTTCACCTTCATCACAGCACCTCCGGCGCGAGCGAAATGATCTTCATGAACTTTCGGTCGCGCAGCTCGCGGCCCACCGGGCCGAAGATGCGGGTGCCCCGGGGCTCGTTGTCGTTCTTGATGAGCACGGCGGCGTTCTCGTCGAACCGGATGTAGGAACCGTCCGGACGACGACGCTCCTTGACCGTGCGGACGATGACGGCCTTGACGACGTCGCCCTTCTTCACCCCGGCAGCCGGGATGGCGTCCTTCACGGTGGCGACGATGATGTCGCCGATGCCGGCGTAGCGCCGCCCGGAACCACCGAGAACCCGGATGCAGAGGATTTCCTTCGCACCCGTGTTGTCGGCTACCCGAAGCCGCGACTCCTGCTGGATCACGTCAACTCCTGTATGTCGCGCCGGTTCTCGCCCGCTGGTGAGGATTCACCTTGGCGAGCCTTGCGGAACTAAAGACTCCGAAGAGCCCTGCTTACTTGGCCTTCTCCACGATCTGCACCAGGCGCCACCGCTTCGATGCCGACAGCGGGCGGGTCTCCATCAGGGTGACCCGGTCGCCCACGCCCGCCTCGTTGTTCTCGTCGTGCACCTTGACCTTGGTGGTGCTGCGAACGACCTTCGAGTAGCGGGGGTGCTTCTTGCGGTCCTCGAGCTCGACCACGATCGTCTTGTTCATCTTGTCCGAGACGACGTAGCCCTCGCGGACCTTGCGGTCGTTCCGGGCCGGCGTCTCGGTGGTGGGCTCGCTCATGCGGCACCTTCACTCTCGGCGTCGGGGGCAACGGACAGGCCGAGTTCGCGCTCGCGCATGACCGTGTAGATCCGCGCGATGTCCGTGCGGACGGTGCGCAGACGGCGGTTGTTGTCGAGCTGCCCGGTCGCCATCTGGAAGCGGAGGTTGAAGAGCTCCTCCTTGTACTCCTTCAGACGCAGGACGAGCTCTTCCGCGGTGAGCTCACGCAGCTCCGATGCCAGAGCACCAGCGTTCGCCATCAGAACTCACCACCTTCACGGGTCACGATGCGGCACTTCATGGGCAGCTTGTGGATCGCGCGGCGCAGCGCCTCGCGGGCCGTCTCCTCGTTCGGGAACGAGATCTCGAACATCACGCGGCCCGGCTTCACGTTGGCGATCCACCACTCGGGCGAACCCTTACCGGAACCCATGCGGGTTTCCGCCGGCTTCTTGGTCAGCGGGCGGTCCGGGTAGATGGTCGTCCACACCTTGCCGCCACGCTTGATGTGACGGGTCATGGCGATACGAGCGGACTCGATCTGCCGGTTCGTCACGTAACTGTGCTCAAGCGCCTGGATGCCGTACTCGCCGAAGCTGACCTTCGTGCCACCCTTGGCGGCGCCGTGGCGCT
Organism: Amycolatopsis sp. NPDC098790; assembly: GCF_044759945.1. Taxonomy (NCBI): domain Bacteria; kingdom Bacillati; phylum Actinomycetota; class Actinomycetes; order Pseudonocardiales; family Pseudonocardiaceae; genus Amycolatopsis; species Amycolatopsis sp. NPDC098790. The sequence continues at coordinate 439,583 of NZ_JBIWAI010000001.1, forward strand.
TCGGGGAGTGCTGCTTCCGGTGCTTGACCCTGCGCGGGATGAGCACGTCTCAGCCCTCCGTCTTTTCTGCGGTCTCGGTGGCCGGGGCCGCCGGGGCCTCGGTCGTGGCGGCGGCGGCCGCACGACCGGCTTCGGTCGAGGTGGCGGTCGTGCCCGAGGCGCCGGAACGACGCGGACGGGACGGCCGGTCGCTGCGGTCGCGGTCGCGACGCGGCGCGCGCTCGGCGGCGTCGCGGGCTTCGCGGGCCTTCAGGCCACCGACGAGCTCACCCTTGTAGATCCACACCTTGACGCCGATGCGGCCGAACGTCGTCTTGGCCTCGAAGAAGCCGTAGTCGATGTCGGCGCGCAGCGTGTGCAGCGGGACCCGGCCGTCGCGGTAGTGCTCGGAGCGGGACATCTCGGCACCGCCGAGACGACCGCCGCACTGCACGCGGATGCCCTTGACCTGCGGCGAGCGCATGGAGGTCTGGATCGCCTTCCGCATCGCGCGGCGGAACGCCACGCGGTTGGAGAGCTGCTCCGCGACCGCCTGGGCGACCAGCTGGGCGTCGGCCTCGGGGTTCTTGACCTCGAGGATGTTCAGCTGGACCTGCTTCTTGGTCAGCTTCTCCAGCGCGCCGCGGATCCGGTCGGCCTCCGCGCCGCGGCGGCCGATGACGATGCCCGGCCGGGCGGTGTGGATGTCGACGCGGACGCGGTCACGGGTGCGCTCGATCTCGACCTTGGAGATGCCCGCGCGCTCCATGCCGGTGGCGAGGAGCTTGCGGATCTTGACGTCCTCGGCCACGTACTCGGCGTACTGCTTGTCGGCGTACCAGCGCGACTTCCAGTCCGTGGTGATACCCAGGCGGAAACCGTGCGGGTTGATCTTCTGGCCCACTACCGGCCACCTGCCTTCTTCTTGCTCTGAGCCTTCTGCGCGACGGCCGGACGCGACTCCACCTCGACGGTGATGTGGCTGGTCCGCTTGCGGATCCGGTACGCGCGGCCCTGGGCCCGCGGGCGGATGCGCTTGAGGGTGGGGCCCTCGTCGGCGTACGCGTTCTTGACCCAGAGCGTCTCCGGGTCCAGCTGAAGGTTGTTCTCGGCGTTGGCCACGGCGCTGGCGAGCACCTTCGCGACCGGCTCGCTGGCCGCCTGCGGGGCGAACCGGAGCACGGCCAAGGCGTCGGCGGCGCTACGTCCCTTGATGAGCTCGATCACCCGGCGCACCTTGGTCGGCGAGTCCCGGACGAAGCGAGCCCGCGCGTACGCCGTAGGCAGTTCAGCCTCGGTCGTCACGTCGTTCTGGGCGTTCATCGCTACTTCCTGTCTGGTTTCGTGCCCGCTCAGCGGCGGCGCGACTTGCGGTCGTCCTTGATGTGGCCCTTGAAGGTCCGCGTCGGGGCGAACTCGCCCAGCTTGTGACCCACCATGGCCTCGGTGACGAACACCGGGACGTGCTTGCGGCCGTCGTGCACGGCGATCGTGTGTCCCAGGAAGTCCGGGATGATCGTCGAGCGCCGCGACCAGGTCTTGATGACCGTCTTCTTGCCCGATTCGTTCAGCGCGTCCACCTTCTTGAGCAGGTGGTCGTCCACGAACGGGCCCTTCTTGAGGCTACGTGGCATGTTGTTCTACCTCCCTGCTCAGCGCTTGTTCTTGCCGGTACGCCGGCGGCGGACGATGAGGGCGTCGCTCGGCTTGCGCCGGCGCGTACGGCCCTCGGGCTTACCGTTCGGGTTGACCGGGTGGCGACCACCGGAGGTCTTGCCCTCACCACCACCGTGCGGGTGGTCGACCGGGTTCATGACGACACCGCGGACCGTGGGGCGCTTGCCGCGCCAGCGGTTGCGGCCGGCCTTGCCCCAGTTGATGTTCGCGTGCTCGGAGTTGCCGACCTCGCCGATGGTGGCGCGGTTGCGCACGTCCACGTTGCGGATCTCACCCGAGGGGAGACGCAGCTGGGCGTACGGACCGTCCTTGGCGACGAGCTGCACCTTCGCGCCCGCGGACCGCGCCATCTTCGCGCCGCCGCCGGGGCGGAGCTCGATCGCGTGGATCACGGTGCCGACCGGGATGTTGCGCAGCGGCAGGTTGTTGCCCGGCTTGATGTCGGCCCGGGGGCCGTTCTCCACCGTGTCACCCTGCTTGAGCTTCTCCGGCGCGATGATGTAGCGCTTCTCGCCGTCGGCGTAGTGCAGCAGCGCGATGCGAGCGGACCGGTTGGGGTCGTACTCGATGTGCGCGACCTTGGCGGGAACGCCGTCCTTGTCGTTGCGACGGAAGTCGATGAGGCGGTAAGCGCGCTTGTGGCCGCCACCCTTGTGCCGGGTGGTGATCTTGCCGGACGAGTTGCGACCGCCCGAACCGCTCAGCGGACGAAGCAGCGACTTCTCCGGGGTGGAGCGGGTGATCTCGGCGAAGTCCGAGACGCTCGAACCGCGACGACCCGGGGTCGTCGGCTTGTACTTGCGGATGCCCATTGTCAGCTCAGTCCTTTACGCGGTGGGTCCGCCGAAGATCTCGATCGCCTTGCTTTCCGGCGAAAGAGTCACGATGGCGCGCTTGGTGTCCTTGCGCTTGCCGAAGCCCGCGCGAGTCCGCTTCCGCTTGCCCTGGCGGTTGGCCGTGTTGACGCTGACCACCTTGACGCCGAACACCTTCTCGACCGCGATCTTGATCTGGGTCTTGTTGGCATCCGGGCGGACGATGAACGTGTACTTGTGGTCCTCGAGCAGCCCGTAGGACTTCTCGGAGATGACCGGCGCGAGCAGGATGTCGCGGGGGTCCGGAATGGCGACCGAACTCACTTCTCGTCACTCCCTTCCGTGACCTCGCCCGACCGCGCGGAAGCCTTGGCGCTCTTACCGCGGACGGGGCCGGCGACGAACGCGTCGTACGCGGCCTTGGTGAACACGACGTCGTCGTTGACCAGGACGTCGTAGGTGTTGAGCTGGTCGGCCCAGAGCAGGTGCACCTCGGGCAGGTTCCGCAGGGAAACCCAGCTCAGCTCGTCGGCCCGGTCCAGCACCACGAGCACGCGCTTCGCGGCCGTGACGGCGGCGAGGGCGGTCTTGGCGGCCTTGGTCGACGGCTTCTCACCGGTCACCAGTTCGGTGACGACGTGCAGCTGGCCGGCGCGCGCCCGGTCGGAGAGGGCGCCACGCAGGGCGGCGGCCTTCATCTTCTTCGGGGTGCGCTGCGAGTAGTCACGCGGCGTGGGGCCGTGCACGACGCCACCGCCGACGAACTGCGGCGCGCGGGTCGAACCCTGGCGGGCACGGCCGGTGCCCTTCTGCCGGTACGGCTTCTTGCCGCCACCGGAGACCTCACCGCGGGTCTTCGTGTCGTGCGTGCCCTGGCGCGCGGCGGCCTGCTGGGCCACCACGACCTGGTGCATGAGCGCGACATTGGCCTGCACGTCGAAGATCTCCCCGGGGAGATCCACGGTGCCGTCGGCTTTACCGGCCGGGGTCTTCAGCTCGACGCTTGTCATTCGGAGTTACCACCCTTCGCGGCGCTGCGCACGAACAGCAGGCCGCCCTTGGGACCGGGCACGGCGCCCTTGATCAGCAGCAGGCCGTCCTCGGCACGCACGGCGTGCACGGTCAGGTTCTGCGTGGTGACCCGGTCGTTGCCCATCCGGCCCGCCATGCGCAGGCCCTTGAAGACGCGGCCGGGGGTGGCGCAGCCACCGATCGAACCCGGCTTGCGGTGCACGGCCTGGGCACCGTGGCTCGCGCCCTGGCCCTTGAAGCCGTGGCGCTTCATGACACCCGCGTAGCCCTTGCCCTTGCTGGTACCGGTCACGTCGACCTCGACGCCGGCGGCGAACACCTCGGCGGTGATCTCCTGGCCGACCTCGTAGGTCTCGGCGTCGGTGGTGCGCAGCTCGGCGAGGTACCGGCGCGGCGTCACGCCCGCCTTGTCGTAGTGGCCGGTGCGCGGCTTGTTCACCTTGCGCGGGTCGACCGCGCCGAACGCCAGCTGCACGGCCTTGTAGCCGTCCTTCTCCTGGGTCCGAACCTGGGTGACCACGTTCGGACCGGCCTTCACGACGGTGACCGGGACAACCCGGTTCTGCTCGTCGAAGACCTGGGTCATACCGAGCTTGGTGCCCAGGATGCCCTTCATCTGCCTGTCAGACATGAGTCTCTTATCTCCGCCGCTCGCCCGCCGCTACTACTGGATGTTGACGTCGACGCTCGCCGGCAGGTCGATGCGCATGAGCGCGTCGACCGTCTTCGGCGTCGGGTCGAGGATGTCGATCAGACGCTTGTGCGTGCGCATCTCGAAGTGCTCGCGCGAGTCCTTGTACTTGTGCGGCGAGCGGATGACGCAGTAAACGTTCTTCTCGGTGGGCAGCGGCACCGGCCCGACGACCCGGGCGCCGGTGCGCGTGACCGTCTCCACGATCTTGCGCGCCGAGGTGTCGATCGCCTCGTGGTCGTAGGCCTTGAGCCGGATGCGGATCTTCTGTCCCGCCATGGTGGCTGCTCGTTCCTTGTCGTCTCGTGCCGCTATCTCACAAACCCCGCCGGGTGTTTCCACCCTGAGCCTGGGTTTCCGCAGTTCAACGGCCCTGTCCCCGGTCCACGCGGTCGGGCGTGTCGCGCCCGACGCACAGACGGATCCCGCGGGATCGTCGTCTTGCCTGGTCTTCCTCAACGTGAGGAGGCTATGAGCCGGCTGTGCTCTTGCGAGAACACCGTCCCACTGCCTTTGCCCGCTCGCCTGCAACCCGAAGGAAGAGCTCGGCGGACCGTGGCCACTCGCACCAGGGCGGCCGGACCCCAAAGGAGTCGGCCGCCCCAGGACGAGCAACCTGAATAGTGTCGCACACGTGATTTGACGCCCCTGAGCCGGGGGTGTATTACCCCCGGCCGGGGCGCGAAATCACTTGATGATCTTGGTGACCTGACCCGCACCGACGGTGCGGCCACCCTCGCGGATGGCGAAGCGCAGGTTCACGTCCATCGCGACCGGCTGGATCAGCGCGACCGAGATGTCGGTGTTGTCGCCCGGCATGACCATCTCGGTGCCCTCGGGGAGGGTCACGACGCCGGTCACGTCGGTGGTGCGGAAGTAGAACTGCGGGCGGTAGTTGTTGAAGAACGGGGTGTGACGGCCACCCTCGTCCTTCGACAGGATGTAGACCCGGCCCTCGAAGTCGGTGTGCGGGGTGGTGGTACCCGGCTTCACGACGACCTGGCCGCGCTCGACGTCCTCGCGCTTGATACCGCGGACGAGGAGGCCGACGTTGTCGCCCGCCTGGCCCTGGTCCAGCAGCTTGCGGAACATCTCGACACCGGTGACAGTCGTCTTGGTCGACTTCTCCTTGATGCCGACGATCTCGACCTCTTCGTTCACGTTGACCACGCCACGCTCGACGCGGCCGGTGACGACGGTGCCGCGACCGGTGATGGTGAAGACGTCCTCGATCGGCATGAGGAACGGCTTGTCGAGCTCGCGCACCGGGTCCGGCACGTTGTCGTCGACGGCGGTCATCAGCTCGAGAACGGCCTCGGCCCACTTCTCGTCGCCCTCGAGGGCCTTCAGGCCCGAGACGCGCACGACGGGGGCGTCGTCGCCGGGGAACTCCTGCGAGGACAGCAGCTCGCGGACCTCCAGCTCGACGAGCTCGAGGATCTCCTCGTCGTCGACCATGTCGGCCTTGTTCAGCGCGACCACGATGTAGGGCACGCCGACCTGGCGGGCGAGCAGCACGTGCTCACGGGTCTGCGGCATCGGGCCGTCGGTCGCGGCCACGACCAGGATCGCGCCGTCCATCTGGGCGGCACCGGTGATCATGTTCTTGATGTAGTCCGCGTGACCGGGGGCGTCGACGTGCGCGTAGTGACGCTTCTCGGTCTGGTACTCGACGTGCGAGATGTTGATCGTGATACCGCGCTGGCGCTCTTCGGGCGCGTTGTCGATCTGGTCGAACGCACGCGACTCGTTGAGCTCGGGGTACTTGTCGTGCAGAACCTTGGTGATCGCCGCGGTCAGCGTGGTCTTGCCGTGGTCGACGTGACCGATGGTCCCGATGTTGACGTGCGGCTTGCTCCGCTCGAACTTCGCCTTCGCCACTGGAATGTCCTCCTGGACTGGTTTCGCTTTGTGCTCGGGGGCCGGCGTGGCTGCCGACCCCCGCTGTGTTTGACGCCGCCTCCGCGGTAAAGAGTGCGTCGGCGGGATTCCTTCGTCGGTGCTAGCGGACGTTCAGGAGAGTCCCTTAATGCCCGCGCGCGGTGGGGGTTTTTACTCCCCCGTCGCCTTCGCGATGATTTCCTTCGCGACGTTCGCGGGAACCTCGGCGTAGGAGTCGAACACCATGGAGTAGTTCGCCCGGCCCTGGGTGCGGGACCGGAGGTCACCGACGTAGCCGAACATCTCCGACAGCGGGACCAGCGCCTTCACGACGCGGGTGCCCGACCGCTCCTCCATGGCCTGGATCTGACCACGGCGGGAGTTGAGGTCACCGATGACGTCACCCATGTAGTCCTCGGGCGTGGTCACCTCGACCGCCATCATCGGCTCCAGGATCACCGGGCCGGCCTTCTTCGCGGCTTCCTTCATCGCCATGGAACCGGCGATCTTGAACGCCATCTCCGAAGAGTCGACCTCGTGGTAAGCACCGTCCAACAGGGTGAACTTCAACCCGACGAGCGGGTAGCCGGCCAGGACGCCGTACTGCATCGCGTCCTGCGCGCCCGCGTCCACCGACGGGATGTACTCCCGCGGCACGCGACCACCGGTCACCTTGTTGTCGAACTCGTAGAGCGCGCCGTCGGTGCGCTCGAGCGGCTCCAGCTTCACGATGACCTTCGCGAACTGGCCGGAACCACCGGTCTGCTTCTTGTGGACGTAGTCCAGCTTGTCGACCGTCTTCTTGATCGTCTCGCGGTAGGCGACCTGCGGCTTGCCGATGTTCGCCTCGACCTTGTAGTCGGACTTCATCCGGTTCACCAGCACCTCGAGGTGCAGCTCGCCCATGCCCGCGATGATCGTCTGGCCGGTGTCCTCGTCCAGCTTGACCTGGAACGTCGGGTCCTCTTCGGCCAGCTTCTGGATCGCCAGGGACAGCTTCTCCTGGTCGGCCTTCGTCTTCGGCTCGATCGCGACCCGGATGACCGGCTCGGGGAACGTCATCGACTCCAGCACGATCGGGTTCTGCGGGTCCGCCAGGGTGTCACCCGTGGTGGTGTCCTTCAGCCCGATGACCGCGTAGATGTGGCCGACCTGGGCGTCGTCGACCGGGTTCTCCTTGTTGGAGTGCATCTGGAAGATCTTCCCGATGCGCTCCTTGCGCTCCTTGGTCGCGTTGATGACCTGAGCGCCGGCGCCGACCTTGCCCGAGTACACCCGGATGTAGGTCAGCTTGCCGAAGAACGGGTGCGCGGCGATCTTGAACGCGAGCGCGGCGAACGGCTGGTCCACCGACGCCGTGCGGGTCACGACGGTCTCACCGTCGGGCAGCAGGCCCTCGACGGCCGGGACGTCCAGCGGCGACGGCAGGTAGTCGATCACCGCGTCGAGCATGGGCTGCACGCCCTTGTTCTTGAAGGCGGAGCCGGCCAGGACCGGGAACGCCTCGCGGGTGATGACCAGCTTGCGGATGCCGGACTTGATCTCGGCCTCGGAGAGCTCTTCGCCCTCGAGGAACTTCTCCATGAGGGAGTCGTCCGTCTCGGCGACGGCCTCGATCAGCTTCTCCCGGTACTCCGCGGCGCGGTCGGCCAGGTCGGCGGGGATGTCCTCGACCGAGTAGTCCTCGCCCTTCTGGACCTCGCCGCGCCAGGTCAGCGCCTTCATGCGGACCAGGTCGACGACGCCCTCGAAGTCGTTCTCCGCGCCGATCGGCAGCTGGATCGCCAGCGGCTTGACGCCGAGGCGCTCCGTGATCGTCTTCAGGGTGTAGTAGAAGTCCGCACCCAGCTTGTCCATCTTGTTGACGAAGCAGATGCGCGGGACGTCGTACTTGTCCGCCTGCCGCCAGACCTGCTCGGACTGCGGCTCGACGCCTTCCTTGCCGTCGAAGACGGCGACCGCGCCGTCGAGCACCCGCAGGTTGCGCTCCACCTCGACGGTGAAGTCGACGTGCCCGGGGGTGTCGATCAGGTTGATCTGGTGGTCGGCCCAGAAGGTGGTGGTGGCAGCCGAGGTGATGGTGATGCCCCGCTTCTGCTCCTCCTCCATCCAGTCCATGGTGGCGGCGCCGTCGTGGACTTCACCGATCTTGTAGTTGACCCCGGTGTAGAACAGGATCCGCTCGGTGGTGGTGGTCTTGCCGGCGTCGATGTGCGCCATGATGCCGATGTTGCGGACCTTGTTGAGGTCGGTCAGCACTTCACGTGCCACGAGACTGTTCCCCTGTTCTCAAGCTTGGGGCCCGGCATGGCTTGGTCGACAGCCGGGCGGTGATCACCAGCGGTAGTGCGCGAAGGCCCGGTTGGACTCGGCCATCTTGTGCGTGTCTTCGCGACGCTTCACGGAGGCCCCGAGGCCGTTGGAAGCGTCCAGGAGCTCGTTCTGCAGGCGCTCGATCATCGTCTTCTCGCGGCGGGCCTGCGAGAAGGAGACCAGCCAGCGCAGCGCCAGGGTCGTCGAGCGACCCGGCTTGACCTCGATCGGCACCTGGTAGGTGGCACCACCGACGCGGCGGCTCTTCACCTCGATGGTGGGCTTCACGTTGTCGAGGGCGCGCTTCAGCGTGACGACCGGGTCGGTGCCCGTCTTCTCGCGAGCGCCTTCGAGCGCGCCGTACACGATGCGCTCGGCCAGGGACCGCTTCCCGTCCTTCAGCACCTTGTTCACCAGCTGGGTGACCAGCGGGGAGGCGTAGACGGGGTCGGAGATCAGCGGCCGCTTCGGGGCCGGACCCTTGCGGGGCATTAGCTCTTCTCCTTCTTCGCGCCGTACCGGCTGCGCGCCTGCTTGCGGTTCTTGACACCCTGCGTGTCGAGCGAACCGCGGATGATCTTGTAACGGACACCCGGAAGGTCCTTCACACGACCACCACGCACGAGCACCATCGAGTGCTCCTGCAGGTTGTGGCCCTCACCGGGGATGTAGGCGGTGACCTCGATGCCGCTGGTCAGCTTCACACGCGCGACCTTGCGCAGCGCCGAGTTCGGCTTCTTGGGGGTCGTGGTGTACACGCGAGTGCACACGCCACGCCGCTGCGGGCTCCCCTTGAGGGCCGCGGTCTTCTGCTTGGCAGCCTTGTCCTGGCGGCCCTTGCGGACCAGCTGCTGGATCGTGGGCAATGGACCAGCTTCCTGTCGTGATCTGCTTCTTCGTGTCTTCACCGGCCCCCGCGGTCGGGCGTGTCGGCCCGCGTCACGGTCTCTCGACCGGTAACTTCCCGGAGGGATTTTCCGTCGGAACCCCGACCTGCCGAAGCCGGTGACCGGGTGCCTGAGCACCCCGCCCATGCGCACGGCACGCGGAGCGGCCCGACGCCTGCCGGGCACGGTCTCCAAAGATACCCGCCCGGGTCCGGAAGGAGCGCGGCGGGGGGTCCGAAGGTCGGCGAACCTCCAGCGTACCTCTCGGCACCGCCCGGCCGGGGGATGTTCCGGAGTCCGGTCACGGTGACGCGGTTCCCCCGCCCGGTTTCCCGGATCCGCGGGTGGCCGGCGTTCCCGGCACGGACTCCCCCGCACCGATTGCAACACCGCCGGCCTCGGGAATGTTCCGGACGCCGGGCCGAGCGGCGCCGGCCGCGCTTGGCTCGCTCACCGGCTCGGGGCCGGGTGCCGCGAAAGTCGCATCCGCGGCACCGGAGGTCCCGAATGAGTCATTCGCGACGCCGGACCCGGCGAGCGGCCCTCCGCACCGGCCGGACCCGCCTCGACGACTCGGCGTGCAAACTCACGCCGCGAAAGTCGCGTTCGCGGCACCAGAGGTCCCGAATGAGTCATTCGCGACCGCGGAACCCCGGCGAGTGCCGGCCTGCCGAGCGGCCCTCCAGCTCGCCCGGCGCAGCCGACCCCCTCCGGCTCAGTCCTCTTCGGGCTTCGCGTGGTCCGGCTTGCCCGGGTTCGGGTCGCGGGACAAGTCGATCAGCGGGTGCACCCCGGCCCCCTCGGGAGCCGCGTGGCTGCCCGTCGACTTCGGCTCTTCTTCAGGCCGGCCGGCCCCTTCGCTGCTGCTCATCACGCACTCCTAGCGCTGTTCCCCTGCTTCCCCTTGCGGCCGCAACCTACCCATTACCCGACCGGGTGATGCAGTGGGATCGGATCCGGCGTTCCGTGCGTCACACCGTCGCCGACAGGCCACGATGGGTGGCGGGCAGCACGCGAACGGGAGGGAACGAGGGGCATGGCGGCCGAGTTCGACCAGCTGTTAGCCGAGTTCGAGCGGTTCCAGTCGGGCATCCGGGACGTCGACGACCGGTTCGCCGGCCTCGGCGCGATGCAGCGGCAGCTCACCGAGCTGCGGGCGAGCGCGTCATCGCCGGACGGGGGCGTGACCGTCCTCACCGGACCCGGCGGCGCGGTCCTCGACGTCAGGTTCACCGACGCCGCGCTCGCGAAAGGCCCGCAGGCCCTCTCCGCGGCCCTCATGACGACGCTGCGGGAAGCCGTCGGCGAGGCCGCGCGGCGGCAGGTGGTCCTCGTCCAGGAGCACCTCGGCGACGAGCTCGGCCTCGTCGACCAGGTCCTCGAGACGCAGGCCGAAGCGTTCGGAACCACCGTCGAGGAACTGCGGTCGAAGCTCACGCAGGACGAGCCGGCGCCGGAGGACTTCTCCGAACAGCGCATCCTCCGGCAAGCCGACGCCCCGCCGCCGCCACCCACTACCAGCGGGTCCGCGGGCGACACCTTCCTGCGCAGCCTGTTCGACGAGGAGGACTGATGGCCGACGGCTACCGGGTGGAGGTCGACGCCCTGCGCAAGTACGCCGGCGACCTCGGCAAGTACCGGGACCAGGGCACCAAGTTCACCGAGAAGGTCGGCCAGTCCGACGTCGGCGACAAGTCGTGGGGCGTCGTCGGCCTGTTCACCAAGCACGGGTACGACGAAACGCTGCACGAGCTGCGCGACCTGCTGGCGTCGATGGCCGAGGGCCTGACGTCGGCGCAGGCGAAGTTCACCGACGCCGCGAACGTCTACCAAGGCACCGAAGACGACCACAAGGCGTTCTTCGGCCAGGTCGAGGTCCTGCTCGACGGCCCGAAGAAGCCGTAGGGGGATCGATGGCGGAGTTCCAGGACGTCGCGAGCGGCGTCAGCGTGAAGAGCGACGACCCGACGACCGTGCTCGGGGTGAACGTCGACAACGCGGTCAAGGCGACGCCGTTCGTGGGCAGCGCGGTGACCGTCGGCAAGGACGTCGTTTCGGTGGTGAAGGCCGCCGCCGCGCCGCACCCGGACGGCGTCGACATCGCCCTCGGGCTCGGCACGATCGCGACCGACACGACGTCCTTCATCCAGTCGAGCGCGAGCACCGTCACCGACATCGCCACCGACCCGCTCGGCTGGCTCGTCGGGCAGGGGCTGAACTTCCTGCTCAGCGCGGTCCAGCCGATCCAGGACGCGATCCACTTCGTCAGCGGCGACGGCCCGGCGCTCGGCATCGCCGCCGACAACTTCAACGCCATCGCCACCGGGCTCGACCAGCTGGCGAAGAACTTCGCCGAGGTCGCCGACACCTCACTCCAGGGCTGGCAGGGCGACGCCGGGGACGCCGCGCGCCGGTCGCTCGGCGAGTTCGCCCACGGCATCGGCGGCGTCTCCGCGAAGTCCGGTGACCTGGCGCAGATGCTGCAGCTGAGCAGCATGCTGATGAGCTTCGTCGAGGACCTGATCAAGGCGATCCTCACCGAGCTGGTCACCTGGCTGATCATGATCTGGATCCCGGCGCTGGCGGCCGCGGTGCCCACCTGCGGGGCGTCGGTCGCCACCGCGGGCACGGCGTCGGAGGTCAAGCTCGGCACGACCGCCGCGAAGACGACGCAGAAGGTGTCGAAGGTCCGCGAGCTGCTGCAGAAGATCCTCGACTGGCTGCAGAAGATGAAGGCCAAGCTGGCCGCGACGAAGCTGGGCAAGGTGTTCGCCGACGGCAAGACCGCGAAGAAGCTGGGCGAGATCGCCGAGCGCGACGCGGGCAAGAGCCTCGTCGACAAGCTCACCGGCGCCGACGGGATGATCGGCAAGCGGGCCGGGAAGAACGCCCTGTCGGAGATCGCGAAGAAGGGCGGCGAGGCCGCGGCGAAGGGCGTCTTCGGCTTCAACCCGGCCAAGCCCGGCGACAACCCGGCCAAGACGCTCAACGATCACCTCGGCAAGCTCAACAGCCACGTGAAGAACGCCAAGAAGGCCAGCGACTACGGCGAAACCGGCCGGAACCAATCTGACGACGAGACGCGCGAGGACCTGGACTTCTGATGCTCGTGGTGGTGGTGATCGTCCTGATCGCGGCGGTGTTCGCGGGCGCGGCCGCGATCTGGTGGCGGTCGCACGCGAAGTTCGTCGAAAGCCGCGAGGAGCACTGGTTCAAGACGTTCGCGGCCGAGCGCGGCGGCACCTTCAACAGCGGAGTGCCCAGCGACACGAAGGCGACGCCGTCGTTCGGCGTCAGCCACCCGAGCGGCCGCCCGCTGGCCGGCGGCAACACGACGTGGGTGGAGTTCCGCCACGGAGACCGGCCGGTCATCGCGATCGACGCCCAGGAGCCGTACCGGCACTTCGACGACCACACCCACTTCCGCGACATCCACGTCACGCAGGTGCGGGTGCCGCCGAGCCCCGAACTGCGGATCACCGCGGGGCAGGTGTCGATGCCGACGGACCCGCGGCTCGAGGCCGACCTGGCCCGGTGGCTGGCCGACACCCCGCGGTTCGCCCAGCGGGACGTCGTCGTCGAGCACGGCTCCGCGCGTGCCTGGGGGCAGGGCTGCGCGACCCGGCAGAACGTCGTGGCCGAGGCCGGCTACCTCGCCGACCTGGCGGAGAGCCTGCCCGCGGCGCTGTGGAACGTCAGCGGCGGCGCGTCGTGAGGTGCGTCAAGCCCGCCGACAACGCGAACACCAGGCCCAGTCCCACGATGTAGGGCCCGGCCAGCAGGGCGAACCCCGCGCCGATGTTGGCGTCGGCCTGCTCGTCCGACCGGAAGCCGAGTGCCCCCACCGACAGCAGGATCGCGCCCACGGTGATCAGCACGACGGCCACCACCGTCAGGCGTTTCGTCGCAGTCGTCATGTCCTCATGGTGCCCGGGGCCCGCGGAATCCGCTGGACAGCGACCGCAGGATGAGGACGTGAACTGGAAGATCACCCAGATCGACGTCGCTCACCCGGACGCCGTCGCGATCATGCGCGACTACATGGACGAAGTCGCGTCGCGCTACTACGGGCGCCCGATCACCGAAGCGGAGCTCTCGCAGTACGTGGCCGAAGAACCGGGCACCGACCTGGTGCCGCCGACCGGGGCCTTCCTCGTCGGGCACCTCGGCGGGGAGGTCGCGGGCTGCGCCGGGACCCGGGTCGTCGCGCCGGGGATCAGCGAGCTGACGAAGGTCTTCGTCAAGCCCGCCCACCGCGGCACCGGCGGCGCGCCCGCGCTGGTCGCGGCCGCCGAGGAGGCCGCCCGCCTGCTCGGTTCGCGGCTCATGCGGCTCGACACCCGCCACGACCTCGTCGAAGCCCGCGCGCTCTACGCGAAGGTCGGGTACGCCGAGGTCGAGCCGTTCAACGACGGGCAGTTCGCCGAGCACTGGTTCGCGAAGGCCCTCAGCTGACGCAGGCGGCGACCTCTGCGTCTTCACCACCCGGCCGCCGACCGTGACGCGGCATTCGACCGCGCTGCCGGTTCATGGGGACTCGCATGGGAAAGGGGCGGCCCCTCGAACGCGAGGGGCCGCCGCCGGGTCAGAAGGAGGGCAGCAGCTTGCCCGGCACACCGTTGATCGACTGGATCAGGCCGAGCACCGGGACGCCGAGCGGCGCGAACGTCCAGATGTTGTTCAGGCCGCTGGTGTCCGGCTCGTCGACCACGACGACGCCGGGCGTGTCGGCGGCCAGCGCCGGCGCCGCCGCGCCGAACAGGGCCGCACCGGTGAGGACGGCGACAGCGAGGGTCTTCTTCATGGGTTCTCTCCCCTTCAGGAAACAGCGGTGATCAGGTCGAAGACGGGGGCGAGCAGGTCGACGGGCTGGCCGATCGGGCCGAGCAGGCTGCCGAGGTCGATGCCCGGCACGAGCCAGACGGAACCGTCGGTCGGGTCGGCCGACGCCACACCGGCGGCGAGGCCGGTGAACGCCGTCGCCGCGACGAGCGGCAGCAGCACGCGGGCAGCAAGACGCTTCATGCTTTTCCTTTCGTTGCAGGGGTTTCAGCGGAGAACCGACGTGATCGGCACGATGGTTCCGTCGGGGACCCACTGGCCCGCGTAGTCGCGGTTCATCACCATTCCGGTGGCGTGGGGTTCGGTGGGGTACATCGGCATGGCGTTGACCTGGGCGGCGGCGAAGATCTGCACGTCCGCGGCCGGCCGGTCGGCGCCGAGCCAGGTCCGGAAGCCGCCGAGCGTCGGGCTTTCGCCGCCGAAGCGGTCGCCGACCGCCACGGCGTACCCGACCGCGGTCGCCTCCCGCGGGTCGAACCGCAGCGGCAGCGACGCGCTGGCGACGGCGTTGACGATCGGCCCGTTCAGCAGCCACGGCGCCAGGTAGAGCCCGTACTGGTGGGTGGGTTCGAGGCGCTGCAGCTCGGCGGCCCGCGTCATCGCCGTGTACCCGGCGCTCCAGCCGGAGACGACGACGAGCGCGGTGTCGGGCCCGGCGTCCGGCCGCACGGCCAGCCCGGTCCGCGCCGCGGTCTCACGCACCAGCTTCGCCGCCGCGGCTCCGCGCGGGGAGTCGTCCTCGACCAGCGTGAGCGCGGACGGCTTCCGTCCGGCCAGGAACTCGACCAGCTTGACCAGCGCGCCGCTGTCTTCGGGGGTCAGCGCGTCGGACGGGCACGCGGTCAGGACGTCGGTGCGGCCGGCGACCAGGCCGCCGAGCGCCGCGGACGCGCATTCCGGCGCGTCCGCCTCGGCGATCGCCGGGCCGGGTTCGGTGCCCGCGTCGACCTCGACGACCGTCGTCGTGTCGCCGCGGCGGATCTCCAGGTCGCTGCGGCCGGGCGGTAAGTCGACATCGGCCCACGTGCCCTCGGCGCCGGGCCGCGCGACGGCCTTGGTGATCAGCCCACCGCGGACGCCTGCGGCGAGGTCGTCGCCCGCGCTCGGCGGGAAGTGGACGACGTTGTGGCCCGGCCGTTGCGGGCTGACCAGCACCGGGAACCCGGCCTCGTCGGCCAGCAGCGGCACCCCGGGCACCGGCAGCGGCGGCGGCGCGGGGATGGCGCCGAGCGCGGTCCACGCGACGAACCCGAGCGCGACGGCGGCCACGCCGAACCGGTAGGTGCGGCCTTTGAAGACTCCGGCGAGCACGCTGACCGCCAGCGGCAGGACCACGACCGCCAGGACGGTGAGCCCGAACAGCGTCGAGTAGAGGCGCCGGTCGAACCCGAGGCCGGACAAGCCGAACCGCACCGCGCCGGCGAGGACCAGGAGCCCGCCGAGGGTGAGGGCCAGCGGTCCGGGCCGGACGGCCGACGTCGCCACCGGACCGAACAGCGCGAAGCCGAACCACACGGCCGCCCCGGCGACGAACACCGAGTCGAGCGCGAACTCGACGCCGGTCCCGCCGAGTGAGGTCTCGAGGACGACGAGGACCAGCAGCGCGGCCGACGTCCAGCGGGTGGCCCGCGGGAGGACCGGCACTGCCACCGCGAGCACGACGTGGATCGCCAGCGCGACGACGTTGACGTCGACGGCGAAGGCCGACACCACGGCGAGCAGCGCGGAAACGCCGCCGAGGAGGTACAGCGTGCGCCGCGGCCGGTCACCCGGCGGCCGCAGCAGACCGCCACCGGCGAGGAACGCCGTGGAAAGCAGCAGGGCCAGCCGCAGCGCCAGCGCCAGGGCGTCCACAGTGGACGATCCGGTGGCCGGCGCGGAGTGGTCGTGATCCATCGGGACCTTCCGGGGAAGAGGCGGGCGGGGTCGCGGACGACCCCGCCCGCGTCGGCTACTTGATGTTCGCGTCGGCGACCACGAACAGCTCGGAGTGCGGCTTGGCGTTGCCGAAGTCCCCGTGCGGCCACGACTTGCGGTTGAAGTTGATGCCGACCTGCCCGGTGAACTCGTCCCGGAAGTTCGAGTCGACCGCGACCTTCCCGTCCGGGCCGAGGTTCAGCAGGTTGACCTTGTGGTCACCGTCCAAACCGGACCGCGCGACGAAGTAGTTCGACACCGCGAGGTGCTGCGGCGACGTCGTTTCGTGGTAGAAGCCGTCGTCGCCGAGCGCCCAGTTGTCGTAGGCGCCCCAGTGCGGGCCCGCGCCCGGCGTGCCGGGGTTGATCGGGGCCGCGCCGACGACGGTCGGCAGGTCGCCACCGCCGCCCTGCTGCGCCTTCGCCTTGGTGTCGACCCGGCCCTCGATGTCCTCGATCCGGTCGCCGGCGTTGACCAGCTTCTGGATGTCGAGGACGTAGACGCCGCCGGTCGTGCCGGGGTCGTCGGCCGAGAGGGTGCCCTTCTGCCGCCCGACGATCGCGCGGTAGAGGTACTTGTCGTCCGGGCTCGTCTGGATCCAGCCGCCGTTGGAGCTGGCGCCGTTGGAGTCGTTGTTGGCGTAGATGGACTTGTTCGCGGCGCCGTCGTCGAACACCTCGATCCAGTGCGGCTCGGCCGCGGTGATGTCCGGCGTGTAGAACACCGCGCCGCCCTGCATGGTCTGGGCGAACGCGCCCTTGTGGCCGGGCAGGTTGGTCACGGTGGTCTCCATGACCGCGCGGCTCTCGGCGTGCAGCGGGTCTGCGGGATCGGCGCGCGGGCCGTCCTGCAGGTACGACACCGACTTCAGCTTCGGGTGGTTGCGGTCGGAGATGTCCCAGGTCCGCACGGTCGGCCGGCGCAGGTACGGCGACGGCTGCTTCACCGGGTCGAGGATGATGTTGCGCGGCTCGGCGTAGTCGCTCGTGACGAGCGTGTTCAGGTCCTCGCGGGCCTGGATGCCGTGCGGGTTCGCGCAGGTCGGCTTGCCCAGCTGCGGCAGGTTGTCGCAGAGCTTCTGGTTGTCGCCCTGCGGGGTCGCCGCCGGGGACTCGGAAAGCACTTCGGCGTTCTGTCCGAAGTGGACGACCTCGCCGGGGCTGCCCGCGAAGCCGTTGCCGATCTGCGTGGAGCCGTCGGCGTAGGAGTGCGGTCCGGGGACGACCGGGCCGCCCATGTACGTGCCGTACGCGGTGCCGTCCTTGAGCACCCAGTAGGCGTCCGGGACGCTCCCGCCGAGGGTGTTCGTCGGGAGGCTGACGCCCTTGAGCTTCAGCTGCGGCAGCGCGCTGACGTCGAAGGCGTACGTCGCCGCGGCGAACAGCGCGCCGGCGTAGATGGTGTCGCCCTGGTGCCACACGTACTGCATGTGGTGCGGCTCGTTCTCGACGAGCGGGCCGACCGTGGCGGTGTTGACGACCTTGCCGTAGGTCGGCGAACCCTGCGTCGCGTCGATGACGGCGAGGAAGTCCGGCCCGGGCAGGGCGTTCTTGATCTTGTTGAGCCCACCGCCGAGCGTGCCCGGCAGGTTCTTGACGTCCTTGACGAGCGTGTCGGCGATGTTCTCGTCACCGGCCCAGACGAGCAGCCACTTCTTCGGCGTCCCGCCTTCCGCACGCGCTTGCGCGGCGAGGTCCTTCGACACCAGGTGGTTCTGCACCCAGTACTGCTTGCCGTCGGACGCGGTCTTCGCGTCGGTGATCGTCTGGACGTCGGCGTAGGCGCCGGTGGACGAGCCGGTGTACGTGACGGCGCCGGCCGCGAGCGCGAGTGCCGCGGCGCCGGTCACCACCCTTCGCCACCGGCCCGGGCGCGACGGAGTTGATCGCATGGTTCTCCCTGTTCTTGAGCACGGATGGAAACCGTTGGGACACAACGGAAAGCTGACGTCAGCCGACCTGGAACGGGATATTCGCGCCAAGCGGACGAAGGGTCCAGCCGTGATCAAAGAATGAGAACCGACCCGAAAGGGTTAATCTCCCACGAAGTGGGCCGATTTGACGCCCGCCGCTGCGCCGAACGAGTGAGCGAACGGACTGGACCAACTGGCGGTGTCACGGTTGGTCACAATGGCGCAGCCCCGGCGACTGAACGCCGGGGCTGCTCGTTATGTATTCGTTATGACTTGCCGGGAACTCCGGTCAGAGTTTGCTGCCGCAGTCCGAGCAGAACAACGCGCCCGGCTTGTTGCTCTCACTCCCGCAACCGCCGCAGGCGACCTTGAGCGCCAGGGACGTGCCGCACGACGAGCAGAACTTCCCGCCCTCGGCCTTCAGGCCGCAGCCCGGGCAGGTGACCTTGGCGCGGGTGTCGATGTCGAGGCCGGTGGTCCAGTCCTTCTCGCGGGCCTTGTCCCAGATCTGGTCGCGCTGCGCGGAGGCCTGCGCGCGCGAGATCTCCTCGGCGACGCTCGGCGAGCAGCGCAGGCACTGGCCGATCTCCTCGTTCCAGCACTGGTCCTGGCACATCCAGTCGCCGCAGCCGCGGCACTGGCGGAAGCTCGGCGTGATCTCCTGGACCGCCGCCGCCAGCGCCTTGTCCTTGGCGGGCGAGTTGGTCGCGCGGTCGTAGCGCCACTGGTCGGCCGAGTTGCTCAGGTCCCGCAGCGTCCCGCCGAAGAACGACCCGACAGCGCGGAGCACGCTTCGGCCGGTCTCGACGTTGTCGCGCTGGAAAGCGGACCGGTAACCGTTGCCGCAGCGTTCGCACCGGAACTCGAACTGGTACCCCTGCGTGTTGGAGAGGTCCGAGAAGTTGTCCGTGAAGGGCACAGAGTCAGCCACGGCCCATCTTCGCCAGCGGAGCCCGCCGGCGGCGACGAGAGATTTGCCGACAACGACCCGGCTACCGGCCGTCACGGGATCCCAGCAGCAGCAACGGAAGCAGCGCCAGAACGCCGCCGACGACCGCGACGAGCGCGTACCCGCCGCCGGCAAACAGCTGTCCTGACCCCAAACCGGCCAAAGCGGACGCGGACCAGACCACCGCGTCCACCGTGCCCTGCACCCGGCTGCGCGTCGCGGGCGGGAGGTCGCGGCTCAGCTGCGCGCTGCCGCCGACGAACACGAGGTTCCAGCCGTAGCCGAGCAGGAACAGCGCCACCGGCAGGCCGGACGTGTGCGCGGTCGGGGCCGCGAGCGCGGTCGCCGTCGAGAGCGCGAGCACACCCAGGCCCGCGTTGACCGTGACGCGCGGGCCCCAGCGGTCGGCGATCCGGCCGGACAGCGGCGCCAGCGCGAACATGCCGAACAGGTGCGCGCTCAGCACCCAGCCGACGACGTCGAGCCCGTGCCCGTGGTCCTGGAGCTGCAGCGGCGTCATGGTCATGACGGCGACCATCGTGAGCTGCGCGGCGACCATCGCGACCAGCGGCCGCGCGACACCGGTCGCCCGCGCGGGAGCACTCACCTTTGCTTCCTGCCGGACCGGGACGTGCCGCGGCAGGAACGCCGCCGCCAGCGCCGCCCCCGCCGTGGCGAGGACCGCGACGGCGACCGGCCCGGACAGCGCCGGCCAGCCGAAGCTCTCCGCGGCATCCGCCGCCGGGGCCATCAGCGCCGGCCCGGCGAGCGCGCCGATCGTCCCGGCCCAGACGACGTTCGAGAGCGCGCGGCCCCGGCGTTCCTCGGGGTACAGGTCCGCGGCCAGGTAGCGCGACAGCTGCGCGCCGCCGTTGCCGAGGCCGACCAGCAGGATGCCCAGCAGGAGCGGCACGAGCGACGTCGTCAACGCGCCGGCGAACGCGACCAGCGCCCCCGCCGCGGCGACGGCGTACCCGGCGCTCAGCACGCGGCGACGGCCGTGGCCCGGCAGCAGCAGACCCGTGCCGAACGCGCCGGCGGCGGTGCCGAGCACGTTCGCGACGCTCGGCAGGCCGCTCCAGCCCGGCCCGCTGCCCGCGGCGACGATCAGCGTCGCCGCTGTGCTCAGGCCGACCGTCGCGGTGTTGAGCAACGCGACGCCGGCGAACAGCGCTCCCACGGACCGGGCCCGGCCGGTCACCGTCAAAGTCCCCATGACCAGCAACTTTAGGAACTCGCGGCGATCTTTCGAAGGGCTGTTCGACGGCAAATCCGTGGCCCCGGCCGCGGTTCGGAAGGAAAATGGGGCCCATGACCTTCCGTTCGGAAAAGGCCCTGGACGACGTCGACTGGCGGCTGCTGGACCTGCTGCAGGCCGACGGGCGGTTGTCGTTCAAGGAGCTGGGCCGCCGGATCAACCTGTCGGCGCCGGCGGTGGCCGAGCGGGTGCGGCGGCTGGAGGAGACCGGGGTGATCACCGGCTACCGCGCGCAGGTCGACGCGCGGCGCGCCGGCCAGCCGCTGCAGGCGTTCGTCGAGATGCGCTGCGCGTTGAGCAGCTGCCTGCTGAAGACGTCGAAGTCCGAGGACTACCCGGAGGTCGTGGAGATCCACCGGCTGTCCGGCGACCACTGCACGATGCTGAAGATCCGGGCGGCGTCGCTGGAGCACTTCGAAGGCCTGCTGGAGCGGCTGGGCAAGCACGGCGAGCTGCGGTCGTCGGTGGTGCTGTCGACGCAGTTCGAGGGACGGCCGGTGCAGCCGCCGTCCGATGACTTCCTCCGCGCGACGACGTCGGAAGGCTGGTCTTGACCGGTTGGCGGCTGCTTGCCGGGCGCGCGGCTGCTAGACGGGAGGGATGCCGATCTTCCGTGCGTTGGTCGTGGCCCTGACCGCCTCGGCCGCTTTCGCCGTCCCCGCTCCCGCCCAGGCCGCACCGGCTGCCGGCTTCGTCGCGCTGTCCGACGTCGCGCCGTCGATCCTGCAGGACATCCGGTACGCCACCCGGCACAACTTCGTCGGGCAGCGGATCGACGGGTACCTCGAGCCCACCTGCCTCCTGACCCGCCAGGCCGCCGCGGGGTTGCGGCAAGCGCAGGCCCAGGTGCTCCGGCAGGGCTACACGCTCAAGGTGTACGACTGCTACCGCCCGCAGCGCGCGGTCGACCACTTCGTGCGGTGGGCGAAGGACCTCGCCGACGAGAAGATGAAGGCCGAGTTCTACCCGAACGTCGAGAAGGACCGGCTGTTCGAGGAGGGGTACATCGCGGAGAAGTCCGGCCACAGCCGCGGCAGCACGATGGACTTGACGCTGGTGAAGCTCCCGCCGCGGTACCAGCGGCCGTACCTCCCGGGCGAGCCGCTGAAGCCGTGCTTCGCGGCGCAGCGGTTCCCGGACAACATGGTCGACATGGGCACGGGCTACGACTGCTTCGACCCGCTGGCCCACACGGACAACCCGGCGATCACGGGAGTCGCGCGCACGAACCACGACGTGCTGCGGAACGCCATGACGGCGGCGGGGTTCCGGAACCTGCCCGAGGAGTGGTGGCACTACACGTTGAACGGGGAGCCGTTCCCGGACACGTACTTCGACTTCCCGGTGTCCCGCTGCAGCGTCCGGTGAAAACGGGAAAGGCCCCCGCCGGAAACCCGGCGAGGGCCTTTCCTTGACTCAGCTCAGCTTCAGCGGAAGTCGCGGCCGAAGTCGTAGTCGTCCAGCGGGACCGCAGCACCGGTACCCGTACCGAACACGTCCGGGGTGTAGTAACCGTCGTCGTAGGACGGGATCGCGTACGCCGCGACCCGGGCCTCTTCCGTCGGCTGCACCTGGATGTTGCGGTACTTGTTGATGCCCGTACCGGCCGGGATCAGCTTACCGATGATCACGTTCTCCTTGAGGCCCACGAGCTTGTCCGAACGGCCGTTGATGGCCGCATCGGTCAGGACTCGCGTGGTCTCCTGGAACGACGCCGCCGACAGCCACGAGTCCGTGGTGAGCGACGCCTTCGTGATGCCCATCAGCACCGGACGGCCCGAAGCCGGCTCGCCGCCCTCGGCGACCGCGGCCCGGTTCGTCGCCTCGAACTTGGTCCGCTCGGGCAGCTCGCCCGGGAGGAAGTCCGTGGCACCGGAGTCGATGATCGTCACCCGGCGCAGCATCTGCCGGACGATGACCTCGATGTGCTTGTCGTGGATCGACACACCCTGCGCCCGGTACACCTTCTGGACCTCGTCCGTCAGGTGCATCTGCGCCTCGCGCGGCCCCATGACCCGCAGGACCTCGTGCGGGTCCGGCGTGCCTTCGAGCAGCTGCTGGCCGACGTTGACGTGGTCGCCGTCGCCCAGCGGGCCGTTCGGGGTGTTCGCGAGCCGCTGACGCTTGGACAGCTTGTCGAAGACGATCTCTTCGCCGCCGTCGTCCGGGATCAGCGTGATCTTCCAGAACCGCTCGCTCTCCTCGATGCGCACGCGGCCATCGACGTCGGCGATCGGCGCCTTGCCCTTCGGCACACGAGCCTCGAAGAGCTCCTGGACACGGGGCAGACCGGTCGTGATGTCGTCACCGGCGACACCACCCTGGTGGAACGTACGCATCGTCAGCTGCGTACCGGGCTCACCGATCGACTGGGCCGCGACGATACCCACGGCCTCGCCGACGTCGACGAGCTGACCGGTCGCCATCGAGCGGCCGTAGCAGGTCGCGCAGATGCCGACGGCCGACTCGCAGGTCAGCACCGAGCGGACCTTGACCTTCGAGATGCCGCTGGAGAGCAGCTTGTCGATGGCCGGGTCGCCGATGTCGTCGCCCGCGTTCAACACGACGTTGCCCTTGGCGTCCACCGCGTCCGTCGCGAGGTTCCGCGCGTAGACCGAGGTCTCGACGTGCTGGTCGCGCAGGACCTTGCCGTCGCCGATGTCCTCGCCGATCGGCATCATGATGCCGCGGGTGGTGCCGCAGTCGATCTCGCGGACGATGACGTCCTGCGAGACGTCCACCAGACGCCGGGTCAGGTAACCCGAGTCGGCGGTCCGCAGCGCCGTGTCCGCCAGGCCCTTCCGGGCACCGTGCGTCGCGATGAAGTACTCCGCCACCGACAGGCCCTCACGGAAGTTGGCCTTGATCGGACGCGGGATGTACTCACCCTTCGGGTTCGACACCAGGCCACGCATACCGGCCAGCGACCGGACCTGCGTCATGTTGCCCGCCGCGCCCGACTTCACGATCATGGCGATCGGGTTGTCGTCCGGCAGCGCCGTCTCCATGATCTTGTGGACCTCTTCGGTGGCCTGCGTCCACACCTTGACGAGCTCGTTGTTGCGCTCGGTGTGCGACAGCTGACCACGCTGGTAGCGCTTCTCCACCTGGGAGGCCTTGCCCTCGTACTCGTCGAGGATGGCGGCCTTGCCCACCGGGGTGAGCACGTCCGAGATGGCGACGGTGACGCCCGAGCGGGTCGCCCAGTAGAACCCGGCGTCCTTCAGGCGGTCCAGGGTCTGCGCGACCTGGGTCATCGAGTACCGCTCGGCGAGGTCGTTCACGATCGCGGCCTGACGCTTCTTCGGCATCGGCTCGTTGATGAACGGGTAGTCCGCCGGCAGCAGCTCGTTGAACAGCACGCGGCCCAGGGTCGTCTCGGCCAGCCACGCCTTGCCCGGCTCCCAGCCCTTCTCCGCGAGCGTCGCCTCGTCGGCCTTCGCCGGCTGGCGGTCGGTGATGCGGATCTTGATCGGAGCGTGCAGGCTCAGCGCCTTGCGGTCGAAGGCCATGATGGCCTCGGCCGGCGACGAGTACGCGTTGCCCGCGCCCTCGGCGTCCTCGGTCAGGCGGGTCAGGTGGAACAGGCCCGTGACCATGTCCAGCCGCGGCATGGCGAGCGGACGGCCCGACGCCGGCGACAGGATGTTGTTCGCCGACAGCATCAGGATCCGGGCCTCGGCCTGCGCCTCGGCCGACAGCGGCAGGTGCACCGCCATCTGGTCACCGTCGAAGTCCGCGTTGAACGCCTCGCAGACCAGCGGGTGCAGCTGGATGGCCTTGCCCTCGACCAGCTGCGGCTCGAAGGCCTGGATGCCGAGGCGGTGCAGCGTCGGCGCGCGGTTCAGCATCACCGGGTGGCCGGTGATGACCTCTTCCAGCACGTCCCACACCTGCGGCCGCGAGCGCTCCACCATCCGCTTGGCGGACTTGATGTTCTGCGCGTGGTTCAGGTCGACCAGCCGCTTCATGACGAACGGCTTGAACAGCTCGAGCGCCATGTCCTTCGGCAGACCGCACTGGTGCAGCTTCAGCTGCGGGCCGACGATGATGACCGAACGGCCCGAGTAGTCGACGCGCTTGCCGAGCAGGTTCTGGCGGAACCGGCCCTGCTTGCCCTTGAGGAGGTCGGACAGCGACTTCAGCGGCCGGTTGCCCGGGCCGGTGACCGGACGCCCGCGGCGGCCGTTGTCGAACAGCGCGTCGACGGCCTCCTGCAGCATCCGCTTCTCGTTGTTGACGATGATCTCGGGCGCGCCGAGGTCGATCAGCCGCTTGAGGCGGTTGTTCCGGTTGATCACCCGGCGGTACAGGTCGTTCAGGTCGGAGGTCGCGAAGCGGCCACCGTCCAGCTGCACCATCGGGCGCAGGTCCGGCGGGATGACCGGGACGGCGTCGAGCACCATGCCGCGCGGGTCGTTGCCGGTGGCCTGGAACGCCGCGACGACCTTGAGCCGCTTCAGCGCGCGGAGCTTCTTCTGCCCCTTGCCGTTGCGGATCGTGTCGCGCAGGCTCTCCGCCTCCGCGGCGACGTCGAACTCGGTGGCCAGCTTCTGGATGGCCTCCGCGCCCATGCCGCCGGTGAAGTACTCGCCGTAGCGGTCGACGAGCTCGCGGTAGAGCAGCTCGTCGGCGATCAGCTGGCGGGTGTCGAGCTTCGTGAAGGTCGTCCAGACCTCCTCGAGGCGGTCCAGCTCGCGACCGGCGCGGTCACGCAGCTGGCGCATCTCGCGCTCGCCGCCTTCCTTGACCTTGCGGCGGACGTCGGACTTGGCGCCCTCCGCCTCCAGCTCGGCCAGGTCGGCTTCCAGCTTCTGCGCGCGGGCCTCGATGTCCGCGTCGCGCTTGGTCTCGAGGTTCTTGCGCTCGACGCCGATCTCGTTCTCGAGGGTCGGCAGGTCGTTGTGGCGCAGCTCCGTGTTCACGCCCGTGATGACGTAAGCAGCGAAGTAGATGATCTTCTCGAGGTCCTTCGGCGCCAGGTCCAGCAGGTAGCCCAGGCGGGACGGAACACCCTTGAAGTACCAGATGTGGGTGACCGGAGCGGCCAGCTCGATGTGGCCCATCCGCTCGCGGCGCACCTTGGCGCGGGTCACCTCGACGCCGCAGCGCTCACAGATGATGCCCTTGAAGCGGACGCGCTTGTACTTGCCGCAGTAGCACTCCCAGTCCCGGGTCGGACCGAAGATCTTCTCGCAGAAGAGGCCGTCCTTCTCGGGCTTGAGCGTCCGGTAGTTGATGGTCTCCGGCTTCTTGACCTCGCCGTACGACCACTGACGGATGTCGTCGGCCGTGGCGAGACCAATGCGGAGCTCATCGAAGAAGTTGACGTCCAGCACGTCTAGATCCCCTTGGGGTTGTTTCGGCTAGAGAGGGGGCGGGCGAGCTGGGCCCTGCGGGAGGCCGGGCCCAGCTCAGCTCGCGATCAGTGCACGACGTCGTCCACCGAGGGCGACTCGTTGCGGGACAGGTTGATGCCGAGGTTGGCCGCGGCGCGCTCGAGGTCCTCGTCGTCGGAGTCGCGCATCTCGATCGCCGCGCCGTCGCTGGAGAGCACCTCGACGTTGAGGCACAGCGACTGGAGCTCCTTGAGGAGCACCTTGAACGACTCCGGGATGCCCGGCTCGGGGATGTTCTCCCCCTTGACGATGGCCTCGTACACCTTGACGCGGCCGACCACGTCGTCCGACTTGATCGTCAGCAGCTCCTGCAGCGTGTAGGCGGCGCCGTACGCCTGCATCGCCCAGCACTCCATCTCACCGAAGCGCTGGCCACCGAACTGCGCCTTACCACCCAGCGGCTGCTGCGTGATCATCGAGTACGGGCCGGTGGAGCGGGCGTGGATCTTGTCGTCGACCAGGTGGTGCAGCTTCAGGATGTACATGTAGCCGACCGACACCGGGTACGGGTACGGCTCGCCGGAGCGGCCGTCGAACAGCGTGGCCTTGCCGTTCTCCTTGACCATGCGCTCGCCGTCGCGGTTCGGCTTGGTCGCGCCCAGCAGCCCGGTGAGCTCCTCTTCCTTCGCGCCGTCGAACACCGGGGTCGCGGTGTTCGTGTTCGGCGCGACGTCGTAGAGCTCCTCGGACAGGTTCTTCGCCCAGTCCGGGTTGCCTTCGATCGTCCAGCCCTGCGACGCCAGCCAGCCCAGGTGCAGCTCGAGGATCTGGCCGATGTTCATCCGTCGCGGCACACCGTGGGTGTTCAGGATGATGTCGACGGGCGTGCCGTCCTCCATGAACGGCATGTCCTCGACCGGCAGGATCTTGCCGATGACACCCTTGTTCCCGTGCCGGCCGGCGAGCTTGTCGCCCGGCTGGATCTTGCGCTTCTGGGCCACGTAGACGCGGACCAGCTCGTTGACGCCCGGGGGCAGCTCGTCGTCGTCCTCGCGCGAGAACACGCGGATGCCGATGACCTTGCCGGTCTCGCCGTGCGGCACCTTCAGCGAGGTGTCGCGGACTTCGCGGGCCTTCTCGCCGAAGATCGCGCGGAGCAGGCGCTCCTCCGGGGTCAGCTCGGTCTCGCCCTTCGGCGTGACCTTGCCGACCAGGATGTCGCCGTCGCGGACCTCGGCACCGATGCGGATGATGCCGCGCTCGTCGAGGTCGGCCAGGACCTCTTCGGAGACGTTCGGGATGTCCCGGGTGATCTCCTCGGCGCCCAGCTTGGTGTCGCGGGCGTCGATCTCGTGCTCCTCGATGTGGATCGACGTCAGCACGTCGTCCTGCACCAGGCGCTCGGAGAGGATGATCGCGTCCTCGTAGTTGTGGCCCTCCCACGGCATGACCGCGACGAGCAGGTTCTTGCCGAGCGCCATCTCACCGTTCTCGGTGGACGGGCCGTCGGCGATGACCTGACCCTGCTCGACCCGGTCGCCCTCGTTGACGATCGGGCGGTGGTTGAAGCAGGTGCCGTGGTTCGAGCGGCGGAACTTGTACAGCCCGTAGCTCTTCCGCGTGCCGTCGTCGTGCATGATCGTGATCAGGTCCGCCGAGAGCTCCTCGACGATGCCGGCCTGCTCGGCGACGAGCACGTCACCGGCGTCGACCGCGGCGCGCAGCTCCACACCCGTGCCCACGTACGGGGCCTGGTTGCGCAGCAGCGGCACGGCCTGGCGCTGCATGTTCGCACCCATCAGGGCGCGGTTCGCGTCGTCGTGCTCGAGGAACGGGATCATCGCCGTCGCGACCGAGACCATCTGCCGCGGCGAGACGTCCATGTAGTCGATGTCGAGCGGGTCGATCAGCTCGACCTCGCCACCCTTGCGGCGGGCCATGACCCGGTCTTCGACGAACGTGCCGTCGTCCTCGATCGGCGCGTTGGCCTGGGCCTTGACGTACCGGTCTTCCTCGTCCGCCGTCAGGTAGTCGACCTGGTCGGTGACCCGGCCCTCGACGACCTTGCGGTACGGCGTCTCGATGAAGCCGAACGGGTTGACCCGCGCGTACGAGCAGAGCGAGCCGATCAGGCCGATGTTCGGGCCTTCCGGCGTCTCGATCGGGCACATCCGGCCGTAGTGCGACGGGTGGACGTCCCGGACCTCCATGCCGGCGCGCTCACGGGACAGACCACCCGGGCCGAGGGCCGAGAGACGACGCTTGTGCGTCAGGCCCGACAGCGGGTTGTTCTGGTCCATGAACTGCGACAGCTGCGAGGTGCCGAAGAACTCCTTGATCGCCGCGCCGATCGGGCGGATGTTGATCAGGGTCTGCGGCGTGATCGCCTCGACGTCCTGCGTCGTCATGCGCTCGCGCACGACGCGCTCGGTGCGGGAGAGGCCGACCCGGATCTGGTTCTGGATCAGCTCGCCGACCGTGCGCAGGCGCCGGTTGCCGAAGTGGTCGATGTCGTCGGTCTCGACCGGCACCTCGGTGCCGTTCTGCGCGTCCATCTTGTCCTCGCCGGCGTGCAGCCGGACCAGGTACTCGATGGTCGTGACGATGTCCTCTTCGGTCAGCGTCCCGGTGTCGTACGGCGTGTCGAGGCCGAGCTTCTTGTTCAGCTTGTACCGGCCGACCTTGGCCAGGTCATAGCGCTTCGCCTTGAAGAACAGGTTCTCCAGCAGGGTCTGCGCGCTCTCCTTCGTGGGCGGCTCGCCCGGGCGCAGCTTGCGGTAGATGTCGAGCAGCGCCTCGTCGGTGCCGGCGGTGTGGTCCTTCTCGAGGGTGGCCAGCAGCGTCTCCGAGAAGGAGAAGCGCTCGCGGATCGCCTCGGTGGTCCAGCCGAGCGCCTTCAGCAGCACGGTGACCGGCTGGCGGCGCTTGCGGTCGATGCGGACGCCGACGGTGTCGCGCTTGTCGACGTCGAACTCGAGCCACGCACCCCGGCTCGGGATCACGCGGACGCTGAAGACGTCCTTGTCGGTCGTCTTGTCGACGTCCTTCGAGTAGTAGACGCCCGGCGAGCGGACCAGCTGGGACACGACGACACGCTCGGTGCCGTTGATGATGAACGTGCCCTTGTCGGTCATGACCGGGAAGTCGCCCAGGAAGACCGTCTGGCTCTTGATCTCGCCCGTGTTGTTGTTGACGAACTCCGCCGTCACGAACAGCGGGGCGGCGTAGGTCATGTCCTTGTCCTTGCACTCCTCGATCGAGGCCTTGACCTCGTCGAAGCGCGGAGCGGAGAAGGACAGGGACATCGAACCGGAGAAGTCCTCGATCGGGGAGATCTCGTTGAGGACCTCTTCGAGGCCGCCGACCGGGTTTTCTTCACCTTCTTCGACACGGCGTTCGAACCACGCTTCGTCCCCGGTGAACCACTGGAACGACTGGATCTGGACGTCGAGCAGGTTGGGGGTGCTGAGGGGTTCGCGAATCTTTGCGAAGGAAACCCGCTTGGGCGCGCCGGGGATTCCCGTGGACTCCGAGCGAGATTCAGCCGAGGTGGTCGCAGCAGTGGCCTGGTTCGCGGGAGAGACTGCCAAGATGCGTCCTTCCGGGGACAATGAGCGGTGGCAGCCGCCATAGCAACAGCTATGAGTGACTGTCAAGGGTGCCGTGTGCCCACTATCCTAACTACCGGCTCCGGGCAGCCTGAAAGAGGGCAGCGCAAAGAGGCAGTCTAGCCCGAACGGCGCGGTCTGTCCAGGGGGCGCTCCCGATGGGGCCCAGCCTGCCTCGCGACGTCTTCAGGTATGCCTCCAGGCGAGCCGGTTGTCCCTCCCGCAAGGGCCGCCGGTTTCGCCGTTCGGGAGTAAGCGTGAACCCACCGGGCCCGAGAGTCAAGATGCCACACGGGGGTCCCGCCGGTTGGCGCAGCGTTGAAGAAGGTCAGCGGAGCGTGAGCGGCCGAATAGTGTTCCAGTTACCCGCCGGTAGCGCCAGTAATAGGGGTTGGACCTGGGTGTTTCCCGCGTTCCGGGGTCGTGTTGAACTGTGTTCCAGACCACTTCGGACGGGACCGGTTCCGCCGTCGGCGGCGTGTCGCGGCGGTTTCGGGTGATCGGTCCGAGGCGGGTTTCGAGGGGGTGCCGGGCGTCTCAGGCGTCACACGTGTCCCGCGCGCGTGACGGCCGCTCACGGGGCCGCTCCGGGCGCGAAAACGGCCCGCGACCGACCCGGGTCGCGGGCCGGTGCCGAGCGCTAGTTCGTCGGCGACGGAGGCGCTGGGGCGCGGACGACGAAGGGGCTTGAGTCCGACGACGGCCCGCCGCCCGAGCCGCTACCGAGTGTCACAGGGGCGCTCCGGGCGCGAAAACGGCCCGCGACCCATCGGGGTCGCGGGCCGCTGCCGGACGCTACTTGGTCGGCGACGGAGACGCCGGCGGCGCGGACGGCGAAGCCGGCGCCTGGGTCGCCGCCGGGACCTTCGGCGCGTTGTACGTGTCCATGTCCGTGATCTTCCACTTGTCGCCCTGCAGCTGGGCGTTCAAGTGGAGCTGGGCGGTGCCCGCCGTCGTCTTCTTCGTGTCCGTGCGCGTCGACGTCTGGTCGACGAACACCATCACCTTCGCCAGGTCGCCGTTCAGCATGATCACCGCCGCGCGCGTCACCTTGCACGTCACGATCATCTTCTGGGCCGGCGCCAGCCGCTTCACCTCGCCCATCAGCGAGTTGTACTTGTTCTTGACGTCGTCGTTGGCGAGCAGGTCGTTCGCCGCGTCCTCGGTCTTCTTGATGTTGTTGAAGTCGTACGAGAACAGCGCCTCGGCCGCCTTGGACACCGCGTCCTTGACCTGGGCCGTCTTCGCGACGTCCAGCAGGGCCGTGTTGCTCGTCGCCGAGGAGACCTTGACCTCTTCGGACTTGAACCAGTACGCCAGCCCGCCCAGGATCAACGCCACCAGCACCAGCGCGCCCGCGACCACGTACGGCTTCTGCACCCGCGAGCCCGCCGCCGGTGCGGCCGGCTCCTCCGCGGCCACCGGGACCTCGGACTCCTCGGTCGGCTTCGCGATGCCCGTGTCGCGCTTCTTCCGCCGCGGAGCCGGCTTCGCATCGACCTCGGCCTCGGGTTCGCCGGTGAGCGCGTCGACCTGCGGTTCCTCCTCGGTGCCGACCGCCGCGAACACCTGCGTGTCCTCGGCGGAGGGCGCCGTGTCGAGCTGCCCGCTGTCGGCCTCGAACGGCTCAGCGGGCCTGGCGGCCGGACGGGGGGCCGGACGCGGCCGCGGCTTGGCCGGGACGGCGGGGAGCTGGCCGGTCCGCTCGGCGGCGGTCTCGTCCGTCGAGGGCTTGCGCAGTCCGGCCACGCGCGGCCGGCGCGACGGCGGCGTGCTGTTGCGAGGCGGCTGACGGCGGGAGGGGGGCACTACGAGCTCCTTCTTGGTGACGCTACTGGCCGGCCGCGACCAGCGGGACGCTGTCGATGCCGGACAGCTTCCACTCGTCGCCCACGCGGGTCATCGACACTTCGAGGCGCAGCGGCTTCGCGCTGCTCTTGTCCCCCTGGGTGACGGTCGTGGCGATCGCGGCGAGGAAGCTGGCCTTGCCTTCGTGGTCGTCCAGCTCTTCGACGGCGATGTCCTGGACGTCGGTGGCGACCTTCGTCTTGGCGTCGGCGAGCGCCTTGCGGAACGTCGGCGCCGACTGGTCGATCTGCTGCGACATCTTGTCGTCCGACACCGACTTCTGCCGGGCGAAGAACCCGTCGAGGTCGGTGTAGTCGACCTCGGTGTACGCCTTCAGCGCGTTGGTGCCCGCCTTGACGACGGCCTCGCGCGAGGCCGCCAGGTCGGCGTTGTCGTCGTTCGCGGCCACCCACCACTGGACGCCGAAGATCGCCGCCGCGATCAGCGCGGCCAGCGCCAGCGCCGCGGCGCCGAGCACCAGGATCCGCGAGGACGGCTCCCGGTCCGCCGGAGCACCCGCGGGCTCCTCGTCCACCGCCACGGCGGCCGGCTCGTCCGAACTCATAGCACTCCAGGGTAGGTAACGGTCATCAAATCCACGTCAGGCGAGCCCGAGCAGCGAACCCAGGCTGTTCAGGCTGACGCCGGGGCTGCCGACGATGCCCGGCACGCCCCGGGTGTTGCGCTCCTCGGCCAGCTCCTCCGCCGGCCGGTTCGCGTTGGCCGAGACGTCGGCGTCGGACGGGGCGACCGGCACTCCGCCGTACGGCGCGTTCTGCGAGCCGCGGACGTTGATCGGGCTGCCCTTCGGTTCGGCACAGTACGCGTTGTCGTCCGCGGGCCGCGGCGTCAGGTTGTTCCCGGTCCGGTACTGCGAGTACGGCATGTACCCCTTGGTGCAGGCGGGCGGGTTGAACAGGTTGAGCACCAGGCCGAGGTGCGCGGTGCCGTCGCCGGGCGCCACGCTGCTCGCCGCGCCGGCCAGCGCCGGGTACGTCACGAGTCCCTGCTCGATGCCGTCGAGCCGGGTCACGGTCAGGTTGGCCGTCGTCAGCAGGTTCGCCGTCAGCGCCCCGAGGCCGGGGCCGGACTCCTGCAGCACCTGGCTGATCTGCATCGCCACCTGCGGCGTGATGCCGATGAGCTTGCGCAGGTCGCCGTCGGAGTTCTTCAGGGTGCCGGTCAGCTCGTTGAGGCTCTTGCTGAACGACGCGAAGTTCGCCGCCTCGTCGTTCTGCGTGTCCAGGACCTTGCCGCCCTGGTCGAGCAGCTGGATCGTCTGCGGCAGGTACTCCTGCGCGGTCGCGGTGAAGCTGCGCGCGGTGTCCAGCAGCTGCTGCAGGTCGCCGCCGGTGCCGCGGAAGGCGTCGTAGGACTCGTCGACGACCGTGCGCAGCGAGTCGACCGGGACCGACGCCGCCAGCGAGTCGAGGTCGCCGATCAGCCGGTCGGTGCTGACCGGGGTGGTCGTCTTCGACGCCGGGATCACCGAGCCGGCCGCGAGGTACGGGCCCTTGTCGGCCTTCGGCTTGAGGTCGACGTACTGCTCGCCGACCGCCGAGCGGTTGGCGACGACGGCGTCGAGGTCGGCCGGCACCTGCGGCGCCGACGGGTCGATGTTCAGGTCGGCCTCGAGCCCGGTCGGGGTCAGCCGCATCTCGCCGACCCGGCCGATGTTGTAGCCGCGGTAGGTGACTTCGGCGTTGGTGAAGATGCCGCCCGACTCGTTGAGCTGCAGCTTGACCGTGTAGCCGTCGTTGCCGAACACGGTGCCGAGCCCGGCGAACCGGATCAGCGCGTACACGATCGCGACGACCGAAATGACCGCGAAGGCGATCAGCTGGATCTTCGTCCGGCGGATCAGCATCAGCCCGCACCTCCCGAGAGCAGCCCGAAGAGGTTGCCGAGACCCGGCTGCGACTGCCCGGACTGCGCGGACCCGCTCTCCCCCGGGATCGGCAGCGGCGGGTTGCCGGACGCGCCTTCGGTCCCGCCGGTGAGCCCCTGCAGCGGGAGCTGCCCGGACAGGATGTTCTGCCGGCTGTTGCCCAGGTTCTCGACGACGGTCTTCAGGTTCAGGTCCACCTTCGCGAACAGGTTGAAGTAGTCGCCCTTGACGTCGTTGACGGCCTGGTCGCTGAACGGGAACGTCAGCAGGATCTGCAGGGCCTTCGGCAGGTCGTTGCCCGCCTCGCCCAGCTTCTGCAGCGTCGGCGTCAGCGCCTTCAGGTCGGCGACGAGGTCCTTCTGCGACCGGTTCACCGTGTCGGTGGCGACGCCGGAGAGGTTGTCCAGCGCCTGCAGCATCGTGACCAGCTGGCCGCGCTGCTGCTCGAGCACGCCGAGGCCGGGCCCGAGGTTGTCGACCGCGCCGACCAGCTTGTCCTTCTGGTCGTTCAGGGTCGAGGACAGCCGGTTCAGCCCGTCGATGGCCCGGGTGATGTTGCGCGACTGCTGGTCGAGGTTCGTGACCAGCTGGTTCGCGTTGTCCAGCAGCGCCTTGAGGTCCGGCTCGCGGCCGGAGGTGGCGTTGTTGAGCTCCTTGGTGATGGTGTTGAGCTGGTCGACGCCACCACCGTTGAGCAGCAGCGACAGCGCGCCGAGCAGCTCTTCGACCTCGACGCTGCGGTTCGTCCTGGCCAGCGGGATGGTCGCGTTGTCGGCGAGCTTGCCCTGGGCCTGGTCGTCGCCGGGCGAAGCCAGCTCGACGTACTTCTCGCCGAGCAGGCTCGACTGCTTGACGTTGGCGAGCGCGTTGGCCGGCAGCTTGACGTCGCCGTTGACCCGCAGCGTCACCAGCGCGTGCCAGCCGTCCTTGGTGAGGCCGACGTTCTCGACGCGGCCGACCGGCACCTCGTTGACCTTCACCCCGGCCTGCGGGGTCAGGTCGAGCACGTCGCGGAACTCGACGTTCACCGTGTACGGGTGGTCGCCGAGGTCGGCGCCGCCGGGCAGCGGCAGGTCGTAGATGCCCTTGAAGGCGCAGCCCGACAGCACCAGCGCGGACGCGGTGGCGAGCGCTCCGACGGTCAGGAGCTTCCTCACTGGCCACCTCCCGAGCCGTAGAGCTGCCCGGCGATGGGCAGCGGCAGCGGCGGCAGCTTGCCCGCCTGCAGCGCCTGGACGGTCTGCGCCACCGACGGCAGCGGCACGAGCCCGTCGACGACGCCGGCGATGCCCTCGCACGCGTTGCCCAGCGCGTCGAGCGCGTCCGGGGTCTGCTTGAGCAGCCGGCAGATCATCACCAGCGGCGGCTGGGTCAGCTCGTTGAGGTTCGGCCGGGCGTCGAGCGTGCCCGCCGAGCCGTTGTAGGTGTTGACCAGGTTGCTCAGGCCGACCGGCGCGACGTCCAGGATCTCGGCGAGCGAGCTGCGCTGGTCGACGAGCACCTTGGTGATCCCGGCCAGCTTGTCCACGTTGGACTTGAGCCGGTCGTGGTTCTGGTCGATGAACGCCTGCACCGCGGTGAGCGTGGTGCCCAGCTGCTGCACGGTCGCGGCCAGGTTGTCCTTTTCGGACGCCAGGTAGCCGCTGACGTCGGCGAGCTGGCTCTCGAAGCTGCGCACCTGCTTGTCGGAGTCGGCCAGCGTCTGCGAGAACTTCCCGAGGTTCTCCACGGTGGAGAAGAGGTCGTCCTTGTTGCCGGCCAGCGTGCCTGCCGCCTGGCCGAGCTTGGTGATCGTGTCGTGCAGGGCCTGGCCGTTGCCGTCGACGTTGGCCGCCGCGGTGTTCAGCAGGTTCGACAGCGACCCTTCCTTGTTGGCGCCGTTCGGGCCGAGGGTCTCGCTGACCCGGGCCAGGCTGGCGGCCAGCTGGTCGACCTCGAGGGGCACCTCGGTGCGGTCGAGGCCGATGACCGCGCCGTCGGAGATCCGCGGGCCGCCGGTGTAGGCCGGGGCCAGCTGGACGTACCGGTCGGACACCAGCGACGGCGCCACGATGAGCGCCTTGGCGTCGGCCGGGACGGCGACCGAGCGGTCGTACTCGAAGTCGACCTTCACCTGGTTGCCCATCGGCGTGATCTTGGTGACCGTGCCCATGTCGACGCCGAGCATCCGCACGCTGTTGCCCTCGTACAGGCCGACGGCGCCGGCGAAGTACGCGGTCAGGTGGTTGCGGCCGGCGTCCTTGAGGGTCCACCAGATCCCGCCGGCGACGACGAGCGCGAGGACGATCGCGATGGTGAAGCCGCGGGTGAGAGCCGCTCCGAAGCGGGTGTCACTCATTTCGTGTAGCACCCCTCTTCGTTGATCGGGCCGAACGACGGCAGCAGCAGGCCGCAGATGTAGTTGTCGAACCAGCGCCCGTTGCCGATGGTGTTGGTGAAGACGCGGATGAACGGCGCGAAGTCCTTGATGCCCTGGGCCAGGGAGTCCTGGTTGCGCTGCAGCATCGAGGTCAGCTGGTCCAGCGACGTGAGCACCGGGTCGAGCTGCTTGTCGTTGTCGTCGATCAGGCCCTGCAGCTGGGTCGCGAGTTCGCGGGAGCCGTTGAGCAGGGACGTGATCGCGTCTTCGCGCTTGGACAGCTCGTCGAGCAGCTTGTTGCCGTCGGTGAGCAGCTTCTGCACCTCGGCGTCGCGGTCGACGAGCGTCTGCGACACCTCGCGGGTGTTGGCCAGCAGGTTCGACAGCTGCGTGTCGCGCGAGGCGATCGTGTCCGACAGCTTCGAGAGCCCGGACAGCGCGCCCTTCACGTCTTCCGGTGTGTTGGCGAAGGTCTGCGAGATCGTGTCGAAGCTCTGCGCCAGCTGCTTGGTGTCGATGTTGTCGACCGTCTGCGAGAGGCCGCGGAACGCGTCGAGCACGTCGTAGGGGGCCATCGTGCGGTCGCGCGGGATCGCGGTGCCCGGGTTCAGCGAGCCCTGGCCCTGCGGGTCCAGCGACAGGTACTTCTGGCCGAGCAGCGTCTTGATCTTGATCGCGGCGCTGGTCCGATCGCCCAGCCAGGCGTCCTTGACCTTGAACGACACCTTGACCGACGCGCCGTCGAGCTCGATGTCGCTGACCTTGCCGACCTTGACGCCGGCGATCCGGACGTCGTTGTCCTTCTGCAGGCCCGACGCTTCGCTGAACTCGGCGGAGTACGTGGTGCCGCCGCCGATCACCGGCAGGTCGTCGGAGTTCAGCGCGGCGATGAAGCCGAGCGCGAGGACGGCGATGCCGACCAGCGCGATCGGGACGGGGTTGCGCTTCTGGAAGGACTTCATCCCGAGCACCTCTCCCGGTTGGCCGGGATCAGCGGGATCGGCACGTCGTTGATCAGTGGGGGCAAGCTGACGCTCCCGGAGAACTCGCAGGCGTAGAAGTTGAACCAGGAGCCGTAGTCCGCGGTGCGGG
Organism: Amycolatopsis sp. NPDC098790; assembly: GCF_044759945.1. NCBI lineage: Bacteria > Bacillati > Actinomycetota > Actinomycetes > Pseudonocardiales > Pseudonocardiaceae > Amycolatopsis > Amycolatopsis sp. NPDC098790. The sequence goes on from NZ_JBIWAI010000001.1 coordinate 475,870, forward strand.
TCAGCGTGCTCACCTTGGTCGGCAGGAACTGGATGAAGTGCTCCAGCTCCGGCTCGTTCTTGTTGAGCTGGTCCGTGAGGTTGCCGAGGGCGCTGATGTCGTTCTTCAGCGGCTCCCGGACCTCGCCCAGCAGGCCGGACGTCGTCTCGGCCAGGTTGCCGAGGCTCTCGATCGCGTCGCCGATCGGCTTGCGGTCGGCGGCGAGGCCCGACGTCAGCTGCTGCAGCTTGACGATCAGGTCGTTGAGCTGCGGGGTGTGCGCGTTGACCGTGTCGAGCACCGAGTTGAGGTTGTCGATGACCTCGCCGATGACCTGGTCCTTGTTCGCGATCGTGGTGGCCAGCGACGCCGTGTGCGAGAGCAGGCTCTCGACGGTGCCGCCCTCGCCCTGCAGGACCTGGATGACCTCGTAGGACAGCTTGTTGACGTCGTCCGGGTTGAGCGCGGTGAACAGCGGCTTGAAGCCGTTGAACAGCTCGGTCAGGTCCAGCGCCGGCGTGGTGCGGTCCAGCGGGATGGTGCCACCGGGCTGCAGGGTCTTGCCGCCGGCGTTCTCCCCCTCGGCGAGGGAGACGTAGCGCTGGCCGACCAGGTTGCGGAACTTGATCTGCGCGGTCACCCCGGCCGGCAGCGTCCGGCCGGCGTCGACCTCGAACTCGACCTCGGCCTGGCGCTTGTCGACGATCTTGACGTCCTTGACCTGCCCGACCCGGACGCCGGCGATGCGGACGTCGTCGTTGGGCAGCAGCAGCGTCGCGTCGGTGAAGCGCGCCTTGTAGGCGTTGGTGCTGGTGGTGTTGATGTTGGCGATGCTGATCCCGAGGATCGTCGTGAACAGCACGGTGACGACCACGAAGACGCCGAGCTTGATCAGCGGCGCGAGCAGGCCCCTCACTTGACCGTCACCTCCGCGCCCCGGTACAGCGGGCCGACGAGCAGCGCGCTCCAGCTGGGGACGTCCGCCGAGTTCAGGCCCAGCTGCGGGCCGAGCAGGTCGGCCAGGAAGCCCTGTTCCGCCGTCGAGTACGCCAGGTCGCCGCCGCCCGCGCCGTTGCCCGCCGCGTCCTGCTTGAACTTGGCCGGGTTGAGGCCCTCACCGACGGTCTTCGGGGCGGCTTGGTGCTTGGTGCCGTCCTGGAACGGGCCGTCCGGCGGCTCGGACGGGAACGGCTTCGGGATGTCCTTCATGTCGTAGCACCGCGGGCCGCGCTTGTCCTCGAACCGCGGCTCCTCCTTGCCCGCCTCGTACGGCGCGCGCGGCACGATGATCTCGATCGTCGCGTGCAGGCCGGGCTTGTCGGTGCCCTTGCCCAGCGCCTGGTCGATCAGCGGCACGTTGTCGGCCATCTGGGAGATCACGCAGGGGTACTCCGGTGCGTACTTCGCCAGCAGCTCGGCCGTCGGCCGGGCGGTGTCGGCGAGGGAGATGATGTTCTCCTTGTTGTTCTGCAGGAACGTCTGCAGGTCGATCGACGCCGTCGTCAGGTTGCCGTAGAGGTTCGCCAGGTTCTGCCGCTCGTCGACCACGGTCCGGGTCGTCGTGCTCAGGTTGTCGAGGCTCTGCACCAGGTCCGGCGCGGCGTCCTTGAGGTGGTCGGAGAACTCCGCGAGCGCCTTGAGGTTGTGCTGCAGCTCGGGCTCGTGCGGGTTCAGCTCGCCGATGTAGGTGCCCAGCTGCGACAGCGTGTCGCCGAGCTGGTCGCCGCGGCCGGACAGCGCCGTCGAGATCGCGGTGAGCGTCGCCGACAGCTTCTGCGGCTGGACCGCCTGCAGCACCGGCATCAGGTGGGAGAACGCCTGCTCCAGCTCGACCGCGCTGGACGTGCGGTCCTGCGGGATGACGTCGCCGCTGGAGAGCGTCTTCGACGACGGGTCCTTCGGGATCTCCAGCGAGACGAACCGCTCGCCGAAGAGCGTCTTCGGCAGGAACCGCGCCGAGACGTTCTCCGGGATGAGCTTCGCGGACTCCGGCTGGAGCGCGAGCGTGAGCTCGGCGCCCTTGTCCGTGGCGACGATGTCCTGGACGGACCCGACGATCAGCCCGCGCACCTTGACGTCGGACTGCTTGATCAGCTGGTTGCCGATCTTGTCGGCCTGCAGCTTGACCGTGACGACCGGCGTGAACGCCTTGTCGTAGAGCGCGATGGACAGCGCCACCCCGCCGACCATCACGGCGATGAGCAGCAAGCCGAGCAGCCTGCGTCGGAGCACCCTCATCCCGCGATCCTTACCGTGACGTCGGTTCCCCAGATGGCGAACCCGATGAAGAAGTTCATGATCGACACCGTGACGATGGACAGGCGCACGGCCTTGCCGACCGCGACGCCGACGCCGGCCGGGCCACCGGTCGCGCGGTACCCGAAGTAGCAGTGCGACAGGATGATCAAGACGCTGAAGAGCAGCACCTTGATGAACGAATACAGCACGTCCTGCGGTGGTAAGAACAGGTCGAAGTAGTGGTCGTAGGTGCCCGCGGACTGGTTGTAGATGTAGATGACGACCAGTCGTGACGCGAGGTACGAGCTCAGCAGGCCGATGATGTAGAGCGGGATGACCGCGACGAAACCGGCGATGATCCGCGTCGTCACCAGGTACGGCAGGCTCGGCACGCCCATGACTTCCAGCGCGTCGATCTCCTCGGAGATCCGCATCGCGCCGAGCTGCGCGGTGAACCCGGCGCCGACCGTGGCGCTCAGGGCGAGGCCGGCGACCAGCGGCGCGATCTCGCGGGTGTTGAAGAACGCCGTCAGGAAGCCGGTGAAGGCCGACGTCCCGATCGAGTTCAGCGCCGAGTAGCCCTGGAGGCCGACGAGGACGCCGGTGAACAGCGTCAGGCCGACCATCACGCCGACCGTGCCGCCGATGACCGCGAGCGAGCCGGAGCCGAAGCTGACCTCGGCCAGCAGCCGGAGGACTTCCTTGGTGTAGCGGCGCAGGGTCCGCGGCGTCCACAGCAGCGCGCGGCCGTAGAAGGACATCTGGTCACCCAAGGTGTCCAGTGTCTGCAGAGGACGGTTGGCGACGCGTTTCGCGCCCTGGAGGAACGTCATGGCGCTAGTCCAGCTTTCCGGGCACGATCTGCAGGTAGATCAGGGTGATCACGAAGTTCACGACGAAGAGCATGAGGAACGTGATGACCACCGACTGGTTCACCGCGTCCCCGACGCCCTTCGGGCCGCCGGAGGGGTTCAAGCCCCGGTAGGACGCGACGACGGCGGCGATGAACCCGAAGATCAGCGCCTTGAGCTCACCGACCCAGAGGTCGGGCAGCTGCGCGAGGGCGGAGAAGCTCGCCAGGTACGCACCCGGCGTCCCGCCCTGCAGCACGACGTTGAAGAAGTAGCCGCCGAGCACGCCGATGACGCTGACCATGCCGTTGAGCAGGAGCGCCACGAGCATCATCGCGAGGGTGCGCGGCACGATCAGCCGCTGCACCGCGGAGACGCCGAGCACCTCCATCGCAGCGATCTCCTCGCGGATGGTGCGGGCGCCGATGTCGGCGCAGACGGCGGAGCCGCCCGCGCCCGCCACCAGCAGCGCGGTGACCAGCGGGCTGGCCTGCTGCACGGTGGCGAGCACGGAGCCCGCGCCGGTGTAGGACTGCGCGCCCAGCTGACGCGCGAGCGAACCGAACTGCAGCGAGATGACCGCGCCGAACGGGATCGCCACGAGGGCCGTCGGCAGGATGGTCACGCTCGCGATGAACCACGACTGCTGGATGAACTCCCGCAGCTGGAACGGGCGCTGGAACAGGCCGCGGATGATGTCCAGGCCGAGGGCGAACAGGTTCCCGGTCTCGCGGAGCATGCCGATCCCGGGGATCTTCGCCTGTGATGCGGGAGAGCTCACCGGCCACCTGGCCCGTTGTTCGGTGGCAAGCGGTGCGTGCCGGATCTCGGCGGCTGGCCGCCGCCGGGGATCCGCGCGACCTGGTCGGCGGGCAGCTGGCCGTGGTGCTGGTTCGGGACGCCGTCGCCACGCGGGGCGCCCGCCGGGACCTGCTGTTGTTGCTGCTGCTGGGCGTGCGCGACCTGCCGTGGGCTGACGCCGTAGTGGCGCTGCTCCTCGGGGCTCAGGGAGGCGATGATGCTCTGCTGGGCGGCGTCCGGGAGCCGGTGCATGATCTCCATGACCCGGTCCTTGCGGCGGACCGCGCCCATCCGGGTCGGCACGCCCGGCGTCGGCTGCATCTGCGGCGGCACGCCCGAGACGTCCTCGACGCCGCCCGCGTGGTGGCCGGCGTCGAACATCGCCTGCTCGGCCGCGATCTGGGCGCTGTCCTTCTCCTCGGACATGCCGATCGGGCCCTGCATCTTGCCGTTGAGGAACTGCTTGACGACCGGCTCCTCGCTGGTCAGCAGCACCTCGCGCGGGCCGAACATGACCAGTTCCTTGCGGAAGAGCATGCCGAGGTTGTCCGGGACCGTGCGGGCCAGGTTGATGTTGTGCGTGACGATCAGGAACGTCGCGTCGATCTGCGCGTTGACGTCGAGGAACAGCTGCGAGATGTAGGTGGTGCGGACCGGGTCGAGGCCCGAGTCCGGCTCGTCGACCAGGATGATCTCGGGGTCGAGCACCAGGGCGCGGGCGAGGCCGGCGCGCTTGCGCATACCGCCGGAGATCTCGCCCGGGAGCTTCTTGTCGGCGCCGTTCAAACCGGTCATGTCGAGCTTTTCGAGGACGATCCGGCGGATTTCCGTCTCGGACTTCTTCGTGTGCTCGCGCAGCGGGAAGGCGACGTTGTCGTAGAGGTTCATCGAGCCGAAGAGCGCGCCGTCCTGGAAGAGGACGCCGAAGAGCTTCCGGATCTCGTAGAGCTTGTGCTCGGAGCAGGTGACGATGTCGACACCGTTGATCACGCACCGGCCGCGGTCGGGCTTGAGCAGCCCGATCATCGACTTGAGGAACACCGACTTGCCGGTTCCCGACGGACCGAGCATCGCCGACACCTCGCCCGGGGGCAGGGTCAGCGTCACGTCCCGCCAGATGGCCTGCTTACCGAAGGACTTGGTCAGGCCTTCGATGACCACCTCGGCACCCATCGCACCTCCAGGAGCTGTTCCGCGTCATTGCGCCCGCTGCCACACCCATGCCGCCCGCGTCGGCGGCGGGTGCGCTCCAGGCGCCCCATGAACCCGCGTCAACCAGGTGCAACGAGCTGAGTGCGAACAGGTTACTCACCAGTTTTCTTTTCTGGCCAGCCCCGGGTTCATCGACACCCCGCTGTGATCGGCAACGGGAGGCACGTTAGTCCATTCGGGGCAACAGCGCAGATCTCCGAAGCCCGGAACCCTCAATTTAGGGACCCGGGGCCAATCGGACACCGCTCCTAGGGGATCAGCGCGAACGCGGCCACGACCAGCAGGAACACGACGGGCGCGACGACGGCGGCCGGGGAGAGCGTGAGCAGGGGCGCGCGGTCGGTCAGCTGCTGCGCGAGGAGTTCGAGGTGCTCGGGGTCGGTCATGGTCAACAGATCGCTCCGGGGCGCGTCCGTGCAACAAAGCGAAAGGGCGGGCACCCGAGTGGGTGCCCGCCCTTTCGCGGCGTGCTTCGGCGCTCACGCGCCCGAAATCACTTGATGGAGATCTTGGCGCCCGCGGCCTCGAGCTTCTCCTTGGCGGCCTCGGCGGCCTCCTTGTCGACCTTCTCCAGGAGGGCCTTCGGAGCGGCCTCGACCAGCTCCTTGGCCTCCTTCAGGCCCAGGCCCGAGACGACCTCGCGGACGACCTTGATGACCTGGATCTTCTTGTCGCCGGCGCCCTCGAGGACGACGTCGAACTCGTCCTGCTCCTCGACGGCGGCCGGGGCGGCACCGGCGGGGCCGGCGGCGGCAACGGCGACCGGCGCGGCGGCGGTCACGTCGAAGACCTCTTCGAACTCCTTCACGAACTCGGAGAGCTCGAGGAGGGTGAGCTCCTTGAAGGCGTCGATCAGCTCGGCGGTGCTCAGCTTCGCCATGATGGCTTCCTCTCAGAAAAACGAACTAGACGTTCGGGGTGGGGGTGGTTCAGCTCTCGGCGGGTGCTTCGGCTGCTTCGGTACCGGCGGCGTTGCGCTGCTTCTCCTCCAGCGCGGCAGCCAGGCGGGCGACCTGGGACGCCGGCGCCTGGAACAGCGCGGCGGCCTGGGACAGCTTCGCCTTGAACGCGCCCGCCGCCTTGGCGAGCAGGACCTCACGGCTGTCGAGATCGGCGATCCGGTTGATCTCGTCCACGGACAGCGCTTTGCCGTCCATGTAGCCGCCCTTGATCACAAGCGCGTTGTTGTCCTTCGCGAAGTCGCGAAGCGCCTTGGCGGCGTCGACCGCTTCACCCTCGACGAAGGCGATGGCGGTGGCACCGACGAACAGGTCCTCGAGCCCCGTGACGCCCGCGTCTTCCGCGGCACGCTTGACGAGGGTGTTCTTCGCGACCCGGTACTTGGCACTGGTGCCGAGAGCGCGGCGCAGCTGGGACAGCTGGGACACGGAGAGGCCGGTGTACTGGGTAACGACGGTGGCCGAGCTGTTGCGGAAGCTCTCCGCGATCTCGGCGACGGCCGCCACCTTGTCGGGCTTCGCCATGGTCGCCTCCTCTCTTGGCTAGTGTTTCCACTGGCACGCGAGGGACCCCCGAAACGACGAAACGCCCTCGCGCAAGCAGGCGCGGGGCGTTCTTCCGGCATGACGGCCGGGGCCTCGTTCCTCCTGCGCGGGCCGCCCGGCGAGTTGCGGGACCTTCGTTCCCCGTTGGAGCGGGGAAAACCAGCGGTCTTCGGTAGAACCGTCGAGAAGAATACCTTGTCAAGTCGGGAAGGCTTCTCCCACCCCCACCTCCGCGGCCCAGTGGGGCATCATGGTGACGTGGCGGAGCAGCGCGATGACGGAAAGCCGGGAGCGGAAATCGAACCGGCGGGCCCGAACGCGCCCGCACCACAGCCGCCGGTGGACCCCGCCGAGCTGGAGCAGTTCCGCCAGTTCCAGCAGTTCCAGGACTACCTGAGGTTCACCCAGACCCAGCAGGGCAACCAGCCGGCCCCACCGCCGAACTCGGGAGTCGTCCAGGCCCCGCCGTCGTCTCCCCAGCAGGCTGGTGGCGCCCAGCCCCCGATGATCCCGCCGGGCTACCAGCTGGTCCCGGCCGAACGCCGTCGCGCGCCGAAGTGGCTGAGCTGGCTGGGCAAGAAGGTGATCGCGTGGGTCCTGGCGATCATCATCCTCGGCGTCGCGGGAACGTGGCTGTACAACCACTTCTTCCCGAACGACGCAGGCAAGACGTCAGCCCAGCTCGCCCAGGAGGGCGGCGGGAAGTACCACACGAACCACGTCTTCTCGACGAACCCGTACGAGGCCGTCCGGTTCGTGTACCACAACATCGCCCAGGGCCGGGTCGACGACGCCTGCGGCCGCTTCCAGAACGAAGGTCAGCGCGACATCCAGACCCAGTTCGCCCAGGACATCGCGCAGACGTTCCGCCAGAACACCGCCCAGACCGACTGCAAAAAGGCCGTCGAGTTCCTCGCCACCCAGGTGACGAACAAGAACGACTACGCCGAATCCCTGCCGTCGAGCGTCTCGGACCCCTTGCCCGGCGACACCGTGACGATCGATTCCTGCAACTTCCCCGTCAGCGGCGGCCCGGCACTGGGCGTCTTCACGGTGTCGAAGGTCGAAAAGGGACAGTGGCTCATCACCGGCCACGCCATCGGCCCGGCGAAGTGCAGCGGAATCCCGGCCACCACCACGCCGACGGGCTGACCGGCCGGGCTCAGCGGGGCTGCGGCGCGGTCAAGAACGCCACCAATGCCTCCGAGAACGCCGGCGCCATCACTGCCGTCATGTGGTCACCCGGGATCCGCACCAACCGAGCCCCCGCGATGGCCGCTGCCAGCCGCTCCGGCTCCGCCGCCAGCAGGTCCTGATCCCCCGCCAGCACCAACGTCGGCACGCCGATCGACGACAGCTCGAGACGACCTTCCTGCGACGCCAACGCCACCGCCGCCAACGCCTGACGATCCCCGCCGGTCGCATCGGCCAGCAACCGGAACGGCACTCCCGACGGCGGCACCGTCGAAGGGTCCTCCGCCAGCAACGCCGAAGCGATCTCCGCCGGCTTCACCACCCGCAGGTCGACGCCGCCGAAGTCGACGATCCCCGACCCCACTCCGCCCGTCGCCAACCGGCGGATCCGCTTGTCCGACGCCGACGCCGTCGCCGCCAGCGCGATGATCGCGCCCATCGAGTACCCGACCAGGGACACCTCGTCCAACGCCAGCTCGTCCAGCAGCGCCGAAACGTCCCGGGCCATGCTGTCGCCCGTGTACGCCGCTTCGTCGTGAGGCTTCTCCGACCGCCCGTGGCCACGCGCGTCCAGCGAGATCACCGTCAAGCCCGCCGCGCGCAACGCCGCGACCACGCCCGTCGAGATCCAGTTCGCGTTCGTGTCGGCCGCGAAGCCGTGTTGGAGCAGTACCGGGTGGTGGGCGCCGTCGCCCTCCCACACCGTGTAGTTCAACCGGAGGCCGTCGAACGACGCGAAAGTCGGCATGACCTCCATGAGACACGAAGAAAGGGCGCCCCCGCAGCAAGCGGGGACGCCCTTTCCGGTGATCTCAGACTCAGACGTTCGCGTCCTCGGAGAGGAGGTTGCGGGTCCGCAGCGGGTCGACCGGGATGCCCGGGCCCATCGTCGTCGTGAAGGTGACCTTCTTCAGGTAACGGCCCTTCGCCGACGACGGCTTGGCGCGGAGGATCTCGTCCAGCGCCGCCGCGTAGTTCTCGACCAGCTTCTCCGTGTCGAAGGAAGCCTTGCCGATCACCAGGTGCAGGTTGGCCTGCTTGTCGACGCGGAAGTTGATCTTACCGCCCTTGATGTCCTTCACGGCCTTCTCGACCGCGGGGGTCACCGTGCCGGTCTTCGGGTTCGGCATCAGGCCACGCGGGCCGAGGATGCGGGCGATGCGGCCCACCTTGGCCATCTGGTCCGGCGTCGCGATCGCGGCGTCGAAGTCGAGCCAGCCACCCTGGATGCGCTCGATCAGCTCGTCGGTGCCGACCGCGTCCGCGCCGGCGGCCTCGGCCTCGGCGGCCTTGTCGCCGACGGCGAAGACGATGACGCGGGCGGTCTTACCGGTGCCGTGCGGCAGGTTCACGGTGCCGCGGACCATCTGGTCGGCCTTGCGGGGGTCCACACCGAGACGCATCGCGACCTCGACGGTCGCGTCCATCTTGGTCTTGGAGGTCTCCTTCGCCAGCTTCGCGGCCTCGATCGGCGCGTACAGACGCGCCTTGTCGACGAGTTCCGCAGCCTGGCGGTAAGCCTTGCTGTGCTTGGTCATGCTTCTGTCCCTAACTTCGAAAAACGGATCAGTGTGGTGACGAGCCAGCACGGGCTCTCCCACGGTGTTGTCTGCCTCGACTCCGTCGAGGCGGCGAGATCGCCCTCAAGCCGCTTCCTGCCCGCCCGATTCCGCTCGGCCCGGGGGCCGATCGAAATCGCTCGGTCAGAAACCGGCGCGATCTCGCGTGCTGCAAACGTCAGGCGTCGACGACCGTGATGCCCATCGACCGAGCAGTACCGGCGATGATCTTCGCGGCCTGGTCGATGTCGTGCGCGTTGAGGTCGGTCTCCTTGGTCTTGGCGATTTCGCGGACCTGGTCCCAGGTGACCTTGGCGACCTTGGTCTTGTGCGGCTCGCCGGAGCCCTTCTCCACGCCCGCGGCCTTCAGCAGCAGCTTGGCGGCCGGCGGCGTCTTCAGCTTGAAGTCGAACGACCGGTCTTCGTACACGGAGATCTCGACCGGGACGACGTCCCCGCGCTGCGACTCGGTCGCGGCGTTGTAGGCCTTGCAGAACTCCATGATGTTGACGCCGTGCTGACCCAGGGCCGGGCCGACCGGCGGCGCGGGGTTGGCCGCACCCGCCTTGATCTGCAGCTTGATGATCGCCGCAAGCTTCTTCTTCTTGGGTGGCATTTCTTTTCCTGTCCTGTACTACGTTCCCCGCGTACCTGCCGTGGACGCGGGGACTGCGGCCGACCGGGCGGCCGTCAGATCTTGGAGACCTGGTTGAACGACAGCTCGACCGGGGTCTCCCGGCCGAAGATCGACACCAGGACCTTCAGCTTCTGCCCGTCGACGTTGACCTCGGAGATCGTCGCCGGCAGCGTCGCGAACGGGCCGTCCATGACCGTGATCGACTCGCCGATCTCGAAGTCGACCTCGACGGCCGGGCCGCCGAGCGGGGCGGCGGTCGCGGTGGACTCGCCCTTGCCCGCCTTCGCCGGGGCTTCGCTCTCGACCTTCGGGGCGAGGAACTTCAGCACCTCGTCGACGGTCAGGGGCGACGGCCGCGAGGTGGCACCGACGAACCCGGTGACACCCGGCGTGTTGCGCACCGCGCTCCACGAGGCGTCGTTCAGGTCCATCCGGACCAGGATGTAGCCGGGCAGCACCTTGCGCTGCACCTGCTTGCGCTGGCCGTTCTTGATCTCGGTGACCTCTTCGGTCGGGACCTCGATCTGGAAGATGTAGTCCTCGACGTCCAGGGTCTGGGTCCGGGTCTCGAGGTTGGTCTTCACCTTGTTCTCGTACCCGGCGTAGGAGTGCACGACGTACCACTCGCCGGGCGCGGCGAGCAGCTCGGCACGCAGCTTGGCGACCGGGTCCTCGTCGTCCGCGGCGGGCTCGGCCTCGTCGGAAGCGGCGTCGGCCTCGGCCACGTCGTCGTCCTCGGCACCGGCTGCGTCATCGGAAGCGGATTCGTCGACCTCGTCGGACACCTCGACGGGCTCCAGGTGCTCGGACTCCTCGTCACCGAGTGCCGTGTGCACCTGCTCGTCGGAAAGCTCGGTCAGGTCGTGACCGGCTGATGTGCCGTTGTCGGAGGTCACGTTCCGTCCTCTCAGTTGATCATTGCCGGGGTCAGGCCGGGACCTGAGCCCCATCGGCGCGCGCCGGGGCGCGTCAGCCGAAGATCTTGCCGATGCCCCACTTGAATGCCAGGTCGAGCACGCTCACCAGGGCCACCATGAACACCACGAAGGCCAGCACGACCGCGGTGTAGGTGACCATCTGCTTGCGGTTCGGCCAGATGACCTTGCGCAGCTCGGCCCAGACCTCGCGGATGAAGCGCAGGAGCCGCGCGAACACGGAGGCCTTCTTCGCCTTCTGGTCCCGCTTCGGGGTCGGAGCACCCTTCGCGTCGGAGGCGGTCTTCTCCCCCGACTTGCCGGCCGGCCGGGACTTGTCGTCCGCACGTGCCGCGGACTTGCCCGCCGGACGAGCGGTCGCACGGCGCTCACGCCGGGCAGCGGCTGTGACGGGACGGGACGTGCTCTCGGGCTTCGGCCCGGTGCCGTCCTGCTCCTGCTCGCCGCCGCTGGCGTCGCTGTCGCTCACGACCACTCCTCCGCTCCACCAGTTCCGTTACGCAGGGGTGACAGGACTTGAACCTGCAACCTGCGGTTTTGGAGACCGCTGCTCTGCCAATTGAGCTACACCCCTGTGAGGCCCCGATCGCTCGGAGCCCCGGTGGACGCATTCCATCGTCCCCACCATCCAGGCGGGGATGACCGTAGTGCGTTCCAAGTCCCGAAGTCTACGGCAAGCCTCGCGAGAGCCCGCAACCGCGCCCCCCGATCGACCGCCGAACCCCGGCCTGCCTGCGGAAAACTCCCCGCCGACCTCCCGATCATGCCAGGATGTCCGCCATGACGAGCAACCCGGAGTCCCGCTCACCGGTGAGCGGGCTGCGGCTCGGGCTGGCGCTGCCCCAGTACGGCGCCCTCGCCGACCCCGCCTCCGTCGCGCGCTTCGCGACCGCCGCCGAGGACCTGGGTTTCGGCTCCCTGTGGGTCGGCGACCGGATCCTGACGCCGCACGCGCCCTCGGACCTCTACCCGGGCGGCGGGACGCCGGAGCACCCTTACCCCGTGGAGTTCGAAACCTTCGCGGACCCGTTCACGACGCTGGCCTCCGCGGCCGCGGTGACCCGCACGGCCCGCCTCGGGATGAGCGCGCTGACCGGCCCGGTCTATTCCCCGGTGCTGCTCGCCAGGGCCTTGACCTCGCTCGACCTCGCCAGTGGTGGGCGGCTGGACGTCGGGTTCGGGCTCGGCTGGCTGCGCGAGGAGTACTTTGCGACGGGCGTCCCGTGGGAGGGCCGCGGCAAGCGGCTGGACGCGGTGCTCGACGCGCTCGAAGCCATGTGGACCGGTGACCCCGTCGCGCACGAGGGCCCGCAGTGGCGGATCGCGCCGTCGACCGTCGGGCTGCGTCCGGCGCAGGACCCGCGGCCGCCCGTGCTGCTCGGTGGGTTCTCGCCGGCGGCGCTCGCGCGGGTGGGCCGGCGCGCGGACGGGTGGCTGGCCGGGTGGATGCCCAAGGAGTACCTGATCGGGCTCTGGTCCGCAGCGGTCGACGCCGCCGAGAAGGCCGGGCGTGACCCGGGTGCCTTGCGGCGCGTGCTGCGGATCAACCCTCGCGCGGGTACCGGCGTCGAGACCGTCGCGGACGTCGCTCCCTGCCTGGACGTGGCTCGCGAGCTGGGCATCACGGAAGTTCTCGTCGATCTGCACTACGTCGCCAAGGACGTCGACCACGCTCTGGAGCTGGCCGCCGAATTGGTGTGACGGAGATCATTGTCACTCTGCGGGGTTCGGTGGTTCCCCCTAGTCACCCGGATTGCCCACTTCGGGACGGCCCTCGCACCGGTAGAAACGATGTGTGGCCAAGAACAGTGGGGGCGGCTGCCTCGTTGTCGTGATCGTCGTCGGTCTGCTGGCCTTCGGGTACTACAAGTGGCAGCACGGGTCCTCTTCGGCTCCGCCCGATACCGGGGCGCAGACCGGGGGTGGCACCGGGCGGTACGTCGCTCTCGGCGACTCCTACACGTCCTCGCCGCACAACGGGCGGGACGCCGGTCCTCCGGCCGGGTGTCAGCGTTCGCTCGACAACTACCCCCATGTCGTTTCGGCGAAGCTGAAGCCTGCCGAGTTGGCTGATGTCAGCTGCTCTGGTGCGACCATCGCCAATTTGACCTCGCCTCAGAAGACTTCCAATGGGACCAATCCGGCTCAGTTGGATGCCGTGAACTCCAAGACCACGCTGGTTACCTTGGGGATCGGGGGGAACGATGTCGGGTTCATCTCGCTTGCTGCTTCCTGTGCCACTGCTCATCCCTCCGGGTCGCCTTGTCGGGATCGGTTGACCGCTGGGGGGCGGGATCAGTTGGCTGAACGGATTGACGCTGCTGCTCCGAAGTTGGGCGCTGTGCTCGACAAGATCCATTCCAAGGCTCCGAAGGCCAAGGTTGTTGTGGTTGGGTATCCGACTGTTCTGCCTGATGGGGATGGGTGTTGGCCGGTGCTTCCCGTGGGGTCCGGGGATGTTGATTACTTCCGGGGGGCCTTGGGGAAGTTGAACAAGATGCTTGAGGATCAGGCTGATTCTCACTCGGCTGGTTATGCCGATACCGCTGCTCCTAGTAAGGGGCATGATGTTTGCTCTTCTTCGGATACTCGGTGGGTTGAGGGGGTTATTCCTACCTCTCGTACCGCTCCGCTTCATCCGAATGTTCGGGGGGAGCAGGGGATGGCTGATGCTGTTCTGGGGGTTCTCAAGCTTCCTTGAGTTGTCTTACGGCACCCCGAAGCTGGCATTGTGACTACGGCCGGCATCACCGCGTCAAGGCGGGAAAGATGCCTTGACCCGGTGGTGCCGGCCGTGTTCTGGCTTCGGATCGGGGTGCGCGGGGGTCTGGGTGCTCGTCGGGGCCTGTTCTCTTAGCCCCTTGCGTTGGTCTCGCTGACGCTAGGCGTGCATCGGTGCTTGAGTTGGTCTCGCTGACGCTAGATGTGCAGCGATGGCCTGGTGGTCTCGCTGACGCTAGGCGTGCACCGATGCTCTGGTGGTCTCGCCTCGCTGCGCTAGATGCGCACCAATGCCTGGGGCTTGCCCAGGACCGTCTTGCCCTCGAACTTCGCCACCAGGTCGATTCGGGCCGTTCCGTCCTCGTTCACCGCCCCCACCTTGCCCGAGAACTCCACCACTGCCCCCTCGGGCGTGTTGGGGACCACCACCGGCCTCGTGAAGCGGGCGCTCAGGTCGATCAGCCTCGCCGGGTTGCCCAGCCAGTCCGTCACCACCCTGCCCGCCAGGGCCATCGTCAGCATCCCGTGCGCGATCACGTCCGGGAGTCCAACTTCCTTCGCGAAGGCCTCGTTCCAGTGGATCGGGTTGAAGTCCATCGCCGCGCCCGCGTAGCGGACCAGCTGGTCCCTTGTCACCCGGACCTCGATTCCGGGCAGCTCGTCGCCGACGTTCACGCTGCCTCCCCCCGGACCACCAGCTGGGCCCTCGTCGTGGCGATGTGCTCGCCCTCGGCGTCCACGATCTCCGCCCGCAAGTTGATGAAGTCGTTGCCCGCTCGGGCCATGATCTTGTCGATGTGGGTCGTCAGCAGCAGCTGGTCGCCCACCCGGACCGGGCGGCTGTAGCTGAACTGCTGGTCTCCGTGGACCATGCGCGAGTAGTCGAGACCCAGCTCGGGGTCCGTGACGATCGCGTTGATCGCCGCCAGGTTGACGATCGTGATGAACGTCGGCGGGGCGATCACGTCCGGGTGGCCGGCGGCCTTCGCGGCTTCAGGGTCGCGGAAGACCGGGTTCTCGTCCCCGATCGCGTCGGCGAACTCGCGGATCTTCTCGCGGCTCACTTCGTAGCTGGTCTGCGGCGGGTACACCCGCCCGGTGAACGACTCGTCCAAAGGCACCCGGAGAGGCTACCAACAGCAAAGAGCCGCCCCGGTGGTCCAGGGCGGCTCTTCGAAGCTGGTGCGAACGCGCTACGCGGTCAGCGGGTTTCCTTGTGCGTCCGGTGCGTACCGCAGTTCGGGCAGAACTTCTTCATCTCCAGGCGATCCGGGTTGTTGCGCCGGTTCTTCTTGGTGATGTAGTTGCGGTGCTTGCACTCTTCGCACGCCAGCGTGATCTTGGGTCGCACGTCGGTGGCAGCCACAGCGTTTCCTTCTCTCTCAGGTCCGGGGGCCAGCCCCGTCGTTACCGCGTAGCGGTGGCCGGACTTGAACCGGCGACACAGCGATTATGAGCCGCTTGCTCTGCCAACTGAGCTACACCGCCCTTACATGACCCAAGCCGCGACACGCAGGCGTGACGCGGCTGAGGTCGAGAGCCCCTTTACGGAATCGAACCGTAGACCTTCTCCTTACCATGGAGACGCTCTGCCGACTGAGCTAAAGGGGCCTGGCCTCTCGCGAGGACTTGGAAAGATTACCAACCCCCGTCACCCGGCCGTGCAACCGGGGTCCCGTTAGCACAAAACCTCAGGTCAGCAGCGTAAGCACGGTCTCGGAGTGGCGGCCCGGCGAGCGCGCCGTGCGGGCCTGCAGCCACGCCTCCAGGCGGTCCTCCGGCAGCGGGCGCGAGATCAAGTAGCCCTGGGCGACGTCGCAGCCCATCGCCTCCAGCTGGTCGCGGGCCACGTCCTCCTCGACGCCCTCCGCGACCACCGTCAGGCCGAGCGAGTGGCCCAGCTCGACGATCGACCGGACCACCGCGAGGTCGCCCAGGTCGGTGCCCATGCCCAAGACGAAGCTCTTGTCGATCTTGACCTGGTCGACCGGCAGCTGCCGCAGGTAGGCCAGCGACGAGTAGCCCGTGCCGAAGTCGTCCACCGCCAAGGTGATGCCCAGCGAGTGCAGCTCACGCAGGATCGGCAGCGCCTTCTGCGGGTCGGACATCACGCCGGACTCGGTCAGCTCGAACGTCAGCAGCTCGGGCGGGATGCCGTGGTGCTCCAGCTCGCGGGCGACCTTGTTCGGGAAGTCCTCGTCGGCCAGGTTGCGGACCGACAAGTTGACCGCCACCGAGATCCGCAGGCCCTCGTCGAGCCACTTGCGGCAGCGCTTGAGCGCCTCGCCGAGCACGAACCCCGTCAGGACGCCGATCAGGCCGGCCGCCTCGATCGCCGGGACGAACTCGTCCGGGCCGAGCCTGCCGAACTCCGGGTGCACCCAGCGGACCAGCGCCTCGACGCCCTGCACCTGGCGGTTCGGCAGGGTGATCTTCGGCTGGTAGTGCACGCTGACCTGGCCGTCCTCCAGGGACTGCCGGAACTGCGTGACCATCTGGAAGCGCCGCAGGAAGATCTGGCCCATGCTCGGCACGTAGCCGCGGACCTCTTCGCCGCCCTTGGTAGCGCGAACAGCCACGTCGGCGCGCTGGAGCAGGCCCTCGATGTCGACGACGTCGCCGGACTCCTCGGGCGTCGTCGTCGCGTAGCCGATCATCGCGTTCGCCTCGACCGACAGGCGGTCCACCGGGTACGGCGCCGACAGCTCCTCGCGCAGCCGTTCCGCCGCCGCGTGCGCGTCCTCCGGCGGGCAGCCGACGAGCAGCGCCGCGAACGACGCGCCTTCGAGGCGGGCCAGCGGGACGTCGGGGCCGAGCGCGTCGCGGATGCGGCGGCCGGCGGCGATCACCATCCGGTCGGCCCACGCGTAGCCCAGCGCGTCGCTGACCGTCGAGAAGACGTCGAGGTCGATCCGCAGCACCACGGCGTTCGCGAAGTCCCGCAACGGTTCCTTCGCCACCTGCCGGAAGCCCGGCCGGTTGAGGTGCCCGGTGAGCGGGTCGTGGTAGGCGTCGTGGCGCAGGGTCGCGAGCAGGCGCCGGTTGTCCAGCGACGTCGCCAGGTGGCTGGCCATCGTGCCGAGCAGCTGGACGTCGTACTTGCCGAACCCGCGCCAGCGGGACAGCCGGTCGTGCGCCTCGACGACGCCGAGCAGCTGGTTCGCGCTGCGCAGCGGCACGACGAGCGCTTCCTGCGCGCCGCGGTCGAGCAGCGCCGCGCGGACGTCGGGATTGGCTTCGGTGATCCGGAAGTGCCGGACGTGCGCGCCGGGCAGGCGCAGCAGCGGGTCGTCGGCGGCCGGGTCGGCGGGCGGCAGGTCGTCGCCGGCGACGACGACGCGCATGGCGTCCTTCGGTTCGAGCCGCAGTCTCAGCACGACGCGGCCGGCCGCGAGCTGGTCCTTGATGCGCTCGGCGATCGTGGCCCACTCGCGGACGTCGACGCCGCCGACGAGCTCGTCCGCGCGGCTGGCCGGGCGCGCCGCGGCCTGCTGGCCCGAGCGGGCCACCATCAGGCTGACGTCGGACAGCGCTTCCATGTCCCGCTGCTCGCGCAGCAGGTCGGAGTAGGCCCAGTAGAGCGCGGTCAGGCCGAGGAACACGGCGAGCACCAGCGGCCACGCCTTGGGCGTGTTCGAGATGACGAGGTAGCCGGAGAGGCCGACGGAGGCGTTGACGAACCCGACGACCAGGATCCGCGCGGTGAGCCGGACGGCGGTGCTGACCCGCATCCGGCGCCGCAGCACGCGGACCGCGGCCAGCGCGAGCAGCGTGCTCACCAGCGGCGCGGTCAGGGTGCCCGCCAGCGCGGCGACCCACGGGATCTTGTCGCCCGCCCCGGCGCCGACGGCGACCTTCACCAGCCCGGCGACCCCGAAGGCGCCGGTGATCTCCAGCAGGAACGCGCCCGCGTTGTAGAGGACGCGGCCGGCGACCTTGCGCGCCAGCAGCGTGCCGATGCCGGCGACGAGGTGCGCGGCGAGCACGACTTCGAACGGCGCGACGAAGAACCCGATGACGAGCGGGATTTCGGTGAACGAGATCGTCCACGAGATACCGCTGCGGACGTCGACGTTGATGCCCAGCTGTTCGGCGAGCAGGAAGGCGACCGCGAGCACCGGCCCGATCCACAGGAGCCTGCTGTCCCAGTGGAACGGCAGCCACGAGCCGACGGCGAACGCGGCGACGAGCCCGATGCTCAGGACGGCGAAGGTGTACGCGCGGAACCGGCGTTCGTCGGTGCGGGCTTCGGCGGAGACGGGCGGTGTCCCGGAAGCGGCTCCCGGCCCGGGCTGCGCCTGCGTTACGGCGTCGCCGTGGGCGTTGGTGTCCGGCATCCGACCTTCCCTCCCGGCTTGTCCACCGGTACTGATCCGTGACTTCGGGTGTGGACAAGGGCCATACCGTACCCCGTAGGGCGTACCCGTGTCCCTTTCGAGACAGTAGGAGATCACCCCAGGGTTAACAATGCCTCGATGGCGCTGACCTGCGTGGACCAAGGGGTGAAACATCGGGTGGCAATGCAGGGGTTGGTCGTGTGCACACGACAGCTCGGGTAGCGCTTCAATGAACCCATGCACAGCGACGTGATAGCCACCGAACACGCGGCCCGGCTCGCGGCGGTGGATCCCCTGCTCCCCGGTTCTTCTCCCTTCGAGGCGGCCGAAAACGCCGTGGTGCTGGGGGTCGCGACGGGTGACTCCGCCGCCTCCGCCCTCGCCTCGCGCATCCAGGTCGACCAGGACGCGCCCAACGCGCCGTGGCGGGCGGTCACCGAGCACCGGCTCGACCTCCAGCTGGCCGGCCCGCGCCCGGCCGGCGCCCTCGACGCCCTGCTCACTCGATGGGATGAACATCTGCGCGCGGTCGCCGAGCGCGGCGACACCGAGACCGCGGCGATCGTGCCGCGCGCGAGCCGCGACGCCGCCGGCACGCGCGAGATGCTGCATCACGGCTTCGCCCCGCTGCGGGTGATCGCGGTCCGCCCGGCGGACCGGATGATCCCGGCCGGCCCGCGCGGCACGCCCGGCGTCAAGATCCGCCGCGCCGAGCCCGGCGACCTCGAAACCGCCGTCACGCTCGGCCTGGAACTGCACACCTTCGACGCGCAGTACGGCACGGTCAACTTCCGCAAGGGCGTCGAGGACATCATGGCCAAAGACCTGGCCGAGCAGCTGAACCGGCCGGAGCCGCCACTGTGGATCGCCGAGCTGTACGGGCGTCCGCTCGGCATGGTGAACGTCCAGCACCCCGGCGAGACCGGCTGGATCAGCGACCGCGTCAACGCCTCGCGCGTCGGCTACCTGTCGTCGCTGGCCGTCGCGGAGACCGCGCGGTCGTCCGGTGTCGGTACCGCGCTGGCCGCGCACGCCCACCACGTCCTGGACGAAGAGGGCGCCGACGTCGTCCTCCTGCACCACGCGGCGGCGAACCCGCTGTCGACGCCGTTCTGGTACGCGCAGGGGTACCGCCCGCTGTGGACGTACTGGCAGCGCCGGCCCGCCGTCCGCTGAACGACTGGCGGCTTACCCCAGGGAGTCCGTCCTTATAGGCTGGCTCCGGGAGCAGCGAGGGGAGCCGGCAGTGACCGACCAGCGCGATTCGGCGCCGAGAGCGCCCGAAGGCGTCGACACCGAGAAGCCGTCCGCGGCCCGGATCTACGACTGGTACCTGGGCGGCACGCAGAACTGGGCCGTGGACCGCGAGTTCGGCAGGCGCATGGAGCAGCAGTGGCCGCTCGTGCGCCCCGGCTCGAAGCAGAACCGCGAGTTCATGAACCGCGCGGTCCGGGCGGCGCTGCGGGCCGGCATCCGCCAGTTCATCGACCTCGGGTCCGGCGTCCCGACGGCGGGCAACGCCCACGAGGTCGTCGAGGCGGAGCTGCCCGAGGACCACGACGCGAAGGTCGTGTACGTCGACTACGAGCCGGTCGCGGTCGCGCACGCGACGCTGATCCTCGAAGAAGAGGTGGCGACGGACTGGGCCGGCATCGTCCAGGCGGACATGCGCGACGCGAAGGCCGTGCTGCGCGCCGAAGAGACGAAGCGGCTCATCGACTTCTCGCAGCCGGTCTGCCTGATGATGATGGCGGTCCTGCACTTCGTCGGCCCGGACGACGACCCGATCGGCCTCCTGAAGGCGTACCGCGACAAGCTCGCGCCGGGCAGCTGGCTGGCGATCTCGCAGATGAGCGAGGGCGACGGCGAGGGCGAGGCACTGGCGGGGCTGCGCTGGTTCGTCGAGCAGTACCGCAAGACGAGCAACCCGGTGTGGCTGCGCGACCGCGACGAGATCGAGCCCCTGTTCGGTGACTGGGAGATCATGGAGCCGGGCATCGTGCACCTGCCGGACTGGCGGCCGGACCGGAAGCTGAACGCCCTGGAGGCCGAGGCGCGGCCGTTCGCGTGGTGTGGCATCGGGGTCAAACCAGGCGCCTGACCTGCGCTTTCGCTGATCGCTGTGGGCGAACGCACCATCGGAAACAAACGCACCCAGCGGAGAGTTGAGCTAGGCAGACTCAACTACACGAGGAGTGCACATGTCCGACACCCGCCTCCTGCCCGTGCTCCCGCTCGATGACGACGTCGTGCTGCCGGGCATGGTCGTCCCGCTCGACCTCAGCGACACCGAGACGCGCGCCGCGGTGGAGTCCGCCCAGGCCAACACCCCCAGCCAGGCGTCGTTCCCCGGCATCCGGTCGACCGGCGCCACCAAGGCCGAGGTCCTGATCGTCCCGCGCGTGCACGGCGAGTACGCCGAGTACGGCACCGTCGCCACGGTCGAGCGCATCGGCCGCGTGCCCGGCGGCAAGGCCGCCGTCCTGCTGCGCGGCACGTCCCGCGCGCTCGTCGGCCGGATCGCCGACGGCCCCGGCGCCGCCCGCTGGGTGCACGCCGAGGACGCCCCCGAGACCACGGACGACCAGACCGCCAAGCTCGCGGCCGAGTACAAGGCCGTCGTCATCTCGATCCTCCAGCAGCGCGGCGGCTGGCAGCTGATCGACGCCGTCCAGCAGGTCGAGGACGCCTCCGCGGTCGCCGACCTGTCCGGCAACGCGCCGTACCTGTCCACCGACCAGAAGCTCGAGCTGCTCGGCGCCCTGGACGTCACCGCACGTCTGGAGAAGGCGCTCGAGTGGAGCAAGGAGCACCTGGCCGAGCTCGAGGTGACCGAGACGATCCGCAAGGACGTCTCCGAGGGCATGGAGAAGCAGCAGAAGGAGTTCCTGCTGCGCCGCCAGCTCGAAGCCATCCGCAAGGAGCTCGGCGAACTCGACGGAACCGCCGACGAGACGGACTACCGCGCCCGCGTCGAAGGTGCCGAGCTGCCCGACGCCGTCAAGAAGGCCGCGCTGGCCGAAGTGGACAAGCTGGACCGCACGTCCGAGCAGTCCCCCGAGGGCGGCTGGATCCGCACGTGGCTGGACACCGTCCTGGAGCTGCCCTGGAACGAGCGCACCGAGGACGTCTACGACATCGCCGCGGCGCGAGCGGTTTTGGACGCCGACCACGCCGGCCTCGACGACGTCAAGGAACGCATCATCGAGTACTTGGCCGTGCGCAAGCGCCGTGCTGAATCGGGTCTCGGCCCGGTCGGTGGCCGGCGTTCGGGTGCCGTGCTCGCCCTCGCGGGCCCTCCCGGGGTCGGCAAGACGTCGCTCGGTGAGTCCGTCGCGAAGGCGATGGGCCGCAAGTTCGTGCGGGTGGCGCTGGGCGGCATCCGCGACGAGGCGGAGATCCGCGGCCACCGCCGCACGTACGTCGGCGCGCTGCCCGGCCGGATCGTCCGCGCCATCAAGGAAGCCGGCTCGATGAACCCGGTCGTGCTGCTCGACGAGATCGACAAGGTCGGCGCCGACTACCGCGGCGACCCGACGGCCGCGTTGCTCGAAGTGCTGGACCCGGAGCAGAACCACACGTTCCGCGACCACTACCTCGAGGTCGAGCTGGACCTGTCCGACGTCGTATTCCTGGCGACGGCCAACGCGCTGGAGACCATCCCCGGCCCGCTGCTGGACCGCATGGAGCTCGTCACGCTGGACGGCTACACCGAGCACGAGAAGGTCACCATCGCCCGCGACCACCTGCTCCCCCGCGAGCTGGAGCGCGCCGGCCTCGGCGCCGCGGACGTCGTCCTGACGGACGCGGCGTTCAGCCGGATCGCCGCCGAGTACACCCGCGAGGCGGGCGTGCGCGACGCGAACCGCACGATCGCGAAGGTGCTGCGCAAGGTCGCGACGAAGGTGGCGCTGGACGAGGTCGCGCTGCCGCTGACGGTGGACGCGCCTTCGCTGGAGACCTACCTCGGCCGCCCGCGGCACATCCCGGAGTCGTCGCTCCCGGCGTCGACCCAGCGCACGGCGACCCCCGGCGTGGCAACGGGCCTGGCGGTGACCGGCGCGGGCGGCGACGTCCTCTACATCGAGGCGTCGCTGGCCGACGAGGAGTCCGGCGCGTCCGGGCTGCAGCTGACCGGCCAGCTCGGCGACGTGATGAAGGAGTCGGTGCAGATCGCGCTGTCCTACCTGCGTTCGCACGGCGCGGAGCTGGAGCTCCCGGTGGGCGACCTGCGCAAGCGCGGCATCCACGTCCACGTCCCGGCGGGCGCGGTCCCGAAGGACGGGCCGTCGGCGGGCGTGACGATGACGACGGCGCTGGCATCGCTGCTCTCGGGCCGGGTGGTCCGCGCGGACGTCGCGATGACGGGCGAGGTGTCGCTGACCGGCCGGGTGCTCCCGATCGGCGGGGTGAAGCAGAAGCTCCTGGCGGCCCACCGAGCGGGCATGAAGACGGTGATCATCCCGCAGCGCAACGAGCCGGACCTGGACGACGTCCCGGCCGAGGTGCTCTCGCAGCTCGACGTGCACGCGGTGGCGAACGTGCGCGAGGTCCTGGACCTCGCCTTGACGCCGGCTTCAACGCCGGTTTCCCAGGCGGCGTAACCCCGAACGCCGCCCGCGGCCGGTTCCCTTCTCCCCCAAGGGGAGCCGGCCGCTCCGAACAAGAGAAGGCCCCGTGATCCGAACCGGATCACGGGGCCTTTCTGGTGGCGGGTGAGGGATTCGAACCCCCGTAGGCGTAAGCCAACTGGTTTACAGCCAGTCCCCTTTGGCCACTCGGGTAACCCGCCATGGCCGGTATCACCGGCCGGGGAGAAGCTTACCCAAGGGCTCCCGGCGGGGGTCAACCGGGATACCCGGGGCTAGGCTGGGTGGCCCCTGACAAGCGAGTACGAGGTGTGAGGACACGTGGCGGATCCCTCTTTCGACGTCGTGAGCAAAGTCGACCGCCAGGAGGTGGACAACGCGCTCAACCAGGCGAGCAAGGAGCTGGGCACGCGCTTCGACTTCCGCGGCACGGGCACGACGATCAACTGGTCCGGCGAGGAGGCGATCGCGATCGAGTCCGAGACCGAGGAGCGCGCCCTGGCCGCGGTCGAGGTGTTCAAGGAGAAGCTGATCAAGCGCAGCATCTCGCTGAAGGCGTTCGAAGCCGACGAGCCGGCGCTGTCGGGCAAGATCTACAAGATCTCCGGCAAGATCCTGCAGGGCATCGCGTCGGACAAGGCGAAGCAGATCGCGAAGTTCATCCGGGATGAGGGTCCGAAGGGCGTCCAGGCCCAGATCCAGGGCGACCAGCTGCGGGTGTCGGGCAAGAAGAAGGACCAGCTGCAGGACGTGATCGCGTTGCTGAAGGGCAAGGACTTCGAGATCGCGCTGCAGTTCACCAACTACCGGTGACGCCGCCGCGGGCACCCGGCCACCGGGTGCCCGCTCAGGACGGTGTGATCGTCCAGCTGGCCTCGTACCCCTCCACCGACAGGTAAGCCGGCCCCACGACGTCCACCGTCTTGGACAAATCGCCGATCTCGTTGATCAACAGATCGCGGACCTTCTCCGAGTGCACCCAAACGGCCACGTTCCCGCGCGTCTTGGCCGTGAAAGCCACCGTCCGAACCCCCTCCGGCACCCGGAACACCGCATCCCCCTTGCCCGAAGCCGTCGCGCCAGGAGTGGCCACCGGCAAGCTCCGGTAGTCCGCGATCGTCGCCGTCCAGGCTGCGTTCGCGTGGACCGTCACCTTCGTCGTCGGGCGGTCCGGCTCCGTGTTCAGCCACGTCGTCCCCTTGTACGCACCGATCGCGTTGACCAGGCCGTACTCGCCGCCGTCCGTGTCCACCATCACGTTCGACGAGCACTTCGGGCAGTCGAACGTGAAGAAGCCCA
Organism: Amycolatopsis sp. NPDC098790; assembly: GCF_044759945.1. Lineage (NCBI taxonomy): Bacteria > Bacillati > Actinomycetota > Actinomycetes > Pseudonocardiales > Pseudonocardiaceae > Amycolatopsis > Amycolatopsis sp. NPDC098790. The sequence goes on from NZ_JBIWAI010000001.1 coordinate 499,727, forward strand.
GCTGGTCCGCCGGCCAGCTCGTCGCGAACTCGCCGTCGCCCTTGCCCGTGTGCGTCTCCGTCGGGACGTCCTTCAGCAGCGGTGCGGCCGAAGTCGCAGGCGGCGACACGGGCACCGACGCGGAAGTCACGATCGTGCCGAACCCCGTCGTCGACCCGCACCCGGACAGCAGGACCAAGACCAGAAAACCGAGCAACCCGCGTTTCATCGCTCCCCCTCGTAACTACTCCACGTTACCCGTCACCCGGAAGCGCACAGCAAACCCCTCTAACGCGCGAATGGGCCGTGTGACTGTCCACGAAGGACCCGATCCGCGTGCTGTAATCGCGCGGTCACCGCGTGGAGAGGGTCAGGATGCGCCGCTTGCTCGCCTTCGTGCTGTCACTCACCGTGATCGGCGCGACACTGACGCCCGCGAGCGCCGCCGAGCGCAAGCAGCTCCTGCCCGGGCTCGGCTCCTACGCGCGGCTGATCCGGCTCGACCACTCGATCTTCGGCCGCGGGCGCATCATCGCCTCGCTGACCAGCGAAGACGCCGGCGGCAAGTTCACACCCATCATGGAGAGCACCGACGAAGGCGAGACGTTCCACCAGATCGGCGCGATCCACGACCCCGACGGCCGGTACGGCATGTGCTGCGGCACGATCTACGAACTGCCGCAGCGGGTCGGCCGGCTCCGCGCGGGCACCCTGCTCTGGGCCGCCTCCTACCGGCAGGACGCGGGGGCGCAGCGCCGCGTCGGGATCAAGATCTGGGGCAGCCCGGACGGCGGCCGCTCGTGGCGGTTCCTGTCCGAGGCCGCCCGTTCGCACAACATCGACGGCATCTGGGAGCCCGAGTTCACCGTCGACGCCGGTGGCACGCTCTGGCTCCACTTCGCCGACGAGACGCAGGCCCCGAAGTACGCCCAGGTCCTCAACCGCGTCGCCTCGACCGACGGCTTCACCTGGGGCACCAAGCAGCTCACCATGGCGATCCCGCCGGACCGGGTCCGGCCTGGCATGCCGATCATCCGCCGGCTGCCCGACGGCCGGTACTACTTCGCCTACGAGATCTGCAACTTCCGCGACCGCTACTGCGATCCGTACTTCAAGATCTCCCCCGACGGCGCCAACTGGGGCAGCCCCACCGACCCCGGCACGCGCGTCGACACCGCGAACGGCAACTACTTCCAGCACGCGCAGACGATCGCGCTCTTCCCCGGCGGCCCCAACGGCGTCCGGATCGTCATGGTCGGCCAGATCTACACCAACGCGAAGGGCCAGCCGCAGCCCGGCAACGGCCAGGTCCTGCTGGCCAACGACGACTTCGGCAGCGGCCACTGGTACGAACTGCCCGCGCCCGTGCACATCACCGGCATCTACAACAACTTCTGCCCCAACTACTCCTCGACGCTGCTGCCGGTCGACGACGGCCGGAACGTCCTCGAGATCGCCACCGAGTACAACTCCGGCTGCAAGGCCTACTTCGGCAAGGGACCGGCCTTCTAGCGCTTCCCGATCAGCCGGCGGCGCCCGGCCCGTAGGGTGGGGCCGACGCCGGACCCGAGGAGGCAGTTCATGAAGGGCATCGTGCTGGCCGGAGGCAGCGGGACGCGCCTGCACCCGATCACCCAGGCGGTGTCGAAGCAGCTGCTGCCGGTCTACGACAAACCGATGGTCTACTACCCGATCTCGGTGCTCATGCTGGCCGGGATCCGCGAGATCCTCATCATCTCCACCCCCGCCGACCTGCCGATGTTCCGCAAGCTGCTCGGCAACGGCGACCAGTTCGGCGTCTCGTTCTCCTACGCCGAGCAGCCCAGCCCGAACGGCCTCGCCGAGGCCTTCGTGATCGGCGCCGACTTCATCGGCGACGACGACGTGGCCCTCGTCCTCGGCGACAACATCTTCTACGGCCAGGGCTTCTCCGGCCGCCTGCAGACCGCCGTGCGCGACCTCGACGGCTGCGTCCTGTTCGGCTACCCGGTGAAGGACCCCGAGCGCTACGGCGTCGGCGAGGTCGACGCGGCGGGCAAGCTGCTCACCATCGAGGAAAAGCCCGCCAAGCCGCGGTCCAACAAGGCCATCACCGGGCTGTACTTCTACGACAACCAGGTCGTCGAGATCGCGCACGCGCTCAAGCCGTCACCGCGCGGCGAACTGGAGATCACCGACGTCAACCTCGAGTACGTGCGCCAGGATCGGGCGTCGCTGGTCGACCTCGGCCGCGGCTTCGCCTGGCTCGACACCGGGACGCACGACTCGCTGCTCGAAGCCGGCCAGTTCGTGCAGGTGCTGGAGCACCGCACCGGCGTCCGCATCGCGTGCCTCGAGGAGATCGCGTTGCGGATGGGCTTCATCAACGCCGCCGAGTGCTACGCGCTGGGCGAGAAGCTCGCGAAGTCCGGCTACGGCGACTACGTGAAGGCAGTCGCCGTAGCCGCGGGCGCCTAGAACAGCTGCTCGCGCAGCGTCGTGCCGGTGTACTCGGTGCGGAACACCCCGCGTTCCTGCAGCAGCGGCACGACCTTCTCGACGAACGCGTCTAGCCCGGTCGGCGTCAGGTGCGGCACCAGGACGAACCCGTCGGCCGCGTCGGACTGGACGTACTCGTCGATCGTCGAAGCGACGGTCGACGGCGTCCCGACGAACTGCTGGCGCGCGGTGACCTCGATCACCAGCTCGCGAATCGAGAGCTTCTTCTCCTCCGCGATCGCCCGCCACTTCCGCGCGAGCGCGAGCTGGTCCTTCTCGTGCCGGACGCGGCCCCAGGTCAGCGGCTCGGCGTCCGGGTCGGGATCGACCTCGGGCAGCGGGCCGTCGACGTCGTAGTCCGACAGGTCGCGGCTCCACACCTGCTCCAGGAACTGGATCGCGGTGGCCGGGCGGACCTGCTGGAGCCGGATCTGGCGCGCGTGCTCCTCGGCTTCGGCGTCGGTGTCGCCGAGGACGAACGTCGCCGCCGGCATGATCAGCAGCTCGCCGTACTCGCGGCCGTACGCGGCCAGCCGCCGCTTGACGTCGTGGAAGAACGCCTGGCCGTCTTCGAGGGTGCCGTGGCGGCTGAAGATGACGTCGGCGGCCTTCGCGGCGAACTCGCGGCCCTCGTCGGAGTCGCCGGCCTGGATGACGATCGGCTGGCCCTGCGGCGTCCGCGGGAGCGTGAACTCGCCGTGGATGTCGAACTGCTGTCCACTGTGGACGAACTTGCCGGGGTCGCGCGCGAAGACGCCGTTCTCCTTGTCCCCCACCAGGGTGCCGGGCTGCCAGCTGTCCCACAGCTCGCGCACGGTGGCCAGGAACTCTTCGGCGCGCGCGTAGCGGTCTTCGCGCTTGAGGAAGCCGCCGCGGCGGAAGTTCTTCCCGGTCCACGCGTCCGGCGACGTCACGACGTTCCACGCGGCGCGCCCGCCGGAGAGGTGGTCGATGCTCGCGACCTGGCGGGCGACCTCGTAGGGCTCGTTGAACGTCGAGGAGAGCGTGCCGGCCAGGCCGAGGTGCGTGGTGACGGCCGACAGCGCGGCCAGCACGGTGGTCGTGTTGGGCCGGCCGACGACGTCGGAGTCGAGGATCTTGCCCGCGTGCTCGCGCAGCCGCAGGCCCTCGGCGAGGAAGAGGAAGTCGAACTTGCCGCGCTCGGCGGTGCGGGCGAGGTGCTCGAAGGACGCGAAGTCGATCTGGCTGCCCGACGCCGGGTCGCTCCACACCGTCGTGTTGTTGACGCCGGGGAAGTGCGCGGCGAGCTTGATCTGCTTGGTCATCTCAGGCTCCCGGGGTGACGGCGTAGGCGTTGACGGCCCGGCCGAGGCCGAGGTGGTCGCGCAGGGTCTCGCCGCGGTAGCCGTCCCGGAACGCGCCGGCCGCGCGCAGGGCCGGGACGACCTCGCCGGCGAGCAGGTCGAGGTCGTCGGGCAGGACGGCGGGCCGCAGGTGGAAGCCGGCGACGCCGGTCTCGGCGGCCCAGCGCGGCAGCTCGGCGGCCAGCTGCGCGGGCGTGCCGACGAAGGACAGGCCCGCGGGCTCGAACGGCGTCAGCGCGTCCAGCTCGTGCTGCCGGTCCCGGGCGCCCTGTTCGGTCTCGGCGAGCACGATCGACACCGTCGCCAGGACCTTCGCGCCGGGGAACCGCGCGGCCGCGGCGCGCACGGCGTCGAGGTGGTCGGCCCGGGTGATGACCACGTCGGCGCCGACGGCGTGCGGCGAATCGCCGTAGCCCGCGGTCACCGGGTGGCCCTGCGGCGGGCGCGGCGTGATCGACGGGCCCTTCACGCTGAAGAAGTCGCCCTCGAAGTCGACGTAGTGCAGCTTCTCGCGGTCGACGAACCGGCCGGTGGCGGCGTCGCGGACGATCGCGTCGTCCTCCCAGCTGTCCCAGAGCCTGCTGATGACGTCGAGGACCTCGCCGGTCTCGGCCTCGCCGTCCGCCGGTGACGGGGCCGGGCGACGGCCGAAGTGCGCGGCCTCGCCGTCGGTCAGCGACGGCACCGCGAGGACGCCCGCGCGGCCGCGGCTGGCGTAGTCGAGGGTCGCGACCGACGTCGAGACGTGGAACGGCTCGGTGTGGGTGGTGGTGACCGTCGGGACCAGGCCGATCCGGCTGGTCGCCGGCGCGAGGGCGGACAGCGTGAGCAGCGCGTCGAGGCGCCCGCGCACGACCTCCTCACCGCCGGGCTGCAGGGCCAGGGAGTCGTCGAGGGTCACGAAGTCGAGCGAAGCGGCTTCGGCGAGCTTCGCGTACTTCAGGTAGTGACCGGAGGTGAACAGCGCGGCGGGCTCGACCGCGGAGACACGCCACGCGGCCGGGTGGTACCCGGCCCCGTCGATGGCGACGCCCAGGTGCAGCTGTGCGGAAACCATGCCTACGGAACTCCGTCGGCGGAATCGGGATTCCCGCTCCCACCTGCTGGGAAAAGCGCCACTTTCCCTACGAAAGCTCCACTTTGCGTTTCAAAGCGGAGCTTTCACGTGAAAGCTCCGCCGGGGTCAGAACGGGCGGCGGGCCATTTCCTCGAGCCGCGCGATGCGGTCGGCGATCGGCGGGTGCGTCGAGAACAGCTTGCTCAGGCCCTCGCCGGGCCGGAACGGGTTCGCGATCATCAGGTGCGACTGCGACACGAGCTGCGGCTCGGCGACCAGGGGACGCGCCCGCGTGCCGGCGTCCAGTTTCCGCAGCGCCGAGGCCAGGCCCAGCGGGTCGCCGGTCAGCTCGGCGCCGGACGCGTCGGCCTGGTATTCCCGCGACCGGCTGACCCCCATCCGGATGACGGCGGCCGCGATCGGGCCGACGAAGATCAGCATCAGGCTGACCAGCGGGCTGCCGTCGCGGTTGTTGCCGCCGAAGAACAGCGCGATGTTCGCGAGCACGCTGATCACGCTGGCCAGCGCGCCGGCGACGCACGAGATCAGGATGTCGCGGTTGTAGACGTGGGACAGCTCGTGGCCGAGCACGGCCCGCAGCTCGCGCTCGTCGAGCAGGTCGAGGATGCCGGTGGTGCAGCAGACGGCGGCGTGCCGCGGGCTGCGGCCGGTCGCGAACGCGTTCGGCGCGACCGTCGGGCTCAGGTAGAGCTGCGGCATCGGCTGGCGGGCGACCTGCGCGAGCTCGCGCACGATCCGGTACATCGCGGGCTGCTCGACCTCGGACACCGGCCGCGCCCGCATCGCGCGCAGCGCCAGCTTGTCGGAGTTGAAGTAGGCGTACGCGTTCATCCCCAGCGCGATGAGCAGGCCGATGACCAGCGCGCCGCGGCCGAAGAGCCCGCTGATCGCGATGATGATCGCCGACAGCAGGCCGAGCAGCACCGCCGTCTTCAGTCCGTTTTGGTGCCCGTGCACGCGCTCGCCTCCGTCCGCTCTGGAAGTGGGTTACCCACTGGAAACAACGCGATCGGGGGACGCGAAGTTCCTTCACGTGATGATCGCGCGGGTTAGGGTCGGGAGGCGAGTCGATCACGAGCGGAGGCGCCGATGCGAGGTCGCCCGATGGGCCGGAGGGCGCTGTTCGCGCTGGTCACGGCCGGTGCCGGGGTCGCCGTCCTGCCCGGGGTCGCGCGGGCGCAGGACGTCCGGTCGATCGACCTCGGCGGGTCCCCCACCGCGGTCGCGGTGAACCCCGTCACCGGGCTCGCGTACGTCACGGATCCCGAGGCCGGGACGGTCTCGGTGGTCGACCCGCGCGCGGCCGCGGCCGTCGCGGTGATCCGCGTCGGCGGCGCTCCCGGTGACGTCGCGGTCGACCCGAAGGCCAACCGGATCTACGTCGCGAACCCGCCGGCCGGCACCGTCGTGGTGCTCGACGGCCGCACCCACGACCTGGTGAGCGTGATCGGCGCGGGGTCGGGCGCGTCCGCGCTGGCCGTGGACGAGCGCGCCAACCGCGTCTACGCGGCCAGCGGCGCCACCGGCACGCTCGCCGTGCTCGACGGCATCAGCTGCACCCTGTCCGCGCTCGTGCCGGGCCCGAAGCCGAGCCTCGGCGGGATCGCCGTCGACGCCGGTCGCAAGCTCGCCTACTGCGCGAGCACCGGCACGGACTCGCTCGAGGTGTTCTCCATCGACAGCGGGGAGTTCGTCGCGAGCGTGAAGGTCGGCGCGCGGCCCACCGCGGTCGCCGTGCACACCGAGAGCGGCTCGGTGTACGTGGCCAACTCCGGCATCCACCACATGTCCATTGTGGACGCCGCGACGCACACCGAGCGCAAGACCGTGTTGCTGCGCAGCGAATCGTCCTCGCTCGCCGTGCACCAGGGCACGAACACCGTGTACACCAACGGCGGCCAGAACGGGCTGAGCCGCGTCGACGGCGGGAGCGGAACGCTGACCGGCGAGCTGCCGCTGGGGATCAACCCCGGCGACGTGGCGGTCGACCAGCGCACGCGCACGGTGTTCGTCACGGATCCCTTGCACGGCAGGGTTTCCCTCGTCCGCGATTTCTGAGCACGCGGCTGGGGTAACTCCAGGTATACGGTCGGGAAGTATGAAACTCGGACTGCAGATCCCCGACTTCACCTGGCCGAACGGGGCGTCCGCGCTGGGCGCCGACCTGGCCGCCGTCGTCCGCACCGCCGACCAGGCGGGCTTCGACTCCATCGCCGTGATGGACCACTTCTTCCAGATCGGCGGGGTCGGCCCCGTCGAAAACGACATGCTCGAGGCGTACACGACGCTGGGCTTCATCGCGGCGCACACTTCGCGCGCCAAGCTCCTGACGGTCGTCACCGGCGTCTTGTATCGGCACCCGGGCCTGCTGGCCAAGGCGATCACGACGCTGGACGTGCTATCCGGCGGCCGCGCGATCCTCGGCATCGGCGCGGGCTGGAACGAGGACGAGTCCCGCGGCCTCGGCTTCCCGTTCCCCCCGGTGGCGGAGCGCTTCGAGCTGCTGGAGGAGAACCTCCAGTACGTGCTCCAGATGTGGGCGGACGGCGACGAGCCGTTCAAGAGCAAGCACTTCGACGCGTCGAGGCTGCTGAACGTCCCGCAGGCGCTGTCGGACCCGCGCCCGCCCATCATGATCGGCGGCGGCGGCGAGAAGAAGACGCTGCGGCTGGTCGCGAAGTACGCCGACCAGTGCAACCTGTTCAACAGTCCGGAGCTGGAGCACAAGCTCGAAGTGCTGAAGAGGCACTGCGAGAACGAGGGCCGCGACTACGACTCGATCACGAAGACGGTGTACCACATCCTGGACATCGGCGAGGACGGCTCGAAGTCGGGCGAGCTGCTGAAGGAGCTGGAGCGGCTCCACGGGCTCGGCATCGACGTGGCGCTGGGGATGGTCCCGCACGTCCACAACCCGGCGGTGCTGGAAAAGTTTGGCACCGACGTGATCCCGGCCGCCGAGAAGATCGGCTGATCACCGACGAGCTGCCTCGCGGGATTTCCGCGAGGCAGCCCGTCACGACCGAGTTCCCGCGGCCGGATCCTCGATGTCCTCATCGATGACGTATTGCAGGTCGTACGTCGAAAAAAGCGAGAACTTCCCGGTCGCTTTCAAAGCGTCATAAGTTCTCTGCATGGAAGAACGAGCGTCCTCGACATCTCGATCGAGGGTCCGGAAGCGAAGCATGTACGGATGGGTTGCGAACGGCATGTCGTCATAGATTTCGTAACCGTGGTTGACGAACAGTTCGACCGCTACGTCCTCGCGCCGTCCGACATACGCCTCGTCTTGGTACTTCGGTTCCCGCAGAAGCGGAGTTCCCACAAGCTCCGCAACCTCGCCGACGACCGACGGGACGGATGCCGCCTCGATCGGCCTCAGGAATATTTCGACATGTGTCGCCATCCGCGCGCACCTCCCGCACCGCCCTCAAGGACCGACAACTGTCCAGCCGTCGCCCCAGATGGTGATCTTGTCATAGGCGTCCTTCCTGAGGCCTTTGAAACGCTGCACACCTTCGAGCGCGGCTTCTCTCGTCAGCGACGTTCCTTGGGCGTCGACGACTATCTCACGCGCCTGGCCGCCCTTGCGCGCCGAATCGTCGAGTACTCGCATGACTTTCGTACTTCCCGGATCAGTCGCCTCGATCGTCTTGAACTCGGTCGGCGTCCCGTCCACGAGCGCATCCGGTGTTCGAACCCCCGGTTCCGTGGACGGCTTGAGCGCCTTCACGTCGTGTCCCTCTCCGGCCAGTCGTTCGGCGATCTTCTGCTCAGCCTGGTTGAACGCGGATTCGGATTGGTCGATCGCGCCGGTTCGCTCACCGAGCTCCTCACCGAGCTTCGTGGTGTCCGCCTGCTCGATGTTCGGCTCCGGGGTCCGGTCGACCGCCATCGCCATGGCCGTCACCCCGCCCGCTACCGCGCCGAGGACTTCCGCCCCTTCGAGCACCGCCACCGCTCCGGCCGAGAGCTCCGCGATCGGACCCACCAGCACGCCGATGACGTCGATCCCCAGCAGTTCGGCCGCGCCCACGAGGACGTCGAACGCGCCTTCGGTGAGGATGCTGACGATGCCCGCGATCGCGAGCCCGAGCCCAGCTCCGTCGACCACGTCACGGACCGAGTCCTCGATGCGCTGGCGCGTGTCGACGACCCAAACCCGGAAGTCGGCGAAAGCCGTCGACAGCTTCTGGAGGAACTGCGGGAGCACGAAGAAGATCGCCGAATCGTGTCCGCCGGAGAGCCGGTCCCAGAAGTCGTTCAGGGCGTCGACGTCGGCGGCATCGTTGTTCTCCACCAACGCGAACATCCGGTTCTTGAGGTCGGCGGCCAGCGCCTGCACCGCGTCGCCGGCTTGCTCGAACGCCAGCTGGATGTTCGTCAGCTTTCCGGTGTCGGCGTTCGGCACGTATCGGGCCACCTCGTGGGGCAGCCACCACTCCTCCGGCCCCAGCAGGCTCGGCCACGCCGGGCTGCCGCCGGCCTTCGGTGGCACAAGCGGCGTCCACGGCGCCGGCCCGGGGTGCGGGTGGGAAGAGTTGTCGGCGTTCCAGTGGTTCAGACCAGCCTGGTCGATCCCCGCGGCGACCGAGCCAAGCACGTCGTAGGCGCGGAAGAACGCCGCGACCGCGGTGTGCATTGCCTCCTCGTAGGCGCGTTCGAAAGCGTCGGCGCCATCGCCCGCACCAGCCGCGCCGGCATTGCCGTCCAGCGCGGCGAACAGCTTCAGCCGAATCTGGTGCAGCCGCTCCTGACCGTCGGCGAGCTCCAGTGCGACGGCGTGGAAGTCCTCCGGGGTGACGTCGACGACTCCTTGGGGCGCGCCGCCCTCATCGATCCGTGCCACGCCAGATGTCCAGGTTCGCCGACAACGCCGCGCCGTGGTTGTCGTGCGCCGTGAGCACGAAGTCCCGGATCCGAGGCAGGTCCGCGTGCAGTTGGCGAGCAGCGGCGACCCATTCGGCATAGCGTCGCGCGAACGCGGATCGCCCGTCGCCGAGCCAATCGCCCAACGCCTCCGCGAGCTCCTGCTCGAGCCGCGTGAGCAGGGCGTCGGCCTCGTCGAACGCGGTTTCGAGGTCTTGCGCCCGCGTTCGCAGCGCCGCGAAATCGACCCTCAGCGTGCCCATTCACCCTCCCCGGTGACCGAACGCTTCCGATCTGTCACGCTAGCCGCCGAGGGGTGGGTAATCGAGCGGTAAAGTCAGCCGTCCTTGGCAAATCGCCTGGTCAGCGCCGCGATGCCGATGCCGACGACGGCCAGCGCGATCCCCCAGACCGCCCAGCCCACCAGCACGAGCACCACCCCGGTGGCCGCGAAGAGGGCGAACTCCACCAGGAAGCGGGCCGGTTCCGGCAGCCGGCGACGGGCCCGCGGCGCGATGAACAACCCCCAGATCGCGGCCGCGACCAACGGCAGCAGGACCGCGTCCACGATCGCCAGCGCCACGCCGCTGCCGAGCTGGGTGCCGGCCAGTGCCAGGCCGCCCAGCAAGGCCAGCTCGGTCAGGAAGCGGATCGTCAGCACCACGCCCGCGACCCCGCTCAGGCGGGGACCCGTTTCCGAAGTCATCCGGCCAGCCTAGGGCCACCATCCACAGTGGACGTTACGGGTCCGGACGGGTACCGTCCGTGATCTCGGCCACATTCCCGTGATCCAGGTTGCGGTTCCGAATCGGTCCACCAGTGCCTCACGCGTCGCTGTAACGACGATCCGCCCCTGCTCGACGTGTTAAGCGCACATCGCGACCCGCGAGCCAAGGAGCCTGGTAGATGACCACATGTCGACTCTGCGGTTCGACAAACACGGCCAGCGTGGTGGACCTCGGGGCCACTCCCCCGTGTGAGCGATTCTTGACCGCCGAACAGCTCGACGAGCCGGAGGCCACCTTCCCGCTCCACCTCAAGGTGTGCACCGACTGCTGGCTCGCCCAGATCCCGCCCCTGATCGACCCGGACGACACGTTCACCGAGTACGCCTACTTCTCGTCGTTCTCGACGTCGTGGGTCGAGCACGCGAAGCGGTTCGTCGACGCCTCCGTCGAGCGACTGGGGCTCGGCGAGAAGTCCTTCGTCGTCGAGGTCGCGAGCAACGACGGTTACCTGCTCAAGCACGTCGTCGGGCACGGCATCCGGTGTCTGGGCGTCGAACCTTCGGTGAACGTCGGGCAGGCGGCGCGCGACGCCGGCGTGCCCACCCTGACGGCCTTCCTCTCCGAGGAGACCGGCAAGCAGGTGCGCGAGGAGCACGGCCCGGCCGACCTCGTCGCCGCGAACAACGTCTACGCGCACATCCCCGACGTCCTCGGCTTCACCAAGGGCCTGCGCGCCCTGGTCGCGGACGACGGCTGGGTCTCCATCGAGGTCCAGCACCTGCTCACGCTGATCGAAAAGAACCAGTACGACACGATCTACCACGAGCACTTCCAGTACTACACGGTCGAATCCGCGCGCCGGGCCCTCGCGACCGGCGGCCTGACCGTCGTCGACGTCGAACTGGTGCCGACGCACGGCGGGTCGATCCGGCTCTGGGCGCGTCCCGACGAGGTGGCGGGCGAGCCCAGTGAGCGGATGACCGACGTCCTGGAGCGCGAGAAGTCGGCCGGGCTGCACGAGCTGTCCGGGTACACCGAATTCGCCGAGCGCGTCACCCGCGTGCGGCTGGACCTGCTGAAGTTCCTGATCGAGGCGCGCAACGACGGGAAGACCGTCGTCGGCTACGGCGCCCCGGGCAAGGGCAACACCCTGCTGAACCACTGCGGCATCCGGACGGACCTGCTGCAGTACACGGTCGACCGCAACCCGTACAAGCACGGGCGGTTCACCCCGGGCACGCGCATTCCCGTGCTGCCCCCGGAGCGGATCGAAGCCGACCGGCCCGACTACGTGCTCGTCCTCCCGTGGAACCTCCGGGAGGAACTGACCGAACAGCTTTCGTTCGTGGGTGCGTGGGGCGGAAAGCTCGTGTTCCCCATCCCCCACCTGGAAATCGTCGAGGTGCAGTGAAGTGAAGGTCGTCCTCTTCTGCGGTGGCTACGGGATGCGGATGCGCAACGGCGCGGCCGACGACGTCCCGAAGCCGATGGCGATGGTCGGTCCGAGACCGCTCATCTGGCACGTGATGCGCTACTACGCGCATTTCGGCCACACCGAATTCATCCTGTGCCTCGGCTACGGCGCGGCGCACATCAAGAACTTCTTCCTTTCCTACGAGGAGACGATTTCCAACGATTTCGTCCTCCGCGGCGGCAAGGCCGAACTGCTCTCCACCGACATCGCGGACTGGACGATCACCTTCGTGCAGACCGGCATCGAGTCGCCGATCGGCGAGCGCCTGCGCCGGGTGCGCCCGTACCTCGACGGCGACGAGATGTTCCTCGCGAACTACGCCGACGTCCTGTCCGACGTCCCGCTGCCCGACATGATCGAGCGGTTTTCGAACACCGACGCGGGCGCGTCGATGATGGTCGTCCCGCCGCAGTCGTCGTTCCACTGCGTGGAGATGGACGAGGGCGGCAAGGTCGGCTCGATCACCGCGGTGAGCGAAATGCCGCTGTGGGAGAACGGCGGGTACTTCGTGCTGCGGCAGGAAGTGTTCGACCACATCCCGGAGAACGGCGACCTGGTAGCCGACGGCTGCGGCGAACTGGCCAAGCGCGGCCGCCTGCTGGCCTACCCGTACCGCGGCTTCTGGAAGCCGACGGACACGGTCAAGGAGCGCGCGGCCCTCGACAACGCCTACACCCACGGCGACCGCCCCTGGGCGCTCTGGGAGAAGCAGCCCGCGGCGAGCATCGCGTGATCGGGCTCCGGCCGGGACGACTCGGCGGCGTCGTCGCCCTCGGCGCGCACTGCGACGACATCGCGATCGGCGCCGGCGGCACCCTGCTGACCCTCTGTTCCGGACGCCCCGGCCTGCGGGTCGACGCGCTGGTCCTGACCGGCGGCGGCACGCCCCGCGAGGACGAGGAGCGGGCGGCGCTGGCGGCGTTCTGCCCGGGCGCCGAGCTCGACGTCACGGTGCTGAAGCTGCCGGACGGGCGGTTCCCGGCGCACTGGGAAGAGGCGAAGAACGCGCTGGAGGAGCTGCGGCGGCGGACCGACCCGGACGTCATCCTGGCGCCCCGGACCGACGACGCCCACCAGGACCACCGCGGGCTGGCCCAGCTGGTGCCGACGGCGTTCCGCGACCACCTCGCGCTGGGCTACGAGATCGTCAAGTGGGACGGCGACCTCGGCGCCCCCTCGGTGTACCAGCCGCTCGACGACGACGTCGCGGAAGAGAAGGTCCGGCTGCTGCAGGAGCACTACGCGTCGCAGCGCCACCGCCCCTGGTACGACCGCGAAGCGTTCCTCGGGCTCGCCCGGATCCGCGGCATCGAGGCCGCCGCGAAGTACGCCGAAGCGTTCTTCGTCAAGAAACTCACTCTCGACCTGAAGGGCTGAATCCGATGCGGGTGTTGCTGACGGGGCACAAGGGCTACCTGGGGACGGTGATGGCTCCGGTGCTCGCCGCCGCCGGCCACGAGGTTTTCGGCCTCGACTCCGGGCTGTTCGAGGACTGCCTGCTCGGGCCCGCCCCGGCCGACCCGGCCGGGCACGTCGTCGACCTGCGGGACGTCACCCTCGAGCACGTCTCCGGGTTCGACGCGGTGATCCACCTGGCCGCGCTGTCGAACGACCCGCTCGGCTCGCTCGCGCCGGAGCTGACCTACGACATCAACCACCACGCGTCGGTGAAGCTCGCGAAGCTGGCGAAGGAAGCCGGCGTGCAGCGGTACCTCTACGCGTCGACCTGCTCGGTGTACGGCGCGGGTGGCGACAACCTCGTCGACGAGGACGCGCCGCTGCGCCCGGTGACGCCGTACGCGGAGTCGAAGGTGCGCGTCGAGGCCGACGTCCACGAGCTCGCCGACGACGACTTCACGCCGGTCTACATGCGCAACGCGACGGCGTTCGGCTACTCGCCCCGGCTGCGTGGCGACATCGTGCTGAACAACCTGACCGCGCACGCGCACCTGTCCGGCGAGGTGCTGGTGCTCTCGGACGGCACGCCGTGGCGGCCGCTGGTGCACGCCCAGGACATCGCGCGCGCGTTCACGGCGGCCCTGACGGCGCCGAAGGAGGCCGTGCACAACAAGGCGTTCAACATCGGTACCGAGGACAACAACGTCACCGTCGCCGAGATCGCCCAGGAGGTCGTCGAAGCCGTGCCGGGCTCGACGCTGAACATCACCGGCGAGGCCGGCGCCGACCCGCGCTCCTACCGCGTCGACTTCTCGCGCTTCCGCACCGCCATCCCAGGCTTCGCCTGCGAGTGGTCGGTCAAGGACGGCGCCGTCGAGCTCATCGAGGCCTACCGCAAGTTCGGGCTGACGCGAGAGTCGTTCCAGCAGCTGTTCACCCGGCTCGCGTGGCTGAAGAGCGAGGGCGAAGCCGGCCGCGTCGACGACACCATGCGGCGGCGCTAGTGGCGAGCCCGCAGCTGCGGACGGGCGCGGAGCTGCACGCCCTGGTCGAGCGGCTGTACCCGATCTGCCGCAGCATCACCGGCGACGGCGTGCGGCAGACCCTGGACATCATCGGCGAGCACATCCCTTTGGACCGCCACGAAGTCCCGACCGGGACGGCCGTGCTGGACTGGACGATTCCGCAGGAGTGGAACATCCGGGACGCGTACGTCGCTTCGCCTTCCGGTGAGCGCGTGATCGACTTCCGGGAGTCGAACCTGCACGTCGTCGGGTACAGCGTCCCGGTGCGGCAGCGGATGCCGCTGAGCGAGCTGCGGGAGCACCTGCACACGCTGCCGGACCAGCCGTCGTGGGTGCCCTACCGGACCAGCTACTACGCCCCGGCCTGGGGTTTCTGCCTCGCGCAGGAGAAGCTCGACGCGCTGCCCGACGGCGACTACGACGTCGTCATCGACTCGACCCTGGCCGACGGCTCGCTGACCTACGGCGAGCACGTCGTCCCGGGGCGCGTCACCGACGAGGTCATCGTGTCGTGCCACGTGTGCCACCCGTCGCTGGCGAACGACAACCTGGCCGGGATCGCGGTGGCGATCTCGCTGGCCCAGCAGCTCGCCTCGGAGCAGCCGCACTACACGTACCGGTTCCTGTTCATGCCCGGGACGATCGGCTCGATCACCTGGCTCGCGCGCAACGCTTCCCGCATCGAGAAGGTCCGTCACGGCCTGGTCCTGGCGTGCGCGGGCGACCCGGGATCGTTGACGTACAAGAAGTCCCGCCGCGACGACGCCGAGATCGACCGGGTCATGCAGCACGTGCTGCGCTCGCGGGAGCATCGAGTTGTCGACTTCTCGCCGTATGGCTATGACGAGCGCCAGTTCTGCTCGCCGGGCTTCAACCTCGGCGTCGGCTCGCTGACGCGGACGCCGTACGCGGGCTACCCCGAGTACCACACCTCCGCCGACAACCCCGGGTTCGTTTCGCCCGCGGCCATGGAGGACACGCTCGGCGCGCTTCGCGACGCCTTCGGCGTCCTGGACCGCAACCGCCGATACGTCAACCTCAGCCCGTACGGCGAGCCGCAGCTCGGCAAGCGCGGGCTGTACGACTCCCTCGGCGGCCGCAGCGACGCCAAGCAGGCCCAGATGGCGATGCTGTGGGTGCTCAACCTCTCCGACGGTTCGCACAGCTTGCTCGACATCGCCGAGCGTGCCGGCCTGCCGTTCGACATCGTCGACGTCGCCGCCCGCGCCCTGCACGACGCCGGTCTGGTCAAGGAGTGAGCGACGTGGCCAACCACCGCCGTGCGCCGCGCTCGATCTTCCGATCGGGCGCGGTGCGGGCGATGGCCGGACGGCTCAGCTGGGGCCTCGGCGACCAGGCGGTGTCCAGCCTGACCAACTTCGCGGTCGGGCTGTACGTGGCCCGCTCGCTCGGCACGTTCGCGTTCGGCATCTTCAGTCTTGTTTGGGTCACCTACGGCGTGGTGCTGAACGTGTCGCGCGGCCTGGCCACCGACCCCCTGATGGTGCGGTTCTCCGCGGTGCCGGAGGACCGCTGGCGCCTGGGGGTCGCCAGCGCCTCCGGCACCGCGATCGGCGTCGGCTGCGCGACCGGGGTGATCAGCCTGGTGGCCGGGCTGGCCGCGGGCGGCCCGCTCGGCAACGCGTTCGTCGCGCTCGCCGTCGTCATGCCGGGCCTGCTGCTGCAGGACGCCTGGCGCTTCGCGTTCTTCGCCCGCGGCCAGGGCAAGAAGGCGTTCCTCAACGACGTCGCCTGCGGCATCGCGCTGGTCCCGGCGCTGTTCATCGCCGGCCGGGTCGGGACGGTCGTCGCGTTCGTCCTCGCCTGGGGCATCGCGGCCGCGCTCGCCGCGGTCTACGGCTGGTTCCAGACGAGCATCCTGCCGCACCCGCGTGAGCTGGTCGGCTGGCTCCGCTCGCAACGCGACCTGAGCGTCCGCTACCTGGTCGAGAACGTCAGCAACAGCGGCGCGTCCCAGCTGCGGGCGTACGGTCTCGGCGCCATCGCCGGGATCACCGCGGTAGGCGCGGTCCGCGGTGCCGAACAGCTCCTGGGCCCGTTCCTGGCCCTGCTCATGGGGCTGTCCCTGGTCACCGTGGCCGAGGGCGCGCGGGTGCTCCAGCGGGCGCCGCACCGGCTGAAGCACTTCTGCGTGATCCTCGGGGGCGGCCAGGCGGCCGCCGCGCTGTGCTGGGGCCTCGGCCTGCTGCTCCTCCTACCCGACAGCGCCGGCCGCTGGGTGATGGGTGACGTGTGGGACTCGTCGTCCCCGCTGATCCTCCCGGTCACCCTCGCCGTGGTCGGCGCGAGCTTCGCCACCGGCGCGGCGGCCGGCCTCCGTGCGCTCGGCGCCGCCCCGCGCAGCCTGCGTTCGCAGCTGATCGCCTCCCTGTTCTACGTCACGTTCGGCATCGCCGGCGCCTTCCTCGGCGGCGCGGCGGGGTCCGCGTGGGGCGTCGCGACCGCGACGCTCAGCGGGTCCGTCGTCTGGTGGCTGCAACTGCGGGCCGGGCTGCGCGACTACGTGCCACCCAGCGCCGACGAGCCCACCGTGGTCTTCGAGCCGATCAAAGAGCCGATCAAGGAATGAGGACTCCATGACCACCGTCCCGCGGCTGAGCCTCGGCCTCCCGGTGTACAACGGCGAGGAGTACCTCGCCGAGTCGCTGGACGCCCTGCTCGGCCAGACCTACGAAGACTTCGAGCTGATCATCTCGGACAACGCCTCCACCGACGGCACCGACGAGATCTGCCGCCGCTACGCCGAGAAGGACTCCCGGATCCGCTACGTCCGGCAGCCGAAGAACATCGGCGCGACACCGAACCACAACTTCGTGTTCGACGTCTCCCGCACCGAGCTCTTCAAGTGGGTCTCCCACGACGACCTCTACGCCCGCGACCTCCTCAAGCGCTGCATCGAAGCGCTCGACGAGCGCCCCGACATCATCCTGGCCCACTGCGACCAGGCGATCATCGACGGCGACGGCCGCATCGTCCAGCCGCTCGAGTACACGCTGAACACCGCCTCCCCGCACGCACCCGACCGCTTCCGCAGCATCCTGTTCGAGCCGGGCGGCGACGACTTCTACGGCGTCATCCGCGCCGACGTCCTCCGCCGCGTCAAGCCGCTCGACAGCTACCACCACGCCGACCGGACCTACTCCGCGGAGATGGCTCTGCACGGCCCGTTCCACCAGGTGCCCGAGCTGCTCTACTTCCGCCGCGACCACCCGGGCCGCGCGGAACGGGCCAACCCGACCATCCGGAGCCGGTGCGCGAATCTGGACCCGCGGCGCGCGAACCGGCTCCGGAACCCCACCGTCCGCCTGCTCGGCGAGTACGTGTTCGGGTTCGCGGACCTGATCCGCCGCGCGCCGATCTCGGCCGCCGACAAGCGCGAGTGCTTCGGGCACCTCGGCGCCTGGCTGACGAACCGGGCGCGCTCCGGTCACGGCGAGCGCGTCGAGGACCGGGCCCCGACCGCCTCCGACGTCGCCACGGTCAACGAGATCGTGGCCGGCCGCGAAGGCAGGCTCGCGTGAAGCGTGCCCCGCGCGTCGGCGTCTTCGGCCTGCTCGGCTCGGGGAACCTCGGCAACGACGGTTCCCTCGAAGCCGTGCTCGGCTACCTGCGCACCGAGTACCCGGACGCCGTCCTGACCGGCCTGGTGGGCGGCCCGGACGTCGTCCGCGAGCGCTACGGCGTCGACACCACGCCCCTGCACTGGAACCAGGCCGAGTACGAGACGGCGTCCGGCCTCCGGTCGATCGTCCTCAAGGGACTCGGCAAGCTGGTCGACGTCGGCCGCACGGCCGCCTGGGTCCGCAAGCAGGACGTCGTCATCGTGCCCGGCATGGGCGTCCTCGAAGCGACGCTTCCGCTGCGTCCGTGGGGTTTCCCGTATTCGCTCTTCCTCCTTTCCGCCGCCGGGCGCCTCTTCGGCACCAAGGTGGCGCTCGTGTGCGTCGGCGCGAACCACATCAGCGCGCGGGCGACCCGGACGCTGGTCCGCTGGTCCGGCCGCCTGGCCGCCTACCGCTCCTACCGGGACGACATCTCCCGCGACGCCATGCGCGCCATGGGTGTCGACACCAGCCGCGACGAGGTCTACCCCGACCTCGCGTTCTCCCTCCCCACTCCGGCCGCCGAAGGCGAGCCCGGCACCGTCGGCGTCGGCGTGATGGCCTACTACGGCGGCAACGACGACCGCGCCGACGGCGACCGCATCTACCGCCACTACGTCGACACGATGAACCGTTTCGTCGCGTGGCTCGTTGACCAGGGCAGACCCGTCCGGCTGTTCATCGGCGACCGGATCGACCGGCAGGTCGTCGACGAGATCATCGAGCAGACCGCTTCCCCGCTGGTGACGGCGGCTTCGGCGGAGACCCTGGACGAGCTGATGCACGAGATGGCGGCGGTGGACAGCGTGGTGGCCACGCGCTACCACAACGTGCTCTGCGCCCTGAAGGTCGCGAAACCGACCGTCGCGATCGGGTACGCGCCGAAGAACGACGTCCTGATGGCGGAACTGGGTCTCGACGGTTTCACCCAGCGGGCGAAGGACGTCGACTACGACAAGCTCGTCGAACAATTCACCGAACTGGAGAACCGTTCGGCGGAACTTCGCCAAACCCTCCGGGAACGGAACGAGATGAACGCGCAACGGCTCAAGGACCAGTTCGCCGCCCTTTCGGCGGCCCTCTTCGGGGGTGGGCGATGAAGGCCATTCCGGTGCCCGAGATCGAGGGCGTGTACCTGTTCGAACCGACTCCGCACGGTGACCAGCGCGGCTTCTTCAGCCGGACGTTCGACCGGGACGTCGTCGCCTCGGTCGGGATCGACCCGGACGGCTTCGCCCAGGACAGCCTTTCCCGCTCCCGCAAGGGAGTCGTCCGCGGGATGCACCTGCGCGGCGGCGCCGGCGAGGCGAAGCTGGTGCGGTGTTCGAGCGGTGCGATCTTCGACGTCGTCGTGGATCTCCGACCGGATTCGCCGACATTCCGGAATGTCAAAACCTTCGAACTTTCCGGTGAGACGCAGGTTTCCGTGTACATCCCCGCAGGATGCGCGCACGGATTCCAGTCCCTCACGGACCCGTCGGATGTCGCGTACCGTATCGATCGCCCCCACGATCCGTCCGAAGACATCACAATTTCGTACAAAGACCCTGAATTGGACATTTCGTGGCCACTGTCGGTCACAATGGTCAGTGACCGGGATGAGCGCGCGCCGTCTCTCGGAGAGGCGTTGAAACCAACGAGGTGACCCCCATGGGAACGAACTTGCCCCGCTCCACGAAGGCGAACGAGCGGCTGCACCGGGTCATCCCGGGTGGTGCGCACACTTACGCCAAGGGCTCGGACCAGTATCCCGAAGCGATGGCTCCGGTCATCTCCCACGGCCTCGGCGGCCACGTCTGGGACGTCGACGGCAACGAGTACGTCGAGTACGGCGCCGGGCTGAGAGCGGTCAGCCTGGGCCACGCCCACCCGCGGGTGCTCGAGGCGGTCCGCGCCGAACTCGGCAAGGGCAGCAACTTCATCCGCCCGTCGATCATCGAGGCCGAGGCCGCCGAGCGGTTCCTGGAGAACGTGCCGACGGCCGAGATGGTGAAGTTCACCAAGAACGGCTCGGACGCGACGACGGCCGCGGTCCGGCTCGCCCGCGCGGCCACCGGCCGCCGGCTCGTCGCCAAGTGCGCCGACCACGCCTTCTTCTCGACCGACGACTGGTTCATCGGCACGACGGCGATGAACGCGGGCATCCCGGACGAGACGACGGAAGCGGTCGTGTCCTTCCCGTACGGCGACCTGCAGGCCGCGGAGGAGCTGCTGCAGCGCCACGAGGGCGAGATCGCGTGCATGATCCTGGAGCCCGCGGCCGCGGTGGAGCCCCCGCCGGGGTACCTCCAGGGACTGCGCGAGCTCACCGCCCGCCACGGCGTCGTGCTGGTCTTCGACGAGATGATCACCGGCTTCCGCTGGTCGGCCCACGGCGCCCAGGGCCTGTACGGAGTGACGCCCGACCTCTCGACGTTCGGCAAGGCCCTCGGCAACGGCTTCGCGGTGTCCGCGCTCGCGGGCAAGCGCGAGCTGATGGAGCTCGGCGGCCTGCGCACCGACCGCGAGCGGGTGTTCCTGCTCTCGACCACGCACGGCGCGGAGACGCACTCGCTGGCGGCCGCGATGGCGGTCATGGACGTCTACCGCGACGAAGACGTCATCGGCCGCCTGCACGCCCTCGGCGACCGGCTCGCCGCCGGCGTCCGCGAGGTGGCGGCCGGGATCGGCGTGGAGGACCACGTGGTGGTCCGCGGCCGCGCGAGCAACCTGGTCTTCGGCACGCTCGACGAGCAGGGCAAGCCGTCCCAGCCGTACCGCACGCTGTTCCTGCGCGAGCTGATCGGCGGCGGGGTGCTCGGACCGTCCTTCGTGGTCAGCGCGGCACTCACCGAGGCCGACATCGACAAGACGATCGACGTGGTCGCCCAGGCGTGCACGGTGTACCGGAAGGCCCTCGACGCCAACGACCCGACACCGTGGATGGGTGGCCGGCCGGTGCAGCCGGTGTTCCGCAAGTTCGCTTGACCGTCCGGCCGGCCGGGGAGCGCGTCCCGGCCGGCCGGCGGGTCCGCCGTCGGAGGCCTTCCCCGGCTCCGACGGACCTGCGACCACCGCCCGCCCCGGCGAGCCCGACCCACCATCGGCCGCCGTCCCCCGCCCGAGCGGGCCGGATTCACTCTTCCGGTCCGATGAGGACACTCCAGGGTGACTGTTTTCCGGCCCGATCGTGCGTAACTTCCTGCCATGGGCAGATCTCGCGCGGTCCTCGTCGCCGCTTGCTCGCTGCTGATCGCCGTCGCCTGCCCGGTGGTCGCGCGGGCCACCGACGGGCCCGGGCCGGTGTGCGACCACCAGCCCGCGGAGCACGAGGAAGCACCTCCCGGGGCCGTCTCCGTCGATCCGGGCGTCGACGGAGACCTCTCGGCCAAGACGGCGGCGAACCCGCCCGGCACCACGTTCTGGCTCCGCCCCGGCACCCACACCCTCGGCACCGACGAGTTCGGTCAGGTCGCCCCGAAGGACGGTGACGTCTACCTCGGCGCGCCGGGCGCGGTCGTCGACGGCCGCGGCGTCAACCGGGCCGCCTTCACCCAGCGTGCCCGGGACGTCGAACTCCACGGGCTCACCATCCGCGGCTTCACCGCGCTCCAGGACCAGGGCGTGGTGAACCACGACTCCGGCGACGGCTGGCTCATCGAGAACACGACCATCGAGGACAACGCGGGCGCGGGCCTGATGGCCGGCGCGCGCCAGGTCGTCCGGCACTCCTGCCTCCGGAACAACGGCCAGTACGGGCTGAACGCCTACCAGGCGGGCGACGGCATCACCGGGCTCGTGCTCGAGGGCAACGAAATCACCGGCAACAACACCGGCGACTGGGAAGCCAAGGTACCGGGCTGCGGGTGCAGCGGCGGCGCCAAGTTCTGGGCCGTGAACGGCGCCGACATCACCGGCAACTGGGTGCACGGCAACCACGGCGCCGGCCTCTGGGCCGACACGAACAACAACGACTTCCTCGTCGAGGACAACCTCTTCGAGGCCAACGACGCCGAGGCGCTGTTCTACGAGACCAGCTACAACCTCGTGCTGCGCGGCAACACGTTCCGCCGCAACACCGTGGTGCAGGGCCGCGCGTTCGCGGCGCGCGGCGACAACTTCCCGGCGGCGACGGTGTACCTGTCCGAGTCGGGCGGCGAGCCGCGCGTGCCGGCGCGGACGTCGTCGATCGACATCAGCGGGAACACCTTCGAGGACAACTGGGCCGGGATCACGGTGTGGGAGAACGCCGACCGCTTCTGCAACAGCCCGGCGAACACGTCGACCGGCTACTGCACCAAGGTGGCGGCCAAGTCTTCGTGCGTCGCGGGCACGATCGAGAAACCACCGGCGTACGACGACTGCCGCTGGAAGACCCAGCGCGTGGAGGTGCACGGGAACACGTTTCGGTTCGATCCCGGGCGGGTCGGCTGCACCGGCTTCTGCGGGCGGATGGCCCTGTTGTCGAACTACGGGACGTTCCCGGACTGGTCGCCCTACAAGGGAACTGTCGTCGAAGAGGCGATCACGTTCCGGCAGGACAACCGGTGGCACGGCAACTCCTACGCCGGGCCGTGGACTTTCGTCGTGCATGACACCTCCAAGACGGTCGACGCTGCGGGCTGGCGGGCGGGGCCCTACTCGCAGGACGAGTGTTCTTCGTTCGACGGCGGGATCGCCGGCTGCTGATCACGAGCTTGCCGAGGGGGTCCGACACTTTTCGCCGCGACCGGCGCCACCGATGGCTTTTTTCCTTGCGGTCAAAGGGAAAAGTCGCGAACGGAGGATTTCGGACAGCGCACACATCACCCATTCCAGCGATGGCGTTCGCACGCGTGTTCGGTACCGTCGGAGACATGCCCGCCATCCCCGCACCCCTCCACCGCGACGCGATCGACGTCGTCCTGTTCGACGCGATGGGCGTCCTCTACTCACCCGCCGACGACGTCGGCGAGCTGCTCGTCCCCTACCTCCGCAGTCACGGCTGCGTCCTGCTTCGCGAAGAAATCGCCCAGCTGTACCAGGAATGCAGCCTCGGCAAGATGTCCTCCGCGGACTTCTGGGCGACGTCCGGCGCGGCCGGCGCGTCGGACGAGGAGTACTGCCGGAACCACCGCCTGACCGAAGGCGTGGTCGCGCTCCTCGCCGAACTCGATGCCACCGAAGTGCGGCTCGGCTGCCTGAGCAACGACGTCAGCGAGTGGTCGAAGCTCCTGCGCGAACGGTTCGGCCTCGGCGAGTACCTGACCGACTGGTTCATCAGCGGCGACACCGGCGTGCGCAAGCCGGCGCCGGAAGCGTTCACGATCCTGTGCCGGCGCCTGGACGTGGTGCCGGACCGGATCCTCCTCATCGACGACCGCGCGGAGAACGTCTCGGCCGCGCGAGCCGCCGGATTGCAGGCGCTGCAGTACGGCGCGGATCGACTGTCCACAATGGATCAGCTGCGAAAGGAACTCAGACCGTGGTGAAGCGCGCGCTCGACTCGCCCCGAAGACGTCCGGCCGGCAGCCGCCGGTTGCAGAGAACCAGGAGCAGATCCTGGGCCGCGCCGGCGACCGGAGTCCCGGTGCCGTACGACCAGTCGAGGTCGTCGGCACGCAGGCAGACGCCGGCCAAATCGGTCCCGAAGTACTTGACCTGCTTCGGCTTGACCCCGCCGAGAACGATCTCAAGCCGCTCCAAGGGCACGCGCCGGTCCAGCCCGAGGGCGGTGGTGATGTCGAGGCCGTGGATCACGTCGTGGCTGAGCGCGCCCGCCGGCCCACCACCGGGCGGCTGCCAGGGGTGCTCGGCGTTGTCCCGCAGCGAAGCGATCAGCTCGTCCCGCGACAGCTCGGCGGCCTCCTGGCGAGCCAGGCGGTCGGCCATCCGGTTGAAGCGCCCACCGGACTTCACCATCTCGCGCACGAACCGCCCGGTCGAAAACCGGAAGGGCATGGTCACGTGCGCAACGACTTCGGCAACCCGCCACCCGTCACACAAAGTCGGCGACGCCCATTGGCCCGGCGAGAGGTCATCAAGCAACGCGGCCAGTTCCCGCCGCTCGGCGGCGATCAGGTCGGGGATCATGGGTCTCTCCTTCGCGGGTAGGTCACCCCACCGACGAACAGGACCGCCCCGGACCGACACGCAGGAGCCGGCCGAGTAGCGAGCGCACCGCCTTCCGGGGCCGGCCGGGCCGAGCGGGGCCGGGCTGCCGGGGCCCGGGCAGGGCCGGGCAGGCCGGGCGGAGCGGGGCCAGGCGAGCCGAGCCAAGCCAAGCGAGCCGAGCCGGGCCGGGCCGCGCGAGCCGGGCCGGGCCGGGCCAGGCCAGGCCAGGCGAGCCGGGCCGAGCCAGGCGAG
Source organism: Amycolatopsis sp. NPDC098790 (assembly GCF_044759945.1). Classification (NCBI taxonomy): domain Bacteria; kingdom Bacillati; phylum Actinomycetota; class Actinomycetes; order Pseudonocardiales; family Pseudonocardiaceae; genus Amycolatopsis; species Amycolatopsis sp. NPDC098790. The sequence goes on from NZ_JBIWAI010000001.1 coordinate 524,028, forward strand.
CCAAGCCGGGCGAGCCGAGCCGAGCCGAGCCAGCCGAGCCAAGCCAGCCGAGCCAAGCCAGCCGAGCCAAGCCAAGCCAAGCCAGCCGAGCCGAGCCGGGCCAGGCGAGCCGAGCCAGGCGGCCGGGGCCGCCGCAGGGCCGGGCAGGGCAGGCCGGGCGGAGCGAGGCCAGGCGGGCCGAGCCGAGCCGGGCCGGGCCGAGCCGAGCCAGGCGAGCCGAGCCAGGCCAGGCGAGCCGGGCCGGGCGGAGCGGGCCAGGCGAGCCAAGCCGGGCGAGCCCGAGCCGGGCCGGGCCAGGCCAGGCGAGCCCGAGCCGGGCCGGGCGGGGCCGGATCCCGTCGGCGCGCGAAGCTGCGCGACCTCAGGAAGCGGTCAACCCGCCGGCACCATGCTCGACCGATCCGCCCCCGGCAGCCGTCGTGCCCGTGCGGGACCTGGCATCACAGGCGGTCGGCCACCCGGTCCACCAACCATCCCGTCGCCGGGACCGCGGCCAACGCGGCACAAAACCCACCCACCGCATCCGTCGGGTAGTGCGCCCCCAGCGCTACCTCGGCCCACCCCATCGCCAAACCCGCGACCAGAGCCAGCGCCAAGACCAACACCACGGCGGCCACCCGCCCCAACCGGTCGGCCAGCAGCAACCCGACCACCAACGCCAGCGCGGTCGCCAAAGCCGTGTGTCCGCTCGGATACGAAAGGAACTCGCCATGGATCTTGCGGCCCACGATCGGCTTCAGCAGCGTCGTCACGGCCACCGTGACCACCACGCCCAGCACCGTCAACACAGCCGTCCGGGCTCGGCGGACCAGGAAACACACCGCCGCGAGCAGCGCGACCAGGACCGTCGACCCCACCGGCTCGCCACCGAAGTCGATCACCAGCGCCACGTACCGCCACGGCGGCTGGACTCCGTCGATCGACGGCAGCACCGCCGCGTCGATTCCGGTCAGGCCCGAGTCGTGGAAGTGGAGGATGCCGAGCGCCACCAGGATCGCCGTTGCCAAGGCGGCCGTCATCGCCAGCGGGGCGCGCAGCACGACCGGCAAGGCCGCGGGTGCCGTGCGGACCTGCTCCTTCACCCGTGCGCCTCGATCGCTGCCTCGTACCCGGCGATCAACCGGTCGAGCCCGACCGCCGGCGTGAAGTCCTTCTCGTACCGGACGCGGGCCGCGTCGCCCATCTCGGCGTTGCGGTCGCCGGTCACCGCTCTCAGCCGGTCCGCGAGCGATGCCTCGTCGTTCGGCGCGTGCAGGAGGCCGGTCACCCCGTCGTCCACCAGCTCCGGGAACGCGCCGTGGGCCGCCGCGACCGTGGGCACTCCCGCCGCCATTGCTTCGACCACCACCAGGCCGAACGCCTCCAGCCACGTCGACGGTGCCACCACCGCCACCGCGTCGGCCGTCAGGGCCCGGCACTCCGCCTTGTTCTGGAGGCCGACGTACGACACGTCCGCGCGGCCGGCCGCCCACGTCGCCACTTCGTCCTGCATCGGGCCGGTGCCGGCGATGACCAGCGGCACACCCAGGGCGCCGCCGAGGCGGTCCCACGCCCGCATCAGCAGGCCGACCCCCTTCTCCTCGGTGACGCGGCCGAGGAACAGCACGTGCTTGCCGTCGCCGGTGCGGCGGACGCCGGGGTCGGTGACGAAGTTGTGCTTCACCGCCATCCGCTCGCCGGGCATCCCGGCCGACACCAGGAGGTCACGTTGGGCCGCCGAAATGCAGAAGAAGCGCGAAACGCCCGTCCACCACCGGCGGCGGTTCGCAGCCGTGCTCGCCGCCATCGGGAGCGTCGCCACGCGCGAACCGCGGTAGCAGCCGTGCTGGACCGCCGGCAGCGGTGCGCCGCCGACGCAGTCGGTGCAGATGCGGCCGTCGCGGTGGAGCGTGCCGGGTGGGCAGACCATCCCGTAGTTGTGCAACGTCACGACCGCGGGCACCCCCGCGTCCGCGCACGCCGCCACGACCGACGGCGACAGCAGCGGGAACGTGTTGTGGATGTGCACGACGTCCGGGTGCGAGGCCCGCAGCCGGGCGGCGAGTTCCTTGCGAACTGCCGGATTCCACGGCACCGTCAGCGGCACCGCGACCTTGCGGACCTTCGACATCGCGGCGATGTCGTCGCTGCGGCGCTCGAACAGCGACACCTGGTGCCCGCCCTCGGCGAGCAGCGTCACCTCGGCGTCGACGACGTTGTTCTCGCCGCTCGGCTGCTCGGACCGGTACCGGTTGTGCACCACGAGCACCTTCACGCGACTGTCCCCTTCGCCGGGATGAATGCTTCTTCGTCGGACTGCGGCGCGCCGCGGACCAGCAGGGACGCGGCCACGGCCAGGTGCAGCAGGTACGGCGACGCGTCGCCGAGGCCGGCTTCGGTGTAGGAGGCCGAAACGCAGTAGGTGATCAGGAAGATCGCGCACGCGCGAGCCAGCGACGGCGGCCGCAGCACGGCCACCACCACCAACGTGAGGAGGAACCCCGCCACCAGCGCGATCCCGACGAAGCCCTGCTCGTGGTAGATCGCGAGCCAGCTGTTGTCGATCGGCAGGCCGTCGTAGGACTTGTCCGTCAGCCCGACCCCGAAGATGTACTCCGACGTCGTCCGCGGGGCCTCCAGCAGCGCGTCCCACACCTTCGCGCGGCCGGTCAGGCTGGAGAAGTTGTCCGCGCTCTGCCCGCGCAAGAACCACGTCTGCAGCGCGCCCGCGAGCACGACGCCGGCGACCCCGCCGACGCCGACCGTCCACGCGAACACCTTCCGGGCGCGGGCGCTGGTGAGCAGCATCGACAGGAAGGCCACGGCCAGCCCGGCGACCAGGCCGAGCGTCGCCGTGCGGGTGTGCGTGAGCATCAGCAGGCCCACCACCGGCACCACGATGAACACCGCGCTGCGCCACGTCGTGCGGCGCCCGAACCAGAGGAGGAGCGTCAGGCCGGAGATGACCGCGGCGTACTGGCCGATCTGCGGCGGGGTGAGCGGCCACACGGCACCGGAGAGCCGACCGCCGTACTCCTCCGGCATCGCGTTGCCGGGCGAGACCACCAGACCGATCGCCACCGACGCGAGCACGATCGCGTAGGTGCGGATGTGGTAGCGGACGAAGCTGAACCCGCCGTCCCACCAGCGGGTCAGCAGCCAGAGCGTGGAGACGAACACCGTGAGCCGGAAGCACCGGAACAGCGCGCCGGCGCCCTCCTTCAGGTCGATGCTGGCGAGGACGCTCGAGCCCAGCAGCAACGTCAGGAGGAGCAGGTACGCGCTCGGCCGGATCCGCAGGTGCTTGTTCAGCACCAGCGCGATCACGAACGCCGTCATCAGCGAACCCATGGTCACCAGCTGGCTGACCGACCGCGGGAGCGGGATGACCGTCTTCGCGCCGGTCGAGCCGAGCGTGTTGAGGATCAGCAGCGCCCACGCCAGGCCCGCCCACTTCGGGGTCGCCGAGGCAGGTTCGGCCGCGGCTTCGCCGCGGATGCCCGCGATGCCGGTGTGCGCCGCCACGTCAGCCCCCGCCCTGCGCGGTGAACGTGCTGCCGGTGTCCTGCGAGTACGGCGAGCCTTCCCACTCGCCGATCTCGAGGACGCGGTCGGTGGTGTACGCGATGAACGTCCACGGGCCGGCGTAGCTGTTGTCGTGCCAGCGGTTGTCCTGCTTGTAGGTGATCGCCTCCTGGACGACGTCACCCTTGTACGGCGACCAGTCCGGGTAGCTGCCGAAGTTCGACAGCAGGCCCATCCGCCCGCACGAGGCCTGGCAGCCGACCACGGCCGGGTCGAGGACGAACTTGTTGTCGTGGATGTCGACGTGCTGGGTCTTCCAGCGGCAGTCGCTCAGCAGCGGCCCGTTCGCGATGGCCGGGTCCGCGCACGTCTTGACGTCCGGGACCAGGCGGGTGCAGTCGCCGGAGGAGGTGTTCGCCGGGCTGTTGCAGTAGCGGTCGGCGTTCTCCCACAACGTGATCCCGGACCAGTTGTTCTCCAGGTAGTTGCGGGAAATCTCGATCTTCGCCGTCCGCGCCTTGATCCGCGGCTCGCCACCGGACTCGGAGATGTAGATCGCCGGGGTCGGGAAGTTGTCGCCCTTGTCGGCGTAGCGGCGGCCGTCGACCCAGTTGTTCTTGCGGATCGTGTTGTCGCGGATGACCGCGTTGTAGCTGATCTCGTAGATGAGCGCGGCGCTGTCGTTGTTCTCGATGAGGTTGCCCTCGATGAGGAAGTCGTTGTTGTTCGTGTCGGCCCACAGCCCGGTGCCGTGGTTGTCGTGCACCCAGTTGCCGCGCACGTCGGCGCCGTTGACGTCCCAGAACTTGACGCCGCCGGTGCAGCCGCAGCCGTCGATCTTCGCTTCCCAGTCGCCGGTGTTGTTGCCTGCGATCTCGTTGCCCTCGACGACCAGCGCGGTGATCGGCGTGTTGCCCGAGAAGGCGTTCATCCCGTACTGGCCGTTGCGGCGCAGGCAGTTGCCGCGCACCTGCTGGCGCGCGCCCGCCATCAGGCCGGCGCCGTCGTTGTCCTGGATGGTCGAGTGCTCGATCACCCAGCCGTCGCCGGAGTCGTGGTTGACGACACCTTCGTCGCGGGGCGCGGCGAAGCCCTGGACGGTGAGGTAGGTGAGCTTGACGTTGGTGCCGTGGCCGGTGAACGCGTACTGGTTGATCTTGCGGCCATCGACGACCGCACCGGGGGCGCCGATGTAGACGTCGCCGTCCTTCGGGGTCACCTGGTCGTACTTGTCGTCGCCGAGGATGTGCTTGCCCGGCTTGAGCCAGAACGTCGTGCCCGGGCCGGCCGCCCGCGTCTTCGTGGCGAGGTCGCCCGGCACGGCCGGGTCGACGACGACCGCACCGGCCGGCGCCGCGGCCGGCCCGGCCGGCTCCTTGTCGCAGACCGCCGCGACCGACCCGCTGGGAACCGGGGTCGCCTGCGCCGGGCCTTCGGTGTCGGGTCCGCTCGAGCACGCCGCGACCGTGAGGAGGATGCCGAGCAGCGGTGCGGCACGGCGGAGTCGGAGTCGGCGGGCTGTCACGGGCGGGTCCTAACTGAAGCGGAGCAGGGTGGTGAGGTGTCTGGGGCTGCCGGAGCCGACGAGGGTGGTCGAAGGATCCTTGCGGCCGAAGCCCGCGGAGTACCAGCCGAGGGGTGGCTCGATCTCACCGCGGTGAGCGGTCCACGACAACTCGGCGGGCAGTTCCACGACCGCGGTGTGCACCGGGGCCACGGAACCCGTTGCGGTGCCCTGCCAGCGCAGGTGGGCAACGTTCCCCTCGAGCCGCGCGGTGATCGCCGGGCCGAGGTGGAACGCCAGGCGCGCGGCCGGGCGGGTGTCGCCGAGCACTTCGTCGACGATCTTCAGCAGGTCGCCGTCGAGCTCGACCGTGCGGCGGTGGACCGCGGGCGCGTAGCCGTCGTGGGCCGCCGTCCAGCGGGAGGGGCCGTCCGGCGGGGTCTCGACGGCCAGCACCTTCGTGACCGCGTGCCGCGTCCACAGGAACGGGCCGCCGGACACCGACTGGTCGGTCCCGTCCAGTTCAAGGGTGTTGTGGCCGAGCGTCGAGCGGAAGTACGACCGCCACCGCGGCTCGCCGTGGTAGCAGAAGGTGCCCGGGTCGGCGAGGACGTCGACGCCGTCGTGGCGGACCTCGACCGCCAGCGCGTCGGCGTGGGCGTGCGCGGCGATCGAGAGGAAGCCGTGCGGCCCGCCGTCGCAGCGGGCCCAGACGCGGCCCGACCGCAGGATCGTCATGCCCGCGTCCCGCAGGTGCGCGGGCCGCCGGCCGGGCCGGACGCCCGAAACGCGAGGTGTCCGGGACACGAGAGCGGCCAGCAGCGGCGTGCGGACGTCGTCGCCCGGCACCCGCGGCCACCATTCCAGGCGGCCGAACAGCGCCTCGCCGGTCGCGAGCAGCGACGCCCAGCGGTCGGTCTCGGTGCCGTCGACGATCAGGCCGAAGCCGTCGTCGGCGTCGCCCTGCCGCGGCGGGCGGAACTTGTTGTCCACAATGGACGCGAGAGCATCGGTCATCCGGAGCAGGACGTCCCACGTCGAGTCCGGCACCGGCGTGCCGGCCGCGTCGGCTTCCACCGCCGCGGCGAGGCCGAGTTCCAGCACCAGGCCGTGGTATTCGGACGCCAGTTCGGCGTTCAGTCCCGAGGGGAACGTGTTGCGGGCGAGCTGGACGTCCAGCGAGCGCATCGCCTCGGTGCGCCAGCCCGCAGACTCCGGGAACCAGCCGAACGCGCAGGCGGCAGCGAGCAGGCCGGCGTCCTCGGCGATGACGTGGTTGTTGGCCGACGAGCCGTGGCTGCGCAGGGTCGCCAGCCAGTTCTGGTGGTGCCACAGCTGGAGGTGGAAGTCGGGGTTGTCCTCGAACAGGTCCGCGACACCGTCCCAGCCGTCGAGGAGGCGGCGGGTCCAGACCCAGGACAGGAGCCGGATGCCCAGCTCGATGCCGCTGATCCAGTGCGGGCCGCGCAACGGCGGGTTCTCCGCCCACCACGAGCGCAGGTGTTCGGCCACGCGGTCGGCGTAGGCCGAGGACCCGGTGAGGGCGTACGCCGCGGCCAGCACGGTGAGGTGCTGGTGGCGCGACGGCTCCCAGATCTGCTTGATGTCGCCGACGGTGTCTTCCGACCGGTAGGGCACGTCGAAGGCATACGGCGCCGAGGGTGCGCTGCGGCCGGTTTTCGGATCGACGAACCAGTCCGGCGCGACCATGTCGTCTCGGACTACGCCGAAGTACTCGCCGCGGCCGGCGAGCAGCTCGTCGGCGGTGGCCAGCAGGCGTTTGACGCCCTCGCCGGACACGTTGTCGAGCGCGCCGGAGGGGAGCACGGCGGTGAAGCGCGGGTGCGACGGCCAGTCGGGAGCGGTCGGCAGCGCGGTCCGCCACTGCCGCTGAACAACGGCATGCCGAGCACGGCCGACGACCTCCGCCGGCCCCATCCTGGAGAGACGGCGCAGGTACCAGCCGGGACCCATCATGGCCGAGCACCTGCCTTCGGCAGCAGCGCCGGCCGAACCGCGGCGGCGCTCGGCAAGGACGAGGACACCAGATCCCGCCGAACCGACGCGGCGCCCAGCGGACCCGAGCCCGCCGAGGCGACACTCGCCAGGGACGAGGACAGCAGGTCCCGCCGAACCGACGCGGCGCCCAGCGGACCCGAGCCCGCCGAGGCGGCGCTCGGCATGGCCGAACACGGCAGGTTCCGCCGAACCGACGCGGCGCCCAGCGGACCCGAGCCCGCCGAGGCGGCGCTCGGCATGGCCGAACACGGCAGGTTCCGCTGGACCGGCGCGGTGCCCGGCAGGCCCAGACCCGGCGGCCGCTGCAGCGGCCGCCGGAGCGATGCTGCGCTCGGCGTGGCCGGGCGCAGCACCTTCAGCCCGCTAGGGGCGAGGCTTCTCATGCCGGCGCGCCCGTCTTCGTCGGCAGCTCGATCCGCACCGGAGCCGCGTTGGCGACGCTCGTCTGCGCCGCCAACGTCGCCAACGTCGTCGCCGCCAGCGAAGCCACCGAAATCGGCATCGGCGCGCCCGTCCGCACTGCCTCCAGGAACGCGTTCACCTCCGCGGCCTGCCCCTTGTCACGCCCCTTCGGAATCCGCGAGCTCGCCCACTTCTTGCGCGAGTACACCGAGGCGCGCACGAAGTCGTCGAACTTCAGGACCTTGCCGTCCGCCGTCAGGTCCAACGTTTCCTTCGGGAAGCCCGATGAGCCCGTCTCCGCGTACGTGATCACCGCCGTCGAGCCGTCCGGGTAGCCCAGCGTCACCTGGAGGTCTCCCGTCGCGAACACCGACACCGGGTCCGCGTCCAAGAGCCAGCTCACCGTGTCGATGAAGTGCCCGCCTTCGCCCGCGAAGCGGGAGCCTTCCGAGTCCGTCTGGTTGTACCAGCTGCCGTGGTCGAGACGGCCCGCGTTGACCAGGTAGCGGACCGTCGCCGGGCCTACGCGCGGGCCGAACTGGTCGCGGGCCTCGTGCAGCAGCGGCGCGAACCGGCGGTTGAAGCCGACCTGCAGGCGGTCGTTGCCCGACTCCTCGATCGCGTCCAGGACCTTCTGCAGCTCCGAAGGCGACAACGCCAGCGGCTTCTCGACGAACACCGTCTTGCCCGCCAGCAACGCCTGGCGCGTCAGCTCCGCGTGCGAGCTGTGCCGCGTCACCACGAACACCGCGTCGATCGAGGAGTCGCCCAGCACGTTGTCGATGTCCGTCGACGCCGAAGCGAAGCCGAACTTGCGGCGAGCGTTGGCGCCCGACAAAGCCGACGTCGTCGCGACGTGCTTCAGCTGCACGTCCGCGCGCTCGACCAGGTGCGGCAGCAGCATCGACGACGCGTAGTTGCCCGCGCCGATGAAGCCCAAGCGCACCGGCTGTCCCGCCGGCAACGCGGCCACCGGAGACGATGCCACCCCGACCCGCGCCGACGTGACCACCGGCTCCGTCCGGGCGACCGCGTCCGGGTAGCGGAACAGCACCGCCACCGCCTTCAACGCGCCCTCGTTCAGCGACTGGTACGTCGAAACCGCGTCAGAGAAGTCCGACACGTGCGTGATCAGCGGCTCGACGTCCAAGCGATCACGCGCGATCAGGTCCAGGACGCACTCGAGGTTGCGACGCTCGGTCCAGCGGACCTGGCCGATCGGGTAGTCCCGCCCCTCCAGCTCGTACGACGGGTCGTAGCGGCCCGGCCCGTACGACCGCGAGAACCGGACGTCCAGTTCCTTCTCGTAGTAGGCATTCCACGGCAGGTCGAGCTTGCACTTGCCGATGTCGATGACGCGGCCGCGGTCGCGCGACAGCTTCGCGGCCAGCTCCACCGGGTCGTTCGTGTTGCCGCCGGCCGCCAGGTACGTCTGGTCGACGCCCGCGCCGTGGGTCAGCTCGTCCACCGCCGTGTCGACGATGCCGGACGCCGGGTGCGCGCAGGTCAGCGCGCCGAGGCTCTCGGCGAGCTTGCAGCGTTCCGGGTCCGGGTCGACGCCGACCACGCGCACGCCGGACGACGTCAGCAGCTGGACGACCAGCTGGCCGATCAGGCCGAGCCCGATCACCAGGGCGACGTCGCCGATCTGCGGCTCGCCGCGGCGGACGCCCTGCATCGCGATCGACCCGACCGTGCCGAACGCCGCGTGCCGCGGGTCGACGCCGTTCGGGACGCGCGAGTAGAGGTTCTTGGGCACCCAGTTCAGCTCGGAGTGCAGCGCGTGCTCGTTGCCCGCGCAGGCCACCAGGTCGCCGACCGCGACGTCCGTGATGCCGTCGCCGACCTGCTCGACGATGCCGCACAGCGAGTAGCCGAGCGGGGTGTAGGAGTCCAATTTGGACGTCACCGTGCGGTACGTCGCCGACAGGCCGTTCGTGGCGACGCTCTGCATCACCTTCGCCACCTGGTCGGGCCGGGCCTTCGCCTTGCCCACCAGGGACAGGCTGGCCTCGGACACCTTCATCATCTCGGTGCCGGTCGAGATCAGCGAGTACACCGTCCGCACCAGCACGCCACCCGGCTTGCAGGCGGGCTCGGGGACCTCGAGGAGCGCCAGCTCACCGCTCTTGTAGTTCTGGACTACCTGCTTCACTTCGCTCCCGCTCCAGACATCGCGTTCCGGTACCAGTACTCAAGGGTCAAGACGTGCCAGAGGTGCTTGCCGCGGTCTTCCTGACCGGCGGCGTCCTCGGCGACCATGCGCTGCAACGCCTCGCGCTGCAGAAGACCGGAGGAAACGAGCACACCGTCGTTGACGACTTCCCGCACCAGCGGCGCCAGGTCGCGGCTCATCCACGCCCGCAGCGGCGCGCTGAACAGGCCCTTCGGCCGGTGCACGATCTCGCCGGGCAGGATGTTCTCGGCCGCCTTCTTCAGCGCCATCTTCCCGGCGCGGCCGACGATCTTCTTGTTCCCCGGGATCTTGAACGCCGCGCGCACGACCTCGACGTCGACGAACGGCGTCCGCACCTCGGTGGACGCCGCCATCGTCGACCGGTCGGTGTAGGTCAGGTTCAGCCCGGGCAGGAACATCCGCGAGTCGGCCAGGCACATGCGGTTGACGAAGTCGTCCAGCGCCTGGTCGTTGTACGTGTCCGCGTGCTCGGTCAGGACGTCGTCCACGGAAGAAGCCAAGTCCGGGTTCACCAGCGACAGCAGCTCCGCGCGGTCGTACATCGTGTAGCTGCGCCGGAACGCCGTCTCCTCGGGCAGGCCCGCGAAGGACAGGAACCGCTTGGCGAACCGCACCGACCGGTACCCGCGCTTCGCCGACGCCACCGGCAAGCGGTCCACAATGGACTCCACCGGCCGCCGGACCGCACTCGGGACCTTGTGATACCGCAGTGCGATCAGGTTCGCGAGGTGCTTGCGGTAGCCGGCGAACAGCTCGTCGGCGCCCATCCCGGACAGCATCACCTTGACGCCGGCCTCGCGTGCGGCCGAACAAATGAGGAACGAGTTGATCGCCGCCGGGTCGCCGATCGGCTCGTCGAGGTGGTAGGTCATCTTCGGCAGCAGGTCCAGGACCTGCGGCGCGATCTCGATCTCGTGCAGGTCGACGCCGAACTTCTCCGCCACGATCCGCGCATAGCGCAGGTCGTCCGGCATCGCCTCGAACTTCGCGTCCTCGGCGCGGAACCCGATGGTGTAGGCCGAAATCCCCGGCTGCGAACGCGCGGCCAGCGCCGTCAGGTAGCTGGAATCCAGGCCACCCGAGAGGAACGTCGCCACCGGGACGTCCGAAATGAGGTGCTTGGCGGTCGACTCGGCGATCACGGCGTGCAGGTCGACGTCGCCGTCGAAGGCCGCGCCCTCCTCGGCGACCTCGCGCAGCGACCAGAACCGGCCGCGGTCGACCTGGCCGTCCGGGCGGCAACGCAACCACGTGCCCGGCGGCAGCTTCTCCGCGCCCTGGTAGGCGCACCGGCTGTCGGGCACCCAGTAGTAGAGCAGCGACGCGATCAGCGCCGCGTTGTCGACCTGCAGCGACCCGCCGAGCTCACCGGCCAGCGCTTTCAGCTCGGACGCGAACGCGACCCCGCCGTTCCGCTGGACGAAGAACAGCGGCTTGATGCCCAGCTGGTCGCGGACCAGGAACAGCTCGCCGGTGCCCTCCTCGAACAGGGCGAAGGCGAACATCCCGCGCAGCTTGGGCAGGCAGTCGGTGCCCCAGCGCCGCCACGCCTGCAGCAGCACCTCGGTGTCGGACGTCCCGCGGAAGCGGACGCCGGCCGCGGACAACTCGGCCCGCAGCTCGGGCGCGTTGTACAGCTCGCCGTTGTAGCTCAGCGCCAGGCCGTCGAGGGCCATCGGCTGGGCGCCGGTCTCGGTCAGGTCGACGATCGAGAGCCGCCGGTGTCCCAAGTGGACGGAGCCGGCGCCGACGGTGTGGTCGTAGCGGCCGGAGCCGTCCGGGCCGCGGTGGGCCAGCGTCTTGGTCAGCCGGTCGGTGAGCGGCCCGCCGTCCGGCCAGAGGTAGGTGCCTGCGATGCCGCACATCTCGAGTGGGTCCCCTTCATTCGCGGCGCGCGGGAGTCAAGAAACTTCCGCGCTCTTCTCGGACTCGAGTCCGGCATTCAACTCGCCTTTGTGCGTCGGTTCGCCGTGGTCGCGCTTGAACGGCGTCGGCCGCTTCGGCGGCTTGACCGGGGCGAACTTCTTCGTCGGCGCGTCCAGGTGGTCCGGCACGCTGACCTTCCCCGGCTCCGGCAGTGGCGGCTTGGCCGGCGGCGGGGCGACCGGCCGGACCGGCGCGATCCGCCGCGTCGGCGGCTCGACCACCGCGACGCGCTCGGCGATCCGGGCGGCCAGTTCGTCGATGCGGTCCTCGTGCTCGACGACCGAGACGCGGTGCACCGACGGCGCCGCCTTCGCCCGGCCGCGCAGGGCCGTGTGCAGGCCGTCCCACAGCGTGCCGTCTGACTTGTCGCGCGGATCCGGGTCGACCAGCACCACGCCGACGATCGGGATCTGCTGGTCGGCGAGCTGCCGGGCCACCGTGTGCAGCCACAGCGTGTTCGCGTGCCCGGCCTTGACGACCAGCACGGTCTCCTGGCCGAGGTGCGTCAGGTCGGTCCACGCCGTGCCCGGCGACACCGTGCCGACGCCGATGCGGCGTTCGTCCGGCGCGGCCTCGGGGTCGCCCGCGCCGACCACGGCGACCTCGCTCTTCGTCTCGGCGACGAGCTTGCGGACGTCCTCCTTCGGCAGGTCGTCGACGACGCTCGCGGAGCCGTCGAGCTCCTCGGCGATGTCGACGGCGAGCGCGGCGGCGACCTTCGGTGCGCCGAGCTCCAGCAGCGACACCTGCGGCTGGTCCTTCTTGATCGCGCGTACCAGCGTCGTGGCGACGCGCTTGCGTTCGGACACCGCGCGGGAGCGCCGCCACAGCCGCGCCGGGCCGCGCGGCTTCGACGGCAGCTGGGCGAGCACGGACGCGCCGAGGTGCGTGGAGATCTCGCGGCGCAGCACCGGCCGGTCGCGCGAGACCGCGCCGATGGCGGCGAACGCGATCCCCAGGGCCAGGCCGAGCGCGAAGCCGATGCCGGCGTTGGTCGCGGTGGTCTTGAGGAACGCCTTGGGCAGCGCGCGCGGGGCGTCGACGATCTGGGTGCCCGCGGCGACCTGCGGGCTGCCGATGCCGGCCTGCTGGGCGCGGGAGTCGAAATCGGAGATCTGCGACGCGAGCGCCGCGCGGCGCCCGTAGAGGCCTTCGAGGGTGCTGGCGTTGGCGTTGCGGCCCTTGCCGGTCTCGTCGGCGATCTGCTGGTCGACCTTGGTCAGCTCGTCCTGGGCGTTCTTGCGCTGGTCGAGGATGGCCTTCGACTGCGCGGCCGCGGCGGCCTGGCTGCGCCGGACGTGGTCGGCGATGAACACGTCGGCCAGCGCCTGCGCCTGCGCCACGGCCTCTTCGTTGCTCTTGGCCTTGACGGTGATCTGCATGACGTTGTTGGTCAGGCCGAGCCCGGCGTAGTTCTTCATGAACTCTTCGGCCGACTCGGTGCTGCCCAGCTTCTTCAGCGCGCCTTCGGCGATCTGGGTCGTCGACAGCACGGCGACGTCGGTGCGCATGAGCGTGCCGCTGTCGGTCGGCGAGTCGTCCTGGTGGACGACGATCACCTTGGTGACCGCGGTCGGCGGCGCGGGCAGCACGACCGCCACCGCGGCGCCGGCGATCAGCCCGAGCAACGCCGTGGCCAGCCACAACCGCTTGCGACGGCGGATGGCGACGAAGAGGCGCTGGAGGTCGACCAGCGGCGCCGTTTCCGGAGAAGTGCTCACGCCGAACCTGCCAGGGCTTTCTCGGGGGCTTCCGCCGCGGGTTCGGGTTCCGCCGGCTCCGCGGGCCTGACGGGGTGGGTGAGAACCGCGCCGACGACCTCCTGGCCGGCGTCGGCGCAGGCCTCGGCGAGCCGGACGAGCTCCCACGCGGTGCGGGAGCCGGCGCTGAGCACCACCAGGACACCGGAGCCGGGGCCGGCGTCCGGCACCGTCGGCCGCCCGGCGGTGAACTCGAAGATCCGCAGCGGCAGGGACAGCCGGTCGGCCAGCTCGGCGAGCTGACCGGCGGCCAGCTTGCCCGTCTCGTCGTCGTCGGCCACGAGCAGCAGGACGTCGGCGGGGCCGGTGGCCAGCCGGGCCAGCACGCGGCGGTAGCGGATGTCGCGGTTGACCTCGTCGGCCGACGTCGCGACCGGCGGCAGCACCCACGGCCGGTCGCTGCCGAGCAGCCGCCGCACCTGGCCGAGGAGGCCGGTCGCCGGGAGGCGGTCGCCCTGCGGCGTCGTGACGTCGACGCCGGCGAGGATCGGCGAGCCGAGCGCCGAAGCGATCTCCGGCTCGCCGCGCAGCCGCCGGTCCGCGCGGGCGGTGAAGAGGTGGCCGATCACGCCGGCGAGGAAGAACAGCACCGCACCGCCGGCGACCAGCTGCACCAGCGTCGGCGCGGCCGGCCCGGTCGGGCGCTCGGACGGCCCGAGCACGACGGTGTTGCCGATGCCGGTCGCGAGGTCGGCCTGGTTGAGGTCGTTGATCGCCTGCTCCAGCGACGTCCGCAGGCCTTCCAGCTGGGTGCGGACCTGGACGCTCTCGACGGTCAGGTCGCCGCCGACGCCCTTGGCGATGTCGCTGATCTTCTCGGTGGTCAGCTTGACCTGGTTGCGCAGCGTCTCGCGCTGCTCCTGAGCCAGCTGCACCGACGCGTCGGCGGAGTTGCTGGCCAGCTGCCCGGAGTACTTGACGAACTGCTGCGCGACCTGGTCGGCGAGCTGCTGGGCGTGCTCGGCGGTGTCGGCCGAGACGGTGATCGTCACGACGTTGCCGTTCGCGACGGACGCGGTGACCTGCTTCTTCAGGTCGGCGCCGCTCGGCTGCCAGGCCAGCTGCGCGGCGGCGCGGTCGAGGACGACCGAGCTGGTCGCGACCTCGGCCTGCGTCAGCAGCTCGTCCGCCTGACGCGGTCCCTGCAGCAGCACGCTCGAGGAGGTCTGGTAGCCGGGCGAGAACAGCACCGAGGCGCCGGCGCCGACGGCCGCGCCCAGGACGGCGAGGGCGGCCAGCAGCCGCCATCGCCGTTTCAGAACCTGCCCGACCAGGGCCAGGCGCACCGTGTCGTCAGTCAACGGCGGTATCTCCATTCCTGAGCCGGGTACGCCGAACGGATCTCAGTTGATCGGCCGGTTACCCGAACCGTCGTCGGACCGGGAGCATTGGTTACACGTCCGGTGAGTTCTTGACCTAACGGCGATCAGGACTTCACAGCGTGCTCATACGCGGCCAGCAGGTTCTTCGCTGAGTTCTCCCACGAGAGGGTGCCGGCGACCCGGGCCTGGCCCAGCTTGCCCATGCGAACCCGCTCCTCCGGGTCGTCGAGCAGCTGCGAAACGAGCTTCGCGAACGCCGACTCGTCGTTCGCCGGGGCGTAGACCGCCGCGTCGCCGGCCGAAACGCGCGCTTCGCGCAGTTCGAACGAGACGATCGGCTTGCTCATCGCCATGTACTCCATGACCTTGTTCATCGTGGAGACGTCGTTGAGCGGGTTGAGCGGGTCAGGGGACAGGCAGACGTCGGCGGTGGAGAGGTAGCGGACCAGGTCCTCGTCGGAGATCCGGCCGGTGAACTCGACCTGGTTGGCCAGCCCGAGCTTCGCCGAGAGGGCGACCATGTCGTCGAAGGCGTCGCCGGAGCCGACGAACACCGCGTGCCAGTCGGTGCGCCCGACCTCGTCGCGCAGCTTCGCGAGCGCGCGCAACGCGTAGTCGACGCCGTCCTGCGGGCCCATCACGCCGAGGTAGGCCAGCAGGTGCGGCTTGCCCTTCTTCAGCTCGGGCTCGGCCGGCACCTCGTGGAACCGCTCGACGACCGGGGCGCTGCGCACCACGAAGACGTCTTCGGGCTTCTTGCCGCCGCGGATCCGGGCGACCTCCTTGTAGCTCTCGTTCGTCGAGATCACGACGTCGGCGGCGCGGTAGGTGGCGCGTTCGAGCGCGCAGACCCCGCGGTAGAGCAGGTCCTGCCCGCGGTCGAACCGCGAGAGGTACAGCTCCGGGCACAGGTCGTGCTGGTCGAAGATGAACCGGGCGCCCTGGCGCTTGAGCACCTTCGCGACCAGGTACAGCAGGTCCGGCGGGTTGCAGGCGTGCACGACGTCGACCGGCCCGACCTTGCGGGCCAGCCGCAGCGTGTGCCACAGCGCGCTGCCGTACTCCTGCAGGTAGCCCGCGGGGCCGCCGGTCGCCGCCTTCAGCGGGTAGCGGTGGATGTGGACGCCGTCGACGACGGCTTCGGCCTCGGTGTCGCGCTTCGTGCCCTGCGGGCAGATCACGTGGACTTCCCACCCGGCGTCGCGCAGGGTCGTGGACTCCTGCCACACCCGCCGGTCGAAGGGGACGGAAAGGTTCTCTACGAGGATGAGCGCTTTACCAGGCAAGGCCGGCATATCCCTCTTCAAGGCGACGCTCGGCGGCGTCGGGCAGGCGGACGAGGTCGACGATCTCCCGGTCGCCGCCGTGCGGCAGCGCCGCCAGGACGTCCGGGTCCTTGGTGCCGACGAGCAGCACGTCGGCGTGGTCCATCACTTCTTCGACGGACCCGGCGAGCAGCTGGCCGAGGTGCGGCAGGCGCCCCTCGATGTACTCGCGGTTGGCGCCCATCAGCCGCGAGAGGCTGACGTTGGCGTCGTAGATCTTGAGGTCGTAGCCCTTGCCGAGCAGCTTCTCGGCCAGCTCCACCAGCGGTGACTCGCGCAGGTCGTCGGTGCCCGGCTTGAAGGAGAGGCCGAACAGCCCGACCTTGCGCTTGCCGGTGCGCGCGACCAGGTCGAACGCGCGCTGCAGGTGGTCGGCGTTGGACGCGAGCACGTGCGACAGGATCGGCACGCTGACGTCGGCGCGGTGCGCGGCGTAGACCAGCCCGCGCAGGTCCTTCGGCAGGCACGAGCCACCGAACGCGAAGCCGGGCTTGAGGTAGGCGGGGCTGATGTTGAGCTTGGTGTCGGCGAGGAAGACGTCGATCACCTGGTGCGAGTCGAGCCCGAGCGCGCGGCAGACCGCGCCGAGCTCGTTCGCGAAGCCGATTTTCAAGCCGTGGAAGGAGTTGTCGGCGTACTTCGTCATCTCCGCGACCGGGATCGGGACGCGGAACACCGGGCCGGGCAGCCCCTCGTACAGCCCGGCGACGGCGTCCCCGCTGGCGGTGTCGATCTCGCCGATCACGGTCTTCGGCGGGTCGAAGAAGTCGCGGACGCTGGTGCCCTCGCGCAGGAACTCGGGGTTCACCGCGACGCCGAAGTCGACGCCGGCCGTGCGGCCCGACGACTTCTCCAGGATCGGGATCAGCAGGTCCAGGCAGGTTCCGGGCAGCATCGTGCTGCGGAAGACGACGGTGTGCCGCTCGCTCTTCTTCGCGATGGCCTCGCCGATCTCCTCGGCGACGCGCTCGAGGTAGACGGTCGAGAGGCTGCCGTTCGGCGCCGACGGCGTGCCGACGCAGACCAGCGAGATTTCGCTGTCGGCGACGGCTTCCGCGACGTCGGTCGTGGCTCTCAGCGCGCCGCTCGCGACGACTTCGGCGGTCAGCTCGCCGATCCGCTCCTCGACCACCGGGGCCCTGCCCTGGGTGATGAGGTCGATCTTGACCGGGTTGACGTCCACGCCGACCACCCGGTGCCCTTGCCCCGCCAGGCACGCGGCGGAGACACAGCCGACGTAACCGAGCCCGAAGACACTGATCTTCACGCCAAAACCTCCGCTATTCCGCGCGACCCTCAAGTTGGTCGGCGGCGCCCCCTGGATCGTTACCGGCGGGGCAGCGAACGGGGTAAAGCGTGAGACGGCCGTTAGGCGTAACGGTTTTCGCGTAAAAATCGGGTCTCGAATTGCATCTTGCAGTGGGTGATCAACGCGGTCGCCGCGGTTGTCGTCAGCGGGTCCCGAGAAGGCGTTTCCGTTCGGGCGTGTAGGTCCACCACGGCCGCGGCGGAGCGCCGTCGGCTTGGTCGACGGCCGACATGAACGTGTCGAGGACGCAGGGGTCGTGCCGGACGCCGTCGGTCTCGCAGAGCCGTTCGTACAGCTCGAGGGCGTCGCGGCCGGCCAGCTGGTCCGGCTCGGTGATGCCGAGGCGCGCGAAGTCGCGAACCATCGCGGGGCCGATGTTGGCCAGTTTCAGCAGTTCCTTGCTCATGCTTCCCAGCACAGCAGCCGGGGCCGATCCGCGTCTTGAACGGATCGGCCCCGGCGTGCTCGTTCAGTTGTTGTTCACGAACGTGGTGGCCAGGCTCTGGCCCTTGCTCACCGCGTTCGCGTGGTTCTCGATCGGCGAGACCGTCGAGTTCTTGAAGCAGATGTACGTGACGCCGGAGTCGGTGCCGCCGTTGGACGGGTCCGGGTTGATGCCGAGGTCCTTCGCCGTCGCGTACGAGGCTTCGCCGATGATCTGCGACGGGCCGGTGTCGCCGATGACCGCGTACTCGACCTTGCCGTTGTAGATCACCGCGCAGGAGCCGCCGCCCTTCAGCTGCGACGAGCTGTACTTCCAGATGCTGCTCGAGCTCGGCACGACGATGTAAGGCAGCTTCGCGGCGTTGAGCGGCTTGCCGTCGGACTGGTGGAACGCCGTGTCGTCCTGGTAGCAGCAGTCGGTGTCCTCGTTGCACTGCGTGCTGCGCTGGCCGTCGCAGTCGATGTCCATGTCGGCCTTCCAGAAGACCGCGCCGTTCGCGTCGCAGACGGCGACGGTCTTGCCGGAGACGTCTTCGTCGGTCTTGTACTTGCCGTTGGAGATCTGCTTGCAGCTGTTCGTCTTCGCGAGCAGCTGGGCCGCGGTCGGGGCGGCCGCGGTGGTCGCCGGAGCCGCGGCGGGGGCCGGTGCCGCCGACGCGAGGGCCGAGGGCATGACGGCCGCGGCGAGTGCCATGGTCGCGAGCAGGATCAGTTTCCGCATTCCTGGTGCTCCCTTTAGTTAGGAAACTTTCCTTACGGCGGCGAGGCGACCAGGATGCACCCGCGAAGTGGTCTGGACAAGAGGGTGCGGTGCGGGAATTTCCCATCATGCGGCCGGTCTTGACGAAAACGCTGCTCACCGGACGCGGGCGCGGAAACGCCTGTGCCGATCACCGGGAAGCGGTCCGGGGTCAGCCCCGGCGGAACAGCCGGCCCGGCCAGCTCCCCCGCCGGCGCCCGGCCGCGAGCACGCCGTCGAGCGTCTCGCCGTCGAGGTCGTGACGCAGCTCGGTGCGCGCCTGCAGCCAGCCGTCGCGGCTCGCCGCGCCGCCGCCGGTCGTGTAGACGCGCGTCGCGCCCGCCTCCCGCAACCGCGTCAGCACGCGGCGGTCGTACGCGCCGAACGGCAGCGAGTACCGCCGGACCGGGCGGCCGCACAGGTCGCCGAGGAGCTTCGGGGCGTCGGTCAGCTCGCGGCTCGCCTGGCGGTCGTCGAGGCGCCGCCAGTCGCGCGGCTCCCAGCCGTGCGAGCCGATCTCCATGCCGGCGCGCGCGAGTTCGCGCAGCCCGTCGCGGTCGAGGTAGCCGCGCTGCCCGAGGCGGCCGGCGAGCGGGAAGAACTCCGCCGTCAGCCCGCGGTCGACGAGCCGCGGCAGCGCGATCTCGACGTCGGACTCGTTGCCGTCGTCGAAGGTGAGGTGGACGTCGTCGCGGTCGGCGACGGCCTCGAGCACCTGCTCGAACTGCTCGACCGTCACCCAGCGCTCGTCCTCGCCGGGGTCGAGCTGACGAGCCGGCCGGCCGATCCCGTGCAGCGCGAGGTTCACCGCCACCACTCCCACCGCCTGCCACCGCGAGTAGTCGATTTGTTACTTCGATTAATCGCGGTGGCAAACGGGTGAGTTACAGGTTTTGCCGGTATTCACCCTTTGCGGATTTCCAGCGTGCAGCACTTGGGGCCGCCGCCGGCTTTCCGCAGCTCGGAGATGTCGACGTAGACGGGCTCGTAACCGCGGTCCGCGAGAAGTTCACCCAGTCGGGTGGCCTCGACGGGGAGGACGACGTTGCGGCCGTCGGACACGCCGTTCAGGCCGAAGCACTCGGCGTCTTCGCGCGTCGCGAGCACGGCGTCCGGGAACAGCCTCTCCAGCACGCGGCGCGAGCCGGCCGAGAAGGCGTCGGGGTAGTAGACGATCTGCGCGCGCGTGGTGTCCGTCGCCTCGGCGAGGACGAACAGCGCCGTGTCGAGGTGGTAGTAGCGCGGGTCGACCAGGTGCAGCGAGACGACCGGGACGCCGAGGACTTCCTGGGCTTCGGCGTGCGCGGCCGGGTCGGTGCGGAAGCCGGTGCCGGCCAGCAGCAGGGTGCCGGTCCAGGCGAAGTCGCCCTCGGCCTCGTTGATCTTTTCGGGCATGGTGATGTCGCGGTAGCCGTGTTCGACGAACCAGCGGCGGAAGTGCTCGGCCTCGGCGGCCCGCTGCGGCGCGCGGAACCGCGAGCCGAGGACGCGGCCGTCGACGACGGTGCCGGAGTTGGCGGCGAAGACCATGTCGGGCAGCCCGGGCTGGGCGTCGATCTCCTCGACGGTGTGGCCGAGGCGGCGGTAGGTGTCGCGCAGCTCGGTCCACTGCGCCACGGCGGTTTCGGCGCTGACCGGCTGGGTCGGGTCCATCCAGGGGTTGATCACGTAGTCCACCGCGAAGTGGCGTGGGGGACACATGAGGTATCGACGGGTGGTCGGTACGCGCATCTCCTGCATGGTTGCAGGGTAAGGGGCGCCTAATCTCGCAATCAATCGCTGTTCGCTGCGCATATCTGTGCTATCTGTTGCGTGTGAACACCATCGACCAGCGAATCGTTTCGTGCCTCGTGGCGAACGCGCGCAGCAGCTACGCGGAGATCGGCAAGGTGGTCGGCCTGTCGGCCCCGGCGGTCAAGCGGCGGGTGGACCGGCTGCTGGAAACGGGCATCCTGAGGGGCTTCACGGCGGTGGTCGACCCGGAGGCGCTGGGGTGGGGAACGGAGGCGTTCGTCGAGGTCACGTGCCAAGGCAACATCACGCCGGCCCGGATCCGGGCGCGGTTGGAGCCGCTGCCGGAGGTGGTGGCGGCGTACACGGTGTCGGGCGCGGCAGACGCGATCGTCCATTTGCGGGCGGCGGACATCCACCATCTCGAGACGGCGTTGGAGCGGTTGCGGGGGTTGGAGATCGTGGACCGGACGGTGTCGACGGTGGTGTTGTCGCGGTTGCTGGAACGGCCGCCTACTCCGGAGGGGTGACGCCTCCGGCCCCCGGGTTCCAGTTTAGTGGCGGGGACCGACGGTTTCGGGCCGGTGCGCGGTCGGTGCCGCCAGTTGTGCACAGGCCCCGCCGGTTGTGGAACAACAGCGGGCCCGACCCGTCGAGATCACCGGACTGTCGGACCCGGCCGATACGCTGGCGACCGGGGGCCGGAGGCCGCCCTCAGGGCTCGGAGGACCAGCGGTGTCTCGTCCGGCTCGACCACGCCACCGGACGGAGCGACTGGTCACCCACCGCGCCACCGGACCGAGCGACTGGTCACCGACCGCGCCACCACATGCCGGAACAGGCCAGGCCGGCCCGCTCGACCCCGGCGAACCGACCCCGCGGCACACGGTGAAGAAGCCGATCGACCAGCGGCAACCTCGAACGCAGCCGCGGCCGCCAGTTGTGCACAGGCCGCCGGTTGTGGAGCAACAGCGGGCCCGAGCCGTCGAGATCGCCGGACTGTCGGACCCGGCCGATACGCTGGCGACCGGGGGCCGGAGGCCGCCCTCAGCCCGCCAGCGCCCGCAAAACCATCGATGCCTCGTCCGGATGCAGCCGCAACTCCGTCCGCCCACCCGCCGAGTGGAACGTCACCGCCTGGCGGTCCACCGCCTGCATCGTCAACTCCCCCGGCTCGAACGCCACCGGAGAACCACCCGGCACCCGCCAAGTCGCCGGCCCCTCGCCGACCGCGATCCAGCCGCGCTGTTCACGACCGGACGTCAGCTCCTCCGACCGCAGCACGCACGGCACCGACACCCGCGACCCCCGTGCGAAAGCCGCGGCCCGGGCCCGACGGCGACGGCTGCCGAACAGCTCCGACATGTCGATCATCGTCAGCAAGTTGCCGACCAGCACCACCAGCAGTTCCCCCATGCCCCACTAATACCCTGACCCGATGACCGACCGCATCGTCAGCGAGCACTCGGACGGCATCGCGCTGCTGACCGTCGACGCCCCCGGCAGCCGCAACGCGCTCACCCTCGAGCTCTCCGCCCAGCTCGCCGCCGCCGTCGAGGCCGCCGAACGGGACCAGACCGTGCACGCCGTCGTCGTCACCGGTACTCCTCCCGCCTTCTGCGCCGGCGCCGACCTCTCCGCGCTCGGCCGAGCCGACGAAACCGGCCTGCGCGCCATCTACGAAGGCTTCCTCGCCGTCGCTCGGTGCAGCCTGCCCACCATCGCCGCCGTCAACGGGGCCGCCGTCGGGGCCGGCCTCAACCTCGCCCTCGCCGCCGATGTCCGGCTGGTCTCCCCGCGTGCGAAGTTCGTCGCCCGGTTCCTCGAGCTCGGGCTGCACCCCGGGGGCGGCATGACGTGGATGACGCAGCGGCTGGCCGGCCCGCAGGTGGCCGCCGCCATGACGTTGTTCGGGCAGCCGCTCGACGCCGAAGCCGCCGTGCGCGCCGGGCTCGCCCTGGCGGTCGCCGAAGACGTCGTCGCCGCCGCGAAAGAGCTCGCCGCTCCCGCCGTCGCCGCGCCGCGCGAGGCGCTGCTCGCCACCAAGCGCAGCCTGCGGACGACCGCCTCGCTGGCCTCCCACGCCGACGCCGTCGACGTCGAGATCCAGCCGCAGCTCGCGTCGCTGGCCTCGCCCGAGTTCGCCGAACGGCTGGCGGCCGTCCAGGCGCGGATCCGGTCACAACCCTGATCCCAGCAGGTGGACCCCTGAGTCCGAGACCCGCGTCACAACGAAGACTGGGGTCTACCCGTTACCATCGGTCACAGGTATTTGCCGGACCAGCGCAGAAGAACCGTCGGCGCAGTAATGAGGTCGTCCGCGACCCCGGGACTCTAGGAACATCGTTGCCGAGCGCGAGCTAACCTCGTGGTAGGGCCTGGTGATCCGCGTGTCATCGCACCGGGCAGGCGACCGATGGCCGCAACGTCGGGAGAGAGGGAATCCCTGACCCATGAGCACGAGTGCGAACGGCAACGGCGCTGGTCACGGCTCGCTCGCCGCGACCAGGCCGACCGAGGTCAGCAAGCTGGACCGGGTCGTCATCCGGTTCGCGGGCGACTCGGGTGACGGCATGCAGCTGACCGGCGACCGCTTCACGTCCGAGGCCGCCGCGTTCGGCAACGACCTGTCGACGATGCCGAACTTCCCCGCCGAGATCCGCGCGCCGCAGGGCACCATCCCCGGCGTCTCGAGCTTCCAGGTGCACTTCGCCGACTACGACATCCTCACCCCCGGCGACCGCCCGGACGTGCTGGTGGCGATGAACCCGGCCGCCCTCAAGGCGAACCTCGGAGACGTCCCGCACGGTGGGACGATCATCCTCAACACCGACGACTTCATCAAGCGCAACCTGACGAAGGTCGGCTACGCGACGGACCCGCTCGACGACGACACGCTCGCGCCCTACCAGGTGCACCGGGTCGCCATGTCGACGCTGACCCAGGGCGCGCTCGCCGACACCGGCCTCGGCAAGAAGGACGCCGAGCGCTGCAAGAACATGTTCGCGCTCGGCCTGCTGTCGTGGATGTACCACCGGCCGACCGAGGGCACCGAGCAGTTCCTGCGCGAGAAGTTCGCGAAGAAGCCGGACATCGCCGAGGCGAACATCCTGGCCTTCCGGGCCGGCTGGAACTACGGCGAAACGACCGAGTCGTTCGCGACGACGTTCCAGGTCGCCCCGGCCAAGCTGAAGCAGGGCACCTACCGGCAGATCACCGGCAACACCGCGCTCGCCTACGGGATCGTGGCCGCCGGGCAGCGCTCCGGCCTGCAGATCCTGCTCGGCACGTACCCGATCACGCCGGCGTCGGACATCCTCCACGAGCTGTCCAAGCACAAGAACTTCGGCATCATCACCTTCCAGGCCGAGGACGAGATCGCCGGCATCGGCGCCGCGCTCGGCGCGTCCTACGGCGGCGCGCTCGGCGTCACCTCGACGTCCGGCCCGGGTGTCGCGCTGAAGTCCGAAGCCGTCGGCCTCGGCGTGATGGTCGAGCTGCCGCTGGTCGTCATCGACGTCCAGCGCGGCGGCCCGTCGACCGGCCTGCCGACCAAGACCGAGCAGGCCGACCTGCTGCAGGCGATGTTCGGCCGCAACGGCGAGTCGCCGGTCCCGATCGTCGCGCCGCTGTCCCCCGCGGACTGCTTCGACGCGGCTGTCGAGGCCACGCGCATCGCGCTGAAGTACCGCACCCCGGTGCTGCTGCTCTCGGACGGCGCGATCGCCAACGGCTCCGAGCCGTGGCTGATCCCCGACGTCGAAACCCTGCCCGACCTGCGCGTCGAGTTCGCTTCCGAGCCGAACGCCGACAACGACTCGGGCGAGTTCTGGCCGTACGTGCGCGACCCCGAGACGCTCGCCCGCGCGTGGGCGATCCCGGGCACGCCGGGCCTGCAGCACCGCATCGGCGGGCTGGAGAAGGCCGACAAGACCGGCCACATCTCCTACGACCCGGCCAACCACGAAAAGATGGTCCGGCTGCGGCAGGCGAAGATCGACGGCATCGACGTCCCGGACGTCGTGGTCGACGACCCCTCCGGCGGCAAGGCGCGCGTGCTGGCACTGGGCTGGGGTTCGTCCTACGGCCCGATCGGGGCCGCGTGCCGCCGGGTGCGCAAGCTCGGCCTGCCGATCGCGCAGGCGCACCTGCGCCACCTCAACCCGCTCCCGGCCAACCTCGGCGACATCCTCCGCAGCTACGACAAGGTCGTGGTGCCGGAGATGAACCTGGGCCAGCTCGCGCTCCTGCTGCGGGCGAAGTACCTGGTGGACGTCCACAGCCACACCAAGGTCGCTGGCATGGCGTTCAAGGCCGAAGAGCTGCAGGACCTGTTCTCGGAGATCATCACCGGCGTTGCTACGGAGGCGGCGAAATGACCGCAATCGACATCGGGCTTCCCACTCTCGGCGGCCTGGACCTTGTGCCCAGCACCGAAGAACCGCAGAAGGCCAAGGACTACAAGTCCGACCAGGAAGTGCGCTGGTGCCCGGGCTGCGGCGACTACGTCGTGCTGAACGCGGTGCAGTCGTTCCTGCCGACGCTTGGCCTCAAGCGCGAGAACATCGTCTTCATCTCGGGCATCGGCTGCTCGTCGCGCTTCCCGTACTACCTCAACACCTACGGCATGCACTCGATCCACGGCCGCGCGCCGTCGATCGCGACCGGCCTGGCGACCACCCGCGAGGACCTCTCGGTGTGGGTCGTCACCGGTGACGGCGACGCGCTGTCCATCGGCGGCAACCACCTGATCCACGCGCTGCGCCGCAACGTCAACATCAAGATCCTGCTGTTCAACAACCGGATCTACGGCCTGACCAAGGGCCAGTACTCCCCGACGTCCGGCCAGGGCATGGTCACCAAGTCGACGCCGATGGGGTCGGTGGACACACCGTTCAACCCGCTCTCGCTGGCGATCGGCGCGGAGGCGTCGTTCGTGGGCCGCGCGATGGACTCCGACCGCAAGGGCCTCACCGAGGTCCTGCAGGCCGCGGCCGAGCACCGCGGGTCGGCGCTGGTCGAGATCTACCAGAACTGCCCGATCTTCAACGACGGCGCGTTCGACGTCCTCAAGGACGCCGACGAGGCCGCCGCCCGGCTGATCCCGCTGCGCGCCGGCGAGCCGATCCGGTTCGGCCCGAACCAGGAGTTCGGTGTCAAGCGCTCCGACTGGGGCGGCCTGGACGTCGCGAAGGTCGCCGACATCGGCGAGGACAACGTGGTGGTGCACGACCCGTCGATCGTCGACACGTCGTACGCGTTCGCGCTGTCGCGCCTCGGCGACCAGAACCTGAACCACGTCCCGACGGGCATCCTCCGCCGGGTCGAGCGCCCGACGTACGACGACGGCGCCCGCGCCCAGGTCGAGCAGGCCCGCGCGGCCCGCACGCCCGACCTGCAGGCCCTGCTGCGCGGCAAGGACACCTGGACGGTCGCTTAGTTCTGTCTCCCGAAGGCCGCCACGCCCTGGTGCGTGGCGGCCTTCGTCGTTTCGGGGTTGCGTCACTCGGGACACGTGTCCCGATTTTTGGGTCATGCGACCTTAGCGTTCTTCGACGTTCGGAAGTCCGATGTGGACACCGCGGCCTGAAGTCAGCTGAGCGGGCGGAAGCCGACCCGCTCGGCGTCCTCGGCGGTCCGGAACCACACCTCGGCCACCATCTTCGGGAACTGCGCCGATTCCTCGGTGCAGTACCGCAACGCCGTCACGCTGGCCTTGACCTCGAACGCGTCGCTCGGCCGGCCGCCGCCGGGCCGCGGCATCGCCGAGCCGGGGCCGAACGGGCCGGGCGGGACCGCGTCGCCCGCCGCCTGCCGCGCGGGCGGCGGCTCCGGCGCCGCGACGGCCGCCTGGTTCGGCTGCACCGACGGCTCGAACAGCGAACCGCTGTGGGCGCCGGCCAGGTCGGTCTCGCGCCGCTCGACGGTGCGCATCGACGGCTCGATCGGTTGCGGCGAAACGAACCCGCCGCGCAGCGCCTCGCGCGGCTGCCGCTTGGGCAGCACCTGCGTCGCCTCGGCCGGGGTCTCCGGCGGCACGTCCAGCTCGCCGTTCGCCGCGTCGTCGCCGCCGAACGCGTACTGGGGCGCTTCCTCGGCTTCTTCGGCTTCTTCGACTGCGTCGCCGCCGACCGAAAGGTAGCGGGTGCGCTCCACCGGCTCCTCGAACGCCGAACGCTCGGAGGGGAGGTCGTCGTCGAACCAGTCCGGCGCCTGGTGCTGCGGCTCGTCCGCCGGGGTCTGGAACAGCGAACCGGCGGCGGGCTCCGGGTCGAGCTGCTGCTCGAGCCGCGAAAGCGCCGGCGTCTCGGGCTCGAGCTCTTCCTCCGGCGTCAGGTACTCGGTCGCGGCGGCGCGGTACGGGTCCTCGGACTCCGGCGGGGCGACCGGGGGGATGAACTGCGTCTCCGACGCCCGGTCCTCGGGCTCCGGCTCCGGCCGGAACGCCTCGTCGGGGTCGTGCGTCCCCGGCGGCACCTGCGAGTCGAGCTCGGCGAAGTCCGCGTCGATGTCGTCGTGGACGTCGTCGCGGTTGAACGGCGCCGCGGCAACGAGCGTGCCCGGGTAGGAGGTCTCCTCGCGCGCCGGCACCGGCTCGGGCCGCGGCTCCGGCCGGGTGAACACCTCGGTGCCCGGCGCGGCCAGCCCGGCGGCGTTCGCGGGCGTGCGCGCGGCGTCGGCGTGGGCCTGCGCCAGCGAACTCTCCAGCTTGCGGACGTTCTTGCGGAGCGGCAGCACCAGCACCAGCCAGGTCAGCAGCACCCCGACGAAGAACGCCGCGAGACTCCACAGCCAAACTTGTCCGAAAATGGACATCTCTTTCCTGCCCCTGTTTTAGTGCGTGCGCGC
The DNA here is from genome assembly GCF_044759945.1 of Amycolatopsis sp. NPDC098790. Taxonomy (NCBI): domain Bacteria; kingdom Bacillati; phylum Actinomycetota; class Actinomycetes; order Pseudonocardiales; family Pseudonocardiaceae; genus Amycolatopsis; species Amycolatopsis sp. NPDC098790. Next base: position 551,059 of record NZ_JBIWAI010000001.1, read on the forward strand.
GACCAGGTAGTCGGCGACCGACTCGCACGCGTCCCGGGCGGGTGACGCGGGCAACGCGGCCAGCTCGGCTCGAGCGCGCTGAGCGTAGTCGGAAAGGGTGACGCGTGCCCGTTCGAGTCCACTACTCGCCCGCAGCAGTTCCAGCGCCTCCCGGACCAGGGCGTCGTCGGCGATCGGGCCGGACAGCAGCTCGGTGAGCCGCGGGTCGGTGCCCGGGTCGGCCAGCGCGTACAGCATCGGCAGCGTCCGGACGCCTTCGCGCAGGTCGGTGCCCTGCGCCTTGCCCAGTTCGTCGGACGGCGAGGCGATGTCGATGATGTCGTCGGAGATCTGGAACGCGGTCCCGATGATGTCGCCGAAGCGGCGCAGCGCCTGGATGTGCTCCTCGGCGGCGCCGGACATCATGCCGCCGAAGCGGCCCGACGTGGCGATCAGCGAGCCGGTCTTCTGGGCGATCACGGTGAGGTAGTGCGCGACGGCGTCGTCACCCGGTCCGGGGCCGACGGTCTCGCGCATCTGGCCGGTGACCAGCTCGCCGAAGGTCTCGGCGATGATCCGCGCGGCGTCCGTGCCCAGGTCGGCGACCAGGCGCGAGGCGTGCGCGAAGAGGAAGTCGCCGGTGAGGATGGCGATGGTGTTGTCCCACCGCGCGTTGACGCTCTCGGCGCCGCGGCGCATGTCGGCCTCGTCCATGACGTCGTCGTGGTAGAGCGTGGCGAGGTGCACCAGCTCGACCGCGGCGGCGGCGATCACGACGTGGTCGTCCTGCTTCGGGCCGAACTGCGCGGACAGCAGCGTGAAGAGCGGACGAAAACGTTTGCCCCCCGCCTCGACCAGGTGCAACGCGGCGTCGTTGACGGCCTGGACGTCGCTGCGGACGACCTCGCGCAGCAGCTTCTCGACGTCGGCCAGGCCGCCGGCGATGGCGCGGAGCAGGGACTCGTCGGCGATCTGCAGGCCAACCGACGCGCGCAGGTCCTCGAGGGCGCCACCCGGCGCAGCGGGGAGGGATCCCGCCCCGGGGGCTGGGGAAGGCACAGACACGTCGGCTCCGCTCTACTCGTGCACCGGTCGGGTTATGCCTTGAGCGTAGTGGCTACCCCGCGCGGTCGTTTACCCGCTGTCCAGCGGAAACGGTGACGAACACGACACCCCGTCCCCCACCACCGACGGGTGGTTCGCGATCCCCGAAGGAGTGATCGACGTTTTCGGGCGCAACGGACGTCTCCGGCGGGCGGATATTGCCCTCAGGAAGATCACTCAAGGAGGACTCGGAATGCGCAACACGATCGCGGGACGGGCCGGGCTCGCCGGATCACTGCTGGTGGCCGGGCTGTGCGCCGGCGTCGCGCCGGCCGAGGCCGCCCCGCAGCCGGGGGTGGCGAACATCGGCTCGGCATCGTTCACGAAGGCGGGCTCGACGATCACGGTCCCGACGCAGGGCCGCTGTTCGGTCGACGGCCCGACGAGCGCAACGGCCCAGGTGGTGACGAAGACGGGCATCACGTTCGGCGGCGGGACGTCGTCCTGCACGACCACGGTGACGGACCCCAACACGGACGCCACGACGACGACGTCGACGGCAACGGGCAAGAACTTCGAGCTGTCGGCCCTGGTGAGCGCGGGCGGCCCGCGCGTCAAGCTGTCGACGTTCACGGTGAAGTGCGTGGCGACCCAGACGCAGACGAACGCGAACTGGGGTTACGGCGGGATGGCGGGCATCCCGAACCCGCCGAGCCCGGTGCCGGTGGGCTACGTGGCGCCGATCAAGAAGTCCAACGGGACGGTGCTGGCGAACGCGGTGTTCAACATCCAGAACCTCCCGGGCGACGGGAGCATCGGGTTGACGATGCTGCGGATCGATTTCCTGCCGGCATCGGGGGTCAGTGGGCAGGTGGTGCTGGGTCACACTTCCTGTTCGCCGACACCGTAGGGATTTCGGGGGCCGCGGCCGGGGAGTTCTTTTCGAGAGGACGGCCGCGGCCCTCGTTTGTTTTTGGTTCTTCGGAACCCTGGTAGCGTGCTGGCCGTCGGATACGCAGGGTGCTCGGGGTGGAGCGGACTGCGAGCTAGGGGAGAGCTGATGACGACGGGGTTTTGCGGTGGGTGAGGGTTACGATCCCGGGGGCACGAGGCGGGCGCCGTTGCGTCCGGTGGTGCGGCGGGCGGGGTCTTATGGGGATGGGGTTGGCGGGGGCGGGGCGGGGTTCGCGTACGACGAGGCCACGCTGCACGAGCTGGTCAAGGAGTGGCGCGAACTTGAGGACGAATTCCGAGCGGACTTCGCGCAGGCCGAGGCTCTCGTTCGCGCGAAGGGGCCTGGCCTCGAGTATGCGAGCGGAAACAACGCAGAGCTGATCCGAGCCTCTGGAACGTCCCTGTCCGACACGTTGCAGGAACGAGCTCGGTATTGCGAATCCATGGTGGAGAAGTACGTGACCGCTTTGGGAAAGTACGCAACGGCAGAAGAAGCTCACGCCACCGAGATCGGCAACACCACGAAAGGCACCCTCTAGTGCGTCGCATCCTCGCGTTGAGCTGCGTTGGGCTCATGTCGCTCGTTGCCTGCTCGCCTCAAACCTCAGGTACGGAATCTCCGGCGAACACTCCGAGTTCGCCGGCAGGATCCGACACCGAGCAACAGGTACCTGGACCTGGTGTCCCGAAGGTGGACACGCCGATCGACACAGGTCGGTTCGAATCGGCGCCTTGCTCCGCTCTGACCGATGCGCAGGCCACCGAGTTGTTCGGCGGTCAATTCGTGGCCAAACCCGATCCGCAGGCGCCTGCCGGCCCGACGTGCAACTGGACGCCGGCAGACCTGACCGGAGCCAGCCTCAACGTGATCTTTTCGAAGGTCGACCGACTCGGCTTGACCAGCGTCTACCAGGCGAAAGGCACTACATACAAGCTCTTCGAGGTGCTAGCGCCCATCGCCGACCATCCTGCCGTCGCTTACGGGACTTCGGACTTCCGTGCGACTGGCGTTTGCTCGATCGCAGTCGGTACCAGTGATCGCAGCACCGTCGACATCACAGTCACTCAATCGCGCGGCAACATCGGCAAAAATGACCCTTGCGTGGCCGCTCAAACCGTCGGTTCGAAGGTTCTTGCCACGCTGAAGGGAGGAAGCTGATGGCAACCGAAGGCCCCTTGACTGCAGCGCAAATCTACGAACAGATCACCGGTGGCGAAGGCACTGACTCGTTGTCGGATGCTGAGGTCAGTGCCAGGAATCTGACCAGTCGGATGGTTGAACGCGCTCAGCGGATTAGTGCCCTTCGGGCCAAGACTCTGTCTGGTTGGCAAGGCGGTGCTGGGGAGGCTGCTGCTGATGCCACCCTTCCCCTTGTTCAAGCCGCTGCCGACGATGCCGTTCATCTTCAGACCGCTCAGACTGCTGTTGGCTCTCAAATGGATGCCTTTGGGACCGCCAAGAACTCCGTCAAGCCCGTTGCTCCTCAGCCTCCTGAACTGACCGCTGCCGACATTCTTCACGTCTTCACCGGGGAAGGGACCGGCTCTTACCCCACCAAGGTTGCCAACTGGCAGTCCGATAGCCAGGCCAATATCGAAGCCTTCGCCGCCTATCACTCCGCCAGTAGTATCAACGGTATTCAGATGCCCGCCCGATATGCTCAGCTCGCCGACTCCGGTGCTCCCGTCTCCTTGGCTACCCCCAGGGATGACACGCCCAGTAAGACCGCCGGGCCTACCGATACCGGTGAGTGGGCTCGGAATCCCCATCAGCCGCGGGTTCCTGCGCAACAGGAGCGGCAGACCGTCCAGCCCGGACAGCAGCAGGTTCAAAACCAGTTCACGAACCAGACGTCTCAGAATCAGCAGCAGGTTCAGAACCACGTCCAGCAGCCTGGCACCGATACCACTCATGCCAACAGCTACATCACCAAGCCTGCTGCTCAGGGTGGGTATCAGTTCGGACCCACCGGGCAGCCCGTCAGCAACCTCGGTGACAACTACTCCTTCGGGCCCGGCGGTGGCGGCTACACCAGCGGATTCGGACCCGGGACCGGCGGCTACGGAAGCAACTCAGGCACCGGGTACCGGCCAGGCACAGGAACAGCACCCGGCACCGGAACGGGCCCCGGGACCGGAACTGGCCCTGGCACAGGGAAAGACCCGGGCATAGGAACAGGCCCGGGAACAGGAACGGGCACAAACCCCGGACCAGGCCAACGCGGCCCAGGAGCCAACACCGGCGCCCGACTCCCCGAAGAACGGCTCGCCGGGACCACCCCCACCCGCGGCACAGCCGGACCCCGAGGGGCCAACGGCATGCCCATGGGCACCCCCGTCAACGGACGCGGCGGTAAAGAAGAAGACCGGGAAAAGAAGAACGCCCCCTACCTTCGAAACCCCGACCCCGACGAGACCTTCGGCGGCTTCATCGAAAAGCCGATGCCTCCGGTCATCGGCGAGAACCGGCCCAAGAAGTGATCAACGCCGACCTCTCGCTCCACACCCTGCTCACCGCCATGCGCGACGCCGGCTGCGGTGACCCCCATCCCGTTCTCGCCGGCGGACTCAGGTACGTCCCTCCCTCGGCGGAAACGCACGTCAATCGGGAAGCCTTCGAGGAACTCAGCGAATACGGCTTCACCCAAGGGAACGGCTTCACCCCCGAATTCGATGATCTCCTGCACCGCCTCGACAACCCACGGTGCTACGCCTACGCCCGCGACGAAGCCGGGCAAATAGGCATCCTCGCCGCACCAGGTGTGACCGTTGTCTGCCGAGGCGATCGCGTCACCCTCGAAACCAAAGACTCGCATCCCGCCGACGCCCTCGTAGCCAAGCTGCCGCCACACCGACCGGCACCCATCAAGCCCTTCACCCTGTCCCAAGAGGACTTCAAAGGTCCCCAAGACGTCAGTGACGTCTTCGACGACGCGCCCGCCCGAAGCCGGGAAGCCCAAGAACTCGACGCCCTCTTCCAGCGACGGCACCTGGGCCTCGGGCAGCTCTACGCCGAAACCAACACCGTCAGCTACCTCGACCTCGACGAAGGACGCGTCGGGATCGCACTCGAAAACGGCTACATCAGCGTCGTTCCCGGCGACCACCGACAACTGAGCCACAAACTAAAGGCCGCCACCTCCCCGTAGGAAAGTGGCGGCCTGAAGAAAAGAACTCAGGAAGCGAAACCGCCCGCCCCGGCCCAACCCAAAGCGAACGCCGGGACCAGGCCCAGCACCAGCGTCACCGCCGTGCCCAGGAAGATCGCCGTTCCCGTTCCGAAGCCCGGGACCGTTACCGACGGGCCGTCCGCTGCCGGCTCGGAGAAGTACATCAGCACGATCACCCGCAGGTAGAAGAACGCCGCCACCGCGCTGAACACCAACGCCACCACGACCAACGGCGCCATTCCGTCCGACAAAGCCGCCGAGAACACCACGAACTTGCCCACGAAACCGGACGTCAACGGGATACCGGCCAACGCCAAGAGCAAGAACGTGAACACCCCCGCGAGCAACGGCGACCGCTTCGCCAGACCGGCCCACGCCGACAGATGCGTTGCCTCACCCGAAGAATCCCGGACCAGGCTGATCACGCCGAACGCCGCCAGCGTCGTGAAACCGTACGCCAGCAAGTAGAACAGCGTGCTCGACAGGCCGTCCTTAGTCATCGCGATGGCACCCACCAGCAAGAATCCCGCGTGGGCGATCGACGAGTACGCCACCATGCGCTTGACGTCCGTCTGCGTCAGACCCAGCACCGCGCCGATCACCATCGAAATGATCGCCACGCCCCACAGGACTCCGCGCCACTCCCACGACGTCGACGAGAACGCCACCGACAGCACCCGCAGGATCCCGCCGAACGCCGCTACCTTCGTGCACGCCGCCATGAACGCCGTCACCGGGGTCGGGGCTCCCTGGTACACGTCCGGGGTCCACGTGTGGAACGGCCCGACCGAACCCTTGAACAGCAGGCCTACGACCAGGAGACCCAGCCCCGCGAACAGCAGCGTGTCCGAGCGGTCCGAACCCGCCGCCGCGGCCGCGATGTCCGCCAGCTTCACCGAGTTCGCGTAGCCGTACAGCAGCGCCAGGCCGTACAGGAAGAACGCCGACGAGAACGCCCCGAGCAGGAAGTACTTGACCGCCGACTCCTGCGACAGCAGACGGCGACGGCGAGCCAAGCCGCACATCAGGTACAGCGGCAGCGACAGCACTTCCAGCGCGATGAACATCGTCAGCAGGTCGTTCGCCGCGCAGAACGCCATCATGCCGCCGAGCGCGAACAGCGTCAGCGGGAACACCTCGGTCTGCATGACCGTCGCCGTCTGGGCGCGGTCCTGGACCGTGCCCGGGCGGATGCCCGCCTGGGCGACCAGGGCGCCGCCCGGCTCGACCACGCGGTCCGAGATCAGCAGCACCGCGCCGACGCCCAGGGCCAGCAGCGTGCCCCAGAGGAACAGCGCCGGCTTGTCGATCGAGATCGCTCCGCTGAACGTCTTGACGCCGCCCGCGGGGGCGCTGCCCGTCGCGTAGAGGACCAGGCTGACGCCGGCCGCGACGATCGCCGCCAGGCTCAGCCCGACCTGCAGGCTGAACCGCGAGCGCTTCGACGCGAACGCCTCGACCAGCACGCTCACGCACGCCGCGCCGAAGACGATCAGCATCGGCAGCACGGCCGGGTAGTCGACCGACGGCACCTGCACCGGCTGCGGCGCCTGCGTCAGGAGGATGTCGAGCACGGTTACTTGCCTCCCTGGACCGCGGTCAGCGTCTGCTGCACCGTCGGGCTGACTGTGTCGAGCACCGGCTTCGGGTAGAAGCCGAGGAAGAGGACCAGCACGACCAGCGGGGCGAGGATCGCGATTTCCCGGCCGCCGAGGTCGCGGATGGCCTTCTTGGCGCCCAGTTCCGGCGCAAGAGCCGTACCCGGGCCGCCGCCGACGCCGATTAGGGCGTCACCGCGAACCGGGCCCTGCATCACGCGCTGGTAGAGCCACAGGACGTACGCCGCGGCCAGGACCATGCCCACCGTGGCGAGGATCGTGTACACCGGCTGGTCCACGAACGCCCCGATGAGCACCAGGAACTCGGAGACGAACGAGTTGGTGCCCGGCAAGGACAATGTGGACAGTCCCGCGAGCAGGAACAGCCCGGCCAGCAACGGGGTCACCTTCGCCATGCCGCCGTAGTCCGAGATGCGGGACGACCCGCCGCGCGCGATGACCAGGCCGATCACCACGATCAGCATGCCGGTCGCGATGCTGTGGTTCAGCATGTACGTCGCCGAGCCGACCATCGCCTGCTCGTTGAACGCGAAGATGCCGAGCGAGATGAACCCGAAGTGCGCGATCGAGACGTAGGCGATGAACCGCTTCATGTCCCGCTGGCCCGCCGCGAGGATCGATCCATAAAGGACACCGATCACCGAGAGCACCAGCACCAGCGGCGCCAGGGTCTTGCTCGCGTCCGGGAACATCGGCAGGCAGTAGCGCAGGAACCCGAACGTGCCGACCTTGTCCAGCACGCCGACCAGCAGGACGGCGACGCCGATCGGCGCCTCCCCCGCCGCGTCCGGCAGCCAGGTGTGGAACGGCACCAGCGGCGCCTTGATCGCGAACGCCAGGAAGAACCCGAGGAACAGCCAGATCTGCGTGGACAGCGGCGCGTCGCGCACCACCGTCACCAGCGTGGCCCAGTCGAACGTGCCCTTGCCGAGCTTGTCCGACGCCAGCGAGTACGCCCCGATCGCCGACGCCAGCATGATCAGGCCGCCGAGGAACGAGTACAGGAAGAACTTCACCGCCGCGTACTGCCGGTTCGCGCCGCCGTAGCCGCCGATCAGGAAGTACATCGGGATCAGCATGATCTCGAACAGCACGTAGAACAGGAAGACGTCGGTCGCGGCGAACACGCCGATCGTGAGCGCCTCCTGCAGCAGGATCAGCGAGAGGAACCCGCCCGCGCTGCGGCCCGGCGGGAGCTTGTCCAGCGTGCCGAGGCCGCCGACGACGATCGGCACCAGCAGCGCGATCACCGCGATCATGATCAGCGAGATGCCGTCGGTGCCGAACGCGATGTGCACGCCGAAGCTGGGGATCCAGTCGAAGCTCGACGTCTGCTGCAGCCGCGCGCCGGACGGCGAGTAGCTCGCCCAGAACGGGATGATCAGCAGGAGCTCGAGGATCGAGAACCCCAGCGCGGCCAGCACCGCGGCGCGGTCGTTCCCCTTGAGGAACGCCAGCACCAGGGAGCCGGCCAGCGGCACCAGGATGAGGATGAGCAACCAGGTCATCAGGAGAACCTCACCAGCAGGAGAGCCGCCAGAAGCAGGAACGTGCCGCCCAGCATCGACAGCGCGTACGACCGGACGAACCCGGTCTGGAGCCGCCGAAGCCGGCCGGAGCCGCCGCCGAGGCCGGCGGCCAGGCCGTTGACCGCGCCGTCGACGCCGCGGTTGTCGACGAACACCAGCGCCCGCGAGAGCCAGGTGCCCGGGCGGGCGACCAGCGTCTCGTTGAGGGCGTTGCCGTACAGGTCCTTGCGAGCCGCGCGGGTGACGAACGAGACCCGCTGCGGCTGCTCGACCGGGACGTCACGGCGGAAGATCAGGTACGCGATCGCCACGCCCGCCAGCGAGAACACGATCGCGGCCGCCGAGATCACGCCGGCGTTCAGCGGCGAGTGGTCTTCCTCCACCAGCTCGCCGACCGACGGCGTCAGCCACTCGGCGAAGCGGTCACCGAGGGCGAAGAACGCACCGGCGCCGACCGAACCGACCGCCAGCACCGCCATCGGGATCCACATGATCGCCTTCGACTCGTGCGGGTGGAAGTCGCGGCCATCGCTGGACTTGATGTCCTTCCAGCGCTCCTTGCCGAAGAACGTCATCACCATCAGGCGGGTCATGTAGAACGCGGTGAGCCCGGCACCCAGCAGCGCCGCGCCGCCCATCACCCAGCCACGCCAGCCACCCTGGCTGAACGCCGCTTCGATGATCGCGTCCTTGGTGAAGAAGCCCGACAGCGGCGGGATGCCGATCAGGGCCAGGTAGCCGAGGCCGAAGGTGATGAAGGTGATCGGCATCTTCTTGCGCAGGCCGCCGAACTTCCGCATGTCGACCTCGTCGTTCATGCCGTGCATGACCGACCCGGCCCCGAGGAAGAGCCCGGCCTTGAAGAAGCCGTGCGCCACCAGGTGCATGATGCCCAGCGCGTACGCGATCGGCCCGAGCCCGACCGCCAGCATCATGTAGCCGATCTGGCTGACCGTCGAGTACGCGAGGACCTTCTTGATGTCGTCGTACGCGCAGCCGATGATGCACCCGAGCAGCAGCGTCACCGTACCGACCAGCGTCACGATCAGGCGGCCGTCTTCGGTGGCGTTGAAGATGTCCTTCGAGCGGGCCACCAGGTAGACACCCGCGGTGACCATCGTGGCCGCGTGGATCAGGGCCGACACCGGGGTCGGACCCTCCATCGCGTCCGGGAGCCACGCCTGCAGCGGGAACTGGCCGGACTTACCGCAGGCGCCCAGCAGGAGCAGGATCGCCATCGCGGTGATCGCCGCCGGCGAGAACTTGCCGTCGCCGACCGCCTGGAAGACCTGCGCGTAGCCGGTCGAGCCCGCGTACTTGAACATGATGAAGATCGCCAGCGCGAGCCCGACGTCCCCGACGCGGTTCATCAGGAACGCCTTCTTCGCCGCGGTCGCGGCGGACGGGCGGCCCTGATACCAGCCGATGAGCAGGTAGGACGCGAGACCCACGCCCTCCCAGCCGAGGTACAGCGTCACGAAGCTGTTGCCCAGCACCAGGATCAGCATCGACGCGACGAAGAGGTTCAGGTACGCGAAGAAGCGGTACCGGCCCTCGTCGTCGGCCATGTAGCCGATCGAGTAGTAGTGGATCAGCATGCCGACGCCGGTGATGAGCAGCACGAACGTCAGCGACAGCGCGTCGATCCGCAGCCCGAAGTCCACCTGCAGCTGGCCGACCGGGATCCACGAGTAGACCTTGACGTCGGACGCGGTGGCCGTGTCGGCGCTGAAGAACAGGATCAGCCCGTAGACGAAAGCCAGGGTGACGGTGGCACAGCCGAGCAGATGCCCCCACGCCTTCGCGCGCTTCCCCGCCAGTAGGAGGATCAGGGCGCCGAGGGCAGGGAGGGCCACCAGCAGCCACGATGATGCGGTCACTCGGTGTCTCCTAGTACTTCAGCAGGTTGGTGTCGTCGACCGAGGCCGAGCGCCGGGTGCGGAAGATGGCCATGATGATCGCCAGGCCGACCACGACCTCGGCGGCCGCGACGACCATGACGAAGAACGCCATGATCTGGCCGTCGAGCCCGCCGTTGATCCGGGCGAAGGTGACCAGCGACAGGTTCACGGCGTTGAGCATCAGCTCGATGCACATGAACACGACGATCGCGTTGCGCCGCACCAGCACGCCGACCGCGCCGAGCGCGAACAGCAGCGCCGACAGCAGCAGGTAGTACGTCGGGGTCATGCCTTCTCCCCCTCGGAATCGGAACTGTCGGTGCCGACCAGCGCGTGCGCGTCCGGGTGCGGGCCCTCGTCCGAGACGAGCTTGCGTTCCTTCGCCAGCTCGATCGCCGAGGTGGACTCGATGATCGCCGAGAGCGACTCCGGGGCGACCGAGCCGTCCGGCAGCAGCGCCGGCGTGGCGACGGAGTTCGCGGTGGCGAAGACGCCCGGGCCGGGCAGCGGCGAGGGCCGGTCGTGCTCGCCGCGGAAGCGCTCGACGACCAGTTCCTTCTGCGTCTTCTTGCCGCCCTTGCCGTGCCGGTCGGTGAAGGCCAGCACCATCGCGCCGATCGCGGCGGTGATGAGCAGCGCCGACGTCAGCTCGAACGGGAACAGGTAGTCGGTAAAGATCAGCTTCCCGAGGCCCGCGGGGCCGCCGCCGGCCGACGTCGTCGAGTCGAGCGGCGTCGCCGGGGTGACGTTCTCCAGCGCCCGGTAGATGCCGGTGGCCAGCAGCGCGGCCATCCCGATGCCGAGCACGGTGGCGGCGAGCCGCTGGCCGCGCAGGACTTCGACGACGGAGTCGGAGCTTTCCCGGCCGACCAGCATCAGCACGAACAGGAACAGCATCATGATCGCGCCGGTGTAGACGATGATCTGGGTGAAGCCCAGGAACGGCGCCGACTGGATCATGTACAGCGCGCCCAGGCTCAGCATCGTCAGGACCAGCCACAGCGCCGAGTGGACGGCGTTGCGGGAGAAGATCATGCCGAGCGCGCCGAGCAGCGAGAGCGGGCCGAGGATCCAGAACGCGATGGCCTCGCCGGTCGTGACGCCGGCGGCAGCACCGGTCGGCGCCTGGGCGAGAAGGGCGGCGATCACTTGACGCCCTCCCCGCGAGCCAGCTCGGGGCCGTTCACGTAGTAGTCCTGCTCGTTCTCACCGAGCCGCATCGGGTGCGGCGGCTGCTCCATGCCGGGCAGCAGCGGGGCGAGCAGGTCTTCCTTCGTGTAGATCAGCCGCTGGCGGTCGTCGTCGGCCAGCTCGTAGAAGTTGATCATCGTCAGCGACCGCGTCGGGCACGCCTCGATGCAGAGGCCGCAGCCGATGCAGCGCAGGTAGTTGATCTGGTAGTCCGCGCCGTACCGCTCGCCCGGCGAGAACCGGGCCTCCTCGGTGTTGTCACCGCCCTCGACGAAGATCGCGTCCGCCGGGCACGCCCAGGCGCACAGCTCGCAGCCGACGCACTTCTCGAGGCCGTCCGGGTGGCGGTTCAGCTGGTGGCGCCCGTGGTACCGCGGCGCGGCGGGCGCGCCCGCCTCCGGGTACTCCTCGGTGGCGACCTTCTTGAACATCATCCCGAAGGTGACGCCGAAGCCCTTGACGGGATCAAGAAACCCCATCTTGCGCTCCTTCCTTTGCGGTACCGACGGCCGCCGGCTTGCGGCGGGCCGCCTTCGCCTCGGCCTTGGCCAGGGCCTTCTGACGCGGGGTGGTCTGCGGAACCTTGAGGTCCAGCGGCGGGACCGGGAAACCGCCACCGGTCACCGGCACGGTCTCGCTCTCCTCTTCGCGGCCCGACGCGCGGACGTAGAAGAACAGGGCGACGACGATGAAGATGGCGACCGCGGCGATGATGATGGACGCGGTGTTCCAGGCGATGACCTTCGCGAAGGTCACCATGATGATCCACACCAGGTTCAGCGGGACCAGGACCTTCCAGCCCAGGCGCATGAACTGGTCGTAGCGCAGGCGGGGCAGCGTGCCGCGCAGCCAGATGAACCCGAAGAGCAGGACGAACATCTTCGCGAAGAACCACAGCACCGGCCACCAGCCGGTGTTGAGGACGTTGTTCCCGATCAGCGACAGCGGCCACGGGGCCATCCAGCCGCCGAGGAACAGCGTCGTCGCGAACGCCGAGACGATCACCATGTTGACGTACTCGGCGAGGAAGAACATCGCGAACTTCATCGAGCTGTACTCGGTGTGGAAGCCGCCGACCAGCTCCGACTCGGCCTCGGGGAGGTCGAACGGGGCGCGGTTGGTCTCACCGACCATCGAGATCAGGTAGATCACGAAACTCGGGACCAGGTAGAGGAACCACGCCTTGTGCTGCGCGCCGACGATGTCGGCCAGGTTCAGCGAACCCGCCTGCAGGATCACCGCGACGATCGAGAGACCCATCGCGATCTCGTAGGAGATCACCTGCGCGGCGCTGCGCATGCCGCCGAGCAGCGGGTACGGCGAGCCCGACGACCAGCCGGCGAGCACGATGCCGTAGACGCCGATCGAGGAGCAGGCCAGGATCACCAGCGCGCTGACCGGCAGGTCGAGCAGCTGCAGCACGGTCCGCTCGCCGAAGATCGACACGACCGGCCCGAACGGGATGGCCGACAGCGCGATCAGCGACGGCACCACGCACATCACCGGCGCGAGGAAGTACACCTTGCGGTCGGCGGTGTCCGGGATGATCTGTTCCTTGAACGGCAGCTTGATCGCGTCCGCGAGGGACTGCAGGTAGCCGCCCGGGCCGACCCGGTTGGGGCCGGGCCGGTTCTGCATCCGGCCGACCGCCTTGCGCTCCCAGACGATCAGGAAGATCGTCATGATCGGCCCGATCAGCAGGATGACCACGCACTTGATCAGGATCAGCCAGAACGGGTCGTCCGCCAGCAGCGCCGCCCGCGTCGCCGCGTCCGGGACGCTGCCCAGGGGAACGTCGGTGGCCTGTGTCAGCAGCGGGATCATTGCTCACCCCCAGCGAGGTTCACGACGGCGCCGTGCCCGGCGCCGAGCGTCTTGAACACGGCGGAGCCGTCGGAGTTGCCCGGCAGCCACACGACGCCGTCGGGCAGGTCCGCGATCTCCACCGGCAGCGTGATCGCGCCGCGGTCGGTGCTCACCCGCACGGTGACGCCCAGCCCCTCCGCGGTCTTCGCGGACAGCCGCGCGACCGGCGTGCGCTGGGTGCCCTTGAGGTGCGGCTCGCCGTCCTGCAGGGACCCGTTGTCGATGAGCTGGCGCCAGGTCGACAGCACCGCCTGGCCCGCGCCCGGAGCCGCGGTCGCACCGCCGGTCGCCGCCTCCACCGGACCCCAGCGCAGCGCCGAGGCCGGGCCGAGCTTCTCGAAGTCGCCACGGGCGGCGGCCGGCGTCTGCGTGAACAGGTCCGCGTCCATCTCGACGGCGAGGGTGTCGAGCACCCGGCAGTCCGGCAGGGCGCCGGTGCCTTCGATGGTCGTGTCGAACGGCCGGGTCCGGCCCTCCCAGTTGAGGTAGCTGCCGGACTTCTCGTCCGACGCCGCCACCGGGAGCACGACGTCCGCGCGCTCGGTCACCGCGCTGTGGCGGAGTTCGAGGCTGACGACGAAGCCGGCGTTGTCCAGCGCGCGCAGCGCGAGGTCCGGGTCCGGCAGGTCGAACGGGTCGACGCCGCCGACGACCAGGCCGCCGAGCTCGCGGGCCGAGGCCGCCTGCAGGATGCCGGTGGTGTCGCGGCCCGGCGTCGCCGGGATCGGGACGCCCCAAGCGTTCTCGACGGCGACGCGCGCGGCGTCGTCGCCCACCCGGTGTCCGCCCGGCAGCAGCGTCGGCACGCAGCCGGTGGCCAGCGCACCGCGGTCGCCGGCGCGGCGCGGGATCCACGCGAGCCGGACGCCGGTGCGCTCGACCAGGTCGTGCAGCGCGGAGAACAGGCCGGGCACCTGGGCGGCGCGCTCGCCGACCAGGACGACCGCGCCTTCGCCGCGCAGGCCCTCGTCGAGGTCCGGCGCGTGCTTGGCGATGCCTTCGACGGCCGCGGCCTCCTGGCCGGGGACGCAGGCGAGCAGCTCGCCGAACGTCTTGCGCACCGACGACGTCGTCCACTGTCCCAAGTGGACGACCCGGGTGCGGTTCTTGCGGGCCGCCTTGCGCAGCCGCAGGAACACGATCGGGGCCTCGTCCTCGGGCTCGAACGCGACGCACAGGACCGTGCGGGCCCGCTCGATTTCGCCGAAGGTGACGCCGGATTCGGGCGTCACGCCCACGACGTGCGAGGTGAGGAACGCCAGCTCCTCGGCCGAGTGCGGCCGGGCGCGGAAGTCGACGTCGTTGGTCTGCAACGCGACGCGGGCGAACTTCGAGTACGCGTAAGCGTCCTCGACGGTCAGCCGGCCACCGGGCAGGACGCCGACGCCACCGTTCGAACGGGCCGCGGTGAGGCCCTCGGCGGCGGCGCGCAGCGCGTCGGTCCAGGACGCTTCTTCCAGCTCACCGGTCTCGCGGTTGCGGACCAGCGGCCGCTTGATGCGGTCCTCGGCGCCGGTGTAGCGGAAGGCGAAGCGGCCCTTGTCGCAGATCCACTCCTCGTTGACCTCGGGGTCGTCGCCGGCCAGCTTGCGCTGGACCTTGCCGCGCCGGAAGTCGGTGCGCTCGGCGCAGCCGGACGAGCAGTGCTCGCAGACGCTCGGCGAGGACACCAGGTCGAACGGCCGCGACCGGAACCGGTACGCCGCGCTCGTCAGGGCCCCGACCGGGCAGATCTGGATGACGTTGCCGGAGAAGTAGCTCTGGAACGGCTGGCCGGACGTCGTCCGCGACGCCAGGTCCAGGACGTCCGCCGTCTCCGCGGTGCCGATCTGCTGGTGCGCGCCGCGCTCGAGCAGCTCGATGAACGGGTCGCCGGCGATCTCGCGGGAGAACCGGGTGCAGCGCTGGCAGAGCACGCAGCGTTCGCGGTCGAGCAGCACCTGCGTGGAGATCGGCAGCGGCTTCGGGAACGTCCGCTTGGTGTCGACGAACCGGGACTCCGTGCGGCCGTGGGCCAGCGCCTGGTTCTGCAGCGGGCACTCGCCGCCCTTGTCGCAGATCGGGCAGTCCAGCGGGTGGTTGATGAGCAGCAGCTCCATCACACCCTGCTGGGCCTTGTCCGCGACCGGCGACGTCAGCTGCGTCTTGACGACCATGCCGTCGGCGACGGTCATCGTGCAGGACGCCTGCGGCTTCGGCATCGGCCGGCCGCCCATCTCGACCTCGACCAGGCACTGGCGGCAGGCGCCCGCCGGGTCGAGGAGCGGGTGGTCGCAGAACCGCGGGATGACCGTGCCGAGGCGTTCGGCCGTGCGGATCAGCAGCTCGCCCTTGGGGGCGATGACCTCTTCGCCGTCGATGACCAGCTTGACGTGGCCCTCGGGGACCGGCGTCTCGGTGGTCTCGGGCTTGTCGGGCGCGATCGTCATGCCTGCGCTCCCACGAGTTCGGGCTTCGTCTGTTCGTGGCGGTTCGCTTCGCACAGCGCGAGGAACTCCTCGCGGAAGTACTTGATGCCGCTCTGGATCGGCGACACCGCGCCGTCGCCGAGGGCGCAGAACGACCGGCCGAGGATGTTGTCGCAGACGTCGAGGAGGGTGTCGATGTCCTCCTCGGTGCCGTGGCCCTCGACCATGCGCTCGAGGATCTGCGCCAGCCAGTACGTGCCTTCGCGGCACGGCGTGCACTTGCCGCAGGACTCGTGCTCGTAGAACTGCGTCCACTTCATCACGGCCCACGGCACCGACACGGTCTCGTTGAAGACCTGGACGGCGGTGGTGCCCAGCATCGACCCGGCTTCCGCCGCGCCTTCGAAGTCCAGGGGAACGTCGAGGTGCTCGGCGGTGAACATCGGGGTGGACGAGCCGCCCGGGGTCCAGAACTTGAGCGGGACGCCGTCCTTCATGCCGCCCGCCATGTCCAGCAGCTCGCGCAGCGTGGTGCCGAGCGGGCACTCGTACTGGCCGGGCTTCTCGACGTGGCCGGAGATCGAGTAGATCTTCGGGCCGGGCGACTTCTCGCGGCCCATCTCGCGGAACCAGCTGGAGCCGCCGTTGACGATGAACGGCGCGCTCGCGATGGTCTCGACGTTGTTGACCGTGGTCGGCGCGGCGTACAGGCCGGCGGCCGCGGGGAACGGCGGCTTGAGCCGGGGCTGGCCACGACGTCCCTCGAGGGAGTCGAGCAGCGCCGTCTCCTCGCCGCAGATGTACGCGCCCGCGCCCGCGTGGACGGTGATCTTGAGGTCGAACCCCGAGCCGAGGATGTTCTCGCCCAGGTAGCCCGCCGCTTCGGCTTCGCGCACAGCCGCGTTGAGGCGGCGGATGCAGTGCAGCGCCTCGCCGCGGACGTAGATGAAGCAGTGGTTGGACCGCATCGCGTACGAGGCGATGATGCAGCCCTCAATCAGCGAGTGCGGGTCCGCCATCATCAGCGGGATGTCCTTGCAGGTACCGGGTTCGCCTTCGTCGGCGTTGATCACCAGGTAGTGCGGCTTGTCGAAGTTCGGCGGCATGAACGACCACTTGATGCCGGCCGGGAAGCCCGCGCCGCCGCGGCCGCGCAGGCCGGAGTCCTTGACCACCTGGACGAGCTGCTCCGGCGTCCCGGCCAGTGCCTTGCGGACGGCGGTGTAGCCCTCGAGTGCCTCGTACGTCCCGATCTGCCAGGAGTTCGGCGACAGCCAGCGCTTCGTCAGAACCGGAGTGATGGGGTCAGCCATTACTTCTTCTCCACTTCTGGCAACGGCACATCGGAAGCCACCGGGGCGACCCAGCCGCGGTCCTGGGCGAGCTTCGCGCCCCGCAGCGTCTCGACGGCCTGCGAAGGACCGTCGACGTCCGCGCGGTACTGGCGCTCGTCCTCCGGGAAGAACCCGGCGAGCTGCAGCTCGGCGCCCTTGAAGCTGGACAGCGGCGCGCCGCGCGTCGGCGCCGGCTTCTTGCCCGCCTGCAACGCGTCGACGAGCGCGACGGCCTTGTCCTCGGTCTGGTTGTCGAAGTACTCGTAGTTGACCTGGATGACCGGCGCGAGGTCGCAGGCCGCGAGGCACTCGGCGTGCTCGAGGGTGATCGAGCCCGGCTCGTTCGGCGTGCCCGCGGTTTCGTTGTGCCCCAGCGGCGCTTCCTCGGAACCCAGGTGCGTCTGGAGCCGCTTGTAGATCGCGTCGCCGCCCATGGCCGCGCACAGCGTGTTGGTGCAGACGCTCACGAGGTGCTCGCCGCACGGCTTGCGCTTGTACATCGTGTAGAACGTCGCGACCGCGCTGACCTCGGCGTCGGACAGGTCGAGCTGCCGCGCGCAGAACGCGATGCCCTCCTGGCTGACGTACCCCTGCACGGACTGCACGAGGTGCAGCATCGGCAGCAGCGCCGAGCGGGACATCGGGTACCGGGCGATGATCTCCTGCGCCTGGGCCGTGGTGCCGGCGTCGAAGATGTCTTCGAGCGGCGTCTCGGTGATGATCCCGGCGGCCACCGCGGGGTCCGGCGCGATGGCGACCACGTCGACGTCCGGCCCGGCCGCGGCGTGCGTCGTCACGGCGTCGTTGGGCCCGGGTTCGGGAACAGCTGTGCTCATCGGTCCACTCCCCCCATGACGGGGTCGATCGAGGCGATCGCGGCGATCACGTCCGCGACCAGGCCGCCTTCGGCCATTGCGGGCATCGACTGCAGGTTCACGAAGCTCGGTTCGCGCACGTGGACCCGCAGCGGCCGGGTGCCGCCGTCGGAGACCAGGTGCGCGCCCAGCTCGCCGCGCGGCGACTCGACCGAGGTGTAGACCTGGCCGGCCGGAACCTTGAAGCCCTCGGTGACCAGCTTGAAGTGGTGGATCAGGGACTCCATCGACTGGCCCATGATCTTCTTGACGTGCTCGAGCGAGTTGCCCATGCCGTCGCTGCCGATGGACAGCTGCGCGGGCCACGCGATCTTCTTGTCCTCGACCATGACCGGGCCCGGCTCGAGCTTCTCCAGGCACTGCTCGATGATCTTGAGGCTCTCGTGCATCTCGTGGACGCGGATCAGGTAGCGCGACCAGCAGTCGGCGCCGTTGTCCACGGGCACGTCGAAGTCGAACTCGTCGTAGCAGGAGTACGGCTCGGTCTTGCGCAGGTCCCACGGCAGGCCCGCGGACCGCAGCACCGGGCCGGTGACGCCGAGCGCGAGGCACGCGTCGACCGGCAGGTACCCGACGCCCTTGAGCCGGTTGCGCCAGATCGGCTGACCGGTGAAGAGCTTGTCGTACAGCGGAAGGCGCTTCTTCATCGTCTTGACGAATTCAGTGACCTTCTCGCGGTAGTCCGCCGGCATGTCCTGCGCGAGACCGCCGGGGCGGATGAACGCGTGGTTCATGCGCAGGCCGGTCAGGTGCTCCAGCAGGTGCAGCACCTCTTCGCGCTCGCGGAAACCGAGCGTCATCGCGGTGGTGGCGCCGAGCTCCATGCCGCCGGTGGCGATGTAGACGAGGTGCGAGCCGATGCGGTTGATCTCCAGCAGCAGCACGCGCAGCAGCTGCGCGCGGCGCGGGGCTTCGATCTGCAGCAGCTTCTCGACGCCGAGGCAGTACGCCATCTCCGTCGAAAGCGGGGCCAGGTAGTCCATCCGCGTCACGAAGGTGACGCCCTGGGTCCAGGTCCGGTACTCGCAGTTCTTCTCGATGCCGGTGTGGAGGTAGCCGATGACCGACCGCAGCTGCGTGACGGTCTCGCCCTCCATCTCCAGCACGAGCCGGAGCACGCCGTGCGTCGACGGGTGCTGCGGGCCCATGTTGATGACCATGCGCTCGTCGTGCGCCGCGTCGGCGACGACGTCGTCCCAGTCGCCGCCGGAGACCGAGTAGACGCGGCCTTCGGTGGTGTCGCGGGAATCCGCGTAGTTGACGTCGTCGGAGCTGTCGCTGCCTTCCGGCGTGGTGCTCGTCCCGGTCGTGACGTCGGAAAGGTTCTCGGTGCTCACGAGTACGACCTCCGCTGGTCCGGCGGCGGGATCTCCGCGCCCTTGTATTCGACCGGGATCCCGCCGAGCGGGTAGTCCTTGCGCTGGGGGTGGCCGTCCCAGTCGTCCGGCATGAGGATGCGGGTCAGTGCCGGGTGACCGTCGTAGACGATGCCGAACATGTCCCAGGTCTCGCGCTCCTGCCAGTCCGCGGTCGGGTAGATCCCGACCAGCGACGGCACGTGCGGGTCCTCGACGTCGAGGGTGACCTCGAGGCGGATCCGGCGGCGGTAGGTCAGCGACGTGAAGTGGTACACCGAGTGCAGCCGCTGCGGGACGTCGACGCCGTAGTCCACTCCGGACACCGAGGACAGCAGCTCGAAGCGCAGGCCGCCGTCGTCGCGCAGGACCTTCGCGATCTCGACCAGCTTCTCGCGGTCGACGTAGAAGCTGATCTCGCCGCGGTCGACCGTCGTCTGCAGGATCGACTCGGCGGGGATCTTGTGGTCGGCCAGCGCCGCGTAGAACTCGTCGGCGAACTGGTCGAACCAGCCGCCGTACGGGCGTTCGGCCGGCGCGGGGCTGTAGGCCGGGAGCCGGACACCGCCGTAGCCCGAGGTGTCGCCGGTGCCGTGGACACCGAACATGCCCTGGCGTTCGCGGCCGGTGACGACCGGTTCGGCCGCGCCCGGGCCCTTCGCCGTCAGGCCGGTTTCGGCACGCTCGGCGCTCGACTGCTCTTCGCCGGGTTGGGGGTTCTCAGTCATCGCTCTACTTCTTCGCGTACTTGATCGACGACGCGACGAGCTCGGTGCGCGCCCCGCTGGCCGCGCGGATGGCGGCGCGGCGGGCGTTGATCGGCTCGTCCTGGATCTTGGCGTGCAGCTTGAGGATCGCGTCCAGCAGCATCTCCGGCCGCGGCGGGCAGCCGGGCAGGTACATGTCGACCGGCACGATGTGGTCGACGCCCTGGACCACGGCGTAGTTGTTGAACATGCCGCCGGAGGAGGCGCAGACGCCCATGGCGAGCACCCAGCGCGGCTCGGCCATCTGGTCGTAGATCTGACGCAGGACCGGGGCCATCTTCTGCGTGACGCGCCCGGCGACGATCATCAGGTCGGCCTGCCGCGGCGTCGCGCTGAAGCGCTCCATGCCGAAGCGGGCGATGTCGTAGCGGGAACCGCCGACCGTCATCATCTCGATCGCGCAGCAGGCGAGCCCGAACGTGGCGGGCCAGAGCGAGTTCTTGCGCGCCCAGTTGACGAGGCCTTCGAGGCTGGCCAGCAGGATGCCGTTGGGGAGTTTCTCTTCGAGGCCCATGGGTCTAGTTCCAATCCAGGCCGCCGCGCCGCCACACGTAGGCGTACGCGAAGCCGACCGTCGCGATGAACAGCAGGATCTCCACCAGGCCGAACGTGCCCAGCGCGTCCGCCTGCACGGCGAACGGGTAGAGGAAGACCATCTCGATGTCGAACAGGATGAACAGCATCGCGGTGATGTAGTACGCGACCGGCATCCGCCCGGCGCCGACGAGCGGCTGCGGCGACGGCTCGATGCCGCACTCGTAGGCGGAGAGCTTGGCCTTGTTGTACCGGCTGGGGCCGACGAGCGGGCCCAGCAGGACCGACAGCACGGCGAAGCCGAGCGCCAGGACGAACAAGATCACGATGGGCAGGTAGGGCTTCAGGCTGGGGGCCTCTTGCGCCAGCTGCACCGTGTCGGTTCGGGTCAGCAACGTCAGCACGGGGTCTTCGCCATCCTTTCCGCGCCGATGCGGTTGTGCTTGTGGTGGGAACCGCTTGGCCTCGTCGGCACCCTAAGGGACCTGGGTCACACCGCCGAGGGTCAGGGTCTCCTTACGGCCCGTGGCTGGACCGCGCGGTGCTTGTGAAATAGTTCACAAGCCACTCGTCGCGGATGTGAAGGGATTCACAAAGCATGGGGGGAGTCTAGGACGCGACTCACAGTCTTGTCCCTAGGCCCCCGTGTTATAAGGGTGACCTAACTTCTGACGCCAACGTTGTCACGGCCCGATGACGGCCCGCGCGCGACCTGCGCGAAAGCTCGTCAGATCGCTCGATGGCCGGACAATCCAGGCAGCGACGTGTGACCGATCCCACTGACCGCACGGCCAACTTGCTAGGCCACCCGTGTGTCCGCGCGCGAGAAGGGCGGCACTTTCACGTGAAAGTGCCGCCCTGGTGAGAAGCGTCAGCGGGGGCTCGGAGCCGCCTTCGCGAGGGCCGAGATCAGGCGGTCGACGCCGTCGCCGCCCTTGGCGTCGTAGCAGCCCGAGAGGCCCTTGTAGACCAGCGGCAGCAGCTTGTTGATGCGCAGCCCGTACTTCGTGCACGCGTGCATGATCTTCGGCTTGCCGATGATCTTCGCGAACACGTTGCCCAGCTGGTAGTAGCCGCCCATCAGCTCGCGGACCGCCCGCGGGTACGCCTCCAGGGCGCGTTCCCGTGAGGGGCCTTCGCGGCGGGCCAAAGCCTGGACGACGACCTCCGCCGCGATCTGCGCGGACTCCATCGCGGCCGAGATGCCTTCGCCGTTGAACGGGCTGACCATGCCGCCCGCGTCACCGAGCAGCAGCAGGCCGTCGCGGTAGTGCGGGGTGCGGTTGAAGCCCATCGGGAGGCCGGCGCCGCCGACCTTGCCGATCGCGTTCTCCTCGCGGTAGCCCCACTCCTCCGGCGTCCCGTCGAGCCACTGGCGCAGCAGCGCGCGGTAGTCGGTGTTCCGGAACGACGCCGACGTCGAGAGCATGCCGAGGCCGACGTTGACCGTGCCGTCGCCGAGCGGGAACGCCCAGCCGTAGCCCGGCAGCAGCTTCGGGTTCCGCGGGTCGGAGCGGTCCCACAGCTCGAGGTGGCCCTCGATGAACGGGTCGTCGTGACGCGGGCTCTTGTAGTACTGGCGCACCGCCACGCCCATCGGGCGCTTCTCGTTCTTCTGGATGCCGACGCTGAGCGCGAGCCGCGCGGACACGCCGTCGCAGGCCAGGACCAGCGGCGCGTAGTACTTCACCGGCGTCCGCTCCGGGCCGACCTTCGCCTCGACGCCGACCACGCGCCCGGCCGCGTTCGTGATCGCGCTGGTCACGGTCGTGCGCTCGTACAGCCGCGCGCCGGCCTTCACGGCGAGCTTCGCGAGGAGGTCGTCGAAGTCGTGGCGGGTGCGGGAAACGCCGTACGGCGGGTAGCTCGTCAGGTCCGGCCAGTCGAGCTCCAGCGTCAGGTCGCCGGTGAGGATCCGGAGGCCGGTGCTGTGCACCCAGCCGGCGTCTTCGCTGGTGTCGATGCCCAGGTCGATGAGCTGCTTGACGCCGCGCGGGGTCAGGCCGTCGCCGCAGACCTTCTCGCGCGGGAACTCGGTCTTCTCCAGCAGGAGGACGTCGACGCCCGCGCGGGCCAGGTAGGTGGCCACGGTGGACCCAGCGGGTCCGGCGCCGACGACGATGACTTCGGCGTCCTGGTCTGCGGTACGACGGCTCATAAGCGCGAGTTTAGGCAGGCTTGCGCGCGCGGTGGATCGCCACGACGCCGAATGTGAGGTTCAACCACTCGACGTCGGTCCAGCCCGCGCTCGCGATGATCTCGCCGAGGGTGCGCTGGTCGGGCCACGCGAGCATCGATTCGGCCAGGTAGGAGTAGGCCTCGGGGTTGGACGACGTGCGCTTGCCGACCCACGTGAGCAGCTTGAGCATGAACCGCCGGTGGATGAACCGGATCGGGGCGAACGGCGGGGTCGAGACCTCGCAGATCACCAGCCGGCCACCCGGCTTCACCACGCGGGCGATCTCGGTGAGCGCGGCCTTCGTGTCGACGAAGTTGCGCAGGGCGAGGGAGATCGTCACGGCGTCGAAGCTGTCGTCGGCGAACGGCAGGTTGAGCGCGTCGGCCGCAACCATCGGCACGTTCCGGTGCTTGCCCGCGCGCAGCATGCCGAACGAGAAGTCCGCGGCCAGGCACCAGGCGCCGCCGCGGGCGTACTCGACGGTGGACACGCCGGTGCCGGCGGCCAGGTCCAGGACCTTCTCGCCGCGGCGGGCGTCGAGCACGCGCGCGGTGGTGGTGCGCCAGCGCCGGTCGAAGCCGAAGGTCATGAACGAGTTCGCCCGGTCGTACCCGTCCGCGACGCCGTCGAACATCGCGGCGACTTCGTGCGGGTCCTTGTCCAGGCTTGCGCGTGACATGACCTGAGATTAGTCCGGGTCACTCAGCGGAACGTGGCCAGCATGCCCGCCACCGCGGCGGGCCAGGTGAACTCCTCGGCCCTTGCCCGCGCCGCCGCACGGCGCGCGTCCTCCGGGCTGTCCAGCAGGTCCGTGACGGCCGTGGCGAACGCCGGCGCGTGGTCGTCCACCGCCGCGCCACAGCCCGGCCGGACGATCTCGCGCAGCGCCGACGAGGCCGACACCACCACCGGCGTCCCCGAAGCCAGGGCCTCCAGCGCGGCCAGCCCGAACGTCTCGTGCGGCCCGGGCGCCAGTGAGACGTCCGCGCTCGCCAGCAGCCGCGCGACGTCGCCGCGGCCGGACAGGAACCCCAGGAACGTCACCGGCAGCCCGCGCGCCCGGCGTTCGAGGGCCCGCCGTCGCGGCCCGTCCCCGGCCACCACCAGCCGGACCTTCACCCCGGCATCGGTCAGCGAAGCGACGGTGTCCACGCTGCGCTCCACGTGCTTCTCCGGCGACAGCCGTCCACAGTGGACGAGCAGGGCGTCCGCGCCGGAGGCCAGGTCGGTGCGCCAGCCGGTGTCGCGCATGGCGGGCCGGAACGTCGACAGGTCGACGCCGAGCGGGACGCGGTGGACGTTCGGCGCGGCGATCCGGTCGAACTCCGCGCGGGCGAACGCCGTCGTGCAGACGACCGTGTCGTAGCTCGCGGCCATCCGCCGGTTCGCGACGTCGGCGACGCGCCGCGCGACCGGCTCGGGCAGCAGGAACTGCTCCAGCAGGCGGTCGAGCCGCTCGTGGGAGATGACCGTGCTCGGGACGCCGTGCCGCCGCGCCCAGCCACCCATCCCCCGCAGCGTCAGCCGGTCCGAGACCTCCAGCCGGTCGGGTTCGAGTCTTCGCAGGACCGCGCGGACGCGGTGCGGGTCGACGGCCCGGTAGCCGCCGGTGCCGGGGATCTTCGGGGCCGGCAGGGAGAACCGCCGCACGCCGGTCGGCAGGACCTCGTCGGCGTAGCGGGTGCCGGGCACGACGAGCGTCACGGCGTGGCCGCTCGCGACGTAGCCGGCGCCGAGGTGGTGCAACGCCGTGCGCAACCCGCCCGAGCGCGGCCCGTAGAAGTTCGCGAGCTGGACGATGTGCATGTCAGGCCGCGCGGGCGGCCCGGCCCCGCACGGCTTCGTAGTGCCCGAGCAGCTCGTGGCAGACGGCGGGCCAGGTGCGGCCCAGCACGACCTTGCGCGCCTTCTCGCCGAGCCTCTCGCGCAACGCGGCGTCGCGCAGCGCGTCGACCTTCTCGACGAGCGCCGGGCCGAAGCCCTCGCGGTCGGCGGGCAGCAGGTAGCCGGTGCGGCCGGGCAGGACGAGGTCCTTGGGGCCGCCCGCGGCCGGCGCGAGCACCGGCAGGCCGGACGCCATCGCCTCCTGCACCGCCTGGCAGAACGTCTCGTGCGGGCCGGTGTGCACGAAGACGTCGAAGCTCGCGTACGCCTTCGAGAGCTCGTCGCCGTACCTCGCGCCGAGGAAGGCTGCGCCCGGGAGTTGCGCCTTCAGGTTTTCGAGTTCCGGCCCGTCGCCGACGACGACCACGCGGATCCCCGGCATCCCGGCCAGGGCGGCCAGCCGGTCGACCTCCTTCTCGGGCGCCAGCCGGCCGACGAACCCGACGAGCAGCTCCCCGTTCGGGGCCAGCTCGGCCCGCAGCGCGGCGTCGACGTGGTCCGGGGAGAAGCGCTCGATGTCGACGCCCCGCGCCCAGCGGTGCACGCGCGGGACGCCGTGCAGCTCGAGCTGCTCGACGGAGTCGCTGGAGGGGGCGAGGGTCCGGTCGGCCCGCGAGTGCAGCCGCCGCACCCACCGCCACGCGGCGCGCGCGGCGATGCCGAAGCCGTACGCCTGGGCGAACCCGGCGATGTCGGTCTGGTAGACGGCGATGGACGGGACGCGCAGCCGTCTCGCGGCGGCCAGCCCGCGCGCGCCGACGACGAACGGCGACGCCAGGTGCACGACGTCCGGGCCGAACGCGGTGAGCGCGTTGAGCACGGTCCGCGTCGGCACGCCGATCGGCAGGGAGTTGACCCCGGGGAAGTCCAGCGCGGGGATCCGGACCACGGGGGCGCCGCGGTAGGAGTCCGGGCCCGGGCCGGGGGCGATGATCAGCACGTCGTGGGCGCGTTCGCGCAGGTGCTCGACGACCCGCAGGACGGAGTTGGTCACGCCGTTCACCTGGGGCAGGAAACTTTCGGTGACTATGGCGACTCGCACGTCTTGGACGATCGCACCCGTTCCTGGCGCTCGTGTGACACGGCGGCCAACGCTGCCGGAACAGATCGGCTACGACATGTCATCTCAAGGTCGTGTCCCGGAAACCAGCGGGGCCCAGACTAAGCAGGCATGACCCTCTTGTCCTCCCGGCCGCCGAGGCCCGTCGAGCCCGGCCTGCTGTCGAGGGCGCTCGAAGTGGCCGGGCGGCTGGCCAACGACGCCACCGACGTGATCACCGCGACCGCCGGCCGCGGCGCCCACCCGTCCACGCTGGATTCGCCGTTCGACTGGGTCACCGACACCGACCGCATCCTGGAGCGCCACACCAGGCGAGTGCTGACGGCGGAGTTCCCGGGCATCCCGGTGGTCGGCCACGAGTTCGGCGCGGACCACGGAGCGGACGTCGCGGAGTACCGCTGGGTGGTGGACTCGGTGGACGGAACGGCGAACTACGTGGCGGGCGTCCCGTGGTGCGCGTACAGCTTGGCGCTGGTGGACGCGGCCGGCCCGGTGGTGGGGGTGGTGGCAGACCCGTACCGAGCCCAGATCTACGCGGCAGCCCGCGGCCGTGGAGCAAGGGCGAACGGCAAACCGGTCCAGCTGACGGACAGGTGCGTGACGGCGGGGGCGCTGGTGTGCACGGAGTTCGCAAGGCGAGGTCCGTGGCCAGGGATGGGCGGCTTCATCGAGCGAGCAGCAGCGGCCCACGCGGGGGTCCGGGTCCTGGGCTCGGCGGCGTTGTCGATCGCCCAGGTGGCATTGGGCCACGCGGCGGCAGCGGTGTTGCACAGCTACCACGAGTGGGACGTGGCCGGCTCGGTGGCAATGGCGATCGAGGCGGGGGCGGTGGTGCTGGACAAGCACGGAGAGGACACGGCGCTGCCAACGGACGGCCTGCTGGTAGCGGCCCCGGGGGTAGCGGACGAGGTACTGGGCTGGTGGCAGGAGACGGCCCACGCAGGCTAGGCGGCGCGCACCCGGACCTCGGCAAACAAGCCTCAGCGGCCCCGCGGGCCAATCCGGTTGCGCGCCCGGTGACGATCGACTCATGCCCACCCTGCACACCGCGCGGCTCACCCTGGTGCCCCTGTCCGACGAGCACCTGGAGCTGGAGTACGAGCTGGACTCCGACCCCGAGGTGATGCGCTACCTGACGGGCCGGGCCGCAACCCGGGCCGAGGTCGTGCAGGCCCACTCGCGACGGATGGCCACCGCACCGGGCTTCGGGTTCTGGATGGGCTTCGCGGGAGCGAACTTCGTGGGCTGGTGGCTGCTGAGGCCACCGCACGGCCCCGACCAGCCCGAGGTCGAGGGCGAAGCCGAGCTGGGCTACCGCCTGCTGCGAAGCCAGTGGCGCCGGGGATATGCCCGGGAGGGCTCGCTAGAGCTGCTCAGGTACGGCTTCGAGGAGCTGGGGCTGAACCGGATATTCGCCCAGACAATGGCGGTCAACAAGCCATCAAGGGCAACGATGGCCTCGCTCGGCATGACGTTCGCCAGGGCATTCACATCGGCCGCGGAGTACGAGGACCCGGTGGAGGGAGCAGACCAGGGCGAGGTCGAGTACGAGACCAAGCGAAGCCACTGGCTGAGGACAGCGAACCAGGAGGGCCGAAGGCCGCACCTAGACCTCCCCCGAACCTCGTCCCAGCCGCAGTCAGCACTGGAAACCCGGGGTCAAGGGTGAGCGAAGCTCATCGCGAAGCGACGCCGAAGGCGCCCTTGAGGCCGGGTTTCCGGTGTTGAACAATGAAAGGACGAGGAGCGGAGGGAACCCAACCACCTCCGGCAACCAGGCTTCAGCGGCGACAGCCGCCCAGGTCAAACAGCAACCGGCTCATCAACACGAGCCCGCTTGTCAACCCGCCGAATCCACCACAACAAGGGCCCAGCCACCAACCAGGTGAAAAACACAAAGCTCCCGAGCGGCAGCAGCGTCAAAGCAGCCGACCGCCCAGCAACCCGAGCCAACTCCGGATCAGAAGCGTCGTACTCGATCCGAACAAGCTGCCCAGCAGCCAACCCATCCGGATACAACACCCCATTGGCCGGACTGTGCACAATCCCATCCGGCGTCTCGAAGTGGATGATCGTCCGATCGAACGCCACAGAGTCGACCGTCGCATTCGCCGTACCCAGCTGCGCGGAGATAGCACCATCGTTGCGAATGGCCGCGAACAGGAGACAAACACACATCACAGTGAGGAGCGAGGCAACGCCGAGGGCAACCCACCACCCGACGCGCCTCACCCGCTCACCTCTAGTGCTCACGCCGCGAGCGTAGCGGTCCCGCTCAGTGAGCGTGTTCGACGGCGAGATTCCGGTGGTTCGCCTGGATCTGGTCATAGGACCGAGGCTTCACCGACACCGCACGAGCGGTGAAAGCCGCAGGCGAAGCCCCGTTCGGACCCACCGAAGGCTTCCCAGCCGTGTAGAGCCAGGTCTGGAACAGATCGTGCAGAGGCTTACCCGAGATCTTCTCCGCCAACGCGATGAACTCGAGGATCCGCCCAGACGACCCACCCTTGGCAGCCTGCCACGCCTTCAAGATGGAGAAGAACGCGTCGTCACCCACAGCGGTCCGCAACGCCTGCAGAGCCAACGCACCCCGGTCGTAAACAGCGTTGTCGAACTGGTTGTCGGCACCAGGATCAGCCGGAACGAGCTTCCACAGATCACCATCAGCCGGGTTCGAGTCGTAGGTGTACTGCGCCAGCTCCGCGACCGTCCCCTCGCCCTCGTGCTCCGACCAAAGCCACTCCGCGTACGACGCGAACCCCTCGTTGAGCCAAATGTCGCTCCACCGCCCGAGCGAAACGCTGTCACCGAACCACTGGTGGGCGTTCTCGTGCGCGATCAACGTCGTGTTCGACCCGGCGCGGAAGTTCCGGGCGCCGTACGTCGGCCGGGTCTGGTTCTCCAGCGAGAACGTGATGCCGCTGGTGACGACGCCGCCCTCCGCCTCGAACGGGTACGGCCCGAACTGGGTCGCCAGGAACTCGTTGATCTCCGGCGTGCGCTCGACGCTGGCCTTCGCCGCGTACAGCGAATCGCCGAGGTCGGCGCCGTACGCCGAGATGAACGGCTTGCCGTCCGGGGTCGTCGCCTGGTTCAGCTCGTACTTGCCGACGATGAACGACGTCAGGTACGTGGCCTGCGGCTTCGTGCTGCGCCACTGCCAGCGGGTCCAGCCCGCGCGGCTCTTCTGCGTCCGGACCAGCGAGCCGTTGGAGATGGCGACGTTGTCGTCCGGGGCTTCGATCGTGACGTCGTAGGTCGCCTTGTCGGTCGGGTGGTCGTTGGCCGGGAACCACCACGCCGAGCTCTGCGGCTCGTCGACGCCCAGGGCCCCGAACGCGCCCTTCTTCCAGGCGTTGATGCCGTCCACCGTCTCGGTCGACGGCGTGTCCGAGTAGGCGACGACGACGGTCGCGGTCTGGCCCTTGAGCAGCGGCTGCGCCGGCGTGACGACGAGCTCGCCGTTGCCGGTCTGGTTCGCGAACTGCGCGGGGCGGTTGTTCACGCGCACGCTCGACGCCTTCAGCGCGAAGTCGAGGTCGAACCGCGAGAGGTCCTGCGTGGCGGTGAGCAGCAGCGTCGTCGTGCCCGCCAGGACGTCGGTCGCCGGCTGGTAGGTCAGGCGGATGTCGTAGTGGAGCACGTCCGTGCCGCCGTTGCCGGCGTTCGGGTAGTAGGGGTCGCCGGCGCCGGGAGCGCCCGGCGCGGGGGCCGCGGAAGCGGTGCCGGCGAGCAGCACCGAGACGACGCCGGCCGCGAGCGCACCGAAGCCGGTGCGCGTTCTTGCACGCATTCGAATCCCTCCAACGGGTGAGGTTCAGCGCGCTCGAACGTAGCCAGCCGGGCAGCACCCAGGTACCGGCGAAGGAAGGTTCTTACCTCCTGGGACCGGCCCCGGAAACCGCTTGACCGGCCCCGAGGCGGAGCTTTCACGTGAAAGCTCCGGGTCAGACCGCCGAAACAGCCGTGCTGACCGCCGCGCGCAACCGGCCGTGCAGGTCGCGGTGCCGCGACCGGTCCACCCGCACCTCGACGACCCGCAGCCCCGGCGCCGGCCGCAGGGCCGCGCGGAACTCCGTCAGCGTCTCCGCGACGACGTGCGGGACGCGGTAGCCGGCGCACAGCGCCCCCAGGTCGGCGCCGTGCGGCGTGCCGAACACGCGCTCGAAGCTCGCCGCGTGCTCGGGCGCGCCCTGCTCCAGCAGCGAGAAGATGCCGCCGCCGTCGTCGTTGCACACCACGATCGTCAGGTCGGGACGCTGCTCCGCCGGGCCCGTCAGAAGCCCCGAAGCGTCGTGCAGGAACGTCAGGTCACCCAGCAGCGCGTACGACGGCCCGCGGTGGACGTACGCCGCGCCGATCGCCGTCGAGACCGTGCCGTCGATGCCCGCGACCCCGCGGTTGCGGTGCACCAGGACGTCCGGGCGCAGCCGGCCCGCCAGCGCGACGTCGCGCGTCGGGTTGGACGAGCCCACCACCAGCAGCGAGTCCGGCGGCAGCGCGTCCACCAGCTCGGACGCCACGCGCAGCCCGGACGGCCACGCCTCCGCGTCCAGCACCGACGCGACCGCCGAAGACGCCGCCGCGTCCGCCCGGCGCCAGCTCGCCAGCCACTCCGGGTCGGCGGGCTTGGTCGGCTCGTCGAACCACTGCCCGACCTGCCGGACGTTGTGCGCGGGCGCCGGCCAGTCCGAGTCCGGGCGCACGAGCAGGACCTCGACCGACGGGTCCGAGATCACCTTCTGGATCTGCCGGAACACCGTCGGCCGGCCGAGGCAGAGCACCTGCTCCGGCTTGTGCTTGGCGATGAACTCCTCGACGCCCAGCAGCCACGCGCCGGACGAGATCGCCGTGCCGCCGGACAGCCCGAGGCCGCCGGTCTCCGACACGACCGGCCAGCCGTGCTGCTCGGCCCACTCGCTGGCCGCCTGGACGCCGGTGTCGCACGCGATGACCAGGCCGTGGCGCGCCGACGGCACCACGAACGACGGCAGCGCGCCGAAGTCCGGCAGCTCGGTCCAGCGGGAGCCGTCGGGACGGCCGTCCAGGGACTCGTACCACTCACCGTCGTCGTCCAGGTCGGGGACGAGCGGCTCGCGGAACGGGATGTTCAGGTGCACCGGGCCGCAGCGCCACTCGCCGTAGGCGGCGTTCCAGGCGCGGCAGATCTGGCTGCGCCAGTACGAGTTCTGGCCGGCCCGCCGTTCGGCGACGGCCAGTTCGTCGAAGTAGCGGGCGGCGGCGCCGTAGAGCTGGTGCTGGTCGATGACCTGGGACGCGCCCGCCGCTCTCAGCTCGGGCGGCCGGTCGGCGGTCAGCACGATCAGCGGGACGCCGGCGCGGTCGGCCTCGAGGACGGCGGGGTGGAAGTTCGCGGCCGCGGTGCCGGACGTGCACAGCACGGCCACCGGACGGCCGGTGCGGGCGGCGATGCCGAGGGCGAGGAACGCGGCGCCGCGCTCGTCGATGCGGACGTGGAGCTGGAGCTTCCCGGCCGCCGCCGCGTCATACAGCGCGATCGACAGCGGCGCGTTGCGGGAGCCCGGGCAGAGGACGACGTGCGAAACGGTGTTGCGGACGAGTTCGTCGACGATGACCCTGGCCTGCGCGGTGGAAGGGTTCACCGGCAGGCTCCGTCGAGATGAGAAGTGTCCACAGGTCCTATTCTCCCAAACGTGGATGACGCCCGAGTTTCCGAGCTGTTCGACCCCGCCGCGTGGACCGAGGTCGAAGGTTTCGCCTTCACCGACATCACCTACCACCGTTCCGCTGAGAACCGCGGCGGCAAGCGCGTGGTGCGCATCGCGTTCGACCGTCCGGAGGTCCGCAACGCCTTCCGGCCGCACACCGTCGACGAGCTCTACCGGGCGCTGGACCACGCCCGGATGAGCTCGGACGTCGGCTGCGTCCTGCTCACCGGCAACGGCCCCTCGCCCAAGGACGGCGGGTGGGCGTTCTGCTCCGGTGGTGACCAGCGTATTCGCGGACGCTCCGGCTATCAGTACGCGAGCGGCGAGACCTCCGACACGGTGGACCCCGCGCGGGCCGGCCGGCTGCACATCCTCGAGGTCCAGCGGCTGATCCGGTTCCTGCCGAAACCGGTGATCGCGGTCGTGCCGGGCTGGGCCGCGGGCGGCGGGCACTCCCTGCACGTCGTGTGCGATCTCACGCTCGCCTCGGCCGAGCACGCGAAGTTCAAGCAGACCGACGCCGACGTCGGCTCGTTCGACGGCGGCTACGGCTCGGCCTACCTGGCGAAGATGGTCGGCCAGAAGTTCGCCCGCGAAATCTTCTTCCTCGGCCGCGAGTACTCGGCCGAGCAGATGCACCAGATGGGCGCGGTGAACGCGGTCGTCCCGCACGCCGACCTCGAAAAAGAGGCCCTGACCTGGGCGTGGGAGATCACGCGCAAGTCGCCGACGGCGCAGCGGATGCTCAAGTACGCGTTCAACCTCACCGACGACGGCATGGTCGGCCAGCAGCTGTTCGCCGGCGAGACCACGCGCCTGGCCTACATGCAGGACGAAGCCGTCGAAGGCCGTGACGCGTTCCTGCAGAAGCGCGACCCCGACTTCAAGGACGTCCCCTATTACTACTGAGCTGCTCCCGGTCGCCCTCGACGGGTCGCCGTCCGCGCTGGTCACGCTGAAGAACGCGGTCGCGGCCGCGCTCGACGGCGGCCCGGCGGTGCTGCCGTTCACCGACCCCGCGCTGCGTGACGCGATGGCCCCGGCCGAGCCCGCCGAGCCGGGCACGGCCGTGGTCATCGCCACTTCGGGCTCGACCGGCGCACCCAAGGGCGTGCTGCTGTCGGCCCGCGCGCTGACCGCGTCCGCCGAGGCCACGCACGCCCGCCTCGGCGGCCCCGGCCACTGGCTCCTGGCGACCCCGGCGCACTACATCGGCGGGCTGCAGGTGCTGGTCCGGTCGCTGCTCGCGGGGACGTCCCCGGTGTTCCTGACCGGCACCGGCTTCCGTCCGGACGACTTCGCGGCCGCGGCGGCGGCTTTGAAAGGCGGCCCGCGGTACACGGCGCTGGTGCCGACCCAGCTGGTCCGGCTCCTCGACGACGACGGCGCCGGGCTGGCCGCGGCGAAGACGTTCGACGCGATCGTGGTCGGCGCGGCGGCGACGTCGGCGGCCCTGCGCGAGCGCGCGGCCGACGCGGGTGTGGCGATCGTGCCCGCGTACGGCATGAGCGAGACGGCGAGCGGCTGCGTCTACGACGGCTTCCCCCTGGACGGCGTCCGCGTCGACGTCACCGGTGACCGCATCCGCATCGCCGGCGACGTCCTCGCGCACGGCTACCGGCGGCAGCCAGAGCTGACGGCGGAGTCGTTCGACGGCGGCTGGTTCACGACGTCCGACCGTGGGGTTCGTCACGAAGACGGCCGGATCGAGGTACTCGGCCGGGCCGACGACATGATCAACACCGGCGGCGTGAAGGTGTCCGCGAACGCGGTCGAGCGGGTGCTGACCGCCCAGCCGGGCGTGCGCGACGCGTGCGTCGTCGGCGTGCCGGACCCCGAGTGGGGCGAGGCCGTGGTGGCACTGGTCGTCCCAGCAGGTGAACCGCGCGAAGCGGACGAACTGCGGGCGGCGGTCCGGGCCGAACTCGGCGCGGCGGCGACGCCGAAGCGAGTCGAATACGCCGCCGAGCTGCCGCTTCGCGGTCCAGGCAAGATCGACCGGGCGGCGGTGAAGTCCCGACTTGCGTCGGGTTTCCGCGGCTGAATGGCGGCACTTCGTTGACATGCACGGCGTGCACCCGCTTGGCTACGCACCATGACACGCTGGTTTCGCACGGCTCTGATCAGCACCGCCGTCGCCTTGGGCGTCCTCCTCCCGGCGGGCGCGGCGTTGGCCGACGGCCCGGGAGCCGACCCGAACAGCGGCCAGCTCACCTGGCAGCTGCCGACCACCAACTGACCGACCGGGGTCCCGCTCGCGGGTGATCACCATGGCGTTGAATGGCGCCATGGCGACAGTGAACGAGTGGATCGAGGGGGCCCGGCCCCGGACGCTGCCCAACGCGGTGGCGCCGGTGGTGGCGGGCGTCGGCGCGGCCGTCGCGCTGGACGCGTTCTCGTGGTGGCGCTCGGTCTTGGCGCTGCTGGTCTCCCTCTCGCTGATCGTCGGCGTCAACTACGCCAACGACTACTCCGACGGCATCCGCGGCACCGACGAAAACCGCGTCGGCCCGCTGCGGCTGGTCGGCTCGGGTGTCGCCAAGCCGAAGGCCGTGCTGACCGCCGCGCTGGTCTCGCTGGGCCTCGCCGGGGTGCTGGGGCTCGTGCTGGTGATCAGCAGCGGGCACTGGTGGCTGCTGGTCATGGGCGCGCTGTGCATCCTCGGCGCGTGGTTCTACACCGGCGGCAAGAAGCCCTACGGCTACTACGGCTTCGGCGAGATCGCCGTGTTCGTCTTCTTCGGGCTGGCCGGCGTCCTGGGCACGGTGTACGTCCAGGCGGGCCGGGTCAGCTGGGCCGCGCTGGCGTGCGCGGTCGCCGTCGGCAGCTTCTCGACGGCGGTCCTGACGGCCAACAACCTGCGTGACATCCCGACCGACGTCGAGTCCGGCAAGCGCACCCTGGCCACCCGCCTCGGCGACGCCGGGACGCGGCGGCTGTACCTGGTCCTGCTCGCGGTGCCGTACGTGCTCGGCATCGTGCTCGGCGTCTTCCAGCCGTTGGTCCTGATCACGCTCGTGACGGCGCCGATGCTGCTCAAGTCGGTCCGCGCGGTCGGCGGCGGGCAGCAGGGGCGGGCGCTGATCCCGGCGTTGCGCGACACCGGCCTGGCGATGCTCGCCTGGGCCGTGCTCGCCGCCGTGGCGCTGAGTTTCTAGTCCTCCGGGACGAAGAACTTCCCGGTCGTCAGGAACTCCTCGAACAACGCCGTGTGCGGCGCCAGGTCCATCCCCTGGGCCTCGATCCACTCGTCGTTGTAGTACGTGTGCGCGTACCGCTCGCCGCCGTCGCACAGGAGCGTCACGACGCTGCCCGCCTGGCCGTCCTCGACCATGCGCGAGATGAGCCGGAACGCGCCGTAGAGGTTCGTTCCGGTCGAGCCGCCCGCCCAGTGCCCGGTGCGCTCGCGCAGCAGCCGGATGGCCGCCAGGGAGCCCGCGTCGGGGATCCGGAACATCTCGTCGATGACGCCCGGCACGAACGACGGTTCGCAGCGCGGCCGGCCGATCCCCTCGATCCGCGACGGCATGCCCGTCGCGTAGTCGAGCGCGCCCGTTTCCCACGCGCCGTAGAACGACGAGTTCTCCGGGTCGGCGACGCAGATCTTCGTCGTGTGGCGCTTGTAGCGGACGTACCGGCCGAACGTCGCGCTCGTGCCGCCCGTACCCGCGCCGACCACGATCCACGTCGGGATCGGGTGGCGTTCCGAGCGCATCTGCGCGAAGACCGACTCGGCGATGTTGTTGTTGCCGCGCCAGTCCGTCGCGCGCTCGGCGTAGGTGAACTGGTCGAGGTAGTGCCCGCCGCTCTCGGCCGCGAGCCGCTCGGCCTCGGGGTACATCGCCGGGGCTTCGTCGACGTAGTGGCACTCACCGCCGTAGAACTCGATGAGCGCGATCTTCTCCTTCGACGTCTTCCGCGGCACGACCGTGATGAACCGCAGGCCGAGCATGCGCGCGAAGTAGGCCTCGGACACCGCCGTCGACCCGCTGGACGCCTCGACGAGCACGGTGTCCGGGCCGATCTGGCCGTTGACGAGCCCGTAGAGGAACAGCGAGCGGGCCAGCCGGTGCTTCAGCGAGCCGGTCGGGTGGACGGACTCGTCCTTGAGGTAGAGGTCGATGCCCCACTCCGGGGGCAGTGGGAAGACGTGCAGGTGGGTGTCGGCGCTGCGGTTCGCGTCGGCTTCGATGATCCGGACGGCCTCGCGGACCCAGCTGCGCGCGTGGTTCATTCGGCGTTGCCCGGGGCGTCGCCACGCAGCTGCGCGCGGAGCTCGGCGCGGGCCCGGGCGCGCTTTTCGTTGCGCTTGGCCAGGCCGGCCGTGACGCGGGCGTTCAGCGGGCGGAACAGCAGCAGGCCCAGCGGCAGCCCGACGACCAGGCCGACGAGCAGCGCGACCAGCAGGGGCACGCCGACCAGGGTCAGCACCCAGGCGATCACCCCGACCAGCACGAACCGCGCCAGGAGGTACAGCGTCAGGTCACGCGGCAGTGTGTTGCTCACACCGAGGCAGGCTACGCCCCGCCCGCCCGGTCCTTCTGCAGGCCCGCGTTGTTCGGGCGGCCCTCGAAGCGCGTCGAGAGCACGACGGTCGTGTTCG
Organism: Amycolatopsis sp. NPDC098790; assembly: GCF_044759945.1. NCBI lineage: Bacteria > Bacillati > Actinomycetota > Actinomycetes > Pseudonocardiales > Pseudonocardiaceae > Amycolatopsis > Amycolatopsis sp. NPDC098790. The sequence continues at coordinate 587,001 of NZ_JBIWAI010000001.1, forward strand.
TCCGCCCGACGCCGGGGATGCGCCGGAGGCGGCCGAGGCACCGCTCCAGCTCGTCGACGGTCGACACGCGCACCTTGACGACGAAGGCCTCGTCACCCGCGACCGCGTAGCAGCTCTCGACCTCGTCGAGCTCGGCGAGCGCGTCGGCGACGTCGTCCTCCGTCGCGGTGTCGGTCGGGTGGATGCTGACGAGGGCGGTGACGCCGAGGCCGACCGAGCTCGGGTCGACGACCGCGTGGTAGCCGGTGATCACGCCGGCGGCTTCCAGCTTGCCCACCCGCTCGTGCACCGACGACGCGGAGAGCCCGACGGCCCGCCCGAGGTCCGCGTAAGTGGCCCGTCCGTTGATGCGCAACGCCGCGATGATCTTCCGGTCCAACTGATCCACGGGATCACTCTATGCGGTTGGACAATCCCCCATTGAGACCACGTCTGGCGGCCGGTGACCCAGGCGAACCACGTCTCCGCACGTCAGGTGATCGGCAGTTTAGTTGCAGAACGTAAGCAACCTGTCCGTTTTGACCTTTAAGGGCTCTTTACTCTTGGACAACCGTTCGAGTACCCGACGGGTGAAGTGCAACGATTGCCGTGTTGGCTACCCCGGCGCGACGGGCCAGAAGGGCCCGGATTGCCTCCGGTATAGCAGTGAGGTCGTTAAGGAGGCGGAAAATGACCGCGACGATGGGCGGACGCCTGCTCACCCCTGGCGAGGTGGCAGCACTGTTCCGGGTGGACCCCAAGACGGTCACCCGATGGGCGACGGCGGGCCGGATCGGCTCGATCCGGACCCCGGGCGGGCACCGGCGGTTCCGGGAGTCCGAGGTGAACGAGCTCCTCGCGGAGCTGACCACGGACGCCAGCGAACCGACCCGCAAGGTCTGAAGGAGTTCCGGCGCGGGGCCGTGCCGGGTACGGGGACTTCCCCGGCCCGCGCGGCCCTTCGTCGTTCCCGCAGGCGACATGAATGAGTCATTCATGTCACCTGACGACAGCAATGAGTCATTCATGTCGTTCGAGCGAGGCTGCCGCCACTTCCGCCGGCGCGGGTAAGCCCGCCCCCGCGTAGCCCGATGGGGCGGTCCCGCGAACCATCCGCGCCCCGGAGCCGTATCCAGGTAAAGGGGAACCGTCCCCGCCCCCGCACAAGGGCATTCGTGTTCCGGTCGTCACCCCGCTCGACCGGGTTCGGGCCGAAACCCCGTCCGACGGGTTAACCTCGGGGGACCCACACGGAAGGATCCGGCATGCTCGCTCTGCTCGCGGCGGTCGGCGCGCTGGTCGTCGCCCTGCTCCTGTGGCGGTCGTTCGCCGGTCAGCGGATGGTCACTTCGCCGCCGCGCCGCGCTCCGATCGCTCCGGACGACGATCCCGACTTCCTGCGCCAGCTGGCCGAACAGCAGCGCAAGCGCCGGGACGAGGAGGGCTAGCGGTAACCCTGCGAAAGCGGGGTCGCGAAGCCGTCGGCCACCGTCGCCGCCAGGTCCAGCAGGGCCAGCCGCGTGTCGCCGGTCAGGCGGTCCAGCTCGATCTCCGCGCCCTCTTCCAGGTGCGGGTCGAACGGGATCTTGCAGACCGCGCGGACCTTCGCCCCGAAGTGGGCCGACAGCTTGTCCAGGTCGACCGAGCCACCCTTCGGCCGGACCGAGTTGATCACCGCCACCGAGCGCTTGACCAGCTCGCCGTAGCCGTGGGCTTCGAGCCAGTCGAGCGTCGCCGACGCGCTGCGGGCGCCGTCGACCGAGCCTGACGACACCACGACCAGCGCGTCCGCGACGTCCAGGACGCCCTTCATCGCCGAGTGCATCAAACCGGTGCCGCAGTCGGTGAGCACGATGTTGTAGAAGTGCTCGAGCAGGTTGACCGTGCGCCGGTAGTCCTCCTCGGAGAACGCCTCGGACACGGCCGGGTCCTGCTCGCTCGCGAGGATCTCCAGCCGGCTGGCACCCTGGGACGTGTACGACCGGACGTCGCTGTAGCGCGTGATCCGGGCCGCGTCGCGCAGCAGGTGGCGGACCGTCGCCGTCGTCTCCAGCGGGAGCTTCTGCGACAGCGTGCCGCGGTCCGGGTTCGCGTCCACGGCCACGACGCGGTCGCCGCGCAGGGAGGCGAACGTCGCGCCGAGCGTCGTCGTCACCGTCGTCTTGCCGACGCCGCCCTTCAGCGACAGCATCGCGATCTTGTAGCAGCCGCGCAGGGGCTGGTTGACGCGCGCGATGAGGTCACGGCGCTGCGTGTCCGCCGGGCTCTCACCCGGGTTGATCAGCTTGCCGGAGCCGACGTAGACGACCTTGCGCCAGCCGGACTGCGGCGGCCGCTTGACCTGCTTGACCAGGTGCGCGGTCGAGAGGTCGTGGCCGTGGCCCGGCTGCTGCGGGGCCGCGTGCCTGCCGCCCTGAGGCTGCGGGAGCCCGGCCGCCTGCTGTTGCTGCTGGTACTGCGCGTACTGCTGCGCCGGGTCGCCGTACTGCTGCTGCGGCTGCAGCGGCGGCAGGTTCTGGTCGTAGCCGTAGCCCGGCGGCACCTGGTGCGGCCCCGAAACGGCCGGGTTCACCTGGTGCGGCCCGGACACCGCCGGATTGACCTGGTGCGGCCCCGAGACGGCGGGGTTGACCTGGTGCGGCCCGGACACCGCCGGGTTGACCTGGTGGGGCCCCGACACCGCCGGGTTGGGCGGCGGCGCGACGGCCTGCGTCGGCTGCGCGTCGAGCGCGGCCGGCGGCTCCGGATGCGGGTGCGAATCCGTCCGGTCTTCGGCGAACAGCCCGGCCGCCCCCTCCGGCTGCTGCGGGGCAGCGGCCGGTTCGGCTTGTTCGGGGTGGCCAGGAGCCGATTCTTCGCTGGGTCCGGTCACCGGTGTAAACCTCCGCGCACTCCGCCCGACATCACGCCCCCTGGTGACGACGGTAGTCGGCGTACTCGCGGCCTGCTCAGCCCACCCCGGCGTACGAGTGCAAGCCCGCGGTGACGAGGTTCACGAAGAACAGGTTGAAGATCATCGCGGCGAACCCGACGATGTTGATCGCCGCCGCGCGCGCCCCGCGCCAGCCCGCGGTCGCCCGCGAGTGCAGGTAGGCCGCGTAGATGACCCAGGCGATGAACGCGACGGTCTCCTTGGGGTCCCAGCCCCAGAACCGGCCCCACGCCGACTCGGCCCAGACGGCGCCGCACAGCACGCCGAACGTGAAGACCGGGAAGGCGAAGATGGTCGTCCGGTAGGCGATCCGGTCGAGGACGTCGGCCGCGGGCAGCTTCGAGGCGAACCGGGCGAACTTCGTCTCGTCCTTCTCGTGGGCCGCGCGGAACAGGTAGAGCACGCTCGCGACACCGGGCACCAGGAACACACCGGAGCCGATGATGGCCGCGGAGACGTGGATGACCAGCCAGTACGACTGCAGCGCGGGCTGCACCGGCGCCGCGGTGGTGTAGAGCAGCGTCCCGTTGATGAACATCAGGATCACGACGGGCAGCAGCAGGAAGCCGGTGAGGTGCCGGACCGGGAACTTCCACATCACGACGATCCAGGTGACCACCGTGATGAAGGTGACCGCCATGCCGTACTCGTACATGTTGCCCCACGGCGCGCGGTGCACGGCGAGCCCGCGCAGCACGATCGCCGCCAGCTGCAGCAGCGCGCCGAGCACGAGCAGCGACGCGCCCATCTTGCCGATCCGCTCGGGGCGCCCGGTCGTGCGCTGCGCGTCGGGGAGCTCTTCGACCGGCGGCCCGCCGGCGCCGACGAGCTCGCGCGCCCGGAGCTTGGCGCGCTCGGTGGCGAGCCTGCCCTTGGCGCCGAAGCCCTGCTCGACCAGCGTCATCATCAGCGCGACGACGTAGATCGCCGCGGCGGTGGTGTACAGCCAGTCGCTGTACTGCGACAGCGTCTCGTTGATCGGCATGCCTCAGCCCTTCTGACCACTGATCAGGCGTTCACTGATCTTGTGGAACTCTTCGCCGTAGCCCGCCTGGTCGGTGCGGGCGAGTCCGGCGACCTCGATCACGGTACCCGGGTCGTCGTCGGTCCCCGGCTTCACCCGCACCCACAGCCGGCGGCGCTTGACCAGCAGGGACGCGCCGAGGCCGAGGAACATCGCGATGGCGAAGCCGAGCACGAACCCCTGCGTCGGGTCGTGGGAGACCTGCAGGGAGACCCAGTGGTTGACGCCGTCGAAGCGGATCTTCGTGCCGTCGTCGAGCGTGATCTCCTGGCCGACCTTCATGTTCTCGCGGGCGATCTTCTTCAGCCTGCCGTCGTCGACGAGCGACTGGTCGATCTCGAACACCGACTGGCCGCGCCCGGCGTCCAGGCCCAGGTCGCCGCGCATGATGTCGACGGCCACCGCGGGATCGTTCAGCTCCGGCGCCGCCGACGTCAGGACGTTGCCGTGCAGGAACGACGTCGGCGCGAACAGGCCGGTGATGGCCAGCTGGCGGGTCCGCCGCTGGACCTCGTCGGTGATGCCCGGCTGGTCGAACTTCGTCGCGCCCTCGGCGAGCATCGTGGTCGGGTCGACCGTGCGCCACTGCGTGTTCTGGGTGCGCTTGTCGCCGTTGGGGAAGGTCACCGTGAACTGCGGCGAGTAGCCCTGACCGAGCAGGTAGACGCGGTCGCCGGCCGTCCGCAGCGGCGAGTTGACCTCGAGGCCGTACGGGCGCCAGGTGCCCGTGTCGAGGTCGCCGCCGGACTGGTACTGGATGTTCGCGTGGTAGTACTCCGGCTCGCCGGCCGGGGTGTAGCGCACGGTGAAGTCGTTGACCTTCACGCAGAACGGGTCGAGGTCGGTGCCGTCGACGCGCAGGCCCGCGTTGAAGGAGTCGTAGTTGTAGATGCCGGAGTTGCAGAACGAGCTGCCGTCGGCCTGGACGATGACCTGGCCCTCGTAGCCGTAGAGCTTGCCGAGCGCGAAGAACACGATCAGGCCCAGCATGCTGAAGTGGAAGAGCAGGTTGCCGGTCTCGCGCAGGAACCCGCGTTCGGCGGAGATCGTCCGGACGCCGTCGGCCTCTTCCCGCTCGACGCGGCGCCAGCCCGACAGTTGCTTGTGGACGGCGGCGATCTCGGCCTCGACGTCGGACTTGCCGCGGCCCAGCCGGTAGTGCGGCATCCGGGCCAGGTTGCGCGGGGTCAGGACGGGCTTCGCGCGCATCGCCTTGACGTAGTCGAAGCTGCGCGGCGTCAGGCAGCCGACCAGGGAGATCATCAGCAGCAGGTAGATGGCCGAAAACCAGATGCTGGAGTAGACGTCGTAGAACTCGAGCTTGTCGAGCAGGGGGCCCCACCAGCCGTGGGCGGCGATGTACTCGTCGACCTTGGGGGCGTTGAGCTTCCGCTGCGGCAGGAGCGCGCCGGGCAGCGCGGCGAGGGCGAGCAGGAAGAGCAGGACGAGCGCGGTGCGCATCGACGTCAGGCCGCGCCAGGTGTTGCGGAGGAAGGCGAAGGTGCGCTTCGCGGGCGTCGGGCCCTGTGGGGTCTTCGGGGGCGCTTCGGTGGTGGTCACAGCGGCAGCTCCAGGCCGCTCGCGAGCTCGTTGCGCAGCCAGCCCATCAGATCTCCCCAGACGCCGGTGACGAGCAGGATGCCGACGATCATCAGCAGCACGCCGCCGAAGATCTGCACCTGCCGGCCGTGCCGCCGCACCCAGTCGGTGGCGCGCACGGCCCAGCGGGCGCCGAGCGCGATGAGCAGGAACGGCAGCCCGAGGCCGAGGCAGTAGATCGCGATCAGCAGGTACCCGCGGGCCTCGGCCCCGCCGGTGGCGCTGGCCAGCGTGGTGACGGCGGAGAGCGTCGGGCCGATGCAGGGCGTCCAGCCGAGTCCGAAGATCGCCCCGAGCACGGGGGCGCCCCAGATGCCGCCGCCGGGAACGCGGTGCGAGCGGACCTCGCGCTGCAGGCCGGGGATCCAGCCGAGGAAGACCAGGGCCATGGCGATGGTGAGGACGCCGCCGATGCGCTGGAGGAGGTCCTGGTTGAGGACGAGCGTGTCGGCCAGCCAGACGAGGGTCCCGAGGGTGGCGACGAAGACGACGGTGAACCCGAGTACGAACAGCAGGGCGGCCCCGAGAACGGCCCACCGCCCGTTTTTGCGTTCCTCATCGGCGCTGACGGCAGGAGCATCGGCCCCGACGAGAGCGGCGAGGTACGCGAGGTACCCCGGCACGAGCGGCACAACGCAGGGCGAGGCGAAGGAGATGGCCCCGGCCAGCAGCGCGACGCCCGCGGCGAGCAGCAGCGGTCCGGAGATCGCCAGCTCGGTCACGGAGTTCACCCCGTTGAGGGTAGGCAGTGAGGTCGGGGTGAGAACTCCGGGGCCGGTTCACAGGACCTCGGTCACAGCAGTTCAGGACCTTGGTCCCGGTGGTTCGGGCGGGGTCGGGATGACGTGAATGACTCATTCATGTCGTGTGGCGACAGGAATGAGTCATTCACGTCATCGCCGCAGCGGGCCGGCCGCGGGCACGGACCACCCAATGCGCGCCAGGCCATCCCACCCCCCAGGGACGGCCGGCGTGGCTCACCGCCCTGCCCGCAGGGCAGCCGACCCCGGCTCACCGCCGGCGCCCGGCGACGAACGGTCACGCTCCCAGCCCAGCTCACCGCCCGGCGCCGAAGTTGTCCACAGCTCGCAGTGAATGTGGACAACCCCGGCGCTGAGCCGGCTTTCGGCGGGGTTTGTCGCCCCTCGCCGATAGACTGGACAAGGGCACGCCCCCCAGGGACGGGCGGGGCGCCAGGCGGGCCGGGTGCCAGGCGGGCCGGGTGCCAGGCGGGCCGGGTGCCAGGCGGGCCGGGCGCTGCCGGTCCCCGGCCGGTCAGAAGTGGAGTTCGCCGCCGCTGGCGAAGACTCCGTTCACGCTTGGGCCGTAGTTGCCGTACTCGCCCGTGTTGAGCTCGGACTGGCCGTTGCTCGTCACCGTCTCGTACGTCGTGTACGGGTAGCAGCAGCTGCCGATCGACAGCTTGTCTCCGTAGCGGGCGCCGGACAGGTTCGCGTGCACCTGGTTGTTGCTCGTGTTCAGCCACAGGCGCAGCGTGCGGCCGTAGCCGCTCGTCTGCTTGAGCACCGTGAACCCCTGAACCGAGACCGGCGCGGCCGACGCCGCCGCGGCCGAAGCCGGCACCGACACCGCCGTGGTGGCGGCCGCCGCGGCCACCAAAACGACCGCGAACTTCTTCAGCATGGGTCCTCCCCTAGGTCGAAAACGATCATGGGGAAACCTAGCCGAACCACCACTCAAGCCGGTAAAAATCCGGCAAAAGCCACGCGATCAGGCTTCGGCCGCCGGTCCCGCAGTGCCCTCCACCCCGAGGCCCGGATTGTGACTACGGCCGGTAGTACCGCGTCAAGGCGGGAAAGCGTGCCTTGACCCGGCACCACCGGCCGTGTTCAGGCTTCGGATCGGGGTGGTGGACGGGGTCTGGGTGGGGTGCCGGTTCGGCCTTCGGCTGTCTGGAAGACCGTCAGGCTTCGGCCGCCAGCCTCTGCGTCACCGGCAGCAGGTCCTGGGCCAGCACCTGACGCAGGAACACCGCCGCCACCCGGTGCTGCTTGTCCAGCACGATCGTCGACGGGATGATGTTGCGCGGGTAGCCGCTCAGCTTGAGCAGCACCCTCCCGTCCGGGTCGTAGATCGACGGGTACGTCAGCTTGCGGTCGCGGACGAAGTCCTGCGCCACCTCGCGCGCCGGGTCGCGGACGTCGATGCCGACCACCTGGACGCCCTGCTTGGCCACCGCCTCCATCTCCGGCACCTCCGTGCGGCACGGCCCGCACCACTGGCCCCACAGGTTGAGCACCACGACCCTGCCCGGGAAGTCCGCGATCGACAGCTGCTTGCCCTCGTTCATCAGGTCTTCGCCGGCCAGCACCGGCGACGTCTGGCGCTGCGCGAGGTCGTACGTGATGTCGACCTTGCCGCCCGGGGAGACGAAGCTGAAGCTGCTCCCCTGCACCACCGCGTCCTTGCCGCTGCTGCACCCCGCCACGGCCAGCGCGACGAGCGCCGCGCAGAAGACCCGCCTCACGCCCCGGTCACCTTCGGGTCGGTCGCCCCGGCCGGCTCGCTGTAGACGATCTCGCGCAGCTCGTCGCCGTCGAACACCAGTGACGTCAGCGACGCCAGCGAGCACTGACGGCGACGCGGGTCGTGCCACAGGCGCTTGCCCTCGAGGAACCGGCGCAACGTCCAGATCGGCAGCTGGTGCGACACGCACAGCGCCTCGTGACCGTCAGCCGCCTGGCGGGCCCGGTGGACCGCGCCGAGCATCCGGTGCGCGATCTCGAGGTAGGGCTCGCCCCACGACGGCTTGAACGGGTTCACCAGCTTCGGCCAGTGCTTCGGCTCCCGCAACGCGCCGTCGCCGACCGCCACGTGCAGGCCCTCGAACTGGTTTCCCGCCTCGATCAGCCCGGAATCGGTCGCGATGTCGAGGCGGTGCGCCGCGGCGATCGGGCCCGCCGTCTCCTGCGCGCGCTGCAGCGGCGACGCGACGACGTGCACCAGGTCGTGGCCGGCGACGGCCTCGGCGACCGTCAGCGCCTGACGCTGCCCGCGCTCGGACAGCCGGTACCCGGGCAGGCGGCCGTACAGGATCTTTTCGGGATTGTGGACTTCGCCGTGCCGCAGCATGTGGACCACGGTGGTCACTTGACCGCCTCCGCCGCCGCGCGCGCCGCCGCGGGCAGGGCCGCTTCGATCACCGAGAACGCTTCGTCGTCCATCGCCGCGTTGACGAACCAGGCCTCGTACGCGCTGGGCGGCCCGTACACGCCGGCGTCGAGCAACGCGTGGAAGAACGCCGGGTACCGCCACGTCTCGGACGCCTGCGCGCCCGCGTAGTCGCGTACCGGCGCTTCGCCGAAGAACACGCTCACCAAGTTGCCCGCGTACTGGACGTTGTTCGTCACCCCCGCTTCGCTCAGCGAGCGGCGGAAGAGGTCCCCGAGCCGCTTCGCGTTGGCGTCGAGGGCCGCGTACACGGCGTGGTCGGCCGCGCGCAGCGTCGCGAGGCCCGTGGCCACCGCGACGGGGTTCCCGGAGAGTGTCCCGGCCTGGTAGACCGGCCCGCCCGGGGCCAGCTTGGCCATCACGTCGGCGCGGCCGCCGAACGCCGCCGCCGGCAGGCCGCCGGACATCACCTTGCCGAACGTGTAGAGGTCGCCGGCCACGCCTTCGAGTCCGAACCAGCCCGCGCTCGAGACGCGGAACCCGGTCATCACCTCGTCCATGACCAGCAGCGCGCCGTGCTCGTGGGCGAGGTCGCGCAGGCCGGCGTTGAAGCCCTCGTCCGGCGCGACCGCGCCCATGTTGCCGGCCGCGGCCTCGGTGATCACCGCGGCGATCTCGCCCGGGTTGTCCACAAAGGACTGCCGGACGGCGTCGAGGTCGTTGTAGGGCAGCACCAGCGTGTCCGCGGCCTGGGCGCCGGTGACACCCGGCGACGTCGGCAACCCGAGCGTCGCGACGCCGGAGCCGGCCTGGGCGAGCAGCGCGTCGACGTGACCGTGGTAACACCCGGCGAACTTGACGATCTTCGTCCGGCCGGTGAAGCCCCTGGCCAGCCGGATCGCGCTCATCGTCGCCTCGGTGCCCGAGTTGACCAGGCGGACCTGCTCGACCGGCGCGACGCGGTTGACGATCTCCTCGGCCAATTCGACCTCGCCGATGGTCGGCGTGCCGAACGACAGCCCGGACGTCGCCGCCTTGCGCGCCGCCTCGACGACGTGCGGGTGGGCGTGGCCCAGGATCATCGGGCCCCAGGAGGAGACCAGGTCGACGTACCGGTTGCCGTCGGCGTCCCACAGGTGCGGGCCCTCGCCGCGGACCATGAACCGCGGGGTGCCGCCGACGGAGTTGAACGCCCGGACCGGCGAGTTCACCCCGCCCGGGATGGCTGCCTTCGCGCGGTCGAACCACGCCTTGGACTGCTCGGTTCCAGTGCTCACCACCCCAGTCTCCCAAATCCCCCTAGGATGGCCGGACGCCGCCCGGGAGGGGAACAGCCGGTGACCGAACGTGTGTCCCAGCGCAACCCGTGGCTCGTGCTGGCCGGCTTCCTGGGCGTCGTCGCCGTCGTGGCCGTGGTCGCCGGACTGGCCGCCACCTCGGCGAAGGACGTCTACGCGCGGCTCGAGCAGCCGTCGTGGGCGGCGCCGGCGTCCTGGTTCGGTCCGGTGTGGACGGTGCTGTACGTCACGATCGCGGTGTCCGGCTGGCTCTACTGGCGCACCGACGGCGAGACCCGCGGGTTCGCCGCCTACGGCATCGGCCTGCTGGCCAACCTCCTGTGGACGCCGCTGTTCTTCGAGGGCGGCGCGGCGAAGGCGGCGCTCGTCGACATCGTCGTGCTGGACGTCGTGGTGGTCGTCACGATCGTCCTGTTCGCCCGCCGGTCGAAGCCCGCCGCCGCGCTGCTCGTGCCCTACCTCGCCTGGATCCTCTACGCGACGGCGCTGAACACCGCGATCGTCGCGCTCAACTAGCGCGCGGCCTGCTGGGTGATGGCCTGCGCGGTCACCGTGCCGTCCTCGCCGGCCTGCCCCTGGACGGTGACCGTCGAGCCCGGCTTGAGGTCGGAGAGCTTGCCCTGCTGGGTGACGCCGACCGTGGTCGAGTCCGAAGTGGACACCTTGACGTCGTCGCCCTGCGCGGTCTTCACGTAGACGGTGGTGCCGTCGACGCGGTCGACCGTGCCCGTGGTGCCGCGCCCGCCGCCCGCGCCGCGGAAGCCACCACCCTGCTGGCCGGTGCCGCCCTGCTGACCGCCTTGAGCCGCGCCGGTGGGGCGGGTGGGCGTGGCGGAGGACGAGGAGCCGAACGCGGCGTGCGTCCAGACACCGCCACCGAACGCGATAGCGAGGACGACGAGCCCGGCGAGCACCACCGTCGTGCGCGAGAACGGCTTCGCGGCCCGCCGCATTTCGGCGTTGAGATCCCCCTCGACCGCCGGGCTGGCGACGATCTGCTCCGCGGTCGGCTCGACCGCCGGCAGCACGGCCGTCGGCTCGTCGCCCGGCTGGGTCGTCGTGGACGAAGACATGCGAAGACTCCTTATTCGTGACGCAGGGCGTCGATGGGCCGCAGCTTGGCGGCCCGGTTCGCCGGGAAGCTGCCGAAGAACAGCCCGATCAGGGCGGATACCGCGAACGCGAGCAGGATCGACGAGGGCACCACCACGGGCTGGATCCCGGAGATGGTGAACCGGCTGCCGATCAGCCCGATCGCGACGCCGAGCAGCCCGCCGAACAGGCTGAGCATGGTCGCTTCGGCGAGGAACTGGCCGAGGATGGCCGCGCGCGGGGCGCCGATGGCCTTGCGGATGCCGATTTCGCGGATCCGCTCGGTCACCGTGACGAGCATGATGTTGGTGACGCCGATGCCGCCGACGAGCAGCGAGATCGCCGCGACCGCCGCCAGCAGCACCGTGAACGTCTCGGTCGCCGACGTCCGGGTCGCGAGCAGCTGCTCGGAGTTCTGGATCTGGTAGTCGGCGGTGCCGCCGAGGCGGATGCCGTGACGGGCGTTGAGGATCGCGGTGATCTCGGACTGGGCCAGCGAGACGGAGTCCGCGCTGGTGGCCTGGACGGCGATCTGGCTGAGGCTCCCGTAGCCGGCGAGGGAGTTCTGGACGGCCGAGATCGGCGCGATGGCGACGTCGTCGGCGTTCTGCAGGCCGGTGCTGCCCTTGGCCTGCAGCACCCCGACCACGGTGAACTGGATGCTGTTGAGCAGCACGTTCTTGCCGACCGCGGCCGTGGTGGTGCCGAAGATCGACTCCGCCGTCGTCGGGCCGAGGACGACGACCTTCCGCGCGGCCGTGACGTCCTCGCTGGTGAACAGCTGGCCTTGGGCGAGGTCGCGGTTGGTCGTCGCGAAGTAGGCCGGTTCGGTGCCCGCGACGCTGGAGATGTCGTACGACGTCTGCCCGTAGGTCGCGGTCGCCGTCGTGTTCACCACCGGCGACGCGGCCTTGACGTCCGGCGCGCCGACGGGGTCGACGAGCGCGTGCGCGTCCTGGACGGTCAGCGGCCGCGCCGACGCGCCCTGCCCGCCGCCGCGCGCCGGGGAGACGTTGACGACGTTGGTGCCGAGGCCCTGGATGCTGGCCGCGATGGCCGCCGAAGCGCCGTTGCCGACCGCGACGAGCAGGATCACCGCGGCGACGCCGATGGTGATGCCGAGCGTGGTGAGCGCCGAGCGCAGCTTGTTCGCGGTGAGCCCGCGGACGGCGAAGCGCAGGATTTCGAGGAAGTTCACGTGAGCGCTCCGGCCGCGCGGGTGATCTCGTCGGACACGATGAGGCCGTCGTCGACCCGCACCACGCGGCGCGCGTGCTCGGCGACCTCGTCCTCGTGCGTGATGACGACGATGGTGCGCCCGAGCCGGTTGAGCCGGTCGAACACGCCGAGGACGTCTTCGGTGCTGCGGCGGTCGAGGTTGCCGGTGGGCTCGTCGGCCAGCAGCATCGCCGGGCCGGTGACCAGCGCCCGCGCCACGGCGACGCGCTGGATCTGGCCGCCGGACAGCTCGCTCGGCAGGTGCTTGGCCCGGTCGGACAGCCCGACCATCTCGAGCGCCGCGAGCGCGCGGCGGCGGCGTTCCGCCCGGCGGAGTCCACTGTAGACGAGCGGAAGCTCCACATTGGACAGCGCGGACGTCCGCGGTACCAGGTTGAACGACTGGAAGATGAAACCGATCTTCCGGTTGCGCAGCAACGCCAATTGCCGCTCGTTCAGCTTGCCGACGCCGAAGCCGTCGAGCAGGTACTGGCCGGACGTCGGGACGTCGAGGCAGCCGAGCATGTTCAGCAACGTCGACTTGCCCGAGCCCGAGGCACCCATGATGGCGACGTACTCGCCGGGCCAGACGGTCAGCTCGACGCCACGCAGCGCGTGCACCGCCGTGTCGCCGGCGCCGTAGGTCTTGCGCAGCCCGGAGACCGCGATCACCGGCTTCACGCGCGCCGGGTTCACCCGCGGCCGCCGAACCCGCCGCCGGCGCCCGTGCCGGTGCCGCGCTGGCCGCCGCCGGGGAAGCCACCGGTGCCGCCGCCCGGGAACCCGCCGGTGCCACCGGTCCCGGTCCCGGTCCGGCCGGTGCCCCCGGTCGTGCCGGTCGAGGCCCCGCTGAGCACGACGTTCTCGCCCTCGGTCAGCCCGGAGGTGATCTGCACGGTCGACTCGCCGCGGATGCCGACCTGCACCTGCCGCGGCACGTTCTGGCCGTTCTCCTGCACGGTGACGACGTTCGTGGTGCCGGCGGTCGTCACGGCCGCGGCCGGCACGCTCAGCGCGTTCTGCGCCTCCGCCACGGTGATGACGACGCTCGCCGACTGGCCGGGCCGCAGCCCGTCCGGCGGGTCGGTCAGCGCGAGCTGCGCGCCGTAGGAGACGACGCTGCCGCTGGTCGTCGGGGTCAGGTTGATGCTCGATACGGTGGCCTGGACCGGCTTGTCCGGCAACGCGTTCAGCGTCACGGTGGCCTTCTGGCCGGTCTTGACCTTGCTGACGTCGATCTCGGCGACCGAGGTGTTCACGACCAGGCCGGTCATGTTCGTGATGGTGATGAAGCCACTGCTGCTACTGCTGGACGAGGACGCGGTGCTGTTCGACGAGCCCTGTCCGCCCTGGCCGCTGCCACTGCTGCTGCTCGACGACTGGGAGCTGCTCGCCGAGCCGCTGGAGGACTGCTGCCCGACGGTCCCGTTGACCGCGGTCACCGTGCCGGCGCCGGGTGCGTAGAGCGTCGTGTTGTCGAGGGCTTCCTGCGCGGTCTGGACGTCCAGCTGCGCCTGGTCGAGCTTGGCCTGCGCCGAGGTGACGCTGTTCGCGGCCTGCGTGCTGTTCTGGGAGTTCTGGCCGGTCGCCGGGGTGTCCTCGGCGTCTTCGGCGGAGTCCAGGCTGTCCTGCGCGACGGCGAGGTTCGCCTTCGCGACCTGAAGCTGTTTCGCCGCCTGCGTGCTGTCGATGGTGGCGAGCTTCTGGCCGGCGCTGACGACGTCGCCGACCTTCACGTCGATCGAGGTGACCTTGCCCGCCGTCGAGAAGTTCGCCGCGCCGGTGTAGCTGCTGGCGAGGGTCCCCGCGGCGGAGATGGTCTCGGTGACCGTCGCGCGGCGCACCTGGGTGCTGCGCGTCTGCGCCTGCGCCGTGTTCGGTTCCGGGCTGAACGCCTGGTATATCCCGAAACCCGCTCCGGCCAGCAGTACGACCAGAGCACCGTTGATCACCCATGCCTTCGAGGCACGCACGCGCGTCATGCGGCAACAGTGGTGCCGCTGCTTAGCAATTGACTGTTCGTTCCCTGTGCGGGAGCTGTGTATCAGGCCTTCGGGGCGCGGTGCCGCGCACGCACGGCGAGCAGCAGCTGACGCACGGCGTCGACCAGCAGGATCGCGGCCACGGTGCCGAGCCCGATGGCGGCGGCGAGCATGCCCCCGAAGTACCGGTGCGACTCGAGGACGGCGCCGTCGTCGGTCCGCGTGACGACGACGGCGAGGCCGCCGTGCCAGAGGGCGTAGGCGGCCCACCCGGCGCCGACGGCGAGCACGACTTCCAGGACGGCGACGAGCGTCCGCCACGGCTTGTGCAGCCGGGCCTGCGGGCCGGCTTCTTCCGGCGGCCAGAGCTCGGCCCCGGTGGGCTGCGGGAGGTCGATCACGGAAGCGATTTTCTCATGCTTCCTTCGGCGTCGCCCGCACGAGCCGGTCCAGCGCGTCCTGCAGCGCCTCGACGTCCTTCGCCCACGCCAGGACCACCGTGCCGTCCGCCAGCTCGACCGGGAGCGAGTCGTACTTGCGCGGCACCGTCCAGCCGCCGCCCAGGACCCGCGCGCCCACCGGGACGCCGACGTCCGTCACCGAGGCCAGCTGGTCCGCCGCCACCTTCTCGCGGCCCTGGCGCAGCTGCTTCGTCGTCACTTCCAGCGACAGGAACCGGCGGCGCGCGTACACCCACGGCACCGTGATGACGCACAGCCCGAACCCGACCATCAGCCAGCCGACGACGTGCACCGGCCCGCCCGTGACCAGCTCCGCCAGCCCGCCGAGCAGGGCGAACACCGGGCCCCACGCGATGGCGGCCCAGCTCACGCCCGACTCGGCGTAGAGCCGGTCGCTCACGGCTTGGCGCCTGCCTTCGGGAAGAAGTCGCGCACCGACGGCAGGTACATCAGCACCAGCGCGATGACGAACAGCAGCGTCGCGACGACCGACGGCAGGTTGCTGAACAACGCGAACTGGAACAGCACGCACGCGATCGCGAGCCACGTCAGCACCGTGCGCGCCGAGCGGGTGCCTTCGCGGGCCTTGTACGCGAACAACGCCATCAGCAGCGCGAACACCACCGCCCCGACGAGCAGCACCCAGACCAGTGTGTTCGTGCCGCTGGCGATCGCCGCCGCGTCGAACTGGCGGCCCGCCTCGCGGTTCTGCTTGATCAGCTGGTCGACCAGCTGCTGCTTGAGGACCAGGGTGAGCACCTGGCCGCCGATCAGCACGAGACCGCCGGCGATCCAGAACCAGAAGGACACCTGCACGGGTCCGGGCGGCGTCACGCGCGTCGCGACCTGGCCCGGCAGCAGCGGATCCGGCGAGCGGCCCAGTTTGCGCCGTTCGTCATCGGTCAGACCCGTCAGGTCCTCTTTGTCGTCCACGGGGGGACTCTATTACGTCAGTCCAGCCAGGCAGCGGCCTCGGCCGCCCAGTACGTGAGGATCAGGTCGGCGCCCGCGCGGCGGATCGACGTCAGCACCTCGAGGACGGTCCGTTCGCGGTCCAGCCAGCCGTTCGCCGCGGCGGCCTCGACCATCGCGTATTCGCCCGAGATGTTGTACGCCGCCACCGGCACCGGGGAGATGTCCGCGGCCGCCTTGATGACGTCCAAATAGGACAGCGCGGGCTTGACCATGACCATGTCCGCGCCCTCGGCGAGGTCCAGCTCGATCTCGCGCAGCGCCTCGCGGCCGTTGCCCGGGTCCTGCTGGTAGGTCTTGCGGTCGCCCTTGAGCTGCGAGTCGACGGCCTCGCGGAAGGGGCCGTAGAACGCGCTGGCGTACTTCGCGGAGTAGGCGAGGATCGCCTTGTCGCGGTGCCCGGCCTCGTCGAGCGCCCGGCGGATGACGCCGATCTGGCCGTCCATCATCCCGGACGGCCCGAGCACGTGCGCCCCGGCTTCGGCCTGCGCGACCGCCATCTCGGCGTAGATGCGCAGGGTGGCGTCGTTGTCGACCCCGCCGTCGGCGTCCAGGACGCCGCAGTGGCCGTGGTCGGTGAACTCGTCGAGGCAGGTGTCGGCCATCAGCACGGTGGCGTCGCCCAGCTCGTGGCGCAGGTCGCGCAGGGCGACGTTGAGGATGCCGTTCTCGTCGACCGCGCCGGAGCCTTCGGCGTCCCGGTGCTGCGGGACGCCGAACAGCATGAGCCCGCCGACGCCGGCGTTGACCGCGTCCACGGCGGCCTTCCGCAACGTGTCGCGGGTGTGCTGGACGACGCCCGGCATGCTCGAAATCGCCTTCGGCTGGTCGAGGCCCTCGGCGACGAACATCGGGAGGATCAGCTGGCGTGGCCGCAGCGTCGTCTCACCCACCAGCCTGCGCATGGCCGGGGTGGTGCGGAGCCTGCGGGGACGATGCTCTGGGAACACCCCTCCAAGTTACTCCCGCCGTGATCGCCGGAGTTCCGCAAGGGTGCTTGACCCCGGCCCGCGCGGGCGATTCGGTACGGGGGTGACCGAGTACGTCGAGCGCCTGCCCGTGCCGCGGCTGGCGTCCGTGGTGCGGACGGTCTGGTTCCAGCGCACCGGCGACGCGCCGTACGTCCAGCGGCACCTGCCCACCGGCGGCGTCGAACTGCACTTCCCGCTCGGGGGACGGCCCCGGCTGCTCGGCCCGCTGACCGCGCCCAGGCTCGAGGTCATCCCGGCGCGCACGACGCTCGTCGGGGTCCGGTACCGGCCCGGCGCCGCTCCGCCGCTTCCGGTCCCCCTCGACGAGCTCGTCGACCAGCACGTCGACCTGGCCGACCTGTGGGGTGACGCGGCCGGCCGGCTGGCGGCGGCCGGAACCCTCGCGGGCATCCAGGCCCGGCTGCCCGTGGCAGCGGTGGACCCGCTGGTCGCCGAGGCCGTGCGGCTGCTGATGCCGTGGCGCCCGGCCGACATCGACACCGTGGCCGGCCACCTCGCGTTGTCCCCCAGCCAGCTGCGCCGCCGCTGCCTGCAGGCGGTGGGCGTCGCGCCGAAGGTCCTGCAGCGGACGCTGCGGTTCCAGGGGTTCCTCGCGCTGGCCCAGGCGGGGCTGCGGAGCGCGGCCGGGCTCGCCGCCGACACCGGGTACGCCGACCAGGCGCACCTCAACCGCGAGTGCCTCCGCCTGACCGGGCTGACCCCGCGGGCGTTGCTCGGCGGCAGCGTCGAGGGGTGCGCGTGCGGTCACGACCACTCGGCGTCCTACCTGCCGTTCCTGCGCGATTCGTTCAAGAACGGCCGGCTCGGCGTCCCTAGCCTGGCGCGATGATCCTCGTCACCGGCGGGCTCGGCATGATCGGCGCCCACACCGCCCGCGCGCTGCTGCACCTCGGCCACGACGTCGTCGTCACCGCCCACCGGCGGGTCGAGGTGCCGTCGTTCCTGGAGGGCCGGGTCACGGTCGAACGGCTCGACGTCACCGACCGGGACGCATTCCTTGCACTCGGGTCGCGCCACGACATCAGCGACATCGTCCACCTCGCGGGCAGCATCCCCGGGGACGACCCGGTCGAGTTCTTCCGCACGGACACGGCGGGCCTGCTCAACGCCCTCGACGCGGCCCGCGCGTGGGGCGTCCGGCGGTTCGCGGTGGCCAGCAGCCTGGGCGTGTACATCGGCCGTCCGGAGGTGCCTTGGACCGAAGACCTCTCGCTCCCTTCGGTTGCCTTGCCGCACTTGATCATCGCGTACAAGAAGGCGGTCGAGCCGCTGACGACGCACAGCCTGGCGGGCAGCGGCGTCCAGCCGGTGGTGCTGCGCATCGGCACGATCTGGGGCCCGCTGGTGGACCCGCAGTCGCCGTTCTGCCCGATCCCGTCGCTGGTCAACACGGCCACCTCGCAGATGCACGCCGACGACGGCGGCGACGTTTGCTACGCCCCGGACGCGGGCCGCGCGATCGCCCTGCTGACCACGGCCCCGACGCTGAACCACGAGGTCTACAACGTGTCGAGCGGCCGCCCGTTCACGTACGGCGAGTTCGCGTCGGCGCTGGGCGCAACCCTGCAGCCGGGCGGCTCGAGCGGCCCGTACCTGGACATCTCCCGCCTGACCGCGGACACGGGCTTCAAGCCCGAGTTTGACGTCCCGGCCTCGGTCGCCGACTACCTGAAGTGGCGCGAGACCAACCCCCGCTGAAACGACCGAAGGCCGCCCCGGCAAACCGGGGCGGCCTTCGTCGTGAAGAACCTCAGGAGCGGCGGGCCCGCTTCGCCTTGCGGGGCGGCGGCAGCGCACCCTCAGCACGCAGGCGAGCGGCGTGCTCGGCCAGCGCGTCCACCAGGTGCGGCACGTCGGCCTTCTCCGGCTGGACGTCGACCCGGAGCCCGAACTCCACGGCGGTTTCCGCGGTCTTCGGGCCGATGCACGCGACCAGCGTGCGGGTGTGCGGCTTGCCGGCGATGCCGACCAGGTTCCGCACGGTCGAGGACGAGGTGAAGCAGACCGCGTCGAAGCCGCCGGTCTTGATCATCTCGCGGGTCTCGGCGGGCGGCGGCGCGGCCCGGACGGTCCGGTAGGCCGTCACGTCGTCGATCTCCCAGCCGCGCTCGCGCAGGCCGGCCGACAGCGTCTCGGTGGCGATGTCCGCCCGCGGCAGCAGCACGCGGTCGACCGGGTCGAGGACGTCGTCGTACGGCGGGAACTCGGCCAGCAGGCCCTCGGACGACTGCTCGCCCGACGGGACCAGCTCCGGGATGATGCCGAACGAGCGCACCTTCGCCGCGGTCGATTCGCCGACGCAGGCGATCTTCACGCCGGAGAACGCGCGGGCGTCGAGCCCGAACTCCTCGAACTTCTCCCACACCGCGCGGACCGCGTTGGTGGAGGTGAAGACGATCCACTGGTAGCGGCCGTCGACCAGGCCCTTGACCGAGCGCTCCATCTGGGCCGGGCTGCGGGGCGGCTCGACCGAGATGGTCGGCACCTCGTGCGACGTCGCGCCGTGGCCGCGCAGGCGCTCGGCCATCTCGCCGGCCTGCTCCTTGGTGCGCGGCACCAGGACCTTCCAGCCGTACAGCGCGCGCGACTCCCACCACGACAGCTTCGAGCGCTGCCCGGCGGCCTGGCCGATCGTGACGATCAGCGGCCCGACGAGCTCGCCCGCGTCGTTGGCGAGCTTCTCGAGCGTGGTGTCGAGGGTGCGCTGGGTGTTGATGGTGCCGTTCGCGGTGACCGCGACCGGGGTCGACGCCGGGACGCCGTTGCCGGTCAGCGCGGACGCGGCCTCGGCCAGGTGCGCCGACGACGCGTGCAGCACCAGCGGGCCGGGCGAGGCGGCCAGCGCCGCCCAGTCGACGTCGCCGCGGACGTCGACCTCGGTGTGCGTGCCGCCCAGCGCGACGCCCGCGTACGCCGGGACGGCCGCGGCGGGCGAGACGCCCGGGATGACGTCGAACACGGCGCTCGTGCGCGCGACCGCCTGCACCTCGGCCACCACGGCCGGGGTGGTCAGCGGGTCGCCCGCCACCAGGCGCAGCACCAGCCGGCCGGCCTTGGCCTCGGCGGTGAGGTCCTTGGCGACCTCGGCGGCCTCGCCGACGGCGGGCCGGACCTCGGCGCCCTCGGCGGCCATGGCCAGCACCGCCTGGGGGACGTCGGGGTCGGTCACCACGACCTCGGCCTTGGTCAGCAGCTCCTGGGCACGGACCGTGAGCAGGCCGGCGTCGCCGGGGCCGGAGCCCACGAACGCTACGCGCCCGGTGGTCTTTCGCGCGGGGGTCATCTGTGCGTTTCTCCTCTTGCGGCGGCCGTGCGGGATCGCACGGACGCAGGTCTCCTACACGTCTTTTCGAAGCGCTCGCGAGAGCGCTACTGAGCGGGACCGGAGAGGGCTCCGGCTCCGAGGTCCAGCAGCTCGGCGGCCAGGTCCTTGCCCAGCTGGGCGGCCTGGTCCTTGTCGGCGAGCGCGATGGCCCGGACCATGTCCACCGCGCCGTCCTCGCCGTCGACCGCGGCGGTGCCGCGCAGCGAGATCCGTTCCACGACCTTGCCCTCGGCGTCGAGATCTTCGACGATCTCGGCGAGCGCGCCCACCGGCGCGCTGCACCCCGCCTCGAGCGCGGCCAGCAGGGAACGCTCGGCCGTCACCGCGACCCGCGTGCCCTCGTCGTCCACTGTGGACGCGAGCAGCTGCTCGATGTCCACGTCGGCGGACCGGCACTCCACCGCCAGCGCGCCCTGGGCGGGCGCGGGCAGCATCTGGATCGGGTCGAGGGTCTCGGTGATCGCCTCGACCAGACCGACCCTGGCCAGTCCGGCACGCGCGAGCACCACGGCATCGAGCTCGCCGTCGGTCACCTTGCGCATGCGGGTGTCGATATTGCCGCGAATCGGCACGATTTCCAAACCGAGACCCAGCGCACGCAGCTGCGCGGTGCGCCGGGCGGCGCCGGTGCCCACCGTCGAACCCGGCGGCAGCTCGCCCAGGGTCAGCCCGTCACGCGCGATCAGCGCGTCCCGCGGGTCCTCGCGCGGCGGCACGGCGGCGAGCGTGATGCCCGGCTCCGGCGCGGTCGGCAGGTCCTTGTACGAGTGGACGATGACGTCGACTTCGCCGCGCAGCAGGGCTTCCCGCAGCGCGGAGGTGAACACGCCGACGCCGATCGTCGCGATCGGCGCCATCGACTTGTCGCCGGGGGTGGTCACCTTGACGATCTCGACCTCGACGCCGGTGGCGCGCAGGGCGTCGGCCACGGTTCCGGTCTGGGTCAGCGCGAGCTTCGAACCACGCGTACCCATGCGAATGACTCTGGTCACTGCTACTTCTTCTCTGGTGGGGGCTTCGGGCTCGCCACCGCGGCGGGTGCCTGCGGGTCGAGGCAAAACAGTTCTCGCAACGCGTTCGCGTAGTCGGTGTCGGCCGTCTCGGCGGCCAGCTGCTTGACCCGCACGGTCGGCGCGTGCAGCAGCTTGTCGACCACCCGGCGGACCGTGCGGCCGACCTCTTCGCGGACGCCCGGCTCCAGTTCGGGCAGGCGGTTGTCCAGCCGGAGCAGCTCGGCGTCGACGACCTCGGCCGCGCGACGGCGCAACGCCGTCACGGTCGGGGTGACCTCGGCGCTGCGCTGCCCGGCGAGGTAGTCGCGGACCTCGTCGAGGACGATCCCGGTCGCCTTGGCCGTCTGGCGCTCGGTGGTCGGGGTGCCGGCTTCGCGCATCCGGCGCTGGATGGTGGCCAGGTCGACGACCCGGACGTCGGCGAGCTCGCCGACCGCCGGGTCGACATCGCGGGGCAGGCCGAGGTCGCAGACGACCAGGGCGCGGCCACCGCGGGGCAGCACGTGCTCCGGCGTGAAGACGGCGTCCTGCGCGCCGGTGCAGCAGATCACGACGTCGGCGTCGCGGACCGCGTCGGCGACCTGCGACAGCGGGACCGCGCGGGCCGGCACGCCCTGCTCGGTGACGTTCGCGGCCAGCCGGCGGGCGCGGGCGTCGGTGCGGTTGGCGACGGTGATCTCGCCGATGCCGGCCTTGCGCAGCTGCGACGCGCTCAGCGCGCCCATCGAGCCGGCGCCGACGATGACGGCGTGCTTGCCGGCGACGTCCCCGGCCGCGGCGAGCGCTTCGGACACGACCGACGCGCCGAGCTGGTCGAGCCCGGTTTCGGTGTGGACGCGCTTGCCGACGCGCAGCGTGGTCTGGATCAGCTCGTGCAGCGTGCGGCCGACGGTGCCGGCCTCGCGCGCGGTGGCGTAGGCGGACCGGATCTGGCCGAGGATCTGCGTCTCGCCGACGACCATCGAGTCCAGGCCCGAGGTGACCGAGAACAGGTGCTCGACCGCGGCGCCGGCGTAGTGCACGTACAGGCTGTCGTAAAGCTCGGCGGTTTCCATGCCGGCCTGGCGGGAGAGCACGCGGGTGACGTCGTCGAGGCCGCCGTGGAAGGTCTCGACGACCGCGTAGACCTCGATCCGGTTGCACGTCGAGACGAGCATGACCTCACTGACGTGCTCGGCCTGCTGCAGCTCGTCGAGCACCTTGCCGATCTCGGGAGCCGGCACCGCGACGCGCTCGAGCGTGCTCAGCTCCGCACTCCGATGCGAGAGACCGACCGCCAAGACGCTCATGAGCGCACCACCATTTCCCGTCCGCCGTCCGGACCCGAACCGTTCCGGCCGCCCTTCCCATTCTCGGACGGCAGGCCTGTCCCGGGTAATCCGGAATTGCCCTGATTGCCGGCGGCGTCATCCGCGCGGCGGGCCACATGGAACGAGAGTATCTGCAGCTCCACGGCCAAATCCACTTTGCGGACCTCGATGTGAGCAGGAACCTGCAGCACGACGGGAGCGAAGTTGAGGATGCACTGGACACCGCCCGCGACCAGACGGTCACACACCGATTGCGCGGCGGTGGGCGGGGTGGCGATCACGCCGATGGAGATGCCGCGCTCGGCGCAGATGCGCGGGATGTCGTCCATGTGCGACACCGGGAGGCCGCCGACGGGCACGCCGATCAGGTCCGCGTCCAGGTCGAACAGGGCCTCGACCGGGAAGCCGCGCCCCGGGAAGCCGCCGTAGTTGGCCAGCGCGTGGCCGAGGTTACCGATCCCGACCACGGCCACTTTGTGCTGCCGGGTCAGGCCCAAGATGCGCTCGATCTGGCTGACCAGGACGCTGACCTCGTAGCCGACGCCGCGGGTGCCGTACGAGCCGAGGTAGGAGAGGTCTTTGCGCAATTTGGCGGAATTGACGCCCGCGGCCTGGGACAGTTCCTCGCTCGAAACGGTCGTCGCGCCCTGCTCGGACATCCCGGACAGCACCCGGAGGTAGACGGCGAGGCGGGCAACGGCGGCTTCGGGGATCTGCTTCGCCCGGACGGCCTCGGGGGCATCCCCGTTGGGGCCGGCCGGGACCGCCGGCATTTCGGCGGTGGGGGCGTTGTCGGCGTCCGGGGTGGCCGGACGGCGGGGCCGTCGCGGCGCCCGGCCCGGGGAGTCCGCCGCGTCGCGCCTCCCCCGCTGTGTCACCACGCCGTCGTCTCCTGCCCGCTGTTCGAAGTGAAGCTGTGCACCCGGCGGCCATCGCCACGGCCGTTCCGAACTGTGTCTTGACCCAGGGCGCGGGGTCCGGTTCGATGCGGACCGCCCGGGGGCGATGGTCCTACGGTAGACCACTTGTGAACGCACGCACAAAGTCACTGGTCGGAGGCGGTTCAGGGGTGGCCACGATCATGACGCGGTGTCAGAATCCTTGCCCGCCAGGCACTTCCGCCCCCCGTCGCACGCCGGGCGTGATCGCGCGCCCGCACCGGCGGCGCGGCAAGCGGGCCGCCGGGCGCGGTGAACGGCTCCGGCGCGCTGCTCGGCCCCGCGGTGTCTTGAATGAGTCATTCAGGACCCCGGAGGTCCTGAATGACTCATTCAAGACCTTTGGCGGCGGTGTGGGTCAGCTCGCGTCGAGGCTCACCGAGTGCCAGCCGGTGGCGCCGTCGGGGACCGGGTCCGCGCGGTTCTCCGTCTGCGTGTAGCCGTCCTGGTCGGTCGCCCGCACGAACGCCTGGTGCGTCCCCTTCGGCACCTCCAGCTCGATCCACCACATGCGCCAGGTGTCCTTGCTCACCTCGGCCGACAGCACCGCCGGCTGCCACGCGCCCTGGTCCAGCCGGACCTCGACCTTCGCGATGCCCGTGTGCTGCGCCCACGCCGTCCCGGCCAGCCGGACCTTGCCCGCGCCGACCTTCGCGAAGCCGGTCGGGGTGTCGATCCGGGACTCCGTCTTGATCGGCGCCTGCTCGGCCCAGCCGCGGCTGAGCCAGTACGCCTGCCGGTCGTCCCACTTCGCGAACTCCAGCGACTCGACCCACTTCGTCGCGGACACGTACCCGTACAGCCCGGGGATGACGATCCGCGCCGGGAAGCCGTGCTCGACCGGCAGCGGCTCGCCGTTCATGCCGATCGCGAGCATCGCGCCGCGCTGCGGGTCGAGGGCCACGTTCGCCGGGGTGCCGCACGTCCAGCCGTCGACGCTGGTCGCGTACATCTGCTCGGCCCCGGCCTGGACGCCGGCTTCGCCGAGCAGGTCGACGAGGTCGACGCCGAGCCAGGTCGCGTTCGAGATCAGCGGCCCGCCGACCTCGTTGGACACGCACGTCAGCGTGACGCGCCGCTCGACCAGCGGCCGGTTGCGGATGTCGGCGTAGGAGAAGGTCACTTCGCGGTCGACCATCCCGTGGATCTTCAGGCTCCAGTCCTCGGTGCGGATCTGCGGGACGACCAGCGCGGTGTCGATGCGGTAGAAGTCGCCGTTCGGCGTGAGGAACGGCGGTGAGCCGAGCTTCGCGAAGTCGGCGTCGGCGGGCAGCGGCGGCGCGGTCCGCGCGGGGACCAGCGGCCCGACGGCGGCCCGCGACTCCTCGGCGTTCGAGCTGGTCCCGGCCACCTGCCCGACGACGGCGGCGACGCCCGACCCGGCCACCACCCCGACGCCGGCCCGGAGGAACTTCCGGCGGTCGAACCCCCGGTCGTGCACGACGTCCACCGGCAGCGCGATCCGGTGCAGCCAGGTGAACACCGCGAGCCCGGCGGCGAGCGCGGCGACCGGCGCGAGCAGCGCGACCTGCCCGAGGTCGCTGCGCGCGTAGACGGCCGCGACGCCGGCGGCACCGAGCACGACGACGAGGATCTGCCCGGCGCGGGGCGTCCGCCGCGAGAGCTGCCCGGCCAGCAGCGCGAACAGCACGAGCACGAGGGCCAGCCCGACCTTCAGGACCGGCTTGTCCCAGGTGCCCAGCGTCCGCTCGGCCCACTTCACGATCGGGGTCGGGCTGTGGTCGATGACGTAGTTGGCGACCGCGATGAACGGCGAGGCCGTGTAGCCGACGAACCCGGCGACCAGGTGCCCGACCCCGAGGGCGGCGGCCAGCGCGAGCACCCCGATGAGGGTCGCGACGGGCAGCGAAAGCCGCCGGGGTGCTTCGGGCGGCGCTTCCTGCAGAGTGCTCACGCCTCCATCTTCGGAGCGAAGGCGTGAAGCGGCTGCTCGGAACGGCTTACAGACCTGTTACGGCTTCAGGCGAGGGCCTTCCGCAGCCGGTCCTCCTCGACGCGCCAGTACCCGTGCTCGGCGCCGTCGACGAGGATCACCGGGACGCGGTCGCCGTACTCGGCGCGCCACTCCGGATCCGTGTCGACGTCCTCCGCCTTCCACGGGACACCCAGCTCACCGCAGATCCGGGCGACCTCCGCCTCCGCGACCTCGCAGAGGTGGCAGCCGTCGCGGCCCATGACCGTCACTTCGTGCGCCATGCCGTCCTTACTACCGCAACCGGACGCGGCGCAGCTTGCCGGTCGCCGAGTGCGGCAGCGATTCGGCGAACTCGACCGCGTGCGGCACCTTGTACCCCGCGAGGTGGGCCGCGCACTGGTCGACGACCTGCTGCTCCGACAGCGACGCCCCGGCCACCGGCACCACGAACGCCTTCACCGCCTCGCCGCTTCGCTCGTCCACGACCCCGACGACCGCGGCCTCGGCCACCTCCGGCAGCTGCCCGATGACCTCCTCGACCTCGCGCGGGAAGACGTTGAAGCCGTTGACGATGATCAGGTCGTTGGCCCGGTCGACCAGGTGCAGGTCGCCGTCGACGTCGAGGTAGCCGACGTCGCCGGTGCGGAACCAGCCGTCGTCGCCGGGCCCGTGCTCGCCGTCGGGCCAGTAGCCGGAGAACAGGTTGGCGCCGCGGATCGACACCAGCCCGGTCTCGCCCTCGGCTTCGAATACGTCGTCGACGTCGTCCGGGTCGAGCGGCACGGCCTGGTCGGTGCCGTCGCTGTCGACCAGCCGCAGCTCGACCCCGGGCAGCGGCCGCCCGACCGAGCCGGGCTTCGGGTAGCCGGTGACCAGCGTCGACGTCACCACCGGCGCGCATTCGGTGAGCCCGTAGCCCTCGAAGACGTCCAGGCCGGTGGCCTCGCGGATCGCGCCGAGCACCTTCGGGTGCAGCGGCGCGGCACCCGACGTCATCCGCCGGACGGTGGCCAGCTTCGCGCGCAGCTCGTCGGGGCCGAGCGCGGCGAACTCCGTGTACATCGTCGGGACGCCGGTGATCGTCGTGACGCCGTGCTCGGCGCAGTCGTCCAGCGTGCGCTGCGCTTCGAAGCGCTCGGACAGGATCGCGGTCGCGCCCACGGCGACCGCGTGCAGCAGGCCGGGGCCGAGGCCGTAGACGTGGAAGAGCGGGATGGTGATCAGCACGCGGTCGTCGTGCTCGAGCGCGCCCTCGACCTCGCCGATCTGCGCCAGGTTCGCGAGCAGCGCGCGGTGCGACAGCATCACGCCGCGCGGCGGCCCGGTGGTGCCGGAGGTGTAGGAGACGACGGCGACGTCCTCGCCGGACCGGCCGGCATCGACGGATTCGACTGCTCCATCCGGGTCGGATTCCGGAGTGAGACCGGTCACGCCGTCCGGCAGCGCCTCTTCGGCGTCGCGCGTGATGACAACCTTGGCACCGCTGTGCTCGAGCAGCTTCTCGAACTCGGGTCCCGGTGCCTGCGGCGACAGCGGCACGACGATCGCCCCGGCGCGCAGCGCGCCGAAGAACCCGACCACGAAGTCGACCGACGTCGGCAGCCGCAGCGCGACCCGGTCGCCGGGCTCGACCCCCGCGTCCACGAGCCGCCCGGCCTGCGCCTGCGCAGCGGCCTCGACCTGGCGGTAGGTCAGGCCGCGCCCGGTGCCGGTCTCCCGCACCGCCGGGTGGTCCGGCCACGTCGCCGCGGCCCCTGTGAGCAGCCCGCCGACCCCCGGCTGCGTCCCCTCTGGAGCACTCACGAACGATCCACCTCTCCTCGCCCGGCCCAAACCGTTGCAAGTCTGTCATTCGGAGCGACGTCATGGGTGCTGACCGCGAGCGTCGCGTCTGCACAACCCCGGAGCCACTACCTACTTCGCGGTAACTACACGTATGCTGCACTGCGTCGTGGGGGTGGTGGTGATCACCGCCACGACCGGAGAGAGGGAGTCGCCGTGACGAACTTGCTTGCCCACGAAGCCGTGGGGCACGCGAGCCGGCCGGCCCCTGCTCTCCGGGGTTCCGGGGGTACCGTGGCCCGCTGGGCCAGCTTCGCCGCCGGAGGTGCCGCCCGATGACCGTGCCGACCGCCGTGAGCCGCGGGCCCGTCTTCATGTTCGCCGAGCGCGTGTTCGGGCGTTCCGCGTCCGTGCCGGTGAGCAGGCAGGCGGCCGACGACGAACGCGCCGAAGCGGCGAAGGCCGAGGCGTGGGACCTCGTGCGCGCCGCGCAGGAGGGCGACACGTCCGCGTTCGGCCGGCTCTACGACCGCTACGTCGACGTCGTCTACCGGTACGTGCTGTTCCGCCTCGGCGACCGCGACCTGGCCGAAGACGTCACGAGCGAGACGTTCCTGCGCGCGCTGCGCCGGATCACGTCGGTGAGCTACCAGGGGCGTGACGTCGGCGCCTGGTTCGTCACCATCGCCCGCAACCTCGTGCTCGACCACGTGAAGTCGAGCCGGTTCCGGCTCGAGGTCGTCACCGACGAGGTGACCGAGCCGGGTTCGGCGCCGTTCAGCGTCGGCGCGAGCGTCCAGGCGGGTCCCGAGCAGGAGGCGATCAGCCGCGCGACCCGCACCGAGCTGCTGCGCTGCGTCGCCGAACTGGGCGACGACCAGCGGGAATGCATCGTCCTGCGGTTCCTGCAGGGGCTGTCGGTGGCGGAGACGGCCGAGATCATGAACCGCAACGAGGGCGCGATCAAGGCGCTCCAGCACCGCGCGGTACGCCGTTTGGCACAACTTCTGCCCACGGGATTGCGCTGATCCCGCGAACTTTTCGCACCCGTCGGCCGAATCGGTAACCTCGGCGGCTTCTTAATCGTTACTCCTGCCAGACCGGTGTCAGGACCGGCCCTGGCCCGAGATGGAGCTGCGCAGTGAGGTTTGCGCGTGAGCGAGCCGAGATCGATCGGTTCGCGCGTGCCCTGGAGCCGTCCCCGGTACGCCGGGACGGCGAGTTCGCCGACGAGCTGGCTCTCGTCGGCGCCCTGCGCGAACTCGGGGCGGCCGGGGCCCCGGACCTGGAGACCCGGCAGCGGATCCGCGCGGAGATCGCGGGCCGCCTGGAGACGGCGGCGGCCACCCCGCGTCGGAGGTGGCGGCCGCGGACCGCCGACCTGGTGGCCGCCGCGCTCTTCCTCTTCCTCGTCCTCTCCGGGCTGACGCTGGTGCTCTCCCGCAACGCGCTCCCGGGCGACCCGCTCTACGGCGTCAAGCGGGCTGGTGAGTCGACGGCGCTGGGCCTGACGTTCGGCGACGAGGCCAAGGCCCGCAAGCACCTGGAGTTCGCGACCAACCGCGTCACCGAGATGGGCGAGCTGGCCTCGGAAGGCGCGAGCGACGCCGACTACCGGACGGCGTACGACGACTTCGCGGCCGACTTGAAGGCCGGCGTCGCGCAGATGGCGACCGTGGCGACCAGTGACGGCGGCGGCGCGCAGGCGCTGTCCGACGTCCGGCTGTGGGCCCGCAACCAGGCGGCGCGGCTCGCGGCGCTCCCGGCAGGCCCGGCCCCGGTGCTCGACGACGTCCGCGACCTGCTCGGCAAGGTCCAGGAGCGCACGAGCGGCCTGGTGGCGCGGATGAACTGCTACCAGATCACCACCGGCTCGTCGGACGACCTGGGCCTGATCCCGGCGACCGGCGAGTGCACGCAGCGGCCGCTGCCGTCGTCGGGCGGCGAGCCGACGTCGTCGTCGCCCCAGTCGTCGACCGAGAGCACCGCCCCGGTGGCGACGGGCACGCAGCTGGCGCCGTCGAACGCCGCGTCGACGCCGGGCCTGCCCGCGCCGACGGGCGGGGTCACACCGCCGCCGGTCTACGGCCAGGTGCCGACGACCACGCAACCGCCGCCGGTGACGTCGACCACGCAGCCACCGCCGCTCGTGTCGATCCCGCCGCTGCTCCCCGGCCTGCCCCCGATCGTGATCGGCTGAGGTCCGGGCCACACCTGCGACAGCGCGGTGGGCGGCTCGCTACGCTGTGCGAAGGAGACGTGGAGGCGGTGTACGTGTCAGCTTGGCGTGGCAAGGACAAGAGTCAGGAGCTCGAACGGCTCGCCGCGCTGGCGGGCGAGGCGTCGGCCGAGGCCGCCCACGCCCTGTCCGAACCGCCGTCCCCGCCCGCCCCGCCGGACCTCACGGCGGCCGCGTTCTTCGACGTCGACAACACGATGATGATGGGCGCGTCGATCTTCTACTTCGCCCGCGGGCTGGCGGCGCGCAAGTTCTTCACGTCGTCGGATCTCGCGGGTTTCGTCTGGGGCCAGATCAAGTTCCGCCTCGGCGGCCGCGAGAACAAAGAGGACATCAAGACCCACCGCGAGCGGGCACTGTCCTTTGTGGCCGGCCGCACGGTGGCCGAGCTGACGTCGATCAGCGAAGAGATCTACGACGAGCTGATGGCGGACAAGATCTGGTCGGGCACGCGAGCGCTGGCCCAGATGCACCTGGACGCGGGCCAGCGCGTGTGGCTGGTGACGGCAACGCCGATCGAGCTGGCGGCGATCATCTCCCGCCGGCTGGGTCTGACCGGCGCGCTGGGCACGGTGGCCGAGACCCGCGACGGCGTGTACACGGGCCGGTTGGTGGGTGACCTGCTGCACGGTCGGGCGAAGGCCCACGCGGTGCGCGCGCTGGCGTCGCGCGAGGGGCTGAACCTCAAGCGCTGCACGGCGTATTCGGACTCGGCCAACGACATCCCGATGCTGTCGGCGGTGGGCACGGCGGTGGCGGTCAACCCGGACGGCGGGCTGCGGGACGTGGCCCGGGCGCGCGGGTGGGAGATCCGCGACTTCCGGACGGGCCGCAAGGCGGCGAAGATCGGCGTGCCGTCGGTGTTGGGGGCGGGCGCGCTGGCCGGCGCCGTGGCGGCGGGGATGGCCTACCGCCGCCGCTGAGGGGGCCCACCAGCCCGGAAGGGCAGCCCCCACCCTGTCCCGGGGGGCGTCCCCTGGTCCAGTTTATCGCCTCCGACGGGCAAAAACGGCCGCGGCGAAAATCTGTGGACAACTGAACCCGATGTGGACAACTCAGCCGCGGAAGATGGACTTCCGCTGCGAAAGCCGCTGGTAAAGCGTCTGCTGGATCGACTCCCGCACCTGGTCCGTCAACTGGAACACCAGCATCGGGTCCTCGACCGCCTCCGGGCCGTACGAATCCGTCGCGATCGGCGTCCCGAACTCGATGCTCCACTTCGTCGGCAGCGGGATCGCGCCCAGGAGACCGAACATCGGGAACAGCGGCGTCACCGGGAAGTACGGCAGCCCGAGCATCCGGGCCAGCACCTTGATGTCGCCCAGCTTCGGGTAGATCTCCTCCGCGCCGATCACCGACACCGGGATGATCGGGACGCCCGCGCGCAGGGCCGCCTGGACGAACCCGCCGCGGCCGAAGCGCTGCAGCTTGTACCTCGACGAGAACGGCTTGCCGATCCCCTTGAACCCCTCGGGCCACACGCCGACCAGCTCGCCGCCGCGCAGGAGGCGTTCCGCGTCCGCCGTGCAGGCCAGCGTCTGGCCGGACTTGCGGGCGAACGACCCTACCAGCGGCACCTGGAACACCAGGTCCGCGCCGAGGCCGCGCAGGTGCCGGCCGCCCGTTTCGTCGTGGACGGCCACCGCCGTCATCAGCGAGTCCAGCGGGATCGTGCCGGAGTGGTTGGACACCAGGAGCGCGCCGCCGTCCAGCGGCAGGTTCTCGACGCCGTGCGTGTCGACGCGGAACCACTTCTTGTACAGCGCGCGCAGCGGCGGCAGGAACACCGCGTCGGTGAGCTCGGCGTCGAAGCCGAACTCGTCGACCGTGTAGTCGCCGGTCAGCCGGTCGCGGATGAAGCCGAGCGCCGAGCGCGCGGCGTCCGACAGGGGTTCTTCCGGCGCCGGACGGTCGGCGCCGGGGAAGGCGACGACGGGTGCGTCGACCCGCGTGGACTCTTCCCGACGGCCGCCCGGTTGGACTTCCGGCTTCTCCCGGCCCGGTCCGTGCAGCGGGATGACCTGCGCCTCGGCACCGCCCACCGTCTCCGCCTCGCTTCCCAAGTCGTCCCAGTCGTGCGGCCTGCTCATCGGCTCTGCCCCGTCGCGGCGGCAACGAGCACCTTGCCCGCCAGGCCCGCCAGCTTGCCGCCGTCGAGCACCGGCCTCAACCCGCGTCCGGTGATGTAGTCGTCGAACGCCTCCCGTGTCGTCCACCGCGGGGTGTAGCCGAACTCGTCCTTCAGCTTCGTGATGTCGACGACCCGGCCGAAGTTCAGCAGCCGGACCTGGTCGGCGGAAAAGTCCACGACGCGGGCGCCGCGCAGCACCTTGCCCACCGACGGCACCACGCTCCGCGGCATCGGCAGCTCGACCCGGCCCGCTCGCCGGATCGCCTGCGAAAGCGTGAGTACCCCCTCCGAACCGACGTTAAAGACGCCAGGCCGGTCTTCCAGCGTCGCGCGTTCGAGCACGGCGAGCGCGTCCGAAGAGTGCAGCAGCTGGATGCGGGCGTCGTAGCCGAAGACCGTCGGCACGACCGGCAGCGCGAAGTAGCGCGAAAGGACGGTGTCGGTCTCGGGACCGATGATGTTGGCGAAGCGGAAGAGCGTCGTGGTGATGTCGGGACGGCGCCGCACCAGGCCGCGCACGTACCCCTCCATCTCGACGGCGTCCTTCGCGTACCCGCTGGACGACGTCGGGATCAGCTCGGAGTCCTCGGTGAACACCGCCTGCGAACGGGCGCCGGCGCCGTAGACCGCCGCCGTCGACTTGACCACCAGCTTCTTGACCAGCGGCGAGCGCTGGCACGCGGCGAGCAGCCGCATGGTACCGATGACGTTGACTTCCTTGATCGCGGTGCGGCGCCCCGGCCCAGCCGGGTGCGCGGTGCACGACGCGTGCACGACCGTGTCCACTTCGGCCGTGCTGATCACCTTGGCGATCAGCGGGTTCCGGATGTCCGCGCGGACGAATTCGGCGTGGCCCATGCGCTGCAGCACCGCCTTGTCCGGCGCCACCGTGTCGACGCCGATGACCCGCTCGAAGTCGGGGTTGTTGCCCAGCCGGGCGAGCAGTTTCCCGCCCAGTTCCCCGGCTACCCCGGTGACGAGCACGATGTTCGACGGCATGCGACTCCCTGCGGCGTAGGGCGTGGTGGGGGTGGACGATCACCCGAAGTGCGCGGGCCTGCACTTACTGGAAGCATCGCGCGGACGTCATTGAGATGTTACCGCTCATCAGTGGTAGCTCAGGGCTGTCTTACGTGCTATTAACCGCCATTCCCCCGGAAAGCGACGAACGCCTCACTCGAACGGGGGGACCGGCCCACCACATGGACGTGGCCCGTCCAGAGACTGGACGGGCCACGGCTACGCACGGCTGGGTCTTACTTGCCGGCCTTACGACGCTGAACGCGCGTACGGCGAAGCAGCTTGCGGTGCTTCTTCTTCGACATGCGCTTGCGGCGCTTCTTGATCACAGAGCCCATGGGCGCTCCTTAGGTCGTCGTCGGTCACGCTGCCCGGCGCAGCGTCCAACGGGTGGAGCGCACAGGCACGAGCGGTTTTCCAGGTTACCCGGCACCCGGGGCGGGCCGGTCGGCGGGCACGTCGTAAGGCGACGTGCCGCCGGCCGCGACGCCGATCAGCCGACGTCGTAGTACGCGCCCTGGAGGTACTCGTGCACTGCTTTTTCCGGCACCCGGAAGGACTTCCCGACCCTGACGGCGGGCAGCTCACCCGAGTGCACGAGACGGTAGACGGTCATCTTGGAGACCCGCATCAGCGTGGCCACCTCGGCGACCGTCAGGAACTGGACCTGCCCGACAGCCGGCAGATCCTCCTTCTTGTTCGGCGACATGTTTACCGCGTCCTTCGACACGTGTCGCGCCACGAGGCTTCCCCACCTGTGGTATCGACACGCACGTGCTCTATCGAGAGTAGCGGGACTGGTGGGACTAATGCGACGCCTGTCACCGAGATGGGCTCCTACCTGCGCTAACGCACAGCCACCCGCGCGTGCAAGACCGCAGGAATCGCCCATTACGGCGAAATCGGTCAGCCCTCGTGGGCCTTGCCCAGCTCCACGGACCGGTCCTTGGCCGCCTCGATGGCTGCCAGGAGCGCCGCGCGGACGCCGTGCTTCTCCAGCTCGCGGATGGCGTTGATGGTCGTCCCGGCCGGCGACGTCACGGCCTCGCGCAGCAGCACCGGGTGCTCCTCGGACTCGGCGAGCATCTTCGCCGCCCCGACGGCCGACTGGATGATCAGCTGCCCGGCCAGCGCGCGCGGCAGGCCGAGCAGGATGCCGGCGTCGATCATGGCCTCGACCAGGTAGAAGAAGTACGCCGGCCCGGACCCGGACAACGCGGTCACGGCGTCCTGCTGCGCCTCGGGCACCTCGACGACCTGGCCGACGTGCGAAAGCAGGTCCCGCACGACGGCGAGGTGCTCGGCGGTGGCGTGCCGCCCGGCGGAGATGGCGCTCATGGCCTCGTTGACCAGCATCGGCGTGTTCGGCATGACCCGCACGACCGGAACGCCCTCGGCCAGCCGTCGCTCGTAGAGGGAGGTGGGCAGGCCGGCGCACAGCGAGACGACGAGCGACGACGGACCCAGCAGCGGCGCGAGTTCGTCGAGCACGGGCTCGATGTCCTGCGGCTTCACGGCGACGACCAGGACATCGGCCTGCTTGGCGGCGTCCTCGACCTCGACCCCGCGGATGCCGTACCGCGCGGTGAGTTCGTCGACGCGCGCCGGGTACCGCTCGGTGAAGAGCAGATCGCCCGGCTCGTGACCGCCGTGCAGCAGCCCCGAGAGCAACGCCTCGCCGATCTTTCCCGCACCGAGCACCGCGATGACCGTCATGGCGTAAAGCGTGCCAAACGCGCCTCAGGCCCCCGGTGCCGGGGCGAGCCGGGCCGCCGACCACCGCCCGGCCCGGCAAAGGTCTTGAATGAGTCATTCAAGACCTCCGGCGTCCTGAATGACTCATTCAAGACATCGGAGACCGGCGCCGAGCCCCGCCGAGCCCGCCTCAGGCCCCCGGTGCCGGGGCGAGCCGGGCCCGGCTTGGCATGCGATGAACGACCCGTTCACCTCGCCCGACGCCATGAAAGAGTCGTTCATGACGTCCGCAGGCCGGCGCCAGGGCGAGCCGTCGGGCTGGGTGCCGCGCGCCCACCCCTGCCCCCGGCGCTCAGCCCGGGATCCGGTTCCGGCGGAAACCCGCCCAGCGGCCGGCCCGGCGCCCCCGGTGCGGGGCGAGCCGGGCAGCCGACCACCGCGCCCGGCAAAGGTCTTGAATGAGTCATTCAAGACCTCCCACGTCCTGAATGACTCATTCAAGACATCGGAGACCGGCGCCGAGCCTGCCTCAGGCGCCCGGTGCCGGGGCGAGCCCCAGCTGCCGGGCCTGGCACACCAACCGCCCCTGGGAGTCCACCACAGTCGCATCCGAGTCGAACCAAGACTCGTGCACCGAGCGCGACTCCACCACCACCCGCAACCACCCCGGAGCCGGCCGCGTCCGCAGCAGCGCCGTCAACTGGACCGTCGGCGCCCACCCGATCCGACCCAAGTTCATCACCACCGGCGGGTTCACATCGGACGCCAAAAGCGTGAAGTACGGATCCACCAGCCCGTGCCGCGGCCGCACCCACAACCGCATCCGAGGCGGCTCGCCGGTTCGCCCGGCCAAATACCCCGCCGTGGCCGGGTCCAGCCGGACTTCGCACCCCTTGGCCAAGTTGAACGGCCCCTCCGTGCTCTCCGCCATCGCCAACGCCCCCGGGGACGGCTCGGCGGGCATCGACGGCACGTCCGTCCACTCCGGCCGCCTCATCGGCAGCCGGCCCGTCGTCACGCGCGCCTCGACGCAGCTGCGGCCTCGCTGCTCCAGCCGGACCTCGACCACCGTCGCGCGGCGGCCGACCTTGCGGACGTCCGTGCGCAGCAGCACCGGGCCCAGCGCCGGCGCGTGCAGGAACTCCGCGCTGACCACCAGCGGCTCCGCGTGCGGCTCACCGCGTTCGTGGAGCGCGGCGATCGCCGCCTTGGCCAGGAGGGCCAGCAGGAAACCCCCGTGCGGGTGCGAGCCGATGGCCCACTCCGCACGCAGCACCGCGGTGAAGGTGCCGTCCCCCAGCGACCGCGCCGCACTCGCCGTGTCGAAGGACACGGCGGTGCCGTCCGTTCCGCTCACGAACGCGCCGTGCCAATGGGTAAATCCGGGCAGGTGACGATCAACGAGCGCGACGGTTTCACGGTCCGAACTTTACGTGTTCGACCCGGGTGAATGGGCCCGGGAGCTGTCGTGTCCGTGGTGAACGTGCGCAATTACTGCCCGAGGTGGAATCGCGCGAACAGCAATGCCTCCGCCAGATCACGGACCCGCTCGGCGCCGGTGGCGGCGTGCCGCGTGTTGATCTCCAGCACGATCTGGCCGCCGAAACCGCTGCTGACCAGCTTCTCCAGCAGTGCGGCGCAGGGCTGGCCACCTCGCCCGGGCACCAGGTGTTCGTCCTTCGGGACGCCGGTTCCGTCCGCCAGGTGGACGTGCGAAAGGCCTTCGCCCATCCGCTCGGCCAGCGCGAGGGCGTCCATCCGGGCCGCCGCTGTGTGGGACAGGTCGAGCGTGTAGTGCCGGAAACCGACGTCCGTCGGGTCGATCGACGGCCGGAACGCGGAGACGCGCGAATTCTTCGAACCGCCGGGCGGGCGCACCTTGAACATGTTCTCGACGGCGATTTCGATGCCGCTGGACTCCTCCAGCTCGTCGACGAGATCACCGAACGCGTCGCCGTAGCGCCGCTGCCACCGGAACGGCGGGTGCACGACGACGGTCCGCGCGCCGAGCTCCTGCGCGGCCTCGACGGACATCCGCAGCCGCACGACCGGGTCCGGCGACCAGATCCGCTGCGTGATCAGCAGCGACGGCGAGTGGATCGACAGCACGGGCACCCCGGTCCGGCGCGACCACCGGCGCAGGGCGCTGACGTCCTGGCTGACGGCGTCAGCCCACACCATGACCTCGACGCCGTCGTAGCCGAGCTCGGCGGCGAGCTCGAAGGCGGTCCCGGCCTTGAGCGGCCACACGGACGCCGTGCTGAGCCCGACGGGGACCGGCTGCTCGTCTGTCACGCGCGCCATCCTGCCTCGTCACCGAGGGTGCGGAGCAGGGGCACGCGCGGAAGGGGACGCGGATCTCACCGCGTCCCCCGCGCGTCAGCGTCCGACGAGCAGCAACGCCGCCGGGGAGACCGTCACGACCAGGCCGACCAGCACCGCCAGCACCGTCGTCTGCAGGTCCTCCGCGCGGCGGATCTTCCGCACGATCCAGACCAGCGCGACGACCACCAGCAGCGCCGCCACCAGCGCGGCGGCCGGGATGTTCACCCACAGCCAGTTGAAGCCCAGCCACACGGCCGCGCCGCCGACGACGCCCATCGCCAGCTGGCCGGCCAGCGCCAGCCACGCCTTGCCCGGCGAGGCGGCGGCCTCCGGCTCCGCGGCCGGCTCGGGCGCGTCGTCGTACTCGTCGTCCTCGTAGCCGTCGGCCTGCTCGTAGCCGTAGTCGTCCTGCTCGAAGTCCGGGCCGCCGTCGGGGTAGCCGTCGGCGAACTCGCGCTCGTACGGCGCCAGGTCGTCCGGGATCGGCGCCCGGGACGCGCGGTCGCCGGGTGCGAACGGCATCGGCGGCGGGTACGCGCCCGTCGGCGGGCCGGCGTCGTACGCGGCCTGGTAGCCGCTGCTCTCCGGCGCGAAGCCGTCGGGCTCGAAGTCGTCCTCGGGGTAGCCGTCGTCCGGGGTGTCGGTGGGCACCACCGGCATGACGCCGATCTCGGTGTCCTCCAGCTGCTCCTTCTGCCGGCGCTTGCGCCAGTTCGCGAGCCCGCCCGGCGACGACGGCTCGTCGGGCTTCGCCGGCGGGGCCGGGGGCGGCGGGGGCTGCTCGTGCGCGACCGCGTCGAACTGCTCGGTGTAGGCCTCCTGCTGCGGCTGCGGACGGCGGGCCGGGCCCCGGCGCGGGCGGCCGGGGGCGGCCGGCGGCGTCGCGAACTTCCCGCTGGCCATCGGGGGCGGCGGGACGTCGATGTCGGCGTCCGGGGTGCCGTTGAGGCCGTCGAGCCGGGCCGACAGCGGGCCGGCGGGCGGCGGCGTCGGCAGCTGCTGGGACGGCTGGGGCGGCGGGACCGGCAGCTGCTGCGAGGGCGGCGCGGGACGGCGCCGGACCGGCGGGACGGCCCCGCGGGTCTCCTCGGCGGCCGGCGGCGTGGGCAGCTGCTGCGAGGGCTGCGGCGGCGGGACCGGCAGTTGCTGCGACGGCTGCGGGGGCGGCGGCTGGCGCCGCGGCGCGCGCGGCGGCACGGGCAGCTGCGCCGACTCCTGCGGGCGCGAGAACTGCCCGGACTCCTGCTGCGGCGGCCGCGAGAACTGGGTCGGCTCCTGCTGCGGCGGGCGCGCGTACTGGCCGGACTCGGCGCCGCCGGGCGCGGGCCGGGCCGGCGGGGGCGGCGGGACCGGCCGCGGCAGCGGCTGCGAGTCCTGCGGGACCGCGCGGGGCGCGGGCGGCGGCGGGGAGGGCGGCTCGGCGCGACGCCGTCCGGTGGGCCGGTTCGGCGGGGGCGGCGTGCCTTCCGAGGCGACGCGGTCGATGATCGCCTGCGGGCCGGTGTCGCCCACGCCAGGACGTCGGTGCGAGCCGGTCGGCCCCGGGGTCTCCGGGGTGGCCGGCTCGTCGTCGTCATCGGCCGCGCGGCGGCGGCGACGGCGACCGCCGTCGACCTGGGCACCGTGCTGGGCGAGCAGCTCGGCCACGGTCTTCTGCGGCTGGTCGCCTCCGGTCTGGTCCGTCATACCTGGTCGTCCCCTGCGCGCTCTGGGTTCTCGGCACTCGGCGAAGCGGTACCTGACGGCACGCCGGCGGCGTCGCGCGCGCTGTACGCCGACCTCTGCATGTCCGTCACCTCTCCACCGTGCCCGTTGTCCGTCCGGGAAGTCCAGCCGCGTGCTTTCACCGGTCCTCCTGTGCGCCGAAGCGCCCCACGAGGGCGGCTCCAGTCTCATCCGCGCCGTTCGAATGGTCCAGCCGCCGCAGGATGACACCCTCTCGCAGAGCCCACGGGCAGATCTCGAGTTCTGACAGACCGAGCGCCCGCATCGTGGCCTGCGCGACGAGCGCGCCCGCGACGAGCTGGTGGGCCCGGCTCGGGCTGACGCCCTCGAGCTGGGCCAGATCGGCCGACGTCATCCGCGAGATGAAGGCCAGGAGCTGGCGCAACGCGGTGTCCGTGAGCGTACGTCGCACGCGCGGGCCCGCCGCCGAGGGGGCGGCGCCGGTCAGCCGGGCGAGCGACCGGAACGTCTTCGACGTCGCGACGACGCGGTCGGGTTCACCCCATTTGGTGACCTTCCGCGTGAGGTCGGTGAGCTGGTCGTCCAGCCACGCCGACGTCGCGACGAGCTCGGAGCGCGTCGGCGGGTCGTGCTTGAAGCGGGTGCG
The DNA here is from genome assembly GCF_044759945.1 of Amycolatopsis sp. NPDC098790. Taxonomy (NCBI): domain Bacteria; kingdom Bacillati; phylum Actinomycetota; class Actinomycetes; order Pseudonocardiales; family Pseudonocardiaceae; genus Amycolatopsis; species Amycolatopsis sp. NPDC098790. Next base: position 625,728 of record NZ_JBIWAI010000001.1, read on the forward strand.
CGTGGTCCGGCCCGCGCCCAGCGGCAGGGATTCGGCCAGGACGGGCTCTTCGTCGCGGCCCATGGCGATCTCCAGCGAGCCGCCGCCGATGTCGAGCACGAGCAGCTGGCCGGCGGACCAGCCGTACCACCGCCGGACGGCGAGGAAGGTGAGCCGGGCTTCGTCGGTCCCGGAGAGGACCTGCAGGTCGACGCCGGTCTTGTCAGCGACGCGGGCCAGGACCTTGGCGGAGTTCTTCGCTTCGCGGACTGCGGAGGTGGCGAAGGCCATGACCTCCTGGCACCCGAGCCGCGCGGCGGCGTCCTTCGCGGATTCGACGGCGGTGACGAGGTCGTCGGCGCCGGCCTTGCTGAGCTCGCCGGACGGGGTGAGCTGCTCGGCCAGGCGGAGCACGGACTTCTCGGAATGCATCGGCGTCGGGTGGGCGCCACGGTGGGCGTCGACCACGAGCAGGTGGACGGTGTTGGAACCGACGTCGAGTACCCCTAGGCGCACGGGGGTCCAGGGTACCGGCCCCGGCGCCAGGTCTCGAACATGTAACCGAAAACACTCGGTGCGGTACCGCCCCGGCGCGCCTCCACGCCGGGACGGAACCGCCCAAAGAGGACTTACGTCCGTCTGGCGACCCAGAAAAGAGCGGGCGGTCATCCCGTCGCCTGAGGCCGGAAAATCACTTTGAGCCAGGCCCGCAACCACGAGACCGACAGCGAGCCGAGTACGCAGGCTTGCGGGCCTGGCTCAAAGTGATAGGCCTCGTTCAGGCGACGGGATGACCACCCGCGACCCACACGTGAAGGTGAGCCGAAAGCGCCGCCCAGGTCATCCCGGAGCCTGCCCGTCCGGCGAGGACGCTTTTCCGCGCGGCCTACCCGACACCGGCTTACGTCTCGAACTTGTAGCCCAGCCCCCGAACCGTCACCAGGTGCCGCGGCGAGCCCGGATCAGGCTCGATCTTCGACCGCAGCCGCTTCACGTGGACGTCCAGCGTCTTCGTGTCACCGACGTAGTCCGCGCCCCAAACCCGGTCGATCAGCTGCCCCCGCGTCAGCACCCGGCCGACATTGCGCAGCAAGTACTCCAGCAGGTCGAACTCCTTCAACGGCAGCGACACCTCGGCGCCGTCCACGGTCACGACGTGCCGCTCGACGTCCATCCGGACCGGACCCGCCGACAGCACCAGCGGCGCCAGCTCGCCTTCAGCGCCCGGCTCGCCACCGCGCCGGAGCACCGCCCGGACCCGCGCGATCAGCTCACGCGCCGAGTACGGCTTCGTCACGTAGTCGTCGGCACCCAGCTCCAAGCCGACGACCTTGTCGATCTCGCTGTCGCGCGCCGTCACCATGATCACCGGTACGGCCGACCGCTGGCGCAGCTGCTTGCAGACGTCGGTGCCGCTCATCCCGGGCAGCATCAGGTCGAGCAGCACGATGTCGGCGCCGTTGCGGTCGAACTCCTCCAGCGCGGCCTGGCCCGTCCCGGCGACGGCCGCGGTGAACCCTTCCTTGCGCAGCAGGAAGGCGAGGGGGTCGGCGAACGACTCCTCGTCCTCGACGATGAGAACCCTGGTCACAGGTTTCCTCCATGATCTGGGCTGTCCTGCCCGGTAACCACGAGCCTCGGGGTGCGCTCGGGGGTCTTCTCCTGCCGCGGTGCCGGCGAGGTCTTGGCGGCCCGCGCCGGCTCGGGTGCCGGTTCGGGGCTGACGTGCGCGGGGATGCGCAGGGTGAACGTCGAGCCGGTGCCCGGCCGGCTCCACAGCCCGACCGAGCCGCCGTGGTTGGCCGCGACGTGCTTGACGATCGCCAGGCCGAGCCCGGTGCCGCCGGTGGCGCGCGAGCGGGCCTTGTCGGCGCGGTAGAAGCGCTCGAACACGCGCTGCTGCTCGTCCTCGGCGATGCCGATCCCGCGGTCGGTGACGGCGATCTCGACCATCCCGTCGGCCAGCCGCCTGCTGATCGACACCGGGCTGCCGGCCGGCGAGTACGCGACGGCGTTCTCCAGCAGGTTCGACAGCGCGGTGACCAGCAGCGTCCGGTCGCCCTCGATGAGCAGGCCGCTGGGCGTGTCGGTGGTGATCCGGATGTCGGCCGACTCCGCCGAGAGCGTCGTCCGGCCGAGTGCCTCGCGGACGACGGCGTCGACCTCGACGACGTTGAGGTCCGGCAGCCGCTCGGCGCCCTGCAGCCGCGACAGCGCGATCAGCTCGGTGACGAGCTGGCCCAGGCGCGTCGACTCGCGGAGGATCTTGCCGCCGAAGCGGCGCACCTCCTCGACGTCCTCGGCGGCGTCGAGCACGGCCTCGGTGAGCAGCGCGATCGCGCCGACCGGGGTCTTGAGCTCGTGGCTGACGTTGGCGACGAAGTCGCGGCGGACGGCCTCCAGCCGGATGGCCTCGGAGTGGTCGACGGCCTCGACGACGGTGAAGCCGTCGCCGAGCGGCCGCACCTGGCCGAGCACCGCCTCCGGCTGGCGGCCGCGCGCTTCGAGCGGCGAGAGATCGATTTCCAGCGGTTCGTCGGTCTCGGCGACCTGCTCGGCGGCTTTGCGGGCCCGCGGGTCGGCCTGGTTGACCTTCACCAGGCCCAGCTCGTAGGCGCGCGGGTTGTGCAGCACCATGTCGCCGAACTTGTTGAGGACGACGACGCCGTTGTGGGACGACCGGACGAGCCGTTCGAGGAGCTCCGCGACGGTCGGACCCGGCGGCCGGGCCTCTTCGCGGCGGCTTCTGGCCCGCGCGAGGAGGTAGCCGACCACCGCACCGGCCACCAGTGCCCCGATGGCCAGTGCGAGGGAAACAGGCGTGGTCACAGGCCGATCGTAAGCTGAGAAGTGGCCCTGTGGCCTAGCGTTGTCCGCCTCGTCGTGAGCACCGCGACACCTGGCGACGACATGTTCGCCGGTGCTTCAGGCTGCGTTCACCCGATCGATTCCCCGGCGAGACATTCCGGGTGAATCACCCGAGGGTCTCAAGATCCTCGTCGGTCAGCCGCAGGGCCGCCGCGGCGACGTTCTGCTCGAGGTGCGCGACGTCGCCGGTACCCGGGATCGCGAGCACGTGCGGTCCTTGGTGGAGGGTCCACGCGAGCCGCACCTGCGCCGGGGTGGCGTCGTGCCGGCGCGCGACCTCGGCGACACGCGCGTCCTCGCCCTGGCCGCTCGCGACGGCGAAGAACGGCACGAAGGCGATCCCGCGCTCGGCGCACATCCGGACGATCTCGTCGTCCTCGCGGCGCGCGGTGAGGCCGTACTGGTTCTGGACGCAGACGACGGGCGCGATCTCGAGGGCTTCGGTGAGGTGGTGCGGCGCGACGTTGGAGATGCCCAGCTCGCGGATGAGGCCTTCCTCACGCAGCTCGGCGAGCGCGCCGAACCCGTCGGCGAGCGAGCCTTCGCCGCGGTCCAGACCTTCGCCGATCCGGTAGTTGGCGACGTCGAGGTGGTCCAGACCCAGTTCGCGGAGGTTCTCTTCGACCTGGGCGCGCAGCTGGTCGGGCCGGGCGGTGTAGAACGCGCCGGTGAAGTCGCGGCCCGGGCCGACCTTGGTGGTGATCGTCAGGTCGTCGTACGGCGCGAGGGCGGTGTTGATCAGCTCGTTCGCCGAGCGCGGGCCGGCGAAGTAGAAGACGGCGGTGTCGATGTGGTTCACCCCGAGCTCGACGGCGCGGCGCAGCACGGCGACCGCCGTCTCGCGAGCACGGATACCACCGTCCGAAGTGGACATCAGGCGCATCGCGCCGAAGCCGAGCCGGTTGACTTCGAAGGAGCCGAGCTGCCAGGTGCCCGCCGCGGCGGCGGGGAGGGTGGTGTTCGTGGTCATGGCTCCAGCCTTCCGGCGCACCCTGCGCGACCACCGCGTTTGGCATCTTGCTGCCACACTGGAATGCGTGGAGAGAGTCAGTGACGTCGTCGTCGTGCGCGGCGAAGCCGAGCTGTTCGAGCGGACGGCCCACCTGTTCGCGACCGCGACGGAGATCGCGTGCGCGGCCCGCGACCTGCACACGTGGTCGGTGGCGCACCCGACCGCGCCGGAACGCGAGCAGGCCGTGCGCACGACGTCCGTGCGCAAGATGTACCTGCCCGCCGTCCTCTTCGACCCGGCGCTGGCGGAGCACCTGCGGTTCATGGCCACGCACGGCGCCCGCATCCGGATCACCGAGCGCGAGGTCAACGAGACGATTCTGCTGGACCGCCGGATCGCGATCGTCGCGGGCGACCACGTCGGCGGGGTCCGCAGCTACACCGTGGTCAGCAGCCCGGAGCTGGTCCAGGGCATCCAGTCGCTGTTCGAGGCGGCCTGGGCCGGCGGCACGGACCTCGAGTCGTACCAGGCCCGGTTCACCGAGCTGGGTGCGCGCGAGATCCTCGAGCAGCTGGCGTCCGGCTGCAAGGACGAGACGGCGGCCCGCGCGCTCGGCGTCGGCCTGCGCACCTACCGGCGGCGGGTGGCGGAGCTGATGGACGTGCTCGGCGCGTCGTCGAGGTTCCAGGCCGGAGCGCGGGCCCGCGAAGCCGGGTTGCTGTGAGGCGAGCGCTCCTGGCGCTGGTCTTGACGACGTCGGCGTGCACGTCGGCGGTGTCCGGCACACCCGCGGCGCTCACCGGCAACCTCGCGCTCGTCAACGGCCCCGGCACGGCCGCCGCGCTCGACGCGGTCGCGAAGGCCGCCGAAGCGGTGTTCAGCTACGACTCGGCGAACCCGGCGGGGTTCGACCAGGCCGTGGCGGCGAACGTCACCGGAGCGGCGAAGGACCAGCTCACGAAGCTGTTCGACACGATCAGGACGAACCCGCAGCCGGTCCACCTGACCACCCGCGTGGTGCGGAACGCGGCACTGGAACTGACCGGCGACCGGATCCGCGAACTGGCCGTGCTGGAGCAGGTCAACGGGACGTCGAAGGGCATCGCGACGGTCGCGTTCACCGCGATCCGGGAAGGCGGGCGCTGGCGGATCTCCGACACCGCGATCAACCCGGCGCAGCCGCCACCCGCACCGCACCCGGACGACGGCACCCTCGCCGGCCTGCGCGACTCGGCGCTGGCCGGGGCCCGGGCGGCCGCCGCGGCACTGCTGACGACCGACAGCGGCGACCCGGAAGGCTCTTACGCGCGGGCCGAAGCGGTCGTCGCCGAGCCGCTGCTGACCGACTACCGCGCGAAGAAGGCGACCTACGTCGCCGCGATCCGCCAGAGCGGTACGAAGGTCGTCCTCGGGCCGGACCCGCTGGCCGGCGTCACCGCGCTGACCGGCGCAACGGCGACGGTGCTGTTCTTCACGACGCTGAAGGTGACCGGCCCCACCGGCGCCGCCGACCGCCCGTTCACCACCGAGCTGGACTTGGTCCGCGCCGGCCCGGGCTGGAAGGCGACCGCGGTCAGGACGGTCACCGCGTCGTGAAGGTCAGCGCCCCTGGTTGGCGACCGCGGCGGCGGCTTCCTTGGCGGCCTCGGGGTCGAGGTACTCGCCACCGGCCTTGACGGGCTTGAGGTCGGCCGTCAGGTCGTAGCGCAGCGGGATGCCGGTCGGGATGTTGAGCCCGGCGATGTCGGCGTCGGAGATGCCGTCGAGGTGCTTGACGAGCGCACGCAGCGAGTTCCCGTGCGCGGCGACGAGCACGGTCTTGCCCGCGCGCAGGTCGGGCACGATCTCGGACTCCCAGTAGGGCAGCAGCCGCTCGACGACGTCCTTGAGGCACTCGGTCAGCGGGGCATCGTCACCGAGGTTCGCGTACCGGGCGTCCCCGGCCTGGCTCCACTCGTCCTTCGGGTCGATCTCGGGCGGCGGGGTGTCGTAGGAGCGGCGCCAGAGCATGAACTGCTCCTCGCCGAACTCGTCGAGGGTCTGCTTCTTGTTCTTGCCCTGCAGGGCGCCGTAGTGACGCTCGTTGAGCCGCCAGTCGCGCTTCACCGGGATCCAGTGCCGATCGGCGGCGTCCAGAGCGATGTTCGCGGTGGAGATGGCGCGGCGCAGCAGCGAGGTGTGCACGACGTCCGGCAGCAGCCCGGCGTCGGCCAGCAGCTGCCCGCCCTGGCGGGCTTCGCCTTCGCCCTGCTCCGACAGCGGCACGTCCACCCAGCCGGTGAACAGGTTTTCCGCGTTCCACGTGCTCTGCCCGTGCCGCAGCAGCACCAAAGTCCCAATCTCGGCCATGCCTTCAGCCTGCCATGACGGACCAGCAGGCCGACTGGTGACCTCGCGTCCTACAGAGAGTGTGTTACTTCGGAGTAACACCTCACCCTTTGACAAGTCCGAGCGCCAACAACGCGCAAAATCCTCGCGTCAAACTGCACACCGTTATCGTCGCGAGTGAAGTTCACTCGAACGGACTAGTGGGTAGTCTTGTGATTACAGGTCGAGATCTGACAGGTTTGCTTACGTCCCGAGCGGCCGGATTCCACGCACTCCCCGGCCGGTTTCGGGCTTGACCGCGGCTCGTCTCCCCCCTGCCGAGCCGCGGCCCGCCGGCCCCGATGGCACCCCCCTCGTCACCGGGTCCTTGATCGGCGGGAACTTCAGCGGGGCGGCTCGAGATCGCGACTCCCCCCTCCCTCGAGCCGTCCCGCCTGTTCTCCTCATGTCTTGAATGAGTCATTCAGGACCTCGGAGGTCCTGAATGACTCATTCAAGACTTCCAGACCGCGCGGGCGGAGTTATCCACAACGGCTCCGGCTATCCACAGATCCGTCGCACCACCCGTTAGTGAAGCCCCCCACCGATAGACTGGGACAGGGCACGCCCCCCAGGGTGTGGCGGGGCGCTGTCCGGTGAGGCGGCTGCCCGGCGAGGCGGCTGCCCGGTGAAGTGCCGCAGGCCCGATGAGGCGGAGCGCTGCCCGACGAGGTAGCCACCCGGCGAGGCGACTGCCCGGCGAGGCGGCTGCAGGCCCGACGAGGCGGAGCGCTGCCCGACGAGGTAGCCACCCGGCGAGGCGGCTGTCCGGTGAGGGGCCGCAGGCCCGGCGAGGCGGCTGCCCAGCGAGGCGACTACCCGGCGAGGGGCCGCAGGCCCGATGAGGCAGGCCGCAGGCCCGACGAGGTAGCCACCCGGCAAGGGGCAGCCGGCCGAAGCAACTCGCCCACATCGGATCGCGCCTAGACCTCCCCGCCCCTCGTCCCAGCCGCAGTCAGCACCGGAGACCCGGGGTCAAGGGTGAGCGAAGCTCATCGCGAAGCGACGCCGAAGGCGCCCTTGAGGCCGGGTCTCCGGTGTTGAACAATCGAGGGAGAGGAGCGGGGAAACTCAGCTCTCAACAGGCTCAGGCCGCGCAGCCCGCCGCCGCCGGTTCAGCCGCCAACCCAGCCAAGCCACCGGCACAATCACGAGCAAGAACGGCGCCACAGCCCCCAAAACGGTGAGCAGGCCACCCCCAAAGGTCAAAAACGCATCCCACCCACCAGCCAACCCACCGAGGAACCCACTCCGGTCCTCCGAAGGCGGAGCCGGAGCAGCAACACTCCGAATGCTCATCGAGACGGTAGCCATCGCAACACTCCCGGCGAGAGAGTTCCGCTGCTGCTCCAAAGACTCCAAAGCCGACTCACGACTGGTCAACTCAGCTTCGATCGAAGTGATGTCCGACACGGAAGTAGCCTGCGAAAGCAACGCCCGAATCCGCTCAACGGACTTCCGCTGAGTAGTCAACCGAGCCTCGACATCGACAACCTGCTCAGTGACGTCCTGAGTGTTCAACTCCCGCTTGACCAGCGAAGACCCCAAATGGGAAAGCTGATCCAACACGGGATCCAACCGCTCGGCAGGCACCGCCAAGGACAACGTCGCCGACTGATCACCGGTGCTCTCCTGCCCGGTGTATCCCCCCGCCCCCTGCGCAATCCCCCGAGCCTGAGCGACAACATCGACAACCTTGGTCGCGGTCAACTCCAACCGAGCACTACGCGAAAGCTTCCGCTCGGTTGCCCCAGGCTGCGGAGCCGCAACTTTCGACTCGGCCTTCCCCCCGGTCCCCTGCTGCGGCGCGGCGGGCACCCGCCCGGAACCAGCACTGTCCGCGGTGGACGAAGCCCCATTCTCCGCCGCCGAGCACCCCGCCAGCGCGAAAACCGCCGCCGCACCCGCGAGCGCCGCTCTCCATCGAGTCCGCATCCTGCGTCTCCCTCCAGTTTCGACTGGCGATGAGACGGATGTCCGGTTCAGGCCCGTTGCACGCCCCGGGTCACGACTCGGTCAAGCCCGGTTCATGCGGCTTGTCGGGCGTAACGAGGTGCTTGAACGCCTGCAGGTTGGCCAGCGACTCACCGCGGGAGACACGCCAGTCCCACTCACGCTTGATCGACGTCGCGAACCCGATCTCGAGCAGCGTGTTGAAGTCGCCATCGGCGGCTTCCAGAACCTGCCCGAGCACCTTGTCCAGCTCATCGGCGGACATGGTCTCTTTGCCGAACCGGCCGACCAGATAAATGTCACCGAGACTGTCCACTGTGTAGTGAACGCCGTACAGCTTCGCGTTGCGCTGCAACAAGAACCGGTAAACGTCCTCATGGGACTCATCCGGACGCCGACAAACGAACGCCTCCACCGAAAACGCGTGGTCGCCGTCGACGAGCCACGCATTCGTCTGGAGCTTCTTCGTGCCGGGCAACGTGACGAAGTACTTGCCGGGACCGCGTTTGTCGTACTTCAGCTCCGCGGAGTCCAAAGTAGACTGGATCAGCTGGTCCAGGCTCACACCGCCACCTCCGTGCGCAGGTCCAGCGCGTGGCGAAACGCGCTCGTCGCCTGAGCATAGATGTCCAGGAGCGCGTCCGTCGTGCGACGCCAGGAGAACCGCCGCGCGTGCACGACGGCGTTGGCACCCAGTTCGGCACGCCGATCGGGACGCAGGGCGACGGCGGCCAGCGCGTCCGCCCACTCGTCGGCGCCGTGGCCAGGCACCAGCAGGCCGGACACGCCGTGCGGCACCGCGACCGGCAGCCCGCCGACCTCAGCCGCCACCACCGGCGTCCCGCAGGCCTGCGCCTCCAGCGCGACCAGGCCGAACGACTCGTTGTAGCTGGGCACCGCGACGACGTCGGCCGCGCGGAAGACCCGAGCGAGCGCTTCCCCGGGCTGCGGCGGCAGGAACCGCACCTGCCGCTCGATGCCGAGCGAAACGGCCAGCTCGCGCAGGGCCTGCGGCTGCTCCAGCCCGGTGCCCGACGGCCCGCCGACGACCAGCACGACCAGCCGGGAGGCCAGCTCCGGCCGCCGGCGCAGGAGAGCCGCGGCCGCGTGCAGCAGGACGTCCGGCGCCTTCAGGGGCTGGATCCGGCCAGCGAAGGCCAGCACGACGTCGTCGGCGGCGAGACCGAGGGAAGCCCGCGCGGCCGCCTGGGAGCCCGGTGTGAAGCGGTCGAGGTCGACGCCCGGCGGCACGGCGTGCACCGCGTCCGGCTCGGCGTCGTAGAGGTCGACGAGCTGCCGCGCCTCGACCGCGGTGTTGGCGACCAGCCGGTCGGCCTCGGCGACGACCTGCTCTTCGCCGATCACCCGCAGCCGCGGTTCGGGCTTGTCGCCCTCGGCCAAAGCGGCGTTCTTGACCTTCGCCAAGGTGTGCGCGGTGTGCACCAGCGGCACCGACCAGCGGTCGCGGGCGAGCCAGCCGACCTGGCCGGACAGCCAGTAGTGCGAGTGGATGAGGTCGTAGTACCCGGGTTCGTGGAACGCCTCGGTGCGCAGGACGCCGGAGGTGAACGCGCACAGCTGGGCGGGCAGCTCGTCGCGGCCCAGCGGCTCGAACGGCCCGGCCTGGACGTGCCGCACGGTCACGCCCGGCGCCAGCTCGGCCACCGGCGGCTGGTCGGACGCCGTCGCGCGGGTGAACACCTCGACCTCGACGCCGAGGCGGGCCATCTCGGTCGCCGTCTGGCTGATGTACACGTTCATCCCGCCGGCGTCGCCGGTGCCCGGCTGCTCGAGCGGTGAAGTGTGCACGGACAGCACCGCGATCCGGCGCGGGGCAGCTTCGAACCCCCGGATGGAGCTGGTCACCTGGTCACGTCTCCTGCGTCAGCATTCCTCGGCGAACTGCCGCAGCACCGCGTCGAACTCGTCCGCGGACTCGGCGAAGGGCGCATGCCCCCCGTCAAGGAACCAACGCCCGACGGCACCCGGAATCTTCCCGAGTGCGTGTTCGGCCGCCGACGGCTCGATCACGCGGTCGGCCGTCCCGTGCGCGACGAGGGTGGGCTTGTCCAGCCTGACCAGCACGTCTTCGCTGCCGATGTCCCGGCGGAACAACGCCGAACGCACCGCGGGCGGCACGCTCAAGGAAGCGCCCAGCAGCGCCTGCGCGAGCGTTCCGGGCAGTGGCCGGGAGACCATCCCGCGGCTGAACTCCGTCAACGCGGGGACCGCGATGTCCGGATCGTCCGAAAGCATGGCGCGCATGTGCTCGCGCATCAGCGGGCCGACGCGGCCGCCGGGCCGGTCGCGGCCGATCTCGGTGATGGCGCCGACGAGCACGACACCCCGCAGCCGTGCGGTGCCGTGCACCCGGATGTGGTCGGCGAGCACGAGCCCGCCGTACGACCAGGCGACGACGATCGCGTCCGGCCCGGCGAAGTCCAGCACCGCCGAGAGGTCGTCGGCCCAGGCCACCGGGTCGTCGTAGCCGGAGGCCGGCACGTCGGAGGCGCCGTGGCCGCGCAGGTCCATCGCGACCAGCCGGAACCGCTCGGTCAGCGCCGGGTCGGCCAGCTGCGCCGCCCAGCACGCGCCCGACTGCGCCCAGCCGTGCACGAACACGATCGGCCTGCTGTTCTCGGCCCCCTCGACCCGCAGGCCGAGCCGGGTCCCGCCGTGCCCGACGACTTCGGTGCGCACGGCTTACTTCGCTCCCAGCGACTTCCAGGCCGACCAGCTGTAGTTCCAGTCCTTGACGTCCGAGGCCATCGGCGCGCCCAGCTGGGAGCCGGTGATCTCGACCGGGTCGCCGACCAGCGCGGAGTCGAAGTAGTCCTTGGCGTCGGCTTCGAGGAGGTTGACGCAGCCGTGGGAGTTGTTGTTCTTCCCGATGTTGGCCGCGTTGTCCTGGTTCTCGTGGATGAACTCGCCGTGGTTGGAGAACCGGCAGGCCCACTTCTTGTTGACGTTCGTGTAGCCGTAGCGGGCGTTGTCGAAGATCGCCGACGGCTCCTTGCTCATGATCATGTAGGTGCCGTTGGGCGTGTTGCGGTCGACCTCGGCGTCCAGGCCGTTCGCGCACGGGTAGCTCTTGACCTGCGCCCCGTTGCGGTAGACGCGCATCTGGTGGTCCGGGGTGTTCACCTTGACCACCTGGTTGCGGCCGATCTTGAACTTCGTGGTGACGTCGGCCTTGCCGTACGCGCCGCCGCCGAGCTCGACGCCGTAGAGCTTCGCCTCGACGCTCACCGTGATGTTCTGCGGCCAGTACTCCTTCGGCCGGTAGTCGACCTGGCTGTCCGACAGCCAGCCCCACGCGCCCTCGACCTCCTTGTCCGTCTTCACGGACAGCGCCTTCTCGACGGCCTTGCGGTCCTTGACCGGCGACGCGAACTTGACGCTGACCGGCATGGCCACGCCGACCTGCTGGTTGTCCGCGGGGTTGAGCGTGGCGCGGACCTGCTTGGCCGGGCTGATCGTGGTGAACGTGCCGGTGAGCTCGACCGGCTTGCCGTCGCTGCCGGTGGCCTTGGCCGCGTAGGTGTAGGTCTTGCCGTAGCCGAGCGGCTCGGAGCTGGTCCAGGTGAGCCCGTCCGGCGCGGTGTCGCCCTTGACGGCCTTGCCGCCGTCGGCGGTGACCTTGCACTCGGTGAGCTTGCCGTCGGCGACCTTGACCGTGACCGGTGTGAGCACCGAAGCGTCCTTGGCGTTGACGGCCGGCTCGGCCGTGATCTTCGCCACTGGCTGCGCGCCACCGCCGTCGGCACCGGCCGCGCCGGTGGGCAGCGCGGTGCCGTCGTTCGTGCTCGAACACGCCGCGGCGGCCAGGGCGGCCCCCGCCGCCAGAGCGGCCTTGAAGACCGTGCGCCGTCCGATCACCGAAACCTCCTGGATTTTCCCCCGCCGACCTGCGGGCACAAGCCCTTAGCGCTGGTGGCCCACCCGACGTTACCTCCCGAAAGGTAAAGACCATCCGATCAGGTGGCTACGTCTTTGTCGACAAAGACGTCTCATACACGTCCAGGTTGCCCGGTTCGGCTCAAATGACGCAGTTGATCAAGAGCGGTTCGGGGTGCAACCGGACGCCGAACCGCTCGTGGACGCCGTCGCGGACCTCGCGGGCGAGCGCGAGCAGGTCCTCGGTCGTGGCGTCGCCGCGGTTGGTGAGGGCGAGGGTGTGCTTCGTCGACAGCGAAACCCGGTTCCCCGGTCCGGGGTAACCCTTGGCGAAGCCGGCGCGCTCGATCAGCCAGGCCGCCGACAGCTTGACGCCGCCGTCGGCCGGGTACTGCGGCGCGTCCGTCCCGACGCTCTCGGCGATCCGCGCGAGCACGGCCTCCGCGTCGGCCGACGGGACGATCGGGTTGGTGAAGAACGAGCCCGCGCTCCACGTGTCGTGGTCGTCGGCGTCGAGCACCATGCCCTTGCCGCGACGCAGCTTCAGCACGGCTTCGCGCGCTTCGGCCGCCGGGACGCGGGCGCCGATCTCGACGCCGAGCGTGCGGGCGAGTTCGGCGTAGCGGACGGGCGCGGAGAGACCGTCTCCGCGGATTTCGAAGCGCACCGACAAGACGACGCCGGTATCGGTGCCCTTCAGGACGCTGGTGCGGTAGGCGAAGCCGAGCTCGTCGGCCTTGAGCGTGCGCACCTCGCGCGTCCGGCGGTCGTACAGCTCCAGCGAGACGATGGACTCCGCGACTTCGCAGCCGTACGCGCCGACGTTCTGGATCGGCGTCGCGCCGACGCTGCCCGGGATGCCGGAGAGGCATTCGAGCCCGCCCAGGCCCGCGTCAACCAGGCCGGCGACGAACGCGTCCCAGTTCTGGCCGGCCTCGACCTCCACGACGTCCCCGTCGCGATGCCAGCCGGTGTTGGCCACCTCGACGAGCGTGCCGTCGAACCCCGCGTCCGCCACCACCAGGTTGGAGCCGCCGCCGAGCAGCAGCACCGGCTCGTCCGCGGCGTCGGCCTCGCGGACCGCCGTGACGAGGTCTTCGCTGGTCACGGCGCTGACGAACCGGCGGGCGGGGCCGCCGAGGCGCAGCGTCGTGTACGCGGAGAGCTTCGGGAGGGCGGGAGTACGGGCGGTGTTCACGCGTCTGACGGTACTGTCCGGCTCATGGGATCCCGGATCGAGCACCGCGCCGAGTTCGCCGCCGACGTCCCCGCGACGTACGCGGCGGTCGCCGGCGAAGCCGCCCTGCGGGCGCGGCTCGAGCAGCTCGGCGGGCACGGCGCGGCGCTGCTGGCGTACGAGGAGTCCGGCACGGACCTGCGGTACTCGCTGCGGCAGGGCATCCGGGCGGAGAACCTCCCGCAGGCGGTCCGGGCGCTGCACAAGGGCGACCTGATGGTGACCCGCACGCAGACCTGGCGCGTGAGCAACGACGGCACCGGCCACCAGGGCAACGCGACCGTCGAGGTCGGGGGCGTCCCGGGCGACATCACCGCGCGGACGGCCCTGCTGGCCGGCGGCGACAAGACCGTGTTCCGGACCAGCGGCGAAGTGACCATGCGCGTTCCGCTGTTCGGCAAGAAGCTGGAGGCCGTGATCGCCGAGCAGGTCACGAAGCTGCTGGAGCGCGAAGCCGAATTCGCGGCGAAGTGGCTCACCGAAGCAAGCTGAGCCCGGTCGGCGCGCCGACCCGCGGCACGACCAACCCGAACCGCCTCCGCCGCGTCGATCGGTGGATCACGTACTCCCCCGCGACGACCCGGCTGCTGCGTGCGACGGCGTCCCCGCTGGTCGTCGACCTCGGGTACGGCGCTTCCCCGGTGACGACCGTCGAGCTTTCCCGGTGGCTGCGGCGCGTCCGGCCGGACGTCCGGGTGCTGGGTCTGGAGCTGGATCCCGCTCGCGTGGCTTTTGCTCAGCCGGCCGCGACGCCGCCGTCGCTGGACTTCCGCCGCGGCGGGTTCGAGCTGGCCGGGACGCGGCCGGTGCTGGTCCGGGCGTTCAACGTGCTGCGCCAGTACGCGGAGGACGAGGTCCCGGGCGCGTGGGCGCTGGTGCTGGACTCGATGGCGCCGGGCGGGTTGCTGGTCGAGGGCACGTGCGACGAGATCGGCCGGCTGTCGACGTGGGCGCTGGTGTCGCCGGCCGGCCCGGTGTCGTTGACGCTGTCGATGCGGCTGGCGGGGCTGGAGAAGCCGTCGACGATCGCCGAGCGGCTGCCGAAGGCGTTGATCCACCGGAACGTCCCGGGTGAGCGGATCCACGCGTTCCTTTCGGAGTTGGACATCTGCTGGGCCACGGCCGCGCCGCACCAGGCGTTCGGCGTCCGCTCGAGGTGGCTGGAGACGGTCCGGCTGCTGGTCGCGCGCGGCTGGCCGGTGCCGGACCCGCGGATCCGGCCGGGCGAGCTGACGATTCCGTGGTCCGCGGTCGCTCCTGCCTAAAGGTTCACCGATCCACCCCTGCTGCGTCACCCCGAAGTGACCTGCGGTGATCACCATTGAACCGTGGAACTCCTGGGGCACGTCACCGAGCTGCTGCGCGGCGCGCTCGGCTCGCCGTGGCTGTGGGTGCTCGTCTTCGCGGTGGCCGGACTGGACGCGCTGCTGCCGTTCATGCCCAGCGAGACGACGGTCGTCACGGTCGCGGTGCTGCTCGGGCCCGACCCGGCCCAGCTCGCCCTGCTGGCGGCGGTCGCGGCGGGCGGCGCGTGGGCGGGCGACTGCCTCGGGTACTCCGTCGGACGGCTCGCCGGGCCGCGGGCGATCGCGCGCCTGCAGCGCGGCGCGGACGGCCACCGGCGCTACGAATGGGCCCGTGACCAGGTGCAGCGCAACGGCGGGTTGCTGATCATCGCCGCGCGGTACCTGCCCGGCGGCCGCGTGGCCAGTTCGCTCGCGACCGGCAGCCTGGGCTACCCGCTGCGCCGGTTCGTCCCGCTCGACCTCGCGGGCGCGGCGATCTGGGCGGTGTACAGCGTCCTGATCGGCCTGGCCGGCGGCGCGGCGTTCGCGGACGAGCCGGTGAAGGGCCTGCTGCTGTCGTTCAGCCTGGGCCTGGGTCTGGTGTTCGCGATCGAGACCGGACGACGGCTACGGTCGGCCCATGCTCGAAGCGATCGACGTCCACGCGGACGCGCTGAAGAGGGCGGCGCTGACGGCGGGTCCGACGGCACCGGTGCCGAACTGTCCGAAGTGGACTGTTCATGACCTGGTGACGCACATCGCTTCCGTGCACTGCGCCGCGATCGGCCTGGTGCTGGAGCGGCCGTTGTCACCGGCGCCGCCACCGGAGTGGGAAGACGTGCTCGGGTGGTGGGACGGGCAGCGCCTCGCCCTGCGCGAAGCCCTGGTGCGAAACCCGGAATCGCCGTGGACCGGCCGGCTGGCCCACGCCACGGCGATCCACCGCCTCGACGCCGAATCCGCCCTCACCCGGCCCGTGCCGGCGCGCCTGCCCCCCGAGTTCGCCCAGGGGGCCGGCGAAATCGTTTGCGCCGTCGTGCTGCCGGGTTCGGCCGGGTGCGGCAGCGGGGACCGGCTCCCGGCCGGCTGACCAGCGCGAGGGAGAATGCCGACGTGACCGCTCCCGAACGCCGCTACGTCATCACCTTCGGCTGCCCCGACCGCACCGGCATCATCGCCCGGATCTCCGGGTTCCTCGCCGAGCACGGCGGCTGGATCGTCGAAGCGGCCTACCACACCGACCCGGACACCGGCTGGTTCTTCACCCGCCAGGTCGTCCGGGCCGACTCGCTGCCGTTCGACGCCGACGGCCTGCGCACCCGGTTCGCCGAGGTCGCCGCGGACCTCTCCGCCGAGTCGAGCTGGCAGGTCAGCGACACCGGCGAGCGGCGCCGCGCGGTCGTGCTCGTGTCCAAGGCCGGGCACTGCCTCTACGACCTGCTCGGCCGCGTCGCGTCCGGTGAGCTGGACGTCGACATCGCCGCGGTGATCGGCAACCACGAGTCCCTTGCCGACATCACGCGCGCGCACGGGATCCCGTTCCACCACGTGCCGTTCCCGGCGGGTGGAAAAGAAGAAGCGTTCGAGCAGGTCCGCAAGCTGGTCGACGAGCACGAGCCGCACGCGGTGGTGCTGGCCCGGTTCATGCAGATCCTCCCGGCCGACCTGTGCCGCGAGTGGGCCGGCCGGGCGATCAACATCCACCACAGCTTCCTGCCGTCGTTCATCGGCGCGAAGCCGTACCACCAGGCCCACACACGCGGCGTGAAGCTGGTCGGCGCGACCTGCCACTACGTGACGGCGGACCTCGACGCGGGCCCGATCATCGACCAGGACGTCATCCGCGTCGACCACGGCGACTCGGTCGAGGACATGGTCCGCAAGGGCCGCGACATCGAGAAGGTCACGCTGGCGCGCGGCCTGCGCTGGCACCTGGAGAACCGGGTGCTGGTGCACGGCAACCGGACAGTGGTGTTCTGACCGGCTGCCGTGCGGTGTTCACGCGCCGATGGTCGACGCGTCGATGACGAACCGGTAGCGGACGTCGGAGTTCTCGACGCGCTCGTAGGCCTCGTTGACCTTGTCGGCCGGGATCGTCTCGATCTCCGCGCCGATGCCGTGCTCCGCGCAGAAGTCCAGCATCTCCTGGGTCTCGGCGATGCCGCCGATCATCGAGCCGGCCAGCACCTTGTTGCCGCCCAGCAGCGAGAAGGCGTTGTAGTTCAGCGGCTCGCCCGGCGCGCCGACGTTCACCATCGCGCCGCCGACCTTCAGCAGGCCGAGGTAGCTGTCGATCGGCAGCTTGGCCGACACGGTGTTGAGGATGACGTCGAACTTCCCGCGCAGGACGTCGAACGTGGCTTCGTCGCTGGTCGCGTAGTAGTCGGTGGCGCCCAGCTTGAGGCCGTCCTCCTGCTTCTTGAGGCTCTGGCTCAGCACGGTCACCTCGGCACCCATGGCGGCGGCGATCTTGACACCCATGTGGCCGAGCCCGCCGAGGCCGATCACGGCGACCTTCTTGCCGGGGCCGGCGCCCCAGTGGTGCAGCGGCGAGTAGGTGGTGATGCCGGCGCACAGCAGCGGCGCGGCGATGTCGAGGCTGATGCCCTCCGGGATGCGGCAGACGAAGGCGTCCTTCACGACGATCTGGTTGCTGTAGCCGCCGTAGGTGTTCTCGCCGTCGAAGCCGACGCCGTTGTACGTCTGGACGTTGCCCTTGACGCAGAACTGCTCGGTGCCGGCCAGGCAGTACTCGCACTCGCCGCAGGAGTCGACCATGCAGCCGACGCCGACGCGGTCGCCGACCTGGTACTTCGTGACATCGGAGCCGACCGCGGCGACGACGCCGGCGATCTCGTGGCCCGGAACCATCGGGAAGATCGCCTGGCCCCAGTCCTCCTTGGCCTGGTGGATGTCGCTGTGGCAGATACCGGCGTAGGCGATGTCGATCAGCACGTCGTCCGGACGCAGGTCACGGCGCTCGATCGTGGTCGGCGCCAGCGGCGCGCCCGGCGCCGGAGCGGCGATGGCGTGCGTGGTGGTGCTCATGGAACCCTCCAACTTCAAGTACCGTTGCCTCGTAAGAGGCCTCTTACATGGTCTACGTAAGAGCCCTCTTACGTATTTCGAACGAGAGATGTGATCCAGGTCATGGGCGGCAAGTACCACCACGGCGACCTCCGCGGCGAGCTCGTGCGCGTATCCCTGGATTTGATCGCGGAGCAGGGTCTGGCCGGCTTCTCGGTCGCGGAGGTAGCGCGCCGCGCGAAGGTCAGCCCCGGCGCGCCCTACCGGCACTTCCCGACGCGGGAGAGCCTGCTGGCGGAGGTCGCGGCGAACATCGCGTGCCAGCTGGCCGAGCGCGTCGCTTCGGCGGCGAGCGAGCACGACGATCCGGTGGACGCCCTGGCCGCGGCGGCGGGCGCGTACACGCGCTACCTGATCGAGCGCCGGGCCGGGATGAACGTGATCTACGCGGAGGGCCTGCACGGCCCGGAGCACCTCGGGCTACACGAGCAAACCCGGCGGTTGACGGACGAGTTCCTGCTGCGCTGCCTGCAGGTGGCGCCGGACCCGGCGACGGCGCTGGAGCTGATGGAGCAGCTGTTCACCCAGGCCCACGGCTACGGCACGTTCCAGCTGGACGGCGTCTTCGTGAAGCACGGCTATTCGGTGGACTTGGTGGTGAAGAAGTCCACGGAAGCGGCGCGCGCCACGATCGCGGGCCGCACGGCCAGCGGATACTGAACCCATGCTGTGCGTCTTCGACGTCAACGAGACCCTGCTCGACCTCGCCGCCATGGACCCCCTGATCGGCGGCCCCGAGCTGCGGCGCGAGTGGTTCGGCCTCGCCATCCACACCGTCCTGACCGTCACGGCCACCGGTGGCTACCAGGACTTCGCGGGCATCGCGGGCGCGGCCGCCGTCGAAACAGCCGCCCGGCACGGCCACCAAATCGACCTCGCCGAGGTCGCCGCGGGGCTGCGGTCGATGCCCGCCCACCCGGACGCCCACGAAGGCCTCGCCAAGCTGCGCGAACAGGGACACACCCTCGTCGCCCTGACGAACTCGCCGCTCGCCACCGCCGAAGCCCAGCTGCAGAACGCCGGGCTCGCGCCGCTGCTCGACCGGATCTTCTCCGCCGAGCAGGTCGGCCGGCTCAAGCCCGCGCCCGAGCCGTACCGGCAGGTCCTCGCCGCCTACCCCGACCACAAAGCGGTCATGATCGCCGCGCACGACTGGGACATCGCGGGCGCCCAGGCCGCGGGGCTCGAGACGGCGTTGCTCGCCCGTCCCGGTGTCCACCCGCTGCCCGGCTCGCCCGCGCCCACCTACACCGCGTCGACCTTGCCGGAGCTGGCCGAACTGCTTTAGAGCCGGACCAGCATCTTGCCGGTGTTCGCCCCGGACAGCAGGCCGAGGAACGCCTCCGGCGCGTTGCGGATGCCGTCGACGAACGTCTCCGAGTACTTGATCTCACCGGACTTCACCAGCGGCGCGATCTCGGTGACGAACTGCTGCTGCAGGCCCCAGTGGTCGAGCACCAGCAGGCCGCGGATGGTGAGCCGCTTGGCGATGATCTGCGCGAGGTTGCGCGGCGCCGGCGTCGCCTCGGTCGCGTTGTACTGGGAAATCATGCCGCAGACGGCGATCCGGCCGTGCACGTTGATCGAGTTGATGGCCGCTTCGAGGTGCTCGCCACCGACGTTGTCGAAGTAGACGTCGATGCCCTCCGGCGCCGCCTCGGCCAGCTGCGAAGCGACCGGGCCGTCCTTGTAGTTGAAGGCCGCGTCGAAGCCCAGGTCGTCGATCAGGTGACGCACCTTCTCCGCCGAACCCGCCGAGCCGATGACGCGCTTGGCGCCCTTCAGCTTCGCGAGCTGCCCGACGAGCGAGCCGACCGCGCCGGCCGCGCCCGAGACGAACACCGTGTCGCCCGGCTTGAACTCCGCCGACTCCAGCAGGCCCGCGTACGCGGTCAGGCCCGGCATGCCGAGCACGCCGAGGTACGTCGACAGCGGCGCGGCGGACGCGTCGACCTTGACGAACCGCTTCGCGTCGAGCACGGCGTGCGTGCGCCACCCGGCCTGGTGCAGGACGTGGTCGCCCGGCGCAACACCGTCCACATGCGACTCGACGACCTCGCCGACCGCCCCGCCGGACATGACCTCGCCGACCTCGAACGGCGGCGCGTAGGACTTCACGTCCCGCATGCGGCCGCGCATGGCCGGGTCGACGCTCATGATCAGGTTGCGCACCAGGATCTGGCCCTCGCCCGCGGTGGGGATCTCGGTCTCCACGACGTCGAAGTTGTCGTGCGTCGGGACGCCGTGCGGGCGGGAAGCCAGCCTGATTTCGGTCGCTGCGGTCACCGTCGAACTCCTCAAGTCGGTCGAAGCGGGGCAAGCGCCCCGGATTCCACCGGGTAGAACCGGCTAACCGGGGCGCACATTCCGTCTGTGAGCCGTCACACGATCTCGGCGAGCTTCCCGAGAACGCCGTCGTAGATCTTCTTCAAGCCACCGGGCGCGAAGGTCTTCTCGAAGAAGCCGCCGATCCCCCCGGCACCGTCCCACGAAGTCTCGATCTTCACCACGCTGCGCTCACCCGCTTCGGTGACCGTCCAGGTGGTGACCATGCTGGAGTTCGCGTCGGTCTCGACGAGCGTTCCCGGCCGCGGCTCGCTGACGGTCGCGGCCACGTCCCGCACCCGCTTGGACGTCGCCTGCAGCTTCCAGCTCGCCTTGGTCCCGGCACCGACCCCGCCCTCGGTCACCTGGTAGTCGCGGTAGTGCTCGGTGAGCAGCTTCGGGCGCGTTTCGGCGTAGTCGGCGACGAGCGCGCGGACCTTGTCGGCCGGGGCGTCGATGGTGCGCTCCGCGGTGGCCGTGACCTTTCCCATTTCACTCCTTTGCCCGGGGGTACCGATCGTGCCCACAGTAGGCTGACGGCCATGACCGCCACCCCACGGCGCCGGTCGACGGTCGAGGTCAAGGAGTCGCTGCGAGAGCTGCGCAACCAGCTCTCCCTCCTCAACCACCAGGTCAGCGCCCACCTCTCGCTCAAGGACGTCGACCTGGACTGCCTGGAGCTGATCGCCCGCCACGGCCCGCTGAGCCCGAGCGCGGTCGCCCGCCGGGCGGGGCTGCACCCGGCGACGATGACCGGCATCCTCGACCGCTTGCAGAAGGGCGGCTGGATCGTCCGCGAACGCGACCCGGAGGCGGCCGACCGCCGGGCGGTCGCGGTCCGCGCGGTCCGCGGCCGCAACGGCGAGCTGTTCCGCCTCTACGCGGGCATGAACACGGCGATGGACGAGCTGTGCGCGGACTACAGCGAGGAGGAACTGGCGTTGATCGCCGGGTTCCTGCGGCGCGCGACGTCGGCCGGTCACACGGCGACCGGCGACCTGGCCAACAGCTGACCAGCGGTTTCTGTGCTGTACTCCGGGGCATGTGGCAGTCAGGCGACGCGTACGAGGCCTACATCGGACGGTGGAGCCGCCGGATCGCGGAGACGTTCGTCCGGCGGCTCGGCGTCCCGGCGAGCCGCCGCTGGCTCGACGTCGGCTGCGGCACGGGCGCGCTGACGTCGGCGGTCCTGACGGCGGCCGACCCGGCGGAGGTGACCGGCGTCGACCCGTCGGAAGGCTTCCTGGAGACGGCCCGCGCGACCGTGCCGGACCCGCGGGCGACGTTCACGCCGGCTGACGCGCGCGAGCTGCCGTTCCCCGACGACCGCTTCGACGTGACGGTTTCGGGGCTGGTGCTCAACTTCGTCCCGGACCCGGCCGCCGCGGCGACGGAGATCGCCCGGGTAACCGTCCCAGGTGGACTAGCGGCGGCGTACCTGTGGGACCTCGCCGAGGGGATGGAGCTGATCCGCCTCTTCTGGGACGCGGCGGCCGAGCTGGACCCGGCAGCCGCGGAACTCCACGAAGGGCGCCAGTTCCCGCTGTGCCGCCCGGAACCCTTCGGTCGCTTGTGGACAGAGGCGGGCCTGAACGCGGTAGCGGTAAGCGAGATCAAGATCCCGACGGTGTTCCGGGACTTCGACGACTACTGGACGCCGTTCCTCGGCGCCCAGGGCCCGGCCCCGGCGTACCTCGCCACCCTCCGCGAGGCACGCCGGAACCAGATCCGTGAACTCCTGCGCAGCCGCCTGCCGACCGACCCGGACGGCTCGATCCCGCTTTCGGCCCGAGCCTGGGTCGTGCGCGGGACTGCTTAGAGACCGGCCTGCGCCAGCCAGTCCTTCGCGACGTCGGCGGCCTTCTCGCCGTCGGAGTCGACGCGCTTGTTCAGGTCGCGCATGACATCGGTCGTCAGCTTCGCGCTCACGGCGTTGACCGCGGTCGCGAAGTCGGCGCCGCGCTCGTCGAGCACCTTCTTGTTCACCGCCGGCACGACGTTCTCCGTCGGGACGATGTTCAGATCGTCCTTGAGCACGGTGTAGTTCGAGTCGCCGGTCAGCGGGCTGACCGAGTCGACCGGGATCACCGTGACGGCGCCCGACTTCAGCTGCTCGACCCGCGGCCCGGCTTCCTGGATCGTCTGGAAGGTCGCGTTCGTCAGCTTGTAGACGTCCTTGAAGCCCTGGAAGCACGGCAGCCGCTTCTCGCACTCCGGCGGGCCCGCCATGACGACCTTGTCCAGCTTCTTCAGGTCGCTGATCGACGCGATGCCCTTTTCCTTGGCCAGGTCGGACTTGATGATGTAGGTGTTCTTGTCCTCGGCCGGCGCGAAGTTCAGCAGGCCAACACCGCTGGGCTCGAACAGCTTGGCCAGCTGCTCGTGCTCTTCCTGTGCGGTCTTGCCCGCCTCCTTGCCGAAGCCGGTGGTGATCGCCGCGCCCTGGTACTCGGGGATGAACTGCAGCTCACCGGACTTCAGCGACGGGTAGATCAGCTCCCGCGAACCGAGGTTCAGCTTGCGCGTCACCGGATAGCCCTTGGCTTCGAGGGCCTGGGCGTAGATCTCGGCGAGGATCTGGCTGTCGGTGAAGTTGAAGGACGCGACGACGATCGGCGCGCCACCCTTGCTCTGCGCGGCGGGCTTGTCACCGCTGTCGCTGCCACCCCCACAGGCGGCCAAACCGAGCGTCGCCGCGACGGCCACCGCCACCACGGACGCGTTCCGGAACCAGCGCACGAATCCCCACTCCCTCGTCACTCGAACAGACGAAAGGACCCTAGCGCCGCCCACCGACAGGCGCCCACATATTGGGAGAAAAGCACTCGAATTCCCAGACTTCGGAATAAGCCCAGTCCGATCGGGGTAAGGTCGCCAGGTGCACGTGACCCCGCTGGCCGCCGACAGCGGACCCCCGATCTTCCAATGGAGATGGGTGGACCGCAACGCGGACGACATCGTCCAGCGCCTCGGCGAACACATCTCCCTGACCGCCGCCGCGCTCGGCGTCGGGCTGGTCGTCTCGATCGCGCTCGCGGTGCTCTCGCTGCGGTACCGCTGGTCGTACGGCGTCATCCTGAGCGCGGCCGGCGCGCTGTACGTCATCCCGAGCCTGGGCGCGTTCGCCGTGCTGGTGCCGTTCTTCGGACTGACGTTCCTCACCGCGATGATCCCGCTCGCGACGTACACGCTGCTGATCCTGGTCCGCAACATCGTCACCGGCGTCGACCAGGTGCCGAACGAAGTGCGCGAAGCCGCGGTCGGCATGGGCTACACGCGCGGCCGGCTGCTCTGGCAGATCGAGCTGCCGCTCGCGCTGCCGGTGGTGATCGCCGGGCTGCGCGTCGCCGCGGTGACGACGATCGGCCTGGTCACGGTCACGTCGATGCTCGGCCTCGGCGGCCTGGGCTACTTCATCCGCGCGGGCATCCAGACGGCGACGCCCAACCCGACCGAGATCATCGTCGGCGTGGTGCTGTCGGTGGTGCTGGCGGTGGTCGTGGACCTCCTGCTGTGGTTCAGCGAGCGCCTGCTGGCGCCGTGGACGCGGAAGGTGCGGGCGCGATGAGCTTCCTCGACCAGCTGAACGCGTGGCTCGCGGACCCGAACCGCTGGAGCTGGACGGACAAGGCCGGCGTCCCGTACCGGACCGTCGAACACCTCCGGTTTTCCCTGCTGGCGCTGGTGATCGCGGCCGTGCTGACGATCCCGGCGGCGTTGTGGCTCGCCCACTACCGCAAGGGCGCGTTCCTCGCGAGCAGCGCGGTGAACATCGGCCGGGCGATCCCGAGCTTCGGCCTGATCATCCTGTTCTGGTTCCTGGCCAGCCGCTGGGAGTTCGACACGACGTTCTGGCCGCTGCTGCTCGCGCTCGTCGCGCTGGCGATGCCGCCGCTGTTCACGAACACGTACGCGGGCGTGGTGTCCCTGGAGCAGGAGACCGTCGACGCCGCCCGCGGCACGGGCTACCGCGAGTGGCAGATCATGCTCCGGCTCGAGCTGCCGCTGGCGTCCCCGGTGATCCTGGCGGGCGCGCGGGTGTCGTTCCTCCAGCTGATCGCGACGGTCGCGATCGGCGCGATCGTCAACGACGGCGGCGGCCTGGGCCGCTACATCGTCGACGGCTTCGCGCTCGGCGCGTCGGGCTACGGCGAGATCTTCGCGGGCGGCGTGGCCGCGGTCGTCCTCGCGCTGGTGTGCGACGGCGCCTTCGCGCTCATCACCCGTTTGGCCACACCCCGAGGTCTGGCGCTGCAAAACGCCCGCCGCGAATCGTAGGAATCTCACCCTGCGCAGTCGCGCCCTACGATCCGTGCATGGACCGGCCGAAGCCCAACGCCCGCAAGCGCCTGCTCGCGAACAAGCTCCGACGCCTGCGTGAGGACGCCGGCCTGACGCAGGTCGAGGCCGGCGAGCCCATGCGGTTCAACAAGAACAAGATGAGCCGGATCGAGCTGGGTCACTTGCCGGATTACAACGGCTTTTTGGCGTTGCTCGATCGCTACGGCGTGATCGTCTCGGACTACGAGGAGTGGGTCAGCCAGTACGACCGCGCCTGGGAGAAGGGCTGGTGGCACGCCTACGGCATCGACGGCCGGGGATACGTTTCCCTGGAAGCCGACGCCGACGAGGTTCGCACGTACCAGCTCGGACTCATTCCGGGGTTGCTGCAGACCGAAGCCTGGATGCGAGCGGCTTTCGCCGGTGCGCGTGACCCGTTGACCGGCCGCCGTCTGGAGAATGCCGTCGCCGTCCGCCTGCGCCGCCAGACCCGCCTCACCGACGACCCGCCGCTGCAGCTGCACGCGATCATCGACGAGTCCGCGCTCCGGCGTCCGGACCTGCTTCCGGACGAGCAGTGTGCGCAGCTCGAGCACATCATCGACTGCGCGGAGCTGCCGAACGTCACGGTGCAGGTTGTGCCGATCTACCACGGCCTCCATCCCGGCCGCGATGGCAGCTTCACCGTCCTCAGCTACCCGCGGCTCGCCGAGCCCGACATCGCCTACCTCGAGCACGGCTTCGGTTCGCTTCAGTTCGAGAAAGCCAAGGATGTCAACGCTGCTAGGCTGGTGTTCCGTCATCTCGCCGATCTCGCGTACGACGAGCCGGACTCGATCCGGCTGATCCGGCAGGTGATCGCCGAAACCTGACAGGAGGCGACCAACCGTGCCCAACCTCCACTGGCGCAAAAGTACTTACAGTGTTGGCGGAAACGAGGCGGATTGCGTCGAGGTCGCCGTCGCGGTTGACATGGTCATGGTCCGCGACTCGAAGGCACCGGCGTCCGGCACGCTGACCGTGTCCGCCGAAACCTGGCGCCACATCGGGGAAATCACCCGCTGAACGACCGGCAGGCAGCGGCCAGCCGTTCGATCTCCGGCCCCAACGGACGATCCTCGTCCAGCGGCGGCACGACCGACCGCACCCACTCGTAAGCCGCGCCCAAAGCCGGAACGCCGTCCGACGCCAGGTACCGCGCCTGCGACCCGGTGACCAGCTCGCACGCCGTGATCGCGAAGAGGTGCGTCGCAGCCGCCCGCAGTTGCTCCCCTGCCGCCCACGCAAACGCTTGCACGTCCTCCTGACCAGCCGACGTGTCAATCGAGCCGAGCGTCGCGGGCGTCGCGAGCCGCCGCAACGCGTGCAGTTCCCCGACGGCCCGCTTGTGCAGCGGCACCAACCCCGCCCGCGGCCCGGGATCGGCCGTGAGCTGCGGCGGGAGCCCGCTGAACCGCTCGTCGAGCAGGCGGTGCATGCGCTGCACCGAAATCTCGCCGAGGTGGACCAGCGCCGCCGTCACGGCGTCCATGCGCAGGCCGAGGTCGATCGCGTGGTACGCCGTCCCCGGGAGGAACTCTCCCTCGACGAACGACGGCGAGTCCCCCGGCATCGTCCCCCAGCGCCGCCGGGCGTCGGCGAGTTCGTCGTTGACGCGGGACGCGTGGGCCAGCGCCCGCGGCGCGACCCGCACCGACAGCGGCGCCTGCACGACCCCGGCGCGCACCGGACCCGCGCCGACCATCCCGGTCAGGGCCTGCAGCAGCCGCCGCAGGTGGTCGTCGCCACCCGCCATGACCGGCGAAAACACCTCGCGCGGTGCGCCGAGGACGTCGATCGCCATCGCCTCGGTGAGCGTCTGGAGCTGGATGAGCTGCCGCGCTTCGGCCCAGCCGCGCTGCGCGTGCACCACGGCCAGCGGAGACCCCTGAAGCAGCGACGCGCCTTCCTTGGGCCCCAACACATACGGCTCGGCACCGCGCTTCGCCAGCGCCTCTGCCGCGGGGGTCTCGACGCCGTCTTCGAGGACCGTGCCGATGCCGAGGAACGTCTGGAAGGCGTGGGACAGCGGGATGATCTCGCCCGAGCTGCCGAGCCCGCCGCGCGGGACGGCGGGAGTGAATCCGTCGTTGAGGCGGTCGACGAGGAACTGCACGAGTTCCGCGCTCACCCCGGACCACGGCTGCAGGAAGTCGCGCAGCCGCGTGACGAGCAGCGCGCGGACGTCCTCGGGTGGGAGCCACGGCGGACCGCCGACCGCGCGTCCGATGAGCAGGTTGCGTTGGTGTTCGGCCTGCTGCCGTTCGTCGAGCGCGACGCCCGCGAGGCGGCCCATCCCGGTGTTGACGCCGTAGACCGGGGCATCTCCGCCGAGGGCCGTCAAGAGCGCTTCCCGGCGCTCCTGCAGCGCTGTGACCAGCGCTTTGTCCAGAATCAACCGTTCACTGTCGGCGAACTCGCTTCCGTCGATGATCATCGGTACGGCAGCATTGTTCCGACGCCGGAAGCCTCGGCACGGGCGAGGATCATGTTCGCCACCGCCAAGTCCGTTGTGGACAGTCCGCGGTGCCAGAACAGGATCCGCTCGGCGTCGTGCTCGCGGCCCGGCTTCTTCCCGGCCACGACGTCGCCGATCTCGGCGTGGACCCCGTCCGCGGTGAGGAGGCCGGCGTTGAGCTGCGGGCGCAGGGCGCCGAACCGCGGGTTGCCGGACTGCGATTCGCGCCAGTCGTCGACGACGACCTTGTCGACGTCGTCGAGCAGCGTGAGCTCCAGCGCGCTGATCGTGCCGTAGGGCACCAGGAAGGTGCCCGGCCGGAGGAACTCGCGCCGCACCAGCGGTTCGGGTTCGACCAGCCGGGAGGCCTCGACCTGGATGTCCGCACCGTCCAGGGTCTCCTCGGCCGTGGCGCAGACGCGGACGTCCTTGCCGAGCCGTTCGGAGAGCCGGCGGCCGAAGTCCTCGCGGGACTCCGGGCGCTTGCTGGTCACGCGGATTTCGGCGAAGTCGAACAACGAGTCGAGGAGGACGACGTTCCACCACGCGGTGCCGCGAGCGCCGATGTGGCCGAGCACCCGGGAGTCCGGGCGGGCGAGGTACTTCGCGCCGACGGCGGTCATCGCGCCGGTGCGGGCCTCGGTGATCATCGTGCCGTCGACGATGGCCCGCGGCATGCCCGTGTCCGGGTCGAGCAGCAGGATCAACGCCATTTCCGAAGGGAGGCCCCGTTCGAAGTTCCCCACGAAGTCACCGACGACCTTCACGCCGCTGACCTGCTTCGCGGACAGGTGGCCGCGAAGGATGTTGAAGTGGCCCTTGCCACCGTTGTCGGGCACGAGGTGCGTGCGCGGCTCGAAGACGACCTGGCCGCGGCCGTGGTCGGCGAGCACGTCCTCGACCGCGCCGACGATGTCGGCTTCGGTGACGCCGAGCGAGTCGATGTCGGCACCGGTGAGGTACCGGAGCCAGACGGACGTCACTTGGCGAGGTCCGCGATGACTTCGGCGCCGGGCAGCGAGGCGAGCGCGGCGCCGGAGATCAGCAGCTTGCTGCCGCGGATCCCGCTGCCGATGACGAGCTCGGGCGCGTCCGCGACCCGCTGGTCGACGAGGATCGGCCAGTCGGCGGGCAGGCCGACGGGCGTGATGCCGCCGTACTCCATGCCGGTGAGGGAGACGGCCTCGTCCATCGGCGCGAAGGAGGCCTTGCGCACGTCGAGGCGGCGCTTGATCACGCCGTTGACGTCGGCGCGGGTGGTCGCGAGCACGAGCGCGGCCGCGAACCGGACTTCGCCGCCGCGCTTCCCGGCGACGACGACGCAGTTCGCGGACGCTTCGAGCGGCGAACCGTAGGTCTCGCAGAAGGCGGCGGTGTCGGCCAGCGCGGGGTCGATCTCGGCGACGCCGACGGCATCCGGTTCGCCGAGCGCGGCGAGTGCCTTGGCAACGGGCTCGGCGAGCAGGTCGGTACGAGTGGGGGCGGGAACGACGTCGAGGCTCCCGGCGATGGTCCAGGTCACGACCCCATTAAACAGCGCGGTCCGCCGGCGCGCCGCTGAGCTGCGATGCCATGACGACCCGTTCATGACGCCCGGCGCGGTGAACGACTCGTTCATGACGTTTCGCGGGGTGCGATGGTCGGCCGCAACCGGCTCCCGCCGGCCACCATCCAGGGTCGCGAATGTCGCATTGCGGACCTCGGACGCCGCGAATGAGTCTTTCGCGACCTCGTCGGGGCCCGAAGGGAGGCGGGGCGGGAACGCCATGAACGACCCGTTCATGACGCCCGGCGCGGTGAACGCCTCGTTCATGACGTTTCGCGGGGTGCGATGGTCGGCCGCAACCGGCTCCCGCCGGCCACCATCCAGGGTCGCGAAAGTCGCATTGCAGACCTCGGGCGTCCCGAATGAGTCATTCGCGACCTCGCCGGGACGGGAACTACCAGCTCTGGCCGCCGCGCTGGACCTCGATCAGCTTCGGCCGGACGTCCACTATGTAGACCAGGGCCGCGGCCATCGCCGGCACGTAGAAGATCATCCCGGGACCCATCACGGGGAACAGCACCATGGCGAGCGTCGCGCCACCGGTGATGAGCATCCACACGGGCTTCGTCTTGCGGTCCGCCGCGGAATAGGCGTCGGCACGCTGAAGCAGCGCGTGCACGAAGGCGAAGAGCCCGACCAGCGCGCTGCCCCAGTGGATGACTTCGAGGATCCAGATGGCAACCAGCACAGCGACAGCTTACGGCAAACCGCCCGAACGACCCCGGCCCCGCCACCGGGGTCCGGTGGCGGGGCCGAAGGGTTCACGGCGTCTTTACTTGTCGGTCTTCGGCGCGGCCGGCTTCTTCGCGGCGGCGCTGGTGGTGGTGCCGCCGGTGGTGCGACGGGCCGGGGCGGCCGTCTTCGGGGCCGTCTTGTTGGCGACCTTGCGGCTCGCCGAGCGGGTCTCGTGGGCGACGTCGTCACCCAGCTCCTCGATGGCGTCCGCAGCGTCGCCGGCGACCTCGGTCACCTTGCGGGCGGTCTTCTCGCCGGCCGAGCGGGTGCGCTTGGTGAAGGTGCCCAGCACGCCGTCGACGCGCTCGCGGACCTCGCTGGTGACGCCCTCGACCTGGCCCTGCGCGGTGGCGACGGCCTCCTCGAGCTGCTCGATGGCCTTCTTGACCTGCGGCTGCGCGGAGAACTTGTCCCACGCCTGCTCACCCGACTCGGCCAGCTTGTTGTACAGCTTGAGCGCGGCCTCGGTGTACTCGTCGATGACCTTGCGCAGCTCGGCCGGGTCCAGCTTCTCGCGGAGGCTCTCGACGTCGGTCGGCAGCTCCTGCAGGTTCTTGCGGGCCGCCTCGCCGCTCTTGGTCACGTTCTCCTTGGCCTTCGCCACGGCGTCGGTGACGGCGTGGGTGGCCAGGTTGCCGGCGCCGAGGGCGGCGAGCAGCGGGGTGCGGACCTGGTCGAGGGCGGTGTTGACGGCCTTCTTGACGTCTTCGGTGGTCTTGGGGGTGGTCATGCTGACTCCTTGGTGTCTGCGGCTGGTTCGGTGTCGGCGGTGGGAGAAGGCTCGGCGGCCGGCCGTGCCGCGGCGTTCTCCCGGCGGAAGGACTCGTAGACGTCGAGCAGGACCTGCTTCTGCCGTTCGGTCAGCTCGGCGTCGGCGCGGATCGCGTCGCCCACCGGCCCACCCGTCGGCAGGTCGAGGATCCCGGCCTGCACGTACAGCGCTTCCGCCGAAATGCGCAGGCCCTTGGCGATCTGCTGCAGGATCTCCGCGCTGGGCTTGCGGACCCCGCGCTCGATCTGGCTCAGGTACGGGTTGGACACGCCGGCGAGCTTCGACAGCTGGCGCAACGAGATCTTCGCGGTGTTGCGCTGCTGGCGGATGTACTCGCCGATGTCGGAAGCGATGTCCGCGACCTTCTCCATGGGACTTCCGGATCCTGGTGTCCCACCGGTTTCTGCCATCCGGTCACCTCCTCGCGACACCATCGACGGTACGCGCGAGTGCTAGCTATTGCAAGCACTCTGCTTGCAACCATCGGGTGTGACGCTCACCGCTAACGTGGGCGTATGACGCGCTCGGCCCGGCTGCGGCGGCGGCTCGTCGAGCACCTGCTCGACGAGGACGTCCTGCACGCTCCCGAATGGATTTCCGCTTTCCGCGCGGTGCCGCGCCACGTCTTCCTGCCGCGGTTCTTCGCGCCGGCGGGCGGGCTGTGGGCGGCGGTCGACCGGGACGACCCGGGCTGGCTGGAGACCGTCTACTCGCGGGACGTGCTGGTCACGCAGCTGGACGACGACCCGGAGCGCTGGGAGCTCGCCCGCCGCACCGGGCCGGTGCCCGGGACGCCGACGAGCTCGTCGAGCATGCCGTCGATCATGGCGATCATGCTCGAGGAGCTGCGGGTGCGCGACGGCCAGCGCGTGCTCGAGATCGGCACCGGCACCGGCTACAACGCCGCCCTGCTGAGCCACCGCTGCGGCGCCGGCCAGGTGTCCACAGTGGACATCGACCCGGTGATCGTCGGCGAAGCGCGCGAGCGGCTGGCGCAGGCGGGCTACCACCCGGCGTGCGCGGTGGGCGACGGCGCGCTCGGCTTCCCGGCCGGCACGGTGTTCGACCGGGTGCTGTGCACGGCGTCGGTGTCCTCGATCCCGCCCGCGTGGCTCTCGCAGACGGTGCCGGGCGGGCTGGTCGTGACGACGCTGAACCGGCCGATCGGTGCCGGGCTGGTCCGGCTCGTCGTCGGCGAGGACGGCACCGGGCAGGGTCACGTCCTCGCGCGCGACGGCCGTTTCATGCCGCTTCGCGCGCATCGGCTGCCCGAGGCCGACCGGCTGCCGATGCCGTCGCGCGACGACTGGACGCAGACGCGGCTGCCGATGTCGACCGTCCTGCAGCCCCGCAAGCAGTTCGAGTTCTTCGCCGGGCTGGCCTTGCCCGGCGCGCGGCCGGTGCGCGACGCCGCGGACGACAGCGTCTCGCTCACCCACCCGGACGGCTCGTGGGTCCGCCACCGCAAACGCGGCGGCGCGGACGAGGTGGCCCAGGGCGGCCCGCGGGAGCTGTGGGAACTCGTCGAAGCGGCTTACGTCGAGTGGTGCGAGCTGGGCAAGCCGGATCGCGACCGTTTCGGCGTGACGGTCACCGAAGAGCGCCAGGAGTTCTGGCTCGACGAGCCGGACGGCCGCACCTGGCCCCTCGCCTGAAGCGGCACTTTCACGTGAAAGTGCCGCTTCAAGGCAACCGGGCGCGGATCCACTTCTCGACGTGGTCGGCCGTGGCCTCCGTCGAGGCGTCCGTGGTGTCGAAGAGGTCGACGCCCAGCTCTTCCGCGGACTTCTGGAGCCAGTCGTTGAACTCCAGCATCTCCTCGATCCGCGGCTCGTCCCACTCGCGCCACGCCGGGCGCGCGCGCAGGCGGCGGCCCAGCGACTCCGGCGTGCTGACCAGCGCCAGGTAGTGGATGTCGCTGAAGAACGCGCGTTCCGGCAGCGGCTCGAACTCCGGGGGCGCGACCGTGCCGCACAGCACGACCGGGCGGCCGTTCTGGTGCAGCACCGCCGCCATCCGCAGCCACACCGCGCGGAACGCC
This sequence comes from Amycolatopsis sp. NPDC098790, assembly GCF_044759945.1. Lineage (NCBI taxonomy): Bacteria > Bacillati > Actinomycetota > Actinomycetes > Pseudonocardiales > Pseudonocardiaceae > Amycolatopsis > Amycolatopsis sp. NPDC098790. Next base: position 657,551 of record NZ_JBIWAI010000001.1, read on the forward strand.
GTGACGTCGTCGCGCAGGGCGTCGACCCAGAGGACGTCCTGTTCCAGCACGACGACGTCGCCGCCCAGGCGGTCGGCCAGCAGCGGGCCCATCGTCGACTTCCCGGCCCCGCTCGGGCCGGTCAGCGCGAACAGCGGCAGCTTGCGGAACGGCCACTCGTGCCCGCACTTTCGGCACGAAAGTTCGGCGCCTGCGACGATCGGGCGGTCGGCCCGATCGCCGCAGGACGGGCAGATCCGCAGGTCGAGACCCACCTCAGTCGAAGAGGTTCTCGAGGAAGCCGCGCTTGCGGTGGCCGTGGCCGTACGGCCTCGGCGAATCCGAATACCCGCGGTGCGGCCGCGGCGAGTCCCCGTACCCGCCGCCGCGGTACGCCTTGGGCGAGTCCGAGTAGCCGCCGCGGTAGGGCCGCGGCGAGTCGGAATGCCCTCGGTAGGGCGGGGGCTGTTGGCCGTAGAAGGAGCTCTCCGCACCGGCGATCGCTTCGAGCTCACCGCGGTCCAGGAAGATCCCGCGGCAGCCCTCGCACTGCTCGATGTGGACGCCGTTCTTGTCCACGGTCCGCATCTGGTTCTGACACTTCGGACAAATCACACATGCGAGCCTACGCACAAATCGGTCAGCAGGCGCAGAGGCAGAACGGATGGCCCACCGGATCGGCGTAGACGCGGAAGGTCTTCGGGCCGTCGTCCAGCAGTTTCGCGCCCAGGCCGAGCACGCGCTCGTGCGCCGCTTCCAGGTCCGTGACGTTCAGGTCCAGGTGCAGCTGCTGCGGGTTCTCCGCGGACGGCCACGACGGCGGCCGGTAGTCGGGCACCCGCTGGAACGCGATCCCCGCACCGCCGGCCGGGTTGGCCAGGGTCGCCCAGTGTCCGTCGTCGGAGACCTCGGGCTCGTCCCACTCCAGCACGGCCCGGTAGAACCCGGCCAGCGCCACCGGGTCCGGGCAGTCGAGGGCCACCACACCCAGCGTCGGTACCGCACCCATCGTCGCTCCCTTCGATCGTGAGTAACCAGTCATCGGAGTATGAGGGTTAGCGCACGCGGGGGCAACCACCGGCCGCCGTACACTGGGCCGGTGCACACCGACGCCTCCCTCGTCGTGGAGTTCCTCAACACGGTCAACGTCGAAGAGGGCACTGACCTGCTCGAAGATCCCGGGCAGTGGCACGAGTGGGCGGCGGGGCGGTCGCTGACGGCGAACCCGGTGGCCGAGGCCCGCGCGGCACGGGACGCGTTGCGCGCGGCGATCGGCGACCCGCGGCTGCCGGCGGGAAGCCTCGACGTGGGCACGCGGATCTCCCTCACGGACGCCGGCCCGGCCCTGGTGGCGGACGACGTCGTGGGCGCGGTGTTCGCGGCATGCGCGCGGTGTGTGGTGCGCGGCGACTGGATCCGGTTGAAGATCTGCCCGGCGGACACGTGCCTGTGGGCGTTCTACGACGAGTCCCGCAACCGGTCGCGGACGTGGTGCTCGATGCGGGTGTGCGGCAACCGCGAGAAGGCCCGCGGCTGGCGAGCCCGGGCGGCGGAGACCGCGGCCGGCTGAATCCTGCGGCTGGGGCACTCATCCGAGCGGCGGACCCCCGAAGGGCTGTGGACAACCCGGCCCCGAGCCCCCACATATCCACGCCCCCACCACCGAGACCCCCACACGTTGTGGACACCCGTTAGGCCATCACCGTGAAAACCTGTGGATAACCCCGGGGATAACTCAGCTTCCTGTGGACAACTCGTTTAGAGCTCCCTCAGCTGTGGTATACGACTCGGCCGTCAGAACAGCAGCTCCGCCACGGCGTAGATGACCAGCCCGGCCAGCGCACCCACGACCGTGCCGTTGATGCGGATGAACTGCAGGTCACGCCCCACCTGGAGCTCGATCTTCCGCGACGTCTCCTCGGCGTCCCAGCGCTCGACCGTGTCCGTGATGATCGTCGTGATCTCGCGCGAGTAGTTCTTCACCAGGTACGCCGCCGCGCCCTCGACCCAGCCGTCGGCCTTCGACCGCAGCTGGTCGTCCGACACCAACCGCGTCCCCAGGGACGTCAGCCCCAGCCGAACTCGGCGGCGTAGCTCGCTCGACGGGTCCTCCGCCGCCGTCAGCAGCATCTCCTTCGCCGTGCTCCACGCCGAGCCGATCAGGCGCTGGACCTCCTCGTGGTGCACGATCTGGCCCTTCACCTGCTCCGCCCGCGCCATCACGTCCGGGTCGGTCTGCAGGTCCTGGGCGAACTCGCCGAGGAACTTGTCCAGCGCCAGCCGCATCGGGTGGTTGACGTCCGTCTTCACCGCCCACGCGAACGACAGGACCTCGCCGTAGACCTTGTCCGCGAGCATCTCGTCGACGAACTTCGGCGACCAGCTCGGCGCCCGGTCGGACACCACGCGCAGCATCGTCGTGTGGTTGTCGCGGACCCACTCGTACGCGCGGTCGCACATCAGGTCCACGAGCTTGTGGTGGGCGCCGTCGGCGAAGACGCCCTGGAGGATCTTGCCCAGCGGCGGGCCCCACGGCTTGTCGATGATCCGCCGCGCGACCGCCTGCTCCATGATCGCCTGGACGTCTTCGTCCCGAAGGACGCGAACGGCCGCCCGGACCACCGTGGCCAGCTCGGACGTCACGCGCTCGGCGTTCTCCTCCTGGGCCAGCCACGCGCCGAGCCGCCGCGCGATCTCGACGCGCTTGAGCTTGTCGCGCACGACCTCCTCGGACAGGAAGTTCGACCCGACGAAGTCGCCGAGGCTGTTGCCCAGCGCGTCCTTCTTGTTCGGGATGATCGCCGTGTGCGGGATCTTCAGGCCGAGCGGGTGCCGGAACAGCGCGGTGACGGCGAACCAGTCGGCCAGCGCGCCGACCATGCCGGCCTCGGCGGCGGCGCGCACGTAGCCGACCCAGCCCGGCCAGCCGGCCGACTGCGCCCAGCTGGTCAGCAGGAACACGACGGTGGCGCCGAGCAGGAACGACAGCGCGACCAGCTTCATCTTGCGCAGCGCGCGCCGCTTTTCCTCTTCGCCGGCGGCGCCGCCCGGCGGATCGGCGGGCGTCACCTTGGCGGGGGTCAGTTGCTCCACCTCACCATTGTCCGTGAGGATGCTTGATCGTGCGCGAACCTGCTCTCGTCCCCCGCCTCCGGCCGTTCACCTCGACCATCTTCGCCGAGATGACCGCGCTGGCCGTCAAGCACGACGCCGTCAACCTCGGCCAGGGCTTCCCGGACACCGACGGCCCGGGCGGCATGCTCGACGCGGCCAAGAACGCGCTGTTCGGCGGCGCGAACCAGTACCCGCCCGGCCCCGGACGCCCTGAGCTGCGGGCGGCGATCGCGCGGCACCGGCTGCGCTACGGCACCGAGTACGACCCGGACACGGAGATCCTCGTCACCGCGGGCGCGACCGAGGCCATCGCGGCCGCGTTGCTGGCGCTGACCGAGCCCGGCGACGAGGTCATCGTCATCGAGCCCTACTACGACTCCTACGCGGCCGCGGTCGCGATGGCGGGCGCCGAGCGGCGGGTCGTCGGGCTCGTCGAGGGCCCGGACGGCCGGTTCGGGCTCGACGTCGACGGCCTGCGCGCCGCCGTCACGCCGCGGACCAGGGCGATCCTGGTCAACTCGCCGCACAACCCGACCGGCACCGTGTTCACCCGCGCCGAGCTGGAGGCGCTGGCCGCGCTGTGCGTCGAGCACGACCTGATCGCGATCTGCGACGAGGTCTACGAGCACCTGGTGTTCGACGGCAACGAGCACATCCCGCTGGTCACGCTGCCCGGGATGCGGCCGCGGACGGTCAGCATCTCCAGCGCCGGGAAGACGTTCAACTGCACCGGCTGGAAGATCGGCTGGGTCTGCTCGACACCGGAGCTGGTCGCGGCGGTGAAGGCGGCGAAGCAGTTCATGACGTTCGTGTCCGGCGGGCCGCTGCAGCCGGCCGTCGCGCACGCGCTCGACCACGAGCTGCCCTGGGTCGACGGCCTGCGCGCGTCGCTGCAGGAGAAGCGCGACCGGCTCTCGGCCGGGCTCGCCGACGCCGGGTTCACCGTGCGGCCGACGGCGGGCACGTACTTCGTCTGCGTCGACGTGCGGCCGCTGGGCTTCACCGACGCCGCCGACCTGGCGTGGGAGCTGCCGGGCCGCGTCGGCGTCGCCGCGGTGCCCGTGAAGGTGTTCACCGATCACCCGGACGAGTGGAAACACCTGCTGCGTTTCGCGTTCTGCAAGCGCAACGAGGTCATCGACGAGGGCGTCACCCGATTGCGCAAACTGGTCTGACGACCGCGATCCGGCTCGGTGGCGGCGTTCGGCTCCGCGGAGCCGGTCGCGCGGAGCGGGCGTCGCGAGCGGCCGTCACGCTCCGGAGCCGCGGGCGCACAGCTCGGCGGTCGGTTGGTCACGGACCGCAGGCGGAATCGGTGGGTCCCGTCCCACCTGCCGGACCCATTTCGAGCAAGCGGCCAAAAATTCCTTCACGACCACGAACCGCGGTCGAACGGACACCGCTCGCGACCGGGATTCCCGAAACATCAGGTCAACGCTCAAATGTGCAAGTTGCAGCACTCGTCCGAATGGCGGCAGAGAAACCCCCGAACGGCACTGAGAGTGATCAACTCGTCGGCCGTAGTTGCCTTGGCAGGCCAGGCCGTTCCGCCTTGTGGGCTGGATCGAACGCGGGAGAGATGAAAGACTCCCCGAGCGGTGCTAGAACGAATGCAGCCCCGGGGGAACTGCGACCTGGCCGGATAAAGACCCCAGCAAGAACGGTCTCGAGCGCGAAGCGTTGGAGCCACAGGCGCGGACGGTGGTGGTGGCGGTGAGCAGCACGGCGAACGCACGCCGCAGCGCTCCCGCGCAGCCTGCGCTCACAGCGGGTAAGCCCGCTCCGGGTGGAGCCCGCCCGGCGGCACGTCCCCTTTCCGCAGGTCAGGCCCACCGCACCACCGACTCGCTTCCCTCCCGCGGATCCCTTCGCGCGCGCGGTCGCACGCCGCGCCCCTGGGCCGCCGCGCTGCAGCGGCCCGCCGCCAAGATCCTCGTTGCCGGGGGCCTGACCCTCGCCGGCTGGCTGCTCACCGGAGCGCTTTCCGGCAGCACCGCGGCCGCCGCCGAGACCACCGGCTGCCCGCACGCCACCGCGTCCACTGTGGAGCACGGCGGCCTGCCGCACGGCCACCACCGCAAGAGCCACCGCGAAACCGACGGCTGCGCGCAGCAGCCGGCCGGCACCGCGAAGACCGACACGAGCGAGTCCGACGAAACCGCGGCCGACTCGTCGAAGACCGAGTCCGTCCCGGCGCAGTCCACGAAGGACACCCAGACCACCGAAGAGCCGGCCACCAAGGCGACCTCGTCCGGCGGTCTGCTCAACGGCCTCGTCGACACCGTCACGTCGGCGACCAAGCCGGTCACGAAGACCACTTCGTCCTCCGGCAACGGCGGCCTGCTCGGCGGGCTCGTCGGCGGCGTCGTCAACGTGGTCGGCGGCACGCTGAACACGGTCACCACCACCCTCTCCGGCACGCTGGACACCGTCAGCACGCTGACGAACACGCTGTCCCACACCGTCCTCGCGCCGCTCACGCAGCCGCCCGCGGACAACCCGGACGCGCCCGTCCTGCTCCCGCTCGACGACGTCCTGAACCCGATCCTCGGCGGCAGCTCGAACTCCGGCGGCGTCACGGTCACCTTGCCCGTCGTCACCACCGACACCGCCGCCACCGAGCCGGCCGCCGCCGCCGTCGTCGAGACGACTGCGCCCACCGGCACCACGGCGACGACGACGCAGCAGACGTCCCGCGTCGCGGTCGTGCACCTCGTCGAGCGGCAGAACACGCTGCCCGCCAAGCAGGAGCAGCCGCGTGACTCCGGCGTCCACGCGCGCAACGGCGGCGGCGACACCACCCCGGGCCTGCCCGGCGGCACCAGCGCCCCGAGCGCGCCGGCCCCGACCGCGGCCCCCGGCCACGACGGCCCGGGCGGCGCCCGCCACGCGTTCGCCGTCCACACCGACGACGTCACCACCACCCAGCTGAAGCTCATCGGTGCCAGCCGCGACCACGAGGTCGACGGCGCCGGCAGGGAAGCCGCCCTGCCCACCACCTCCCCCGACTGACCCCGAACCGGGCAGCCGGGGAGAACTGCGTCCAAAACAAGATCATCTCGACGCACGCGCGCGCCGCTGAGGCGTGACGTTTCCCCTGCTCCAGTACGAAATTCGTGACTCTTTCACGTCTCGTGACGCGCCAGCGCGTCCGACGTACTCAAGGGGCGAAAACCCATGCCAAACCACAGTCTTTCCGACCGGCCGACCGCGCCCGGCCGGGTCGGATCCCGGTCCCGGCGTCGCGCTGCCCCCGCGGCGCCGGGACCCACACCGGACGTGCTCCAGGAGTCTTCGCTCACCGCGCCGAGCGGGGATTCGTCTTTCGGAGAGCACGTCTGAGCCGCCGGCTTCCCGGCACGTCGAGGGGCTGTGCCGGGAAGCCGCGGCACCCGTGGACGGGGTCACGCCCGGAAGTGGGAGTGTGGAACAACGAACCGGTGCGCTGGATGCACATGAACGCCGCCCATCCCTGGGAGCAGGCTCGCATCCAGCGCACCGGTTCGTTCTATGCGATGGGTGCGTCCAGCGAAGCCGGGGTGCCGCGGACGGACGCCTCCGCCGCGCTCAGCCGCCGGACCGCTTCCTCGATCCGGTCCGGCGGCAGCGAAAACGGCAGCCGGATCCAGCGCTCCAGCCCGCCGTGGACGCCGAAGCGCGAGCCCGGCGCGACCTGGACGCCGTGGCTCGCCGCCGCCACCGCCAGCCGTGAGCTCACCGGCTCCGGCATCCGGCACCACAGCGACAGGCCGCCTTTCGGCAGCGTGAACGTCCAGTCCGGCAGGTACCGGTGCACCGCGCCGGCCAGCGCGTCGCGGTAGCCGCGCAGCTCCGCGCGACGGCGGCCCAGCGCGGCGTCGTCGTCCAGCAGCTCGCCGAGGACGATCTGCTCGAACACCGGTGAGCCCAGGTCGACCGCGTACCGCGCCGAAACCAGGCGGCCGAGCAGGTCCTCCGACGCGCGGATCCAGCCGAGCCGCAGCCCGCCCCAGTGCGTCTTCGACGCCGAGCCGACGCAGATCGCCAGGTCGCCGGCGAACGCGGCCAGCGGCGGCGGCCCGGTCAGCGGGTCGCCTTCGAGGTCGAGCTCGACGAGCGTCTCGTCCACCACGACCGGCGTCCGGGCGCGGGCCAGCACGGTGCCGAGCCGGGCGCGGCCTTCGGCGTCCAGGCGCAGGCCGGTCGGGTTCTGGAAGTCGACGACGAGGTAGGCGAACCGCGGGGACGCCTGGCGCAGCGCCGCGTCGACGCCCGCGATGTCCCAGCCGCGGTCGCCGCTCGGGTCGAGCGCGACCGGCAGCGGGATCGCGTGCGCGGCCCGGATCGCCTCCAGCGCGTTCGGGTAGGTCGGCTGCTCGACGAGCACGCGGTCGCCGGGGCCGGCGAGCATCCGCAGGACCAGGACGAACGCGTGGTGCGCGCCGTTGGTGACCATGACCTGCGCGGGGGTCGTCGGCAGCCCGCGTTCGGTGTAGCGGCGCGCGATCTTCTCGCGCAGGCCGAACAGGCCGCGTTCCTGGTAGCCGTGGTCGCCGAGGTGGTCGGCGAGCCGGACGCGGGCCGCGTCGACGGCCGCGGCCGTGCCCGGGATCGCGGGCGAGGAGGCGTGGGTGAAGTCGATCGAGCCGGCGCCCGCCGGGGCGAGCGGGCCGCGCCGACGGCGTCCGGGCGCGGCGATCCACGAGCCCGCGCCCCGCCGGCTGGCGACGAACCCGCTTTCCCGCAACCGGTCCAGGGCCGCGCCGATCAGCGTCCGGCTGACGCCGAGCGCGTCGGCCAGCTCGCGCTCGGCGGGCAGCCGGGTGCCGAGCGGGAGCTGGCCGTCCAGCACCTGCAGCTCGATGGCCGCGGCGAGATCGGCCGCGCCCTGCCGGTTGCCCTGCCGCCACGAGCCCAGCATGACGGCCAATCGGGGCCCGGAGATGCGTCCACCCAGTGGGACTGCGGCTTCCATAAGGCCAATATCCTGGAATTGGCTATGGTTTACAAGGCCACCGCGGACGGATAGTGCCGGTGTGGCTCAGATCGACCTCCGGCCCGTCCGGATCTCCCGCGACCCCGTCCGCCGCAGCGTCCAGTTGCTCGGCGGCCTCGCCCTCTACGGCACCAGCGTCGCCCTCGTCACCCGCGCCGGCCTCGGCCTCGAGCCGTGGAGCGTGCTGGCCGAGGGCGTCATGAAGCACACCGGCCTGACGTTCGGCACGGTCACCGGCCTGGTTTCGGTGGTCGTGCTCCTGCTGTGGATCCCGCTGCGCCAGCGGCCCGGGATCGGCACCATCGCGAACGTCGTGGTCATCTCGGTGATGGTCGACGTCGTCCGGGCGTTCCTCCCGGACCAGCACGACCTGGCGTGGCAGATCGCGCTGCTGGCCGGCGGCGTCGCGCTCAACGGCGTCGCGACGGCCACGTACGTCGGCGCCCGGCTCGGCCCGGGTCCCCGCGACGGCCTGATGACCGGGCTCGCCGGGCGCACCGGCTGGTCGGTCCGGCTGGTGCGCACCGGCATCGAGGTCACGGTGGTCGCCGCCGGCTTCCTGCTCGGCGGGACCGTCGGCGTCGGCACCGTGCTCTACGCGCTGGCCATCGGCCCGCTCACCCAGGCACTGCTCCCGCTGACCACCTGGCGCGAGGACTAGCCGGCTTTCCGCTGCTGGACGGCCCGGCGCAGCGTCAGGTAGTCGGCGCCGCGCCGGGCGAGGACGTCGTCGGTGCCGCGCTGCTGGGCCAGCGCGAGCAGGATGTGCTCCTGCCCGAGGTGCTTGTCCCCCAGCCGGACGGCCTCGCGGAGGCTCAGTTCCAGGGTCTTCTTCGACTGGGCCGTGAAGGGGACGTGCCCACGTTTCGCCGGGCCCAGCCGGCCGGCGAGCGCGCCTTCGCCGTGGGTCCGTTCGACGCTCCGCACGATCTGCTCGACGTCGATGCCGAACTCGGTGAGGGCTTCGGCGTCGGCGTCGCTGACCCCGCCCCGCCGTTTGGTCCGCTCGAGTTCGGCGGCCAGGTCGTCGGTGGCGACGCCCAGCTCGGTGAGCAGCGGAACCCCGGTCTTGAGCAGCCCGGCCAGCAGGTCCACGGGCCCGACCTCCACCGAGCCGGACTGCCGGGCCGTCATCTGAGCTTCGACGACCGCGAGCCGCGCGTCGGCGGTGAACCGTTCGAACATCAGTGCCTCCCGTACTTCTTGTGCACGGCCTGCCGGCTGACCCCCAGCTCGGCGGCGATCTCCTGCCACGACCAGCCATCGACCCGCGCACTGCGGACCTGAACGGCCTCGAGTTGTTCCACGAGCCGCCGAAGCGCGGCGACCGCGCGAAGCCCCACGCGGGGATCGCGGTCACCGGCCCGGGCGGCCAGGTCTGTCGCTTCCGTCATGCTTGTCAACCTACGTTGACATTCGTGGGTTGTCAACCTGAGTTGACAGCCGCGTCAGCGCGAAGGTCCCCGGGCCTCGACGTACAGTCGGGTGATGCCCGAGATCGTGATCGCCGAGCGGGCCGGGGTGGGCGCCGACGGCCACCCGCGCCCCACCGAAGACCACGTCGTCGTCCTGGACAACGCCGTCCTGCTCCTCGACGGCGCCACCTCCTCCGACCCCTCGCAACCCCCCGGCGGCTGGTACGCCGAACGCCTGGCCCAGCGCCTCGCCGACGACCTCCGCGCGGCCCCGGCAGCCGACCTCACCGACACCCTGACCAGCGCGATCGCCCAGGTCACCAGCGAAAACGCCCTCCGTCCGCAGCAGTCACCGTCGAGCACCGTCGCCGCCGTGCGGTGGCTCGACGACCGCGTCGACGCGCTCGTGCTCGCCGACAGCCCCGTCGTCGGGTTCGGCGGCTTCGGCGTCGACGTCGTCTCGGACGACCGGCTGGCGCGACTACGCAGACGCGGCATGCTCCAGACCGGCGCCGATGTCCGGAGAAGACGCAACGCCCACGACGGCTTCTGGGTCGCCGAAGCCGACCCCGGTGCCGCCGCGCACTCGATCCGCCGCAGCTGGCGAAGAGACACCCTCGACGCCGTCCTGCTCGCCAGCGACGGCGTCTCCATCGGCGTCGACCAGTACGCACTCTTCGACTGGCGCGAGGTCCTCGCGATCACCCGCGCCGACGGTCCGGACGCCGTGCTCGACGCCGTCCGGACCGCCGAAAAGCAGGATCCGGACGGCGACCGCTGGCCGCGGCCGAAGCGCCACGACGACCAAGCCCTGGTACTGATCGACTTCGCATCCGGGGGAATTCAGGGTCTTCCCTGATCACTTCGCCGCGTCCGAGCGAGAACCTGGACTGCATGGGGACGGAACAGGGGAAGCGCACGAGACCGTGGCGGCTGGTGGCGCTGGGCGCGATCGGCTGGGGGCTGTTCACGGCCGTCGTGCTGCACATCATCAGCTCACGCGACCCGGTGTACGACACGCTGTCGAGCTACACCGTGACCGACCGCGGCGACGGCATGCTCGCCGCGAGCGTGTTGTCGCTGGCCATCGGCTCGCTGGCGGTGCTCGGCGCACTGCACGCGGCCGGGGTGCCGCTGTCGCGGACGACCCGGCTGCTGCTCGCGTTGTGGTCGCTCGGGATGGCCGCCGCCGCGGTGTTCCCGGCGAGCTACCCGGAGGCGCCGGACCCGGTGAGCGGCGAAATCCACCTCTACGCCTGCCTGGTCGCGTTCCTCAGCCTGCCCGGCGCCGCGATCTCGCTGCTGGAATCGCTGCGAGGCCGCGACGAACGCGCCAGCGTCGTGAAGGCGCTGCGGCTGAGCGCGGGCGCGTTCGGGCTGTTCGCGCTCAGCTTCGTGTTCGTGCGGCTGGCCGAGGCCGAGGTCGGGCCGTTCCGCGCGATCTCCGACGCGTTCCCGATCGGCGTCATGCAGCGGCTGCTGCTGCTCGCCGACGTCGTCCTGCTGCTGACGCTGCTGCGGGTCGCGACGCGGCTGGAGTCAGCCTTCGACGGCCGCCGCGAATTCGGGGGCGTAGCCGTACAGGCCGGGCATCCCGCCGGTGTGCAGGAACACCACGTGGTCGTCCGGGGCGAAGTGGCCGGCCCATTCGACCAGCGCGGCGGCCACCTTGCCGGTGTAAACCGGATCGAGCACGACCCCCTCGGTGCGGCCGAAAAGCCGTAGCGCGTCCCAGACGGCGTCGGTCGGGATGCCGTAGCCGGGGCCGAGCGTCGAGTCGCCCATCCTCGTGTGCGTGAACGGCGGCGGCTCGACACCGAGGAGCTTGGCCGCGCCCGCGACGAGGTCGTGCAGGTTCTCGGTGGCCTCGTCGAGCGGGTGGCTGACGCAGGCGATGCCGACGCCGAGGCCGCCGAGGAGCCCCGCGGCCAGCGTCACGCCGGCCGCGGTGCCGCCGCTGGCGTGCGGGACGACGAGGTGGGCGCGCTCGATCCCGCGGTCTTCCAGTTGCTTCGCGAGCTCGTAGGTGGCGCGGACGTAACCGAGGGCGCCGAGGTCGTTGGAGCCGCCGACCGGGACGGTGAAGACCTTCCGGCCCTCGGCGGCGGCTTCGGCGACGAGCCGGTCGTACGTGCGGCCGGTCTCGTCGCCGTCCGCGCAGACGTGGACGGTCGCGCCGAACAGCCTGTCGAGCGGCAGGTTGCCGCCGCGTTCGTAGGCTTCGCCGTCGCGCGGGACCTTCGCGGTGAGGACGAGTTCGCAGCGCAGGCCGAGCTTCGCGCACGCGGCGGCGGTCTGGCGGCCGTGGTTGGTCTGGAGCGCACCGAACGTGATGACGGTGTCGGCGCCGGCCGCCTTGGCCGCGCTCAGGTGGTATTCGAGCTTGCGGAGCTTGTTGCCGCCGGCGCCGAGCGGGTGGACGTCGTCGCGCTTGAGCCAGAGGTTCCGCAGGCCGAGCGCTTCGCCGAGCCGGGGCGCCTCGTGCAGCGGCGTCGGCCAGCCGCCGAGGTCGACACGCGGGATCGAGGCGAGGGCGGCGTCGGGGAACCCGGCGAAGTCGAACGTCATGAGCCCCAGTCTGCCGCAAGGGTGGCCGAAAACCGCCGGTATCCGGTAACGTTCGTTCGAACGAACGAGAACTTCGGGAGGTGCCATGACCGCCACGAGCCTCGACTTCACCGGTCTCGCCGAGCAGGCCGCGCGGCTCGCCGCGGGCGAAGTCACCTCCGCCGAACTGACCGCCACGGCGTTGGGGCGTGCCCACGCGAGCCAGCCCACGCTCAACGCGTTCAAGCACCTGCGCGACGACGCCGCCCTCGCCGAAGCGGCCGACGCCGACGAGCGGCTGCGGTCCGGCGAACGGAAACCCCTGCTCGGGGTGCCCGTCGCGATCAAGGACGACGTCGACCTCACCGGCCTGCCCACGTCGTTCGGCTGCGCCGGCGAATTCCCGTGCGCCACGACCGATGCGCCCGCCGTCGCGCTGCTGCGCGCGGCCGGAGCGGTGATCATCGGCAAGACGAACACCCCCGAGCTGGGCCAGTGGCCGTTCACCGAGGGCCCGGCCTTCGGCGTGACGCGCAACCCGTGGCACCCCGGCCACACCCCCGGGGGTTCGTCGGGCGGGAGCGCGGCCGCGGTGGCGTCGGGGGCCATCGCGGCCGCGCTCGGGTCCGACGGCGCCGGCTCGGTGCGCATCCCGGCCGCGTGGACCGGGCTCGTCGGCATCAAGACCCAGCGCGGCCGGATCCCGACCGAAAGCGAGCTGTTCCACGGCCTGACCGTGCTCGGCCCGCTCGCCCGGACCGTCGAAGACGCCGCCCTCATGCTGGACGTCGTCGCGGACACCGGCACCACGTTCCGGACCGCCGCCGCGCGCGAACCCGGCCGGCTGCGGATCGGGCTGTCGACGCGGATCCCGTTCACCGCCACGAAAACCCGGCTCGACCCGGTCGTCGAAGCTTCCGTGCGCCGCCTCGCGGAGTCACTGGCCGGGCTGGGCCACGAGATCGTCGAGGTCGAACCGGACTACGGGCTGATCGGCCTGACGTTCCTGCCGCGCTCGCTCAGCGGCGTCCGCGACTGGACGCTGCGGGTGCCCGACCGCGCCGGGCTCGACAAGCGCACGCGCAGCAACGCCGGCCACGGGAGGCTCTTGGCCGGGCCGGCACTGCGGCTCGCCCGCGCGCTGGAGCCGGGACTGCACCGGCGGATCGGCTCGGTGTTCGGCCGCGTCGACGTCCTGCTGACCCCGACGACGGCGACCCCGCCGCCGCCGATCGGCACGTTCGACGGGCTGTCCGGCTGGGAGACCGACCAGGCCATGATCGCCGCCTGCCCGTACGCTTGGCCGTGGAACGTGCTGGGCTGGCCGGGGGTCAACGTCCCGGCCGGGCTCACGGACGGCGGGCTCCCGCTCGGGGCCCAGCTGCTCGGCCCGTCGCACGCCGAGGAGCGGCTGGTTTCGCTCGCCGCGCAACTGGAAGAGGTCGAACGGTGGCCGGAGCGGCATCCCGAGACAAGCTGGTAAGCACCCGGGACGCCATCCTGCGCGGCGCGCTGACCGTCGTCGGCGAGCACGGCGTCGGCGGGCTGACGAACCGCCGGATCGTCGCCGCCGCCGGCGTTTCGCTCGGCACGTTGACCTACCACTTCCCCAGCCAGACGGCGTTGCTGCGCGAAGCGATGCTGCTGTTCGTCGAGGAGGAGACGGCCAAGCTCGGCGCGATCGTCGACGGCTACCGCTCGGACGGCTTGAGCGTCGAGCAGGCGGCGTCGGTGGTCGAAAGCGTGATCGCGCAGCTGCCCTTCGGCGCGGACGAGCTGGGCGCGCACGAGCTGTACTTGCAGTCAGCCCGTGATCCTGAACTGCAAGAAGCTTCTTCGCGGTGCTTCGCGGCGTATGACGAGCTGGCCGTGACGATCCTGGCTGCGTTGGGAGTCCCGGAGCCGCAGCGGTTGGCCGGCCCGGTGGTCGCGCTGATCGCGGGCCTGCAGCTGCGGCGCCTGGCGACGGGCGAGACGGACACGCCGGTGGCCGAGCCGCTGATGATGCTGCTCCGCGGAGCTTGATGGCCCGGCCGATCGTCCGCGGCACGGCGGCGTGGAAGTACTTCGGCGACTTCCGCGACGCGCTGCTGGCGGGCCAGGTGCTGGTGCTGCAGGTGGCGCACCCGGTGGTCGCGGCGGGGGTGCGTGACCATTCGGACTACACGTCGGACCCGTGGACGCGGTTGATGCGGACGGGCGCGTCGCTGTCGATCTACGTGTACGGCGGTGCTTCGGGCGCGCGTTTCGAAGCGGCCCGGTTGCGCGCCTTGCACCGGTCGTTCACCGGTGTTGCTTCGGGCCGCCGTTACAGCGCTTTGGATCCGCTGGCCTATGCGTGGGTGCACGCGACGCTGGTGAAGGTTCCCGTTGACGCACAACGGTTCTTCGGCCGCCCACTGTCCTCTTCGGACCTTGAGGAGTACTACGCGCAGATGTGCGACGTCGGGCGGATGCTCGGCGTGCGGTCGCAGGATCTGCCGCCGGACTGGGCGGCTTTCGAGCGCTACTACGACTCGATGGTGGCCGGGTTTTCGGGGAATCCGACTCTCGACGAGCTGTTCGAGACGATCCGCACGGTCCGGAAACCGGTCCGCTGGCTGCCCGATTCGTGGTGGCGGTGGCACGGTCGAATCCAGATGTTCCTGCTGCGGGCAACCCTTCCGCCCGCCTTGCGCGACCGCCTCGGTCTACAGTGGACTTCGCGGGACGAGCGGCGGTTCAGGCGGTTCGCGTCTGCCGTGCGGCTTGCCGCCACGCCGATCCCGGCGAGGGTGCGGACTGTGCACATGCGGTGGATCGGCAAGCTCAACGTGCGGTTGCGCGCGCACCCGAAGGTGTACGAGCGGTTGATCGGCGGCAACGGCCCCGGCTCGGCGTCACCGTCACCCGGCGACTGAAGGCCGATCACGGGCGCGGGCCCGCGGGGGCGCCCCCCGGTTCCAGCGTATCGGCCGCCTACGACGAAAACTCGCGGTGCGGAGCCTGCTAGGCCGGGTTTTCCACATCTCGCTTTGCCTGTGGACCGGTGCGAGCGTAATGAGCTCGAGCCTTTGCCCGGTTCCCGCACCGGGACATCGAGCACCACTGCCGGTTCCGCCGCGGGGACGCATCACAGAACCGGACTCCGCAGTCGTCCGCCGCGCACACCCGCACTTCCGCGTCGCTCGTCGCCAGGTCGATCGCGTCCGCCGCCAGCGCCGCGAATGCCGATGCCACCGGGTCCTTCGGGGCCGGGACCTCGCGGCGCAGCCGGCCGTCCACCAGCACCAACCTCGGCGGGGGCGCCGGGGCCGATGCCGCCGCGTTGTTCACCAGCTCGATGTCCATCTTGTCCGGCTCCTCCGGTGGCAGCAGCACGCGGTCGATCGCCTCGCGCAGCGCCTTCGCCGCCAGCACGTTCCCCGCCGTCACCGGTACCGGTCCCGTCGTGAAGCCCGCCAGCGCGAGCCACTCCGCCAGCGCGTCCGGTCCAGTCAGCATCTCGACGCCGTCCGCGTACCGCGCGCGCAGCGTGTTGACCAGGTCGAGGCACGGCCGTCCGCCGTCGAATGCCCACTCCATCCCCCCATCCTAACCGTTGCCGACAGTTAGAACGTCGGCTACCGTCTAACCCCATGAACAGGTTAGAAAGCGTGAACGGACTCCGGATGCACTACCAGCGAGCCGGCGAAGGCCCGCCGCTGTTCCTGCTCCACGGCTGGCCACAGACGTCGCACTGCTGGCACAAGGTCCTCGAGCCGCTCGCCGAAACGCACACCGTCATCGCCCCCGACCTGCGCGGCTACGGCCGCACCGACAAACCCAAGACCGGCTACGACAAGCGCACGATGGCCGCCGACGTCGCCGCGCTCGCCGAGCACCTCGGGTTCACGAAAGCCGCCGTCGTCGGCCACGACCGCGGCGGCCGCGTCGCCCACCGCTGGGCCCTCGACCGCCCGGACCAGGTCGACCGCCTCGCCGTCCTCGACATCGCCCCGACCCGCGCGATGTGGCAGCGCCTCGACACCGGCATCGCGAAGGCCTACTGGCACTGGCTCTTCCACCTCCAGCCCGACCTGCCGGAGCTGCTCGCCGGCCAGAACATCGCCGCCTACCTCGGCTACTTCTTCGAGCGCTGGACCTACCAGCGCCACACCCTCGACCCCGACGCCGTCGCCGAGTACGTCCGCGCCTTCTCCCAGCCCGGCGCCCTCCGCGCGGGTTTCGACGACTACCGCGCCTCCTTCCCGGACGACGCCGAGCTCGACGACGCCGACTTCGACGCCGGAAGGCGCGTCACCCAGCCACTTCTCGCGCTCTGGGGTGCGAACGGCCTGCTCGGCACCCTGCCGACGCTCAAGATCTGGCGGGAGTACGCGAACGACGTCACCGGTGGGGCGATCGCCGAGTGCGGCCACTTCCTGCCCGAGGAACAGCCCGAAGAAGTGGTCGCTCACCTGCGGAAATTCCTCGGCCCCTGAGACCCCCGGGGGCTCCGGTCCCCCGCGCTGGGGACCGGAGTTCCCTCGCCGCCGTGACGCCCGCCACCCGCGGCCGTCGCTAGGTTCGGACCCACGATGGGGACCAAACCAAGAGTGTTCTTGCTGATGCTGCTGGCCGCGCTGGGGATCGCGGTGGGCGGCGGCACCGCGCACGCCGACGGCGCACCGTCCGGCACCGACGTCCAGGTCGCGCAGACTCTCGGCGCGCGCGAACTGACCGTGATCATCCGCCGGGTCGACGTCACGCCGTCGCCGCTGCGGGTCGACGTCGTGACGCACCAGGGCTCGCCGCCCGGCACGCTGCACCTGGCCGTCGCGGCCGACGGCGTCACGAGCGCGCGCACCGACATCGTGCTCGGCGCGGAACCGGGCGTGTACGCGGGAAATCTCCAAGTCGACAAACCGGGTCCGTGGGAACTGTCGCTGAGCGACGGCACCGGCCCGGCCGCGACGATCCCGTTCATCGTGCCCGCCCGGGTCGTCCCGCCGTGGGAAAAGGCGACCTACGGCGGGTTCGTCGCCGCGGGCGCGTTCTTGCTGCTGGCTCTGATCGTCGGCGTCAAGGCCCGGCGGACGGCGTTCGCGCTGATCCCGGCGGGTGGCGTGGTCGCGGCGATCGCCGTCGCGGTCACCGGCGCGCTGCTGTCGGCGAGCACTCCCCCGCCGCCCGCGCCCGGCAGCCAGCTCGACCCGACGTTCGACAACGTCACCGACCCGTACGCCAACGCGCAACTGTCCACAGTGGACTACTCACGGCCACCGGTGAACCTCGCGGCACACGCGGAAACCGGTGGGCTGAAGCTGAACCTCACCGACGGCGCCACCGGCCGCCCGGTCGACGACCTGCTGGTCCACGACAACGCGCTGGTGCACCTCGTCTTGGTTTCGCCGTCGGGGCGGATGAGCCACCTGCACCCGGTGCGCGTCGGCCCCGGTGACTACCGCGTCCGCGTCGCCGATCCGGAGTCCGGCACGTACGCGGTCGCCGCCGAACTGGTGCGGCGCGGCGGCGGGGTCCAGCTCGTCCGGTCCACTGTGGACTTGACGGGCACCGCCGCGCCCGCGCCCGAACCAGCCGGCGCCGGACCGCGGACCGTCGACGGCACCCCGGTCGACCTCACCGTCACCCCCGGCACGCCGACCACCATCACCGCTCACTTCAGGACCCAGGACCTCCAGCCGTGGCTGGGGATGCTCGGCCACCTCATCGTCGCCGGGCCGATCACCGGGCCCGTCGGGGAAAGCGCCGCGAAGGCACCGACGTGGGCGCACGTCCACGCGATGATCCCGCCGGTCGCGGGCCAGCTCGACCGCCCCGACGAAACCGTGGCCGCGTACGGCCCGGACGTCAGCTTCACCTACACCTTCGCCGCGCCCGGCCGGTACCGGATCTGGCTGCAGGCCGAACGCGGCTACCGCGTGCTGACGATCCCCGCCGTGGTGGACGTCCCGACGACAGGAGCCGGCCGATGAGACGCCCGACGTTGCTGATCGCCGTGGTCGCGCTGATCGTCGTGGCCGGCGCCACCTGGTTGCTCTGGCCGGGCGGCAGCGCGAAAGCCTCGGCGCAGCAAGCGGTTTCCGGGCCGTACACCGTGCGGTTCTCCGCGGACGAGCCGCGCATCGGCGGCAACACGTTCGGGGTGGCCGTCACCGGCCCCGCACCCGACGCCGTCACGGTCGCGCCGGTCATGGCGCAGATGGGGCACGCGTTCCCGGCGGTGCCCGCCGCCCCGGACGGCCCCGGCCGCTTCCGCGCCACCGGCGTCGGGCTGCCGATGTCCGGGCAGTGGGAGATCACGGTGTCGCTGCGCGGCCCCGGCGGGCCCGCCCAAGTCGTTTTTCCGTTGCTCGTCAAGTAGAAAGGTTCGGGGGAATGGATCTCACCGCATCCGGCGTGCGCACCACGTCGGTGGCGAAACAGGCGCGAACGGGGTTGCTGCCGGCGAACGTCGTCCTCGGCGGTTCGGTGCTGTCGCTGGTCGGGCTGACCTGGGACATCCAGTGGCACAGCGACGTCGGGCCGGACACGTTCTTCACGCTGCCGCACCTGTTCCTGTACGCGGGCAGCGCGGTCGTCGGGCTGGCGAGCCTCGCCGTCGTGCTGCTGACGACGGCGGCGCGGCGCGCGGGCCGCCCGGTCGACCCGCGGATCGGCGGGCGCGTGGTCAACGTGTTCGGCAAGACGTTCGCGGCGCCGCTGGGCTACCTGGTTTCCGGTGTCGGCGCGGCGACGTTCCTGCTGTACGGCCTGTGGGACCAGTGGTGGCACGGGCTCTACGGCTTCGACGCCGTCATCGACTCGCCGCCGCACATCGGGCTGCTGCTGGCGATCACGGTGTCGCTGATCGGCACGACCGCGGTGTTCGCCGCGGCGCGCGAGCACCGGTGGGGCCGGCTCGGGACGCTGGCGTCGCTGACCGTGCTGCTCACGTTCGGGCCGGTGCTCGCGCTCGGGCTGCAGCAGGTGCCGGACGACTACGCCGACGCCGTCTCGATCGGCTGCTCGATGATGGCGGTGCTGCTGGTCGCGGTCGGCGCGGGGTTCTTCCGCCGTCCCGGCGGCGCGGCCGGCACGGCCGCGATGGTCCTGGTCGTCCAGGGGATCTTCTGGTGGTTCTCGCCGTGGGCGGCGAAGGCGTACGCGGATCTGGTCGACCTGCCGTTGCGCGACGCGATTTCCGGGGTGCCGGAGATGCCGTCGCTGACGCCGCTGGCGCTGCTGCCGGTGGCCGCGCTGATGGAGCTGGGGTACCTGGCCGGGCGACGCCGGGGGTGGCGCGCGGGCCGCGTTTCGGTGGTCGTGGGCGGGATCGCCGGGCTGCTGATCGGGCTGAGCCTGCCGGTCCAGCGGACGCTGCTCTACACCGGCGCGCACCTGCCGCCGGCCTGGTACCTGACGACGACGGCCGTCCTGGCCGGCCTGTTCGGGCTGCTCGGCGGGTTCGCCGGGTGGCGGTTCGGCGGGATGCTCTGCCTGCTGGCGCCCGCGGAGAAGGGGGAAACCGCTGATGCGTAAGACACTTTTGGCCCTGGCGGCCGTGGCGGGGCTGCTGTTCGCGACCGCGGCGCCGGCGAACGCCTACGAGCCGGTCAACATCGTGCACACCGAGCACGTGCAGGCCGGGCCGTACGGGCTGACGGTCGGGTTCAGCACCTGGCCGCTGAAGGCCATGCAGTCACTGGACTTCACGTTCATCCCCGACGGCGGGATCGAGGACAAGTCCGGCACGCTCACGATGATCAACCCCGAAGGCGGCCAGAACCGGAAGCAGCCGCTGGTCCGGCACCCGCGCAAGCGGGACGTCTGGGGCCTGGACGTCCGCTCGATGCCGCGGCCGGGCGAGTGGACGTTCAGCTTCACCGTCAACGGCCCGGCGGGCTCCGGCACCGGCGAGCTGCGCGCGTTGCCGGTGCTCGAACAGCCGGGGCCGCCGATGGGGTTGAGCTGGGCGATCAGCACGCTGCCGTTGATCGGGCTCGTGGTGCTCGTCGTGGTGGCCTGGCGCCGGACGCGCGGCCGGCTGCGCGGGGGCGAGCTTCCGGCAATCGGGTGAGATAACCCTCACATTGAGCACTCAGGCGTATCCACGCCGTCGCGAAGGCCTCCTTCACCGTGAGAGCGGGAAGGGGGCCTTCGCGATTTCAGTGGACGGGCGGGTGATCATGATCACCCGCGCAGGGGAGGACTCAGGCGGGCAGGTCGAACTGCCCGGCCTTCACGGCGACCAGGAACGCTTCCCATTCGGCGGTGTCGAACACGAACACGGGGCTGGTGGCGAGCTTGGTGTCGCGGACGCCGATCAGGCCTTCGCGGCCGAGGTTGACCTCGACGCAGCTGCCGCCGTTGGGCTCGCTGGCGAACGACTTTTCCCAGGCCGCCTCTTCGAACAAGGACACGGCCGTGTTCGGATCGTAATCCGCGAACGACGGATAATCCGCCATGGGTCGTACCTCCGAGCATCGATGGGGGGCGCGGCCGCGACCTGGTCGAACGTACCCGCGTCCGGCTACTCAGTGTCTCAATGGAGTACGCCGCACGGCCAAGCGGGTGATCAACTAGGTCTGGCCTCGACATGAAGATTATTCCAGGAGTAGGATTAATCGCATCGGCCGGGGCGCTGGTGTCGGTGAATGACTGCCTGCATGCGGCGGGCGGTCCCCGAGGGCAGGCCACTGGCTGACGACCGACAAACCCACCACCGCAGGACCTCATGGGGGAGGATCAGCGTGATCGTCGAGGACAGCGCGCCACCGACCGCGGGCCACGCCCGCCGACCGGGCGCCACCCGTGGCACGAACGAGCTGGTCCGAAGCCGATGCCGGGAAGCGCTTTCCCAGGCACTGCCACCGCGACGAGAGCTGGGGGTGTAACCGATGGCCGTCCGAATGAACTCGCTGTTCCGCCGCGAAGAAGAGCGTCGTGGCCGCCGGGGGATCGGGAACGAGCTGCGGAACCGCTTCGGTTTCAGCTTGATCCAGGCACCACTGCGCAAGACGACGACCTGGGCGACGGACCAGGACCTCCCGCTGCAGCGCTACTCGGACGGGGTCCGGACCACGCGCCCGCTGGAGACCGCGATCGACTTGACCCCGCTGCTGCGCGGGCGGATCGGGTCGCGGGCTTGAGAGCCTGAACTGCCGCACCACCACAGAAGAGCCCCGGTTCCCCGATGGGACCGGGGCTCTCGCCGTTGCGCGGCTACGGCTTCCGCGGTCGCCCCGGGCCGCCTGCGGATGACATGAACGACCCTTTCATGGCGTCTGGCGACATGAAAGGGTCGTTCATGACGTCCGGAACCGGGCGCGGCTACGGTTTCCGCAGGAAAAGCCGCCCCTGACGGTAAGGCCGCTCCCCCTCGACGTGCTCCCGGTACAGCCGGCCCACCACGGCCAACCCCGCCTCGGCGGCCATCGAAGCCAGCGCGTCCAACGGCCACACGTAAGCCGTCGTCACCTTGTGGTCGAACTCCGAAACCTCGCCGGCCTCGAAGCACCCCAACAGAACGTGACCGCCGGGCGCCAACGTCCGGGTGAATTCGGCGAAGTACCCCGGCAGTTCCGCCGGCGGCGTGTGGATCACCGAATACCACGTCAGGATCCCCGCCAGCGACGCGTCGGGTACGTCCAACGCCGCCATCGAACCGACCTCGAACCGCAGTGAAGGATGCGCCGAACGAGCCAGGGAGACCATCGCCGGGGACACGTCGACGCCGAACGCGTCGACCCCCAGCGAACTCAAGTGCGCCGTCAGGTGGCCCGGCCCGCACCCGAGGTCCGCGACCGGTCCCCGGCCACGCACGAAGTCCGCGAACGCCGTCCACGCCGCGCGGTCCAGCACCGACGAGTCCCAGATGTCGCGGACGAACTCGGCGTACTGGACCGCGACCGCGTCGTAGGCAGCCGTCACGGTTTGCGGCCGAGGCCGCAGATGTGGCCGACGAACGCCGGGTCGTTCGCGAGCTTCTTCGTCGCCCGCGACTCGATCTCCTCCGGGTGCCACTCCGGCAGGTACACGATGCCCGGCTCGACGAGCTCCAAGCCGTCGAAGAACGACGTGAACTCCTCGCGCGAGCGCAGGTGCAGCGGGGTGCTCGACCTGTTGTACTGCGCCACGATCGACTCGCGGCTCTCCGAGTCGGCCATCCCGTCGAGGCCTTCGGTGGTCAGGTGCGAGGACAGGAAGTACGAGCCGGACGGCAGCAGCGACAGGTACTTCTGGATGGTCTGGGCCACCGGCTCGTCCTTGCCGAGGAAGTACAGGACGCCGACGATGATCAGGCCGATCGGG
Organism: Amycolatopsis sp. NPDC098790; assembly: GCF_044759945.1. Lineage (NCBI taxonomy): Bacteria > Bacillati > Actinomycetota > Actinomycetes > Pseudonocardiales > Pseudonocardiaceae > Amycolatopsis > Amycolatopsis sp. NPDC098790. The sequence goes on from NZ_JBIWAI010000001.1 coordinate 679,856, forward strand.
CGGTTCGGGTCGAGGACGCCGGTGTCGAGCGCGCGCTTCCAGATGTCGGCCGGGTCGCGCAGGTCGCCCTGCAGCACCGCGTGCCGGTCGGCGACACCCTCCTTCTCCAGCAGGATCTGCGAATGCGCCACCGCGACCGGCTCGTTGTCGACGTACACGCACCGCGCGTTCGGGTTCACCTCCGCCGCGACCTCGTGGACGTTGCCGACCGTCGGCACGCCCGACCCGAGGTCGAGGAACTGGTCGATGCCGTTGCGGGCCAGGTAGCGGACGCCGCGGCCGAGGAAGTCGCGGCCGACGCGGGCCACGGTCTTGATCATCGGGAACGTCTTGACGGCCTGCTCGCCGAACTGGCGGTCGATGGCCCAGTTGGCGTCGCCGCCGAGGAACCAGTCGTAGATGCGGGCCGCGTTCGGCCGCTCGAGGTCGACGCCTTCGGGGGCCTCGGGATCCTGTGTGGTCATGTCCGTCCTCCAGGCTTGCGGCCGACACCGCCGACCACGCTCGCGAGGGGGACCGTGGCGGCGCCGGGCTCGGGACGCCACTCTCCCACAGGCACGATTCCCGGCTCGACCACCTCGAAGTTACCGAAGAACGCGGCGATCTCGCCGAGCGTCCGGGACACCGCGGGCGAGCTCGACCGCTCGGACAGCTTCACGAGCCGCCGGATCTGCTCCAGTTCGTCGCCCTCGACGCCGGACTCGGTCGCGTGCGAGAGGACGTACGCCGAGCCGGGTGCCAGCAGCGTCCGGTAGTCGCGGATGGCTTCACGGACGCCGGTGACGTCGGGCAGGAAGTGCAGCACGGCCACGCTGAGCAGGCAGATCGGCTGCTCCGGGTCGAGCACGCCGGTGGCCAGCGCGGCGTCCCAGACCTCCTCGGCGTCGCGCAGGTCGGCGTGCAGGACGGCGTGCCGCTCCGGGTCGCCCTCCTCGTCGAGCAGGATCCGGCCGTGCGCGACGGCCACCGGCTCGTTGTCGACGTACACGCAGCGGCTGTCGTCGGCGTGCTCGTCGGCCACCTCGTGGACGTTGCCGGCGGTCGGGATGCCGGAGCCGAGGTCGAGGAACTGCGTGATGCCTTCGGACACGCAGTAGCGCACGGCTCGGCCGAGGAAGTCGCGGTTGCCCCGCGCCAGCGTCTTCGCCAGCGGAAACGCTTTCACGGCCAGCTCGCCGTACTGCCGGTCGACCGCCCAGTTCGCGGTGCCGCCGAGCGCCCAGTCGTAGATCCTCGCCACGTTCGGCCGGTCGAGGTCGACGGCGTCGGGGAGGAAGTCGGGGTCCACGATGTCCCCTTCGGGCGAAACTTCCGGTGGATTCCAGTGCAACAGAATGACTCTACCGAAAGTTGTTCACCGGCCGGGATACCTCAGGCCACCGTTCGCCCTATTGGAGCTGCTGCATCTGGCCGCGGTAACCCTCCGCGAGCTCCTTGAGGAACTGCCGGGTCTCCTGCCGCTCCAAAGCCGCTCCACGCAGCCGGTCCCACGAGTCGACGAAGATGTTGAAGTCCTTGACGTCGTCGAGGTACAGCCCGCCGGCGGAGTGCTCGATGTAGACGAAGTCCCGGGTGCGGTCCGGGAAGCGCATGATCGTGAAGTCGTTGGGCACCGCGGCCAGCCGCGCGCCGAACGGGAGTACGTGCACGTAGACGCGCTGGTGCTTCTCGAGCGAGAGCAGGTGCTCGACCTGGTCCAGCATCACCGCGGGCGCATACCCGCCCGGGGCCCGGCGCAGCGCGCCCTCGCTGATGATGAACCGGTAGTACGGCGGCTGCTGCTGCTCGAACACCGCCTTGCGGTCGAGCCGGTTGCGCACCAGCGACGTCACGTCGGTGGCGCCGAACTCGGTGAACTGCTTGAGCATGTAGTGCTCGGACTGCAGCGGGCCCGGGATGCGCTCACCGTGCCAGGTGAGGATCTCCGCGGCCGCGGGCTCCAGGTCGGTGAAGGTGCGGAACCAGTGCGGCACCACCGAGCGGTAGCCGGACCAGTGGCCGCGCTGCCCGGCGGCGGCGCGCGCCAGGTTCATCAGCGTGTCGGCCTCTTCGCCGTTGATCCCGAACGCGTTCAGCATGGATCGCACATCCCCGAGCTTGACCCCGACGGCACCGGACTCGATCTTGTTGACCTTGCCCTGGGTGCAGCCGAGGACCTCGGCGACCTGCTGCTGTGTCATCCGCGCCGCGGTGCGGGCATGCCGGAGCTCGTTGCCGAGCTGCTTCCGGCGCGAGGTGACGGTGCTGGCCATCGCCCTGCTCTCCCGGACCACTACCAAGCGACGGCGGCCTCCCGGTCGCCGTCGCGCGCGAACTATCGAACCCACCCAGGCTAGTGCTTCACCTTGCGGATCTCGATGATGACATCGCGCAGCGTTCCAGGAAACGCCGCGGAATGCCAGTCACCTGGGCTATCACTCGCCTGGACCAGCGAAATTCCTAATTATTCGGCCAACCGGCGGAGCCGGACTCGGGCATAGTGAGCGCCGTGACCGATCGCTCGCCCTCCGCCGCCGCCGTCACCCGGCTGGCCGACCAGGTCCACGGCTACGTCCAGCCGGACGGCTCCTGGTACATCAACAACTGCGGCGTCGTCGACGCCGGCGACCACACCGTCCTCATCGACACCTGCTCGACCGAGCGCCGCACGCGCGCGCTGCTCGCCGCGGTCGAGGCCGCCACCGGCAGTCCGGTGACGACGCTGATCAACACGCACCACCACGGCGACCACACCAACGGCAACTACCTGGTCGAGGGCGCGACGGTCATCGGCCACCGCAAGACGCGGGAGCTGATGGTCGCCGAGGGGATCCAGACGTTCGAGGGCATCTTCGTCGGCAGCGACTGGGGCGAACTGCGGTCGCGGCCGCCGGAGGTCGTGTTCGACGACCGGCTGACCGTGCACGCCGGCGACGTCACCCTCGAGCTGATCCACCCCGGCCACGCGGCCCACACGACCAACGACGTGCTGGTCTGGCTGCCCGAGCAGCGCGTGCTCTACGCCGGTGACCTGGTGTTCCACGGCGGCAGCCCGTTCGCGCTGATGGGCTCGGTGGCCGGCTGGCGCAAGGGCCTCGACGTCATCCGGGAGCTGTCCCCCGAGGTGATCTTGCCCGGGCACGGCGGCCCCTGCGGGCTCGACGTGGTGGACAAAGTGGACGAATACCTCGAGTTCGTGCAACAGACGGCCGAACGCGGGAAGGCCGCCGGGCTGTCGCCGCTGGAGGTCGCGAAGGAGACGGACCTCGGCGAGTTCGCGTCGCTGGGCGAGCAGGAGCGGCTGCCGGGAAACCTGCACCGCGCGTACGCCGAACTGGACGGCGCCGAGTGGGGCGCGGACATCGACCTGGTCGCGGCGATCACCGACATGCTCGCCTACAACAAGGGCCCGATCCGCTGCTTCTCCTGAACTAGGTGAGCTGCTCCTCCGTGGCCTCCCATGAGGCGTCGATCGGACTACTGTCTGAATCGAGAGAGACTTCGAGAGGATTCGGATGAGCAAGAAGGCGAGCATCGGGGTCACCGGCCTGGCGGTCATGGGCCGCAACCTGGCCCGCAACCTGGCCCGGCACGGGCACACGGTGGCCCTGCACAACCGGTCCGAGGAGCGGACCCGCGCGCTGGTGGAGCAGTTCGGCGACGAGGGCGACTTCATCCCGGCGTACTCCGCGCAGGCGTTCGTCGACGCGCTGGAGCGGCCGCGCCAGGTCGTGATCATGGTCAAGGCGGGCGGCCCGACCGACGCCGTCATCGAGGAGTTCGCGCCGCTGCTCGAAGAGGGCGACGTGATCATCGACGCCGGCAACGCGCACTTCGCCGACACGCGCCGCCGCGAGAAGGCGCTGCGCGAGCGTGGGCTGCACTTCGTCGGCAGCGGCGTCTCCGGCGGCGAGGAAGGCGCGCTGCACGGGCCGAGCATCATGCCCGGCGGCTCGAAGGAGTCGTACGAGTCGCTCGGCCCGCTGTTCGAGGACATCTCGGCGAAGGTCGACGGCGAGCCGTGCTGCACGCACATCGGCGCGGACGGCGCCGGCCACTTCGTCAAGATGGTGCACAACGGCATCGAGTACGCCGACATGCAGCTGATCGCGGAGTCGTTCGACCTGCTGCGGCACGCGGGCGGCTACTCCCCCGCCGAGATCGCCGACGTGTTCCGCACGTGGAACACCGGGCGGCTCGACTCCTACCTGATCGAGATCACCGCCGAGGTGCTGGCGCACGTCGACCAGTCTTCGGGCAAGCCGTTCGTGGACATCGTCGAGGACGCCGCCGAACAGAAGGGCACCGGCCGCTGGACGGTGCAGATCGGCCTCGACCTGGGCGTCCCGATCTCGGGCATCGCCGAAGCCGTCTTCGCGCGTTCGCTGTCGGGCTCGAAGCCGCTGCGCGCGGCGGCCCGCGGGCTCGGTGGCCCGTCGGCTTCGCCGCTGACCGGTGCTTCGTTGGAGCGCTTCGCCGACGACGTCGAGCAGGCGCTCTACGCGTCGAAGGTCGTCGCGTACGCACAGGGCTTCAACCAGATCCAGGCCGGCGCGACGGAGTACGGCTGGGACATCGACCTGGGCAAGGTCGCCTCGATCTGGCGCGGCGGCTGCATCATCCGCGCGAAGTTCCTCAACGACATCACCTCGGCCTACGCCGATGAGCCGGAGCTGCCGACGCTGCTGACGTCGGGCGGCTTCCGCAAGGCCGTCGAGGACGCGCAGGACTCGTGGCGGTCGGTGATCTCGACGGCGGTCCAGCTCGGCATCCCGACGCCGGGCTTCTCGACGGCGCTGGCGTACTACGACGGCCTCCGCGCCGACCGCCTGCCGGCGGCTTTGGTGCAGGGCCAGCGGGACTTCTTCGGTGCGCACACGTACCGCCGTGTGGACCGCGAAGGTTCGTTCCACACGGCTTGGGCCGCCGACGGCCGCCCGGAGTCCGACGCCTGACGAGCCGCTGCTCTGACCGGGAAGACCCCCTGGTCCCGCCCGGTCAGAGCAGCGTCACCAGCAGCAGCGCGATGAGCGCGGCCGCCACCAGGAGCCTCACTGCCCCCGGGCGGCGAGGAGTTCCGCCAGCACCTCCACGATCTTCGCCTCGGCCTTGTCCTTCTTGACGCCCAGGCCGTCCAGGACCTCGAACCCGGTGCCCTCACGCTGTTCGAGCAGCGCCAGGAGCATGTGCTCGGTGCCGATGTAGTTGTGCCCGAGCCGCAGCCCCTCGCGCATGGTGAGTTCGAGGGTCTTCTTGGCGGCGGCGGAGAACGGCACGACGTTCGGCACCGGGTCGACTGGCTCGGGCAGCCGCGCCTCGGCGGCTTCGCGGACGGCGTCGAGCTGGACGCCCTGGGCCAGGATCGCGCCGGCCGCCAGCGCGGCGGGTTCGGTCAGCAGGCCCAGCACGATGTGCACGGTGTCGATCTCCGGGCTGGCGTGCGTGACGGCCGCCTTCTGGGCCTCGACGACGACGTGGCGCGCCCGGTCCGTGTAGCGGCCGTAGACGCGTTCGATGGCACCGCTCGGGTCGCCCCCGGGATCGACCTTCGGCACGAACCGCTTCTGGGCGGCCTGCTTGGTCACGCCCATGCTGGCGCCGATGTCGGTCCAGGACGCCCCGGACCGCCGGGCCTGGTCGACGAAGTGGCCGATCAGGTGGTCGGCCACCTCGCCGAGGTGCTGGCCCACGTAGACGGCGTCGGTGAGCTGGGCGAGGGCGTCCTTTTCGTTGTTGCTCTTGATCGCGCTGATGAGGTCGTCGAGCTTGATGTTGGTCGGTAAGGTCATGCGTCAACTGTAGGTTGACGCTCGGCTAGCGTCAACCGCGAGTTGACGCCAGATGTCCCTTCAGGTCGAACGCGCTCGCTTCGAGGTCCGCGTACGCCGGCTTCGGGTCGGCGGTGAACAGGCGCCGGGCGGCGATGTGGTCGGCCGGCTTGTTCACCGACTCGACCGCGATGAGGACGTCGTCGCGGAAGGACAGCACCGAGAACTTGCCGCTCGCCGGGTCGCCCGCGACCACCGTTTTGTCGGCGCCGGACAGGATCCCGGCGATCTGCAGCTTCGCGCCCGACTGGTCGGTCCAGAACCACGGCAGGCTCGCGTACGGCTCGGGCGTGCCGGTGATCGCCGCGGCCACGCAGCGGGCCTGGTCGACGGCGTTCTGCACGGACTCCAGCCGGGTCGCGGCGCCCGCCTGCACGCACGGGAAGTTGGCGCAGTCGCCGATCGCGAAGATCTTCGGGTCTTCGGTGCGCAGGTGGGCGTCGACGACGACGCCGTTGTCCACGGGGAGGCCGGCTTCGGCGGCGAGCGTCGTCTCCGGCACGACGCCGACGGCGACCACGACCAGGTCGGCGGGCAGCCGGGTGCCGTCGGACAGTTTGACTTCTCGCACACGGGAGTCGCCGTGCAGCGCCGAGACGCCCTGGCCGAGCAGCACCGTGTGCCCGGCTTCGCGGTGCAACGCGGCGAAGTAGGCGGAGATCTCGGGTGTCGCGACGCGGTTGAGCAGCCGGTCCTGGGCCTCGACGACCGTCACCGGGCGGCCGGCGTGCGAGGCGAACTCCAGCCCGATGAACCCGCCGCCGACCACGACGACGTTCTCGGCCGCACTGAGGGACGCGCGGAGCCGGTCGGCGTCGTCGCGCGTGCGCAGGGTCAGCACGCCCGGGAGATCCGCGCCGGGCACGGGCAGCGTCCGGTTGCGCGCGCCGGTGGCCAGGATCAGGTGGTCGTAAGCCAGTTCGGTGCCGTCTTCGAGACGCACCCGCGAAGCCGCGCGATCGATCGCCGCGACCCGCCCGGCGACCAGCTCGATGCCCTTCTCCGCGAAGAAGTCCTCGCCGCGCAGGTGCAACTGTTCGAGGCCGGCGGTCCCGGCGAGGTAGGCCTTCGACAGCGGCGGCCGCTGGTACGGCACGCCCGGCTCGTCCCCGACCAGCACGACCCGGCCGTCGAAGCCGCGGTCCCGCAGCGACGCGACGGCCTGGAACCCGCTCTGACCCGCTCCGACGACGAGGACGGTGTTCTGTGCACCCATGCCTGCCATCCGATCACAAGACCCTTAAGCCGTCGAGGAGTCGCCCGGCGACCGCAGGGCGCGGGGTGCCCCGAGCACCCGCGAGATGCCGCGCGCGGCGGCCCGGACGGCCGGGACCAGCGTCCGCGGGTCCGTCCCCTCGGCCGGGACGACGACGGAGATGGCCGCGACGACCTCGTCCGTCGAGTCGTAGACCGGAGCCGCCACCGACAGGGAGATCAGCTCGATCTGGCCGTCGCTGATCGCGTAGCCGTCGCGGCGAACGTCGGCCAGGACCCGCCGCAGCTGCCCGGCCGAGGTGATCGTCTTCGGCGTGAACGTCTTGAGCGGCCCGGTCAGGACCTCCTCCTGCGCCTCGGCGGCGGCGTGCGCGAGCAGGACCTGGCCGACGCCGGTGGCGTGCGCGGGCAGCCGGCCGCCGACGCGGGTGAGGACGTTGACCGCGCCGCGGCCGGAGATGCGCTCGACGTAGACGACCTCCGGCCCGTCGAGGACGGCGAGCTGCACGTTCTGGTGCGTGGCCTCGTAGAGGTCTTCGAGGAACGGCATCGCGCTCTCCCGCAGCTCGGCGCCGTGCGGCGCGAGCGACGCGACTTCCCACAGCCACAGCCCGACGCGGTAGACGCCGGCCTCGTCGCGCACGAGCGCGCCGCGTTTGGTCAGCTCGCCGGCGATCCGGTGGGTCGTCGACAGCGGCAGCCCGGCGCGCCGGCTGAGTTCGGACAGCGTGAGCTGCGGCCGCTCGGCCGTGAACGCGCCCAGCAGGTCGAGGACGCGGTCCACGACCGACGGCGGCCGCTTCGCGCTGTGTCTCACACTTCGTCGTCCGGCAGCAAGGGGCGCATGAACGTCCGCCGGTACCGCACCACGCACCCGCTTTCGTCGCGGATCTTGTCGGCCTCGATGAAGTCCGGGTCGACGCCGAACAGCGTCCGGTAGCGCTCGTACGCGGCGAGGCTTTCGAAGCTGAACAGCGCACGGGCTTCGTCGCTCGCGCCTTCCGACGGCAGGAAGTAACCGTGGTGGATGCCGCCTTCGCGCTGCACCAGCCGCATCCACGCGGCGGCGAAGCGTTCGAAGTCGGGGAGCTTCGCGGGGTCGATGACGTAGTCCACGACGCAGGTGATCATCAGTGGCCGCCCCAAACCCGGTCGGCCGTGGCCACGATCAGCTCGAGCTTGCGCAGCTGGTCGTCCGGGGTGAGGTCGTTGCCCTCCTCGGTCGAGGAGAAGCCGCACTGCGGCGACAGGCAGAGCTGGTCGACGTCGACGTACCGCGACGCCTCTTCGATCCGCCGTACCAGGACGTCCGGGTCTTCCAGCTCGGGTCGCTTGGTCGTGACCAGGCCGAGGACGACCTTCTTGTCCTTGGGCACGAACCGCAGCGGTTCGAAGCCGCCGGAGCGTTCGTCGTCGAACTCCAGGAAGAACCCGTCGACGGCCAGGTCGCCGAAGAGCGCTTCCGCGACGAATTCGTAGCTGCCGGAGGCGACCCACGACGACCGGAAGTTGCCGCGGCACAGGTGGGTCGTCACGGCGAGGTCGTCGGGACGGCCTTGCAGGGCCGCGTTCAGCGTCGCGATGTTGCGCAGGTGCTGGCGGTCCGGGTCGCCGCCCATCCGCGCGACGAGCTCCCGCTGCGCCGGGTCGTTGAGGTAGGCGAGGCTGGTGTCGTCGAGCTGGAGATACCGGCAGCCGAGGCCGGCCATCGCGGCGATCTGCGCCTGGTAGGCCGCGCTGAGGTCGGTGTAGAACTCCTCGAGGTCCGGGTAGACGGTCTCGCTGACCGCCGCCCGCCCGCCGCGGTAGTAGACCATGCTCGGCGACGGGATGGTCAGCTTCGGCGTCACGCCGGGGTCCACATGGGACTTCAGGAACTCGAAGTGCTCGGCGAAGATGGGCTCGTCGAGCCGGACCTTGCCGTCGACCTGCAGGCCCGGCGGGCTGAACTCGAGGTCGCCCGCCAGGTTGTGGAACTTGACGTGCAGCCGCTCGTCGCTCTTGGAGACGCCGCCGAGCGCGTAGATGAAGTCCATGTGCCAGGAGGCACGCCGGAATTCGCCGTCGGTGGCCGAGCTGAGCCCGGCCGCTTTCTGCATCTTGATGACGTCGCGGATCGCGTCGTCCTCGACCGCGCGGAGCTGCTCCGCGCCGATCTCGCCGCTTTCGCGCCGCCGCCGCGCGTCACGCAGGACCGGGGGCCGCAGGAGGCTCCCGACGTGATCGGCGCGGAACGGCGGGCCCACCTGGGAAGTACCGCCCGAAGTCATGCACCGATGGTCACACATTCCCGGCCTCCGCGCCGCCCCCCGAAACAAGATCATGACCCCCGGGACTTGCTACCGTCACGTCCTGCCTTTTCACTGTGCCGGGGAAAGGGGCCGTGCATGACGAAACACCCGGTCGACGAAGTCCTGCCCGCCGGGCGGCTGGCGCTGCTCGGCCTGCAGCACATGTCGATCATGTACGCCGGTTCGGTCGCGGTGCCGCTGATCGTCGGCAGCGCGCTGAAGCTGGACCCGGCGACGATCGGGTTGCTGGTCAACGCCGACCTGCTGGTGGCGGGGGTCGCGACGCTGATCCAGGCCGTCGGCATCGGGAAGCTCTTGGGCATCCGGCTGCCGGTCGTGGCGGGTGCGACGTTCAGCGTCGTGAACCCGATGATCCTGATCGCCTCGCAGTACGGCCTGCCCGCCGTGTACGGCGCGATGCTGGCGTCCGGTGTCTTCGGGCTGCTGATCGCGAGGCCGTTCGCGAAGCTGATCCGGTTCTTCCCGCCGCTGGTCACCGGGACGCTGCTGCTCGTCATCGGCGTCTCGCTGCTCGGCCCGGGCGCGGGCCTGATCGCGGGCAACGACCCCACCGCACCGGATTACGCGGCCCTGTCGCACATCCTGCTCGCGTTCGGCGTGCTGGCCCTGCTGATCCTGTTCACGCGGGTGCTGCGCGGGTTCGCCAACCAGATCGGCCCGCTGCTGGCGCTGGCGATCGGGCTCGTGGTCGCGATCCCGATGGGGCTGGTGCACTGGGACGGCCTGGGTGCGGCGAGCTGGTTCGGGCTCGCGTCGCCGTTCCACTTCGGGGCGCCGACGTTCCCGGTCGCCGCGGTGCTCTCGATGTGCGTGGTCATGCTGGTGACGTTCACCGAGTCGACGGCCGACATGATCGCCGTCGGCGAGATCACCGGGCGGCGGCCGACGGACTCGGACCTCGCGCGCGGGTTGGCCACCGACGGCTTTTCGGCCGTGCTCGGCGGTGTCATGAACTCGTTCCCGGACACGGCGTTCGCGCAGAACGTCGGGCTGGTGCGGATGACGGGAGTGCGCAGCCGCTGGGTGGTCGCGGTGACCGGCGGGATCCTGGTGCTGATGGGGCTGGTGCCGAAGATCGGCGCGTTCATCGCGGCGATCCCGCAGCCGGTCGTCGGCGGGGTCGCGGTGGTGATGTTCGCGATGGTCGCCGCGGTCGGTGCGCAGAACCTCCGCACGGTCGAGTTTTCGGGCAACCACAACACTTTCATCGTCGCGGTCGCGCTCGGCGTCGGGTTGCTGCCGGCGTTCGCGCCGAAGATCTTCCAGCACTTCCCCGCGTGGCTGCAGACGATCTGCGGCAGCTCGATCACCGTGGCGGCGGTGCTGGCGTTCGCGTTGAACCTGCTGTTCAACCACCTCGGCCGGCGTTCGGAGCCGGATCTGCTCGAAGCGCCGTGAGCAGCCGTTCGACGAGCTTGCCGCCGGTGCCCGGCTCGACCGGGCGCCGGAACAGCACGCGCAGGTAGAGCGGAGCCAGGACGAAGTCGAGGACCTCGTCGACGGTCGGCACGTCCTCTCCGCGCGCAGCGGCCTTGTCGAGCGTCGCCTGCAGGTCGTCACCGCGAGCCTTGAGGTATTCGATCGGTTGCTTCTCCGGTCCCAGGGTGGCGACGAGCGCGCGCAGCAGGATCTGGCCGCGCGGGTCGCGCATCGCGCGTTCGACGCCTTCGGCCCAGCCGAGCAGGTCGCCGCGCAGCGTGCCGGTGTCCGGGATCGGCGACGTCGCGCGCAGCCGCGTCACGGCGGCGTCGAGCAGCAGCTGCTCGCGGCTGCCCCAGCGCCGGTAGATGCTGGTCGGGTTCACGCCCGCGCGCTCGGCGATCTTCGGGATCGCCGCGTTGATGTCGCCGAGGGAGAGCAGCTCGACGACGGCGTCGTGCACCGCGTCGCGGACGCGGGCGCTGCGGCCGCCGGGTCGGGTCATGGGGTTCATCTTAAAGCAAACATGCTTGCTTTTGCCGTCCGGCTGTGGCTACCGTTAAGGCAAATGACATGGCTTTAAGGAGCAGGCGATGGCCCGCAAGATGACCCGCGAAGAGCGTGAAGAGTTCCTGGCCCGGCCGCAGGTAGGCGTGCTGAGCGTCGCCGCCGAGGCCGGCCGGGCCCCGCTGACGACGCCGATCTGGTACCGCTACGAGCCGGGCGGCGACGTCGTCGTGATGACGTCACCGGGCTTGCGCAAGACGCGGCTGATCGAGGCGGCCGGCCGGTTCGCGCTGTGCGTCCAGCAGCAGGACGGCGTCTACAAGTACGTGTCGGTCGAGGGCCCGGTGGTGAAGACGTGGCCGATGACGAAGGAGGAGCGCCACGAGATGGCGGCCCGCTACCTGCCGCCGGGGGTCAGCGAGGCCTACACGGACGCGACCGACGGCACCCACGGCAACAACATCGCGATCGTGATGCGCCCGGAGCGCTGGAACACGTCGGACTTCAGCGACGTCGCCGAGCAGCTGGCCTGATCACCAGCAGATGATCAGGATGCACGACGGCCGCGGCTTCGGCTGCGTCGTCGTGGGCGGCGGCAGCTGCCCTCCGGACGGGGGCGTCGTGGTCGTGGTGACCGGACTGGACGGGTCCCCGCTGGTCGGCGTGGTGGTCGTCGTCCCGGGGTCCGTGCTGCTCTCGGTCGTCGGGTCGCTGCCCGGCACCTCGGTGACCGTCTCGCGGGGCACCCCGACGCCGGGGACGACGTCGCCGCCGCCGGTGCCGCCCTCCGGCGGGGAGTCCGTGGCCTGGTCGGCGCCGCCGAGCCCGGTGGTGCGCCCGGGAAACGGGATCACCTGGATCTGGTCGACCGGGGAGGCGTTCTCGGTGCCCTTGCCGCCGAGGCCGACGAGCACCGCCGCGGCGCCGCAGCCGATGACGACGGCGAGCATCACCGCGAGCACCCGCCACCGCGACTGCCCCGGTCCTGAACGCTCGCCCCAGCCCTCGCGCACGAGCAGCTCGGCGACCGATACCTCGTCGTTCACCCCGGCAGACCTTCCCGACAGGCCTTTCGGCCGACATCGTGGCCGTATTTTTACCGCACAAGACCCCCGAATGGGTGAGTTTCTGGCAAAAACTCGTCACGTAACGAAAACCTTGACTGTGGGTGACATTCCACAGCGGATTCACAGCTGCGGTTCGGGATGCTCCCAGCATGACCGGCGAAGCTCAGTCCATGCTGCTGAAAGCCGATCGGCCGGTCCCCCGGATCGCCGTTCCGCGCCGCGGCCTGCTGACGCTCGTCCCGAACCCGAAGTCGACCCCGTTCACGTTCGGCTACCTGGTCCTCCTGCTCGGCACGACGCTGGTGCTGAAGTTCGCCGACCCGGCGTTGACCGACCGGCTGCTCCAGCTGTCCAGCACCGACGCCCACAACCTGTGGCGGCGGCCGCTGACCTCGCTGCTGACCAGCGCGCTTTGGCTGTCCGACGAAGGCTGGCTCGTCTACGTCGTCATCTTCGCGATCGCCGTCGCGCCGCTGGAACGCCGGTTCGGCGCCCGCCGCGCGGCGACCGTGTTCTTCTCCGGCCACGTGCTGGCCACGCTCGTCACCGAGCTGCCGGTGATGGCTTTGATCAGCGCCCACGTCCTGCCGGGCTCGGCCGGGCACTGGCTCGACATCGGCGTCAGCTACGGCTTCTTCACGACCGCCGGCGCGCTCGTCTTCCTGCTGCGCGGCCGCGCGCGGCTCGTGGCGCTCGCGGTCATGGAGGCGTTCATCGCGGTGGTCTGGGCGAGCGACGACCCGCTGGCGCTCGACTCGGTCGTCACGCTGCTCGGGCACGCGTTCGCCGCGCACTTCGGCCTGCTGTTCTGGGGGCCGCGGCTGCGGGGCGCTTCCGCAGGCCGGACCGGGGTTTCGGCGGGTAGGCAGGCGCCGGAGTCGGTGGTGTAATCGACCGAGCCACACGCCGACTGCCGGGGGGACGGACGCTCATGCAGGCAGACTCCCTCGCCGAGCTGGTCGAGCTGAGTCCGGACGCGATCTGCGTCCACGAGAACGGCGTCCTCACCTACGTCAACCGCGCCGCGCTCGAGACGTTCGCCGCGTGCTCGGCCGACGACGTCGTCGGCCGCCGGTTCACCGACTTCGTCGCGGAGGAGTCGCGGACGGCCGTCGTCGGGAAGCTGGTGCGGCTGACCGAGCCGGGGCAGGCGAGCGAGCCGGTCGAAGCGCTGATGTCGCGGCTGGACGGGAGCAAGGTCGCGGTGGAGGCGGTGTCGGTGCGCCTGGGTGGCCGGCTCGCCTACCAGGTCGTCATGCGGGACATCACGGCGAAGAAGGCGGCCGCGGACGCCCTGCGCTACCAGGCCGCGCTGGTGTCGCACGTCAGCGACGCGCTGATCGCGACCACCGGCGAAGGCGTCGTGACCAGCTGGAACCCGGCCGCGGAAGCGGTGTACGGCTGGACCGCGGCCGAAGCCGTCGGACGGCGGGCGAGCGAGCTGGTCGGCGCGCCGCTGGACCTGCGCGGCGCCGGCGTCACCGAAGCCGTGCACCGGCGCCGGGACGGCGCGCCCTTGGCGGTCCGCGTTTCGGCAGCTGAGATGAACGACGGGTACGTGCTCGTCTGCGCGGACGAAACCGCGCGGCGGCGGGCCGAGCAGAACTACCGCACGGTCGTCGCGTCGCTCGACGAAGGCGTGCTGGTGATGGGGCCGAGCGGGCTGATCGAGGCCGCGAACCCGGCCGCGTGCCGGATCATCGGCGTCGCCGAAGCCGACCTGATCGGCGTCCCGTGCCACACGCTCGTGCTGTTCACCGAGTCCGGGCACTGGATTCCGCCGGACGAGACGCCGTCGGTGCAGACGCGGCGGACCGGCGTCACGCACAACGGCCTGGTGGTGCGGCTGCGCCGGCCCGACGGCCGCGACGTCTGGGTGTCGCTGACCTCGCGGCTGCTCAACCCCGACGACCCGGCGGCGCTGGCCGTGGTCACGTCGTTCACCGACATCACCGAGACCCGCGCGATCAGCGCCCAGCTCGCGCACGACGCCACCCACGACCCGCTGACCCGGCTGGGCAACCGGACCCTGGTGCTCGACCGGCTCGCCGCCGACCGGCGCGGCGCGGTCACCGTGCTGTTCCTCGACCTGGACAAGTTCAAGGTCATCAACGACTCGCTCGGGCACTCGGTCGGCGACCAGGTGCTGCGGATCGTCGGCGAGCGCCTGCGCCGCTGCTCCGGCCGCGACGACCTGGTCGGCCGGCTCGGCGGCGACGAGTTCGTCGTCGTGACCGGCGCGGTCACCGAACTCGGCGAGGTGCGGGCGCTGGCCGAGCACCTGCGGGCCGCGCTGGCCGAGCCGATCGGCGTGCTCGGCAGGCAGCTGCACCTCGACGCGAGCATCGGCGTGGTGCTCGTCGGGACGGCGGACCGGCGCAGCGCCGAGGACCTGCTGCGCGACGCCGACATCGCGATGTACCAGGCGAAGACGCTCGGGCGCGGCCGGCACCACTTCTTCGACGTCGGCCTGCGCGAGCGGATGCAGCGGCGGCTGCGGATGGAGCAGGACCTGCGCGACGCGGTGCACGACGGCCAGCTGTGGCCGGCGTACCAGCCGGTCGTCGACCTGCGGACCGGCGAGATGGTCGCGGTCGAGGCGCTGCTGCGCTGGACGCACCCCCGCCACGGCGCGATCTCGCCCGCGGAGTTCATCCCGCTGGCCGAAGAGAGCGACCTGATCAACGTGATCGGCAAGGAGATGCTCCGCGCGACGACCCGCGAACTGGCCACGCGGCGCGGCGAGCAGGGTCTGGACCTCACGCTGAAGGTCAACCTGTCGACGCGCCAGCTCGACGACCCGCACCTGGTGCCCGCGGTGCAGGACGCGCTGGCCGGCACCGGGCTGCCCGCGAGCGCGCTTTGCTTGGAGGTCACGGAAAGCGCGTTGATGCGCGACCAGGAGGCGGCTGCCGAGGTGCTCGCTTCCCTGCGTTCACTGGGTGTCCTGCTGGCGATCGACGACTTCGGTACGGGCTATTCGTCGCTCGCGCAGCTGCGCCGGCTGACGCTGGACACGCTGAAGATCGACCGTTCGTTCATCACGGGGATCGCGGAGTCGCGGGACGCCGAGGCGATCGTCACGAGCATCATCGCGATGGCGCACGCGGTCGACCTGACGGTGATCGCCGAGGGCGTCGAGTCCGCGGAGCAGGTGGATCTGTTGCGCGCGTTGGGATGCGACCAGGCGCAGGGGTACCACCTCGGCCGCCCGGTGGCGGCGGCCGAGTTGTTCGGTCAGTAGACGGCTTTCAGGCGCTCCAGCTCATCCGGCGTCAGTTCGATGCCGAGGTCCTTCAGGGTGGCGTCGAGTTCCTCGGGGGCGATGGTGGTGGTTTCGCTTGTGCCGTCGGGCTTTTCGACGGTGAGTTCGCGGCCGAGCAGCTTCCGGCTGACGCCGGGTTCGAGCGTCATGATGACCAGGCGGCCGGTGAACGGCGACTTCGGGTGCGTCGAGGTGTAGTGGTGGTAGACCTCGTAGTCGATGGGGTGCATGCCGTCGAGCCGGAAGTCGAGCAGGTCTTCGTCACCTTTCGAGAGCGTCCACCAGCCGTTCTTTTCGGTGAGCCGGTGCGGCCAGCCGGCCTGGTCGGTTTCCTGGCCGTCGACGAGCGGCATCGGGGCGAGGATCCCGGCCCCGAAGCCGACATCGGCGTGGAACCTCTGGTTCTCCGCTTCGACGACGAGCGTCATGTGGGTGTAGGGCCCGGGCCGCCGAGGCTGGACGCGCGCGGCGAGCCGGTGAACGCGGTAGCCGAGCTGCTCGAGGACGGCGGCGAAGAGGCCGCTCTGCTCGTAGCAGTAGCCGCCCCGCCGCCGTCCGACGAGCTTGGCGTGCACGACGTCGAGCGAAATCCCTTGGTGCTGCCCGAGAACGACGTCGACGTTCTCGAAGGGAATGGCCCGGACGTGCGCGCGCACGAGGTTTTTCAGCGCCTCTGCCGACGGTTCCCTGGCGGGCTGTCCGACCCGCGTCAGGTAGGCGTCCAGGTCGACGGCATCGATGCCCCATTCGGTGGTCATGGGGTCAGCGTGCACCCTCGACCTTGATCGAGGTCAACCCTCGTGCACGACCTTCCGCACCTCGACAGCGGTGTACTGGGCATCAGGAATCATGGCGGCCAACTCGACGGCGCGCGCTTCGGTCTCGACGTCGACGATGTAGTAGCCGCAGAAGAAGGCTTCGGCCTCGACGAAGGCCCCGTCTTGGACGTGGGTGGATCCGTCATTGACGCGCACGGTCTTGGTTTCGGCGGGCTCGGCGAGCGCCTTGGTCCCGACCATTTCGCCGGTGTCGGTGATGAGCTTGATGAAGTCCCCGTGTCCTTCGTAGACGGCGTTCTTCTGAGCATCGGTGAGGGTGCCCCAGAGGGTCGGGTTCATGTGGAGGGTAAGGAGGTATCGCACGTCGGCTCCCCTGATGTGGGCGGCGGCCCCGGGTGGGCTGCCTTTCGCCGGGTGGTCGGTGCCGGGGTCGTGGACCGGACACGGGGGTTTCGGGTTCACTCGTTCGGCCTAGTGCCGCGTGTCCTGGCCTCTTCGGTGTCCAGGGGGTTCGGCGTCACGGTGGGACACTCGCCCGGTGGCGAAGCTTCCGGACGACAGCCCTTTCCCGTTTCGCGGCCGGGTCGTCTGGCTGACCGCGGAGCAAGGCGGCCGCACGACCGGGCCACCGCGAGCCGACACCGAAGACGACTACATGGCGAACGCCTTCGTGCCGCCGCGAACCGCCGACTCAGGACTCGCGTCTTTCGTGCTTCGCGACCTGTCGCCGGGAGCCGTCGTCTCGCCGGCGGCGGGGTGCTGGTTGGTGGTCGGCAACTCCGGCCCGTACCGGATCCAAGCGGGCACCGTGGTCGTGATCACCGAAGGCCCGAGGACGGTGGGGTACTTCCACGTCGACGAAGTCCGTTGAACGAAAAAACCGCCCCGAGCCTTCGGGGCGGTTTTCGTTGCGGTGGCCAGGGCCGGGGTCGAACCGGCGACCTTCCGCTTTTCAGGCGGACGCTCGTACCAACTGAGCTACCTGGCCGGGAACGCCGGCAAGGAGCCGAACGATCTTGCGACCCTGACGGGACTCGAACCCGCGACCTTCGCCGTGACAGGGCGACGCGCTAACCAACTGCGCCACAGGGCCTTGCATCTACTACAGTACTGCGTACTCCCAACGGGATTCGAACCCGCGTTGCCGCCTTGAAAGGGCGGAGTCCTAGGCCGCTGGACGATGGGAGCCCGGCCGGTTTCGGGTGACCGACCGACCGCGCTCTCAGGTCCCCCCGGGAGCGATTACAAGCATAGGGCACGCCACCACCGCTTTGCAGCAGGGGGGTCTTAAGCCTGCAGCGGTCCCACGACCTGCGCAAACAACTCCGCCAGCCGCCGATCCAGCTCACCCTGCTCCGGCTCGGTCAACGCGGCCGACAGGACCTCGCCGATCCGGTCGTCGGTCAAAGCCTCCGCGCGGTGCCAGCGGTCGCGCAGATCCGGCTTCCGCGAAGCCGCTTCCACGAGGTCGTCAGCGGCCTCCGCCGGCCACGCCGTGCGCAGCAACCGCTCGCGGCCGCCCTCCGGGTCCGCGATCACCGCCTCCGGCACCGTCAGGCCGACCGCCCGCAGCGCCGCGAAGTGCAGGCCGCCGCGCAGCTCGCGGACGAGCATCAATGCGAACCCGAGCCGTTCGACGTCCCCCGTCGGACGTTCGGCGTTCTTCCAGCCCGCGAACAGCGCCAGCCCGCTGGCGTCCGCGGCGTCGGCGACGCGGAACAGCAGCTCGGCCAGACGGCCGGGCTCCGATACGGCCGAAAGGCTGACGCGTGACCACCGAGCCGATGACTCCGCGTAGGCACGGACGGCGGAGGGCGCGTCCAAGGCCGCCGTCGCGGGCGGCAGGACGAACTCGAACAACCAGTGCGGAAAAATCCCGAACAGCCCCGCGGCGACCTTCGGCGGGACGTCCCCGAGCACGGCCGACCGCCCCCGCACGTAGAGCGAACGCGGCGGCAGCCCGGCCTCCGCCTCGACCGCCGCCAGCTCCGGCGACGTCATGAACCTGCCGCCCAGCACCTGCACGACCGGCCGGATCCGGCTCGCCAGTCCGGCGGCGCCTTCGATCGTCGTCATGTCCGTCCCCTTTCGACCCGGCAAACGTAACACTGTTACGAAACCTGCGTCAAGGAAACTCGGCGACCTCGCGAATCACTCACCGGAAACGGCGACAACCAGCAGGAACATCACCGGACAGGCCCGGCGGAACACCGCCAGGCCCCCGGCGTCAACGCTGGACGGGCGCCTGCCCGTCCTCGTCCAGGTTCAACCCCAGCATCTCCAGCAGCTGCACACAGTCCTCGACCCCCAGCGCACCGTTCGCCACCGCCAGCCGAGCCCGCCGGACCTGATCGTCCGACACCCGCTGCGCATCCGCGGCACCACTCCGCTGCGCCGGCAACCCCCCGGCGAACGGAGCACTCCCCCCATCGGCACCTTCGTACCGAAGGAGGAACTGCCGCACTTCAACAGACCCGCTCATAGCCCCTCCACACGGCTCACAACAGCTTGGCCGCGAGGCTAACCAGCGCCGGCCGCCACACACAGCCCCCCGGAGAGTGAACCTGAGGCCACGCTCCGCTCAACGCAGCGCAATCGGCACAGCGGAAGAAGCCCGCCACCCGAACGACGGTCACCTGGCCCGGAAGTGACACCCCACGCGGAAATTTCCCGCTCTCCACTCGCCCAGAAGGGGAACTCGTGCAACAATCGAAGTGCTGACACACCCCCGGTCAGCGCCTGTGGAGATCCCCTCCGACCCCCGCGTTCCTCCCCCTGGCGCGGGGGTCCTCCATTTCTCGGGCACGCTTCGGGCTTCGCCCTTCGCCTGCCCGATCATTTCGGGGTGCTGACCCGGGGGGCCGAGCCCCCCGGACCCCCCACGGTGCGTCCCTTGCGGCTTTTCGGGGTGGTTGCTTCTCAACGCCTCGGGCGCTGCGCGCCCTGGCGCCCCCCTTCGGGCCTCGCCACTCGCACTCCCGTCAACTGCGCCGGCGATCTCCTCCCCCCTCGCACCCTTGCCCGCCGCGCACGAGTGCCGTCCCAGCCCTCCTCTGGATGCTCGCTCGCCGCCGCCCCCGCCTTGCAGTCTCTCGGTCCCCCCTCTCGCCACCTCGACCTCGCCCCCTCACCTTGCGCCTCTCGCCTTGCGCCTCTCGCCTTGCGCCTCTCGCCTTGTGCACCTCGCCTTGTGCAGCTCGCCTAAGGCCTTTCGCTGCGCCGGCGATCTCTCGCCCTTGCGCCCCCTGCCGCCACACCCCGAGCGCAGTTCGCCCCCCTCTCGCCGCCTTGCCCTTGCCTCCCCCATCTCGTCGCTCGCCTCTCCGACCGCCCCTTAGTCCCCTCCCCAAACCGCCGGCCGCGCACTTCAGCCGACTGACCGCTCGTCGGCCCGTTTCCCCTTCACCTCTGCGCGTCCGGCGCCCGACCTCGCCACCTGCGTCGACCACACTGCGTTCGTCGTGATCGACTCATAGCGTCAACACCCTGTTGCGCTGCGTTCCTTGCTCATTGCTCCGTTCGGGTAACCGCTGGGCTGACTGGGGCGACCGTTTGTCGTGTTGTGGCTCACAGTGGTTTGTGTGGCGAGATCTAACCGTTACCGTGGCTGGCGTGCCTCTTCCCTCCCTTGGCCGCTTGAGCAGCCGGACGAACCTCAAAGCCGCGTCCTCCGGACGCCACCGTGGTGCCGCGAAGCCTGCGGACGATGGCGTTGTCGAGGACAAGGAACTCACCTCCTACCTCGCCGCACTCGCGCCCGATGCCGACAACGAGAGCACTGGCTCCGGCAAGCGCTTCGGCGAAGCTCAGGTCATCCAGCTCCGGATGAGCCTCATCGCCAACCAGCAGCTGAAGGACATCGCCGCCGAGCGGGAGATCTCGCCCCAGGCGCTCGCTCAGGAATGGATCCTCGAGCGGCTCAACTGGGAAGGTCAGGCCTCTTCGCTGCAGGACCAGCGGCAGCAGGCCGGTGACCTCTCCGACCTCACCGACGAGTTCCACTTCCCCGCCGACGCCTTCGACGCGCCGGTCCTCGGGCGCCGCTGACACAACAAGCCCCGAAAGACCGCAACGAGAAAGGGCCCCCGGCGATCAGATCGCCGGGGGCCCTTCGCTCAGGCCTTTACAACGCAGAGGGCCTGGTTGTCAGATCGCGCGGACCTTCTGGGCCTGCGGACCCTTCTGACCCTGGCCGACCTCGAACTCCACCCGCTGGTTCTCCTCGAGGGTGCGGAAGCCGCGGCCCTCGATCTCCGAGTAGTGAACGAACACGTCGCCTTCGCCGCCGTCCTGCGCGATGAAGCCGAAGCCCTTCTCCGCGTTGAACCACTTCACAGTGCCTTGCGCCACCGCTGTACTCCTCGTTACACAGATCCGCTTCGAATGCCACCGAAGCGGCACCCCGACCGTCCCGGGCGGTTCCAACGAGTCGAGTCAAGAGCGTGTCGGCTCCATGGCTCGCGTCAGAAGTTCCGCGAGTGTGAAGCCACTAACACGCAAAACGACGGCCTGAGAGCAGACTACCGGGATCTGGCCAAAGTTGAACCCCGTGATCCAGGCGAAAACCGCCTGTCCGGGCCAAGGTCACCGGAACGTCGTAGGGCTCCGACCGCGTTCTGCCGGACCCACCGGATAGTCTGGCGCAGCACAGCGACTCCGTGATCACCGGATACGGCTCGGAGTCGCCCGTGCCCCCTCAGTGAAAGCTTTCGTGGACTATTGTGACCTTCGTCACGCCGATGTAGCTCAACGTCGCCGGTCTGCGGGACGTCTCGATGAGGGGAAGCACCAAAGGGGCAAAGGGGAATGGGTGTGACGGTGAGGACTTCCACGCGGCGCCGGGGCGCGGCTGTGGCACTGGGGTTGGTCGCGGTACTCACGCTGGGGGCGTGCAGCAGCGAACCGACCGTGTCGGCGAGCGGGACGTCGGGCGGGGGCCCGACCCAGTCGCCGGCGCCCACCGCGCAGCCGGCGAAGCTGACGGTGACGCCGGCGGGCGGCGCGCAGGACGTGCCGCCGGGCGAACCGGTCGGCGTGCAGGTCGCCGACGGCACGATCGTCTCGGTCACGCTGACCAACCCGGACGGCAAGCAGGTCCAGGGCCAGACGTCGGCGGACAAGAAGAGCTGGAACACCACCGAGCAGCTCGGCTACGGCAAGACCTACACGTGGTCCGGTCAGGTCAGCGGCTCCGATGGCAAGAACGTGCCGATCGGCGGCAACTTCACCACGGTGAAGCCGAAGCGGCAGATGTCGGCCAGCCTGAACGTCGGTGACGGGCAGACGTACGGCATCGCGATGCCGATCGCGCTGACCTTCCCGAGCCGCGTCACGGACAAGGCGTCGGTCGAGAAGGCGCTTTCGGTCGAGACCACGCCGAAGACCGAGGGCTCGTGGGGCTGGATGAACGGCGACACCTCGGTGCACTGGCGGCCCAAGGAGTACTACAAGCCGGGCACCACGGTGAAGGTCAACGCCAAGATCTACGGCGTCAAGCTCGGTGACGGCGTGTTCGGCAAGCAGGACGTGTCGGCCAGCTTCGCCATCGGCCGCTCGCAGATCGTCAAGGGCAACACCACGCAGCACACGATGCAGGTGATCCGCGACGGCCAGCAGATCGCCGACTACCCGGTGAGCTACGGCCTCGACTCCGACCCGGGCCGCGTCACCCACAGCGGTGTGCACGTGGTGATGGGCAAGCAGGCGACGTACGCGATGAGCAACCCGAAGTACCACTACGAGAACGTCGTGGTGCCGTGGGCGGTCCGGATCTCCAACAACGGCGAGTTCATCCACGGCCTGGCAGCGTCGGTCTGGGCGCAGGGCAAGAAGAACGTCTCGCACGGCTGCCTGAACCTGTCGCCGGCGCGGGCGAAGGAGTACTACGACGGCGTGCTCACCGGCGACCCGGTGGAGATCACCGGCAGCACGCAGACGCTGACCGCGAAGGACGGCGACTACAGCGACTGGACCTACGACTGGGCGAGCTGGCAGAAGCTGTCGGCGCTCGCGGGCTGAGACCACTGACGAACACCGGGCGGCCGGGAAGTCCAGCGCGGACTTCCCGGCCGTTCGCGTTTCACGAACAGAAAAATCCGGTGCAACCCCGGCGAGCACCCGCCGCATGACTAAGGGCAGAGGCGCGACGATCCCAGTCGCGCCCGCGAGAATGAGGAGCTGTCTTGCGTATCCGCATCGCCCTGACCCTCGGCGCGCTCGTGCTCGCCGGTGGCGTCCTGACCGGTGGCATCGCGCTGGCTTCGGACGCGCAGGCGCCGGCCCCGACGACGACGCGCCCGGCCCCGGCCCCGACCGAGCCGCCGTCCGCGGCCCCGGCGCCCGAACGCGGCACCAAGGCGCCGACCGCCGTCCCCGCACCGCCGCGTGAGGCGACCAAGGCTCCCGGCGCGGTGCGCGTTCCCCGCGCCGTGCCCGCCGGCCCCACCGGTGACCTGCACCTGCCGGCCATCGGGGTGACCCGGTAGTCCGGTGATCTCCCGCTCCCGTCCGTCGACCGGGCCGGGCTCGCCGTGGGACGGCGAGTTCGCCCGGTACTTCGGCGAGCGCGCGCACAGCCTGCGGTCCACGGCGTTCCTGCTCTGCGGGGACTGGCACCAGGCCGAGGACCTCACGCAGGCCGCGCTGCTCAAGCTCTACCTCGCCTGGCCGAGGCTGTCGCGCCACGACGCCTTGGACGCCTACGCCCGCAAGGTCGTGCTGCGCACGTTCCTCGCCGAGCACCGGCGCAGCAGGTGGAAACGGGAGCGGCTCACCGACGCCCCGCCGGAGCTCCCGGCGGAACCGGCCGCGAGCGGGCCGGACGAACTCGTCCGGCAGGCTCTGGCCGTACTGGCGCCCAAGCAGCGCGCCGTGCTGGTGCTGCGGTACTTCGAGGACCTGAGCGTCGAGGAGACGGCGAAGGCGCTCGGCTGCAGCACCGGCACGGTGAAGAGCCAGGCCTCGCGGGGCCTGGCGACGCTGCGCAACCGGCTCGGCCCGCACTACGGTGCGCTGACGTTCAGCGCGCCCACGGAGGGGAGGTGACGAACATGGACCCCGAAGACGACGTCCGCGCGGTCCTGACCGGCGCGGCCGGTGGCACGCAGCCGCCGATGCGCCTCGAAGCCGCCGACGTGATCGAGGTCGGCGGCCGGGTCCGGCGACGGCGCAAGCGCTGGGCGGTCGCCGGCACCTCGACGGCGACGGCGGTGATCCTCGCGGTGGCCGGTTTCCTCGCCGGTCACCGCGCCGGGCCGCCGGCCCCCGTGCAACCCGCTGATCCGGGCCTGTCCACGATCGGCACCACCGCTCCCGCCCCGACCACCTCGCCGCCTGCCGTCAAGGCCCCGGCGACGTCGATCGCGCCGCCGGAGGCCCAGCCGGGCCGGACGTCGCCGCAGCGGGCGTCGCGGACGACCGTGCCCACCCCGGCGACCGGCCGGAAGACGGAGCGGCCGTCGTCACCACCGTCGGCCGGCCCGACGGAGACGAGCCAGGACGCACCCGCCGCGACGACCCGCTAGACGTTTCCGCAGCTCAGGGCACGTGCCGCAGATCACGGTTTCATTGTGGGTTTTTGACGAAATACCGGCCCGGGTCGGGGCGATATGCCCTGTGGTGGTCCGATCGGACGCCAGCCGACTGCTCAGCCGGACGCTTCGCCGCCGGCCCGAGAACCCGAGGAGGAAGCACATGGTGCTCGCCGCACTGATCGTCGAAACCGGAATCGCTGTCGTGGCTGCGGGTGCGCTCGCCGCTTGGTCCCGCAAGCGCTTCACTCCTCGCAGCGAAGCGAACTGACCCACGGCGCACGTGTGCCCCGCCCGGTGATCCGGGCGGGGCACACGAGTTTCCGCCGAACCGCTCAGCGCTGAGCGGACGCCAGCTTGCCGCCGCTGTTCTCGGTGTCGATCTGTTCCATCGGCACCTGCGACGTCTCCGGGATCTTGATGATCGGGAGGATCGCGATCAGCGCCGCCGCCATCAGGTAGTACGCCGGCCAGTCCTCGTTGCCGGTGCTCTTGATCAGCGCCGTCACGATGACCCCGCACGTGCCGCCGAACAGCGACGTCGAGACGTTGTAGCCGATCGCGAACGAGCCGTAGCGCACGCGCGTCGGGAACATCGCCGGGAACGTCGAGCCGATCACGGCCAGCATGAACACCAGCAGGATCGCGACGATCAGGAACCCGACGAACAGCCACAGGATGCTGCCGGACTGCATCAGCTTCAGGCACGGCCAGCTCAGCACGAGGAACCCGATGGCCGCGGTGAGCAGCAGCGGTTTTCGCCCGATGCGGTCGGACAGCGCCCCGAGCGGGATGATGATCGCCATCTGGATGACCTCGACCGCGATGATGATCAACGTCGAGGTGTTGTCGTTGATCTTCAGCGTGTCGGTGAAGTACGTCGGCATCGTGGTCAGCAGCAGGTAGTCCGCGACGTTCAGCAGCAGCACGATGCCGATCAGGTTGAGGATCATCCGCCAGTTGCGGACGAAGATCTCCTTGAGCGGCGCCTTCTTCGGGGCCTCGCCCGCGGCTTCCATCCGCCGGAACTCGGGGGTGTCCTCGAGCTTGTTCCGCAGGTAGAGCCCGATCAGGCCGAGCGGCAGCGCGACGAAGAAGGGGATCCGCCAGCCCCAGGCGTCGACTTGGTCGGCCGTCAGCGACAGCGTCACCGACAGCACCACGAGGTTGCCGAGGACGTACCCGGCGAGCGTGCCGAGCTCGAGGAAGCTGCCGAAGAAGCCACGGCGTTTCGTCGGGGAGTACTCGGCGATGAACGTCGCCGCTCCGCCGTACTCGCCGCCGGTGGAGAAGCCCTGGATGATCCGCAGCAGCAGGATCGCGATCGGCGCGGCGATGCCCATGCTGTAGCCGCCGGCGTACGTCGGCAGGACGCCGACGAGGAACGTGCAGCCGGACATCAGCAGGATCGTGATGGCGAGGACGCGCTTGCGGCCGATCTTGTCGCCGAGCGGCCCGAAGAACGCCCCGCCGAACGGCCGCACGATGAACCCGACCGCGAGCAGCGCGAGCGACTTCAGGACGGCGTTGCCTTCGCCGGGGAAGAAGAGCGTCCCGATGCTGGTGGCGATCGCGCCCGAGGTGAAGACGCCGTAGTCGTACCACTCGGTGGCGTTGCCCATGGCGGATGCCCAGACGGCGCGCTTGACGGTTCTCTCGTCCACTGACGGTTTGCCCGTCGTTGCTGCTGGTTCGCTCATGCCGGCGACGACCTCCTCCGCACAGTGCCCATTGGGCCGTTCGAGCTCATCCGCCCAGTCTTGACCGGCTCTCCGGACTCGGCAGCCTGAGCCGTGAATCTTCTACGGTGGGGAACTTTCCGGCTACTGAGAGATATGCGTTTCCTGCTCACGCCGCCGGGGCGCGCGCGGCGGGCCGCTACCGGCCGGTTAACGTCAGCGCATGAGTCGTGTTTCTCAACCGTGGCCGCCGGTGGCGGTGGAGCCGGCCGTCCCGCACCCGAAGGCGCCCGAGCCGGGCACCGAGCTCGGCGTGCACTTCAGCGAGTGCTTCGGCTGCGGCGACGAGGCCGACGCCGGTCTGCACCTGCGCTCGACGGTCGGCGAGGGCCAGGTGATCCACTCGCGGTTCACCGTGACGGCGGCGCACCAGGGCGCGCCGGGGCTGGCCCACGGCGGGCTGCTGGCCTGCGCGTTCGACGAGGCGCTCGGCTCGACGGTGGGCAACCTGATGCGCCGCCCGGCGGTGACGGGCAAGCTCGAGACGGACTTCCGCCGCCCGGTCCCGGTGGGCTCGACGCTGTTCATCGAGGCCCGCCTGGACGGCATCGCGGGCCGCAAGATCTACGTGAGCGCGGACGGCCGCCTGGACGCCGAGGACGGCCCGATCGCGGTCAGCGCGCGGGCGTTGTTCATCGTGGTCGGGTTCGAGCACTTCAGCACGCACGGCGACCCGCAGGCGCTGGACAAGCTGGCGGCGCAGCACGAGAAGAACAAGCAGCGGCAGCGCGAGGAACGCGACTGGGACATCAACCCCTGACTGTCACTTTCCCTATGAAAGCTCCGGCCCAAGAGCGGCACTTTCCCTATGAAAGTGCGGCTCAGGTCAGGGTGCGGGGGCGGATGGCGTTGGCGCGGTCCACGAGCTCAACGCGTTCGTCGACCGTGCTCGCCAGCCGGGCCAGGGCGCGGTAGCAGCGTTCCAGCCCGAACCGCAGCTCCCGCTCCTCCAGCGAGCACCCCAGCACCCGCGCGCCCGGGGACGGTTTGCCCTGCTTGATCCAGTCGTGCGCGGCCTCGAGGACGCCGGCGGACAGCCGCGTCTGGCGTTCGAGGTCGAGCCGGAGCCGCTCGAGCCGGGAGGACGCGTCCAGCAGGTCGTGCTCGGTCACCGGGGTCTCGCGGCCGTTGGCCTTGGTCGCCGTCGTCTTGATCTTGATGGCCGCGACCTGCGCGTCGACGTAGTGCGTCGAAGACGGCGGGACCGTCTCGAGCACCTCGACCGCGCTGTTGCGCGCGCCCTGCGCGAGGTACACCCGCGCGAGGCCGAACGCCGCGCTGACGTACGTGCGGTCGGTGCGCCAGACGAGCTCGTAGAAGCGCGCCGCGGCGAAGTAGTCACCGACGCCCTCGGCGCTGATGCCCAGCGCGAGCTTCGGCGCGATCTCGCCCGGCAGGTCGTCGTAGACCGATTCGAACGCGACCTGCGCGACCCGCGAGCGGCCGCCGGCCAGCTCGATCAGGCCGCGGTACCAGTCGATGCGCCAGTCGTGCGGGAAGCCGTTCTTGATCGCCAGGTACTGCGCCGCCTGCAGCTGCCGCTGCGCTTCGGCCAGCTCGCCGAGCTCGATCCGGGCGCGGACGATCCGCAGCCGCACCTCGATCGACTCCCGCGGCGCGCCGGCCAGCGCCTCGATGGCGCCGCGCGGGTCGAGCGCGGTCGTCGTGGCGAGCACGCCCGCGGCCGGGTCGTCGGTGTCGACCTGCGGGATGGGCAGGCCGGCGACGACCTCGTCGGAGCCGGGCAGCGGCACGCTCTGGCCCTGTTCCGGCACCACCAGCTGCACGCCGAAGGTGCGGCTCTCGGGGCCGAACACCGTCGACGCGCCGGGCCGCGGTTTGCCGGTGCCGAGCGCCATGATCTCGCGCAGCACGCCGGTCAGCTGGTCGCCCATCTCCTCGGCGGAGAGGAACCGCCGGTCCGGGTCGGCGTGCGTCGCGCGGCGCAGGAACCGGTAGTACGAAACGAAGAGCGCGAACAGCGGGACCGCGTCCGGGCCGGGCAGCGTCGTCTTGAACTTGGTGGTGTAGCCGGTGAACTCGAAGCTCAGCACGGCGAGCGTGCGCCCGACGGTGAACAGGTCGGACGCCACCGACGCGCCCTGCTTCGCCAGTTCCGGCGCGCTGTAGCCGGTGGTGAAGAACAGCGGGCTTTCGTAGTCGTCCATCCGCCGGACCGCGCCCAGGTCGATCAGCTTGAGCTGCTCGTTGGTCTGGATCACGTTGTCGGGCTTGAGGTCGCAGTAGAGCAGGTTCTGGCTGTGCAGGTAGCCGAGCGCGGGCAGGATCTCCAGCCCGTAGGCGATGACCTGGCCGATCGGCAGCGGTTCGGGGCGGCGGCTTTCGCGGTGGTGCGCGAGCGCGAGCTGCCGCAGCGACTGACCGCCGACGTACTCCATGACGATGTAGCCGACGGTCGTGCCGCTGTGCGCGTCCGGGTGCTGCACGAAGTTGTGGATCTTGACGATGTTGGGGTGCTCGACCTCGGCGAGGAACCGCTGTTCGTTGGCCGCGGCCGCCATCGCCGTCTGGTCGCCGGTGTCGATCAGTCCTTTGAGGACGACCCAGCGGTCGGACACGTTGTGGTCCTGCGCCAGGTAGATCCAGCCGAGCCCGCCGTAGGCGATCGCGCCGAGCACTTCGTACTGGCCGCCGACGAGTTCGTGCGGCTGCAGCTTCGGGAGGAACGAGAACGGCGTGCCGCAGTTCTCGCACTTCCCTTCCGGCGCACCGGGTTTTCCGTCCTTGCCGCGGCCGACCTTCGCGCTGCAGTTGCCGCAGAAGCGTTTTTCCTCCGACACCACCGGGTTCGTCAGCACCGCCGACGCCGGGTCGCGCGCCGGGACCGGCGGGACCTCGACCAGCCCGGCGCCGAGGCGGCCGCGGCGGGAACGTGACGTCCGCGACGACGTCCGCCGCGAAGTGCCGGGGAACGAACCGGAGCCGGACACCGAGCCCGAGCCGCTGCCCGTCCCGGTGCCGGTGCCGGTGTGCCTGCCTTCGCTGCTGCGTTCGGGCAGCACGCTTTCGGTGCCCGGGTCGGGCAGCGGTGTGCCCGGGCCGGTGTCCGGCCGCGGCATCGGCGGCATGATGCTCTGGGTTTCCGGCGCCGGCGCGGCGAGCACGCTCGTCGGCTGCGGCGCGTTCGGGTCGGGCCGGACCGCCTGCGTCGCGGGCTGCACCGCCTGCGTGGCCTGGACCGGCGGCAGGACGGGGTTCATGCTGCCCGGCGGGCGGGTCGGGTCTTCGGCGCCCGGGATCGTCCCGCGCACGGCCGCGGGCTGGCCGCCCGGCGGGGTCGGCGGACGGCGGACGGGCGCGTGGATGACGGTCTCTTCTCCGCGTGACGGCACACCGTCGTCGAGGCGGCCCGAGATCGACGGCTCCGGCGTCTCCCACCGCACCGGTGGCGGCGGCTGCCAGCTCGGCGTGGCCGGCTTCGGCTCGTCGTCCGGCGCGGCGTGCCGAGGACGGCGCGGCTCCTCCGACACTGCTTACCTCCCAGATCCCCGGCCTGCGGGAACCAATCCTAGTCGCGACGCGCTCACCGGTACTGCGGCGACGGCGGCGACGCCGACCCGAGCGACGGCTCGACCCACTTGCGGTAGCTGTCCTGCCAGACGCCGGTGCCGCGGATCTCGTCGAGGACCGCGTTGACGTAGCGGACCATGTCCTCGTTGTCCTTCGGGATGCCGATGCCGTAGTTCTCCTGCGTGAACTGCTCGCCGACGACCTTGAGCGTCGGGTCCTGCGCGGCCATCCCGGCGAGGATCGTGTCGTCGGTCGACACCGCGGCGACCTGGCCCTGCTGGAGCATCACCAGGCAGTCGGACCAGTTGTCCACCGAGACCGGCACGACCTTGGCCGGGTCGGTCGCGATCTTCGCCAGCGACGTGGACTTCTTGGCCGCGCACACGCGCTTGCCGCTGAGGTCGGACAGCTTCTCGGCCTTCGACTCCTTGGCGACCAGGATCCGCTGCCCGGACACGTAGTAGACCGAGGAGAACTGGACCTTCTTCCGGCGGTCGCAGGTGATGCTGTAGGTCCGGACCACGACGTCGACCTGGTGGGCCATCAGGACGTCCTCGCGCTGCGAAGACGGGATCGCGCGGAACTGGACGTGCCCCTCGGAGGTGCCGAAGAGGGCGCGGGCGATCGCGTTGACCATGTCGATGTCGAAGCCCTCGAGGTTGCCCGAGGTGGGGTTGCGGAACCCGAAGAGGTAGGTGGTCTGGTCGACGCCGGCGATCAGCTTCCCGCGTTCCTTGATCTTCGCCATGGTCGAGTCGCTGCCGATGGTGCCGTTGGCGGGCAGGCTCGCCAGCGGGTTGCAGCTGGTGTCGGCGCCGCCGCCGGCGGTCGCGTCGGGCCCGCCGACGTGCGCGGGCTGCGGCCAGGCCGCGTTGCTGACCGGGGCCGGGTCGACCGGTTTCCCGGGACTGCCGCACGACGCCGCGAGCAGCGTGACGAGCGCCAGCACGCCCGCCCGGACCGTGTTCCCCCGCCTGCTCACCGGTACTCCCTCAGTCGCTCCCGGATTCCCATGGTGACACCCGCCGCGGCGACCACCGCGAGGACGGCGAGGCCGGGCGCCAGCAGCGTCAACGCGGCGTCGCCGTCGTGGGTGTCGTCGAGGAACTGCTGCCTGCCGACGTCGATCGCCGCCTGGAGGCTGTCGTCGAGCCGCCGGAACGCCGGGGCCGAGCCGGTCTTGCGGTCTTCGAGCACGGCGATGTCGACGGCTTCCTGGTACTGGCCGGAGTCGTCCTGGGTGCGGACCTGCTTGTGCGCGGTCAGCCAGTCCTGCGCGGCCCGGGTCGCGTCGGCGACCCTCGTGGCGCCTTCGCCGTCGGTGATCAGGCCGCGGGCTTCGCCGAGGAGGCCGCCCTGGCCGTCGGGGCCGACGAGCTGGGCGGCGTTGACGCCGAAGTCCTTCTCGTACGCGGCGCCGTCGCCGCGGGCGACCAGCGTCAGTGTCTCGTCGGCGCGGGCCTGCAGCGCGGCGATCCGCGCGCGGACGAGGACGTCGACGCGGTGCGAGCCGTCGTCCTGGCCGCTGCCGACGAGGCTGCCCTGCACGACCAGCGCGACCGAGCCCCACAGCAGTGACACGACGACGGCGGCGGTCGCGACGACCAGCCCGACGTTGAGCACCCGGTTGGTCCGCCGGGTCAGGTAGACCTGCGCGACGACGAGCGCGGCCAGCAGCGCGACCACCAGGATCGTGGCGAGCCACGGGAAGCCGGTGGAGGTGTCCTGCTCCTCGATCAGCCGCTCGGTGTCGACGCGGTAGAGGTCCTGCGCGGCGGGCAGGATCTTCGCGCGCATCAGCTCGGAGGCTTCGCGCAGGTAGGACGCGCCGACGGGGTAGCCGAGGCGGTTGTTCGCGCGGGCGGTCTCGACGAGCCCGGTGTAGACGGGCAGCGACTGGTTGAGGACGTCGACCGGGGCGGCCGCGGCGGCGACGTCGGAGGAGTCGGAGGCGGCCTTCGCGAGCGCGGCGCCGGCTTCGGCGATGTCGCGCTCGTAGCGGGAGCGCAGCTCGGGCGGCTCGGTGCCGATGGAGAGGAACGCGCTGGCCGCGGTCGCGTCGGCGTCCGAGAGCGACTTGTAGACCTGCTGCGCGGCGGCGGCCAGGGGTTCGCGGTGGTCGATGACGCCGCTGATCGTGTCGTCGCGGTCCTGCACCGACAGCGTCGCGACCGTGCCGGCGACCAGCGCGAGCAGCACCAGCGCGACGGCGATGACGGTGAGCCTGCCGGGGGTGGTCGCGGCGGACCGGATGATCGCGCGGACCGCCTGGCCGGGCAGGTCCAGCAGCCCGAGGAGGCCGCTGCGGCCCCCGGCGCGGTCCCGGCCGTCCGGTGGCGGCGGCGGTGGGGGTCCCGGCGCGGGCGCCGTGGGACCCGGGGCCGTCGCAGTGCTGGTCATCCCCGATTCCTCCCCGAAAGCCTTACCCCGAGAAGGTAGCCGAGTGGCCGCACGCGCGGGCACGGGCACCGCCCGCCGTCACCAGCACGTGATCTCGGGCGGCCGATCAGCCGCGGATTTCGGCGTGTACGCGCCAGTAGCCGTCGTGGGGCCCCGTTTCCAGCGTGCCTCCGGCGAGCGCGAGCCGCTCACGCATGCCGGCCAACCCGAAACCTTCACTCGTCCGAGTGAATTCGCTGCACGGGTTGCTGACCTCGAGCCGGACCTCTGCCGGGCCGTACTCCAGCCGCATCCGCACGTCCTGGCCGGGCGCGTGCTTGCCCGCGTTCGTCAGGGCTTCCCGCGCGACGCCGACCAGCGCGACGACCGCGGCGGACGGCAGCGGCCGGGGTTCGCCGTCCGTCTCGAAGCCGGCCTCGACGCCGTGGTTGGCGGCGTGCTCGGCGGCGATCGCGGCCAGGGCGTCGGCCAGCGGCGGGACGTCCCGGCGCAGCGCGGCGACGGCGTTGCGCGCTTCGGCGAGGCCGTCGGCGGCCAGGCGCCGCGACCGCCGGACCGACCGCAGCGCACCGTCCACATCGGACCGTTCGGTCAGCAGGGCATCGGCGAGTTCGAGCTGGACGCCCAGCGCGCCAAGGGAATGCGCGAGGACGTCGTGGATCTCGCGGGCGATGCGGGTGCGTTCGTCGAGCGCGGCGGCGCGCGCGTGTTCGGCTTGCGCGAGCCGGGTTTGTTCGAGCAGCGCCTCGGCCTGGCCGGCCTGGACCTCGTACTGGCGGCGGTTGAGCCCGACGAGGACGAGCAGCAGCATCACGGCGGCGTCGGCGAGCGCGGCGCCCGCGGAGTGGCCGGCGACAGGTGGGCCGTCACCGCGAGGGCCATCTCCAGCAGGCCGACGCCGACGATCGCGCCGACGCCGACCGTGGTGAGCGCGGCGAGCCTGCCGAGCGGGATGACGGCCATCAGGATCGCCGAGGAGTCCGCGGCCCGGCCGACGAGCGCCGCGGGCAGCGCGCCGGCCACGGCGAGCAGCGCGGCCGCCGTCTTCGGCCGCCGGGACGCGAGCACGACGAACCCGAGCCAGCAGGCGCTCGAGACGCCGTACGCGGCCCAGATCCAGGGGTCCGGTTCGCGCGCGGTGAGCAGCGTCCCCGCGACGAACAGGGTGCCGAGCACCTGCACCACGAGCCAGCTCGGCGCGATGGTGTCCGGGAGCAGGGGGCGGTTCGGCACGGCCCCATCTTCCCGGGCGGGGTCAGCCGCGGATGGCCGGGGCGAGCGAGTGCGGCAGCACGGCTTCGGGGCTCGGCGGGCGTCGGACCAGCACTTCGACGTCGTCGGCGAAACGGTAGGGCTTGGCGCCGAGGATGCCGCCGAAGTGGCGGCGCAGCCGGGACATCTCGGCGCGGACGGTGACCGCGCGGCTGGCGTCGCCGAAGAGGTCCGAGGACAGTTCGGACGCCGAGCGGCCGTCGCGGTGGCTGGCCAGGACGTACAGCATCTCGGCGTGACGCGGGCTGAGCCGGTGCGTCCAGGTCCCGGCCGCGCCGGCGACGGTCAGCTCGGGAGCGCGCGGCGACCGGACGTCGAGGACGACCCGGGTCGGCGGGGCGGCGTCGGTCTCGGTGGGGCGGATCAGCCAGCCGCCGGGGACGGGCTCGACCGCGCAGTGGCCGTACGCCGGCAGCCAGACCCCTCCGGGCGCGAGGTTGGCGGGCAGGGCGATCCGGTCGACCGGCGCGAGCCCGGCGGCCGCGGCGACCCAGCCGTGTTCGTCGGCGACGACGGCGCGGCCGCCGACCTTCGCGAGCACGGGGACGGCGAAGCCCCGCAGCCGTTCGAGTTCGGTGAGGTGGGTGGTGCGCAGCTGGGACTCCGCGAGCCGCGTCACGGCGTCGACCAGCGCCAACGTCGTCGCGTGGACGGTGGAGGCGGGGCCGGAGAGGTCGACGACGCCGAGGAGCCTGCCGTCGCGCGGGTCGTGCAGCGGCGCGGCGGCGCACGTCCAGGAGTGGTGGGAGCGGACGTAGTGCTCGGCGGCGTACATCTGCACCGGGCGGCGCGCGACGAGGGCGGTGCCGATCGCGTTGGTGCCGACGGCTTCTTCTTGCCAATCGACGCCTTCGACGAAGCCGAGGCGGTCGGCGCGGCGGCTGATCGCGGTGCTGCCGTCGCGCCAGAGGACGTTGCCGCCCGCGTCGACGATCACCATGATGTGCGCGGCCTGCTCGGCGACGCTGGTCAGGCCGCCGCGCAACGTCGGGAGCGCCTCGGCGAGCCCGCTGGCGCGGCGCCGTGCTTCCAGCTGTTCGACGGTGAGGACGGGTGCGGCGGCGCGGCTGTCGGGGTCCATGCCGAGCCGGCGCATCCGCTGCCAGGAGGCGTCGACGACCGGCCGTGGCCTGCTGGGCAGTTCCTTGCCCGCCAAGGCGGCTTCGTGCACCTGGGCGAGGACACGGGCGTGCCGCCGGGGGTCCGCCCCGGCCGGCAACGCTGCCTCGAGGTCTCGCTGACCCAACCGCCACTCCTTGCGCTCCGCCTCAGTCTGCCTTTTCGGTTCGCTGATCGGAAGGTGGCGACGATCTCGTGGCCTCGGGCGGCCATCACGGCATCGGCGTGGCCTTCGCTTCGGAGACGGCGTCTTCGATGAGTTTCGCTACCGCGGCGTCGATGTCGTCGAGGACCTGTTCGGCCAGCTCACCGGCTTCCGTGACGCGGGCGCGGAAGCTCTTCAGGCAGTCGAGGTTCTCCTGGGCGTAGCGGGTGAACGTGACTTCGAGGAGCGTCGGGCCTCCGCCGGCGCGGGCGCGTCCGATGGCTTCACCGGCGGCTTCGTGGACGGCGAAGAAGTCGAAGCCGTCGACGATCACCCCGGGCATCCCGAACCCGGCGGCGCGGTCGGCGATGGTGTCCGCGGCGACGAAGATCGCGGGGAGGTCCTGGGCTGAGGCGAGGTTGAGCGCTTCGAGCGTGTCGCCCTGGTCGCCGGCGCCGATGAAGGCGACGCCGACACCGCCGGTGTTCTGCTGTTTCGCGGCGAGTGCGGCGCCGCAGACGAGGGGCGGGCCGCCCTTGCCGTGACAGGATCCTGTCTTGCGACCGTAGACCGCGGCCATCACGGCTTTGACGTCGACGCCCTTGGCGATGCAGTGACCGCGGTGGGCGCCGGCGACGGTGTCGCGGTCGTCGAGGTGGGCGCAGACCCCTGCGGCCGAGGCTTCCTCGCCGGCGTAGAACCCGGGTTCGCCGGTCGCGAACTCGTCGTGGACGCGTTCTTCGAAGGCCCGGATGGTGCGCATCACGCGGTACGCCTCCCGCAGGGTGTCCGTCATCTTCGACGCTCCTTCCCCAGATCGGTGTCCGTGCGCAACAGCCCTTTCCGCGCCGCTTCGGCCATCGCCGCCCGGACGTCCACGACCCAGGGACCGTCCGGCTTGAGCTCGACGAAGGCGCTTTCGCCGGTCTTGAGCTCGAGTTCGCGCTCGCCGTCGAGCGCGATGACGCCCCCAGCCGCGGCGAGCTCGACGCGCACGCCGGGTTCGAGAACACCCCACCCGCGAACCCCGACGGGCCGAACGAGCCCGGGCGCGATGGGAGCTTGCACGACGTACGGCGTCTCCCCGACGGGCCCGAGCTGCAGCGCGACGCCGGTCGGACTGGACCGCGGACTAGGACAAAGTTGTCCAGGAACGCTGGAGAGCCCGATCCCATCGGGTTCGGCGAAGGTGCAGTAGAGCTCGGTGAGCGAGGAGGGATCCCACAGCGCCCTAGCCCCGATGTGCCGGCTGAGCGAAACGCAGACATCGACGAGCGCGATCTCCCGCCTCGCCTTGGTGACGACTTCGAGCACGCTGACGCGATGGGTGACGAGATCCGGATCGACCTGCCCAGTGGCGATGAGCCCGGCGGCCAACCCGGCGACGGTCGCCTCCCGCATCTGCGGGAAGGCGTTGTTGGTCCCGGTGGAGAGGGCGAGGATCGGAACGTCTTCGCAGGCAGCGGCGGCAACGCGAGCGGTGCCGTCCCCACCGAGCACCACGATGACCCCGGCCCCGGCAGCAACCATCCGCCGCACGGCATTGGTGGTGTCGGAGGCGGTGCCGGTGAGGGGGTAGTCGTCACAGAAGTCGACGTCAGGCCGGGTCCCGCCTCGTCCAAGGGCTTTGAGGACGGAGGCGGAGATCCCCCCGAGATCGGTGGAGACGAGAACCCGATCAAGCCCGGCAACGGCGAAGGCGGCCAGCAGCCGCTGCACCATGTTCGCCTTTTCCGCAGTGGGGAACACGGAAGCCTGCGCAACCAGCCGGCGGATATCCCGCCCCGAAGCCGGATTCGCGACGATCCCGGCCACCGTTTCGCCCAACCTGACCTCCTGAGACTGCACGCAGGAGAACAGGAGATCCCAAGACCGGCCGGTAGTGGAAGGGTTGCAGGGCGTTGCAGTGTGCAGGATGAGGCTGTCATCGCCCAGCGCCGTCTGTACGCGCCGGCCCCAACGGCCGCGCCAGCCGCCGCAGCCGGCGCCGCACGACTGAGCCGAACGTCACACCGGCGTTCCGATCTCCAGTGGACTGTCCAACCCGGAAACCGATAGCGCCGGAGAAGAACCAACCGAGGCCCAAGCTCCGCCGAAGGGCTACGAGACGAGACTCGCCGTGCCCTCGTAGGTGAAGCCGGCCTCGTCGATCGCGCCGCGCACGTCGTCTTCCGCCAACGCCGTCTCAGCGCGAACGACCACCCGGCCGGTCGCGACGTCGACGTCCACTTCGGTCACTCCCGGCAAGCCGGTGAGTTCTTCGGTGACCGACTGGGCGCAGTGTCCGCAGCTCATCCCGGAGACGGTGTAACCGTGCTCGATCATGGTGCGCAGCATACGAAAAGGGCCGCCACCCCGAACGGGTGACGGCCCTTTCCCAAGATCAAAGTCAGATCACGGTGACCGACGTGGCCTGCGGGCCCTTCTGGCCCTGGCCGATCTCGAACTCGACGCGAGCGTTCTCCTCGAGGCTCTTGAAGCCGCTACCCTGGATCTCGCTGTAGTGAACGAAGACGTCGCCGCCACCGTTGTCGGGGGTGATGAAGCCGAACCCCTTCTCGGAGTTGAACCACTTCACAGTGCCCTGAGTCATCAAAAATCTCCATATGCAACACCAAACAGGAAGCCACTTCGGCGACCCGGGTCAACACCCGGACGGTTTGCTTCCTCGGCGAGGAGACACTACGCCCGCTGAGTTCTGCGAGCGTGACTCAACACGAACACAAAAATCGAGACCTAGAGCAGTAAAGCACACTTTGAGCAGGGCGGACAAGCTGTCTTCACCCGGCAGGGGTGAGCTATTCGCCACTCGCCGGACGCAGCCCTTCCCCGCCGAACGGCGACCGCCAAGCGGTGTCGTGCTCCGCGGCGACCACGGCGTCGTCGTGGGCCTCGGCACTGGCGCTGAACAGCACCGGCACGACGCCGGAGGACTTCCGCGCTGGTTCGGATGCGTGCTGGTGATCGGTCACGTCGAAACTCCCCTCGTTCCCTACCCGCTTCCCTGCGGGTGATGACCGCGATGGTGCCATGCGGCACCGACAGAAACCGGTTGTCTCCCGCCGGGACCCGGCCGGGAACGTTCAGCGGCGAACCACCACCGGAACACCGTCAGATTACCCGAGCCATCGCTGTGCTACCACACAACTTTCCCGGCGTTTCCCGAAGCGAAACCGAGCAAAACCCTTACTAGGCGGGAGGTTGCGGACGCGCCTGTCCGAGCAGGGCCGAAAGCCGCACGTCGGGGGTCACGACGTCC
The DNA here is from genome assembly GCF_044759945.1 of Amycolatopsis sp. NPDC098790. NCBI lineage: Bacteria > Bacillati > Actinomycetota > Actinomycetes > Pseudonocardiales > Pseudonocardiaceae > Amycolatopsis > Amycolatopsis sp. NPDC098790. The sequence continues at coordinate 717,221 of NZ_JBIWAI010000001.1, forward strand.
GGGTCCGTCCGCACGTCGATGACGCACGGCCGCTGCCGCACCAGCGCGCTGGCGATGATCGGCTCGAGCTCCTCCCGGTCGTCCACCGTGTACCCAGCGGCGCCGAGTCCACGCGCCCACGACGCGAAGTCGGTCAGCGGGATGGACACCCCGGACAGCCGCCCGTGCGTGCGGGCCTGGTGCATGGCGAGGGCGCCGTGCACGCCGTTCTGGAAGACGACGACCATGACCGGCGCCCGGTACCGGACCGCCGTTTCGATCTCCTGCCCTGTCATCAACGTACCCGCATCGCCGACCATCGCGACGACGGTCCGCCGCGGCTCGGCCAGTTTCGCCGCCACCGCGGCCGGCACGGCGTAGCCCATCGCGGCGTTGCTCGGGCCGAGCTGGCTGCGCGGCGCGGTGAAGCACCAATACCGGTGCATGAACTGCGCGAAGTTGCCGGCGTCGCTGGTCACGATGGTGTCCTCGGGCGCGAGTTTTCGCAACGCGCGGACGACGTCGACGGGGTGCACCCGCGTGTTGCCGCTGGTGTCCGGCGGCGTCATGAAGGTGTGGACCGCCGCGTTCGCTGCGGACGCCCGCCGTGTCCGCGGCGAAGCGACCTCGCGCAGCTCTCGCAGGAACGGCTCGACCTCGGAGTCGACGCGGAAAGTGAGGCCGCGCCGCTTCGGGCTGACGTCGATCCCGGTGCCGACCATGACCAGCGTCTGCTGGGCGGTCGGGTAGCGGTAGGCCTGCGTGGTCACCTCGTCGAGCTGCGTGCCGAGCGCGAGCACCAAGTCAGCACGTTCCAAGGCGTCCAGCTGCCGCGCGGGGATGCCGAGCCCGAGGTGGCCGGCGTACCGCGCGTGGTTTTCCGGGAAGGCGTCCTGCCGCCGGAAGGCGTTGTAGACGGGCAGAGCGAGCTCGTCCGCGACCGCGATCAGTTCGTCGCGCGCCGACCGCGCCCGCCCGCCGACGATGACCACGGGGTACTTCGCCTCGTCCACCAGTTGCGCGACGGCGTCCGCCGAACGGCCCAACGTGCCCGACGCCGGCGGCCGCACTCGCGCCATCGGTTTCGCCGCGTCGTAGGGCATGCCCCAGACGTCGCAGGGCACACCGAGCACGACCGGCCCCGGTCGCCCCTCCTGCGACGTCGTCAGCGCGTGCGCGAGCAGCCCCGGCAGGCTGTCCGGGTCGGTCACCCGCAGAGTCGACTTGGCGATCGACTCGAACATGGCCGTCAGGTCCGAGGTCGGCAGCTCCCCCGACGACAACGGCACCGGTCCGCTCGCCGGCGTCTCCAGCAAGACGACCATCGGCGTCTCGTCCTGGTACGCCGTTTGGACGCCGATCGCCAGGCTCGCCGCACTCGGCCCCCGGCTGGCGAGCAGCACGGCGGGCCGTTCGGTGAGCTTGCCTTCGGCCTCCGCCATGAAGGCCGCGCCGGCGTCGTGACGCGCCGAGACCACGGTGATCTCCCGCTCGCGCTGCAAAGCATCGAGCAGCTCGAGGAACGACTCACCGACCACCGCGTACACACGGCGGACACGCGCCTCGGTCAGGATCCGCACGGCCGTCTGGGCGACGGTCGCTCCCAGTTGGTATCTAATGAGGAGAGCTTAGGCGGGCACCGTTCAGTGCAGTCAAGTGATCTTCGCCGAAACCCGGTAAGGATGGACTGAATGTCCGCTTTGACCGACTGCTAGCCGATCAAGGGAGCGAGGACCGCAGTCTTGACCGCGACCGAACATGAAACCGTTTTTACTTATGGCGCACCGGCGTTGAAGTACGGCACCGGCGCCAGCGACGAGATCGGTTACGACCTGACCCAGTACGGCGCGCACCGCGTGCTCGTCGTGACGGACCCGCAGGTCGTCGCGACCGGCTGGCCGCGCCGCATCGCCGACGGCATCGCGGGCTACGGCATCGAGGCCGAGATCTTCGACGGCGTACACGTCGAACCCACCGATGTCAGCATGCAGAAGGCGGTTGACTTCGCGCGCGGAACCGGCCCGTACGACGCCTTCGTCGCCGTCGGCGGCGGGTCGGCCATCGACACCGCGAAGGCCGCGAACCTGCTGACCAGCAACGACGGCGAGCTGATGGACTACGTCAACGCGCCGGTCGGCGGCGGCCGCGCGCCGGACCGCCCGCTGAAGCCGCTGGTCGCGGTCCCCACCACCACCGGCACCGGTTCGGAGAGCACCACGGTCTGCGTTCTGGACGTGCTTTCCCTGCGCGTCAAGAGCGGGATCAGCCACCTGCGGCTGCGCCCCACCCTCGCCGTCGTCGATCCGCGCCTCACCGTCAGCCAGCCGGCCGGCGTGACCGCCGCCAGCGGCATGGACATCCTCTGTCACGCCGCCGAGAGCTACACCGCGAAGCCGTACACCGAGTTCGAGCGCAAGCGCCCGGAGCAGCGCGTGCCGTACTGCGGCTCGAACCCGCTGGCCGACATGTTCGCCGAGCAGTCGCTGCGGCTGCTGTCGTGGGCCCTCCCCGCCGCGGTGCGCGACGGCGAAGACCTCAAGGCGCGCGAGGCCATGGCCTTGGCCGCGACGTTCGCCGGGCTCGGCTTCGGCAACGCCGGCGTGCACATCCCGCACGCCAACGCGTACCCGATCGCCGGCCAGGTCCGCGATTTCCACCCGGACGGCTACCCGGGTAAAGAACCCATGGTGCCGCACGGCATGGCCGTGTCGCTGACCGCGCCCGCCGCGTTCCGCTTCACCTTCGACGCGGCGCCGGACCGCCACCTGCGCGTCGCACGCCTGCTGGCGCCCGACTTCGAGTGGCCCGGCGACTTCGCCGACCACCTGCCCGCGGTGCTGATCGACCTGATGCGGCAGATCGGCATCCCGGACGGCATCGGCGCCGTCGGTTACACGGAGTCCGATGTGGACTCCCTGGTCGAGGGAACGCTGAAGCAGCAACGGTTGCTGGCGACCGCACCCCGCGAGGCGTCCGCGGAAGACCTGTCCGGCATCCTGCGCGAGTCGGTGTCGCTGTGGTGACGGGCTACCCGCACTGGCAGACGGTTCCGTTGCGCTGGAAGGACAACGACGTCTACGGGCACGTCAACAACGTGGTGCATTACTCGTTGATGGACACCGTGATCAACACGTGGCTGATCGAGCAGGGCGGGCTCGACATCGAAGCCGGGGAGGTGATCGGGCTGTGCGTCGAGTCGCACTGCGGATATCACTCATCGGTTTCCTTTCCTGGTGCGTTGCGGGTGGGTCTGCGTGTGGCAAACCTCGGGAAGTCCAGCGTGCGCTACGAGATCGGCATGTACGCCGCCGACGAGTCCCTGGTCGCGGAAGGGCACTTCGTGCACGTCTTCGTGGACCGCGAGTCCCGCCGGCCGACGCCGGTCTCCGGCAAGCTGCGCGAGGCGCTGGAAGCACTACAGCCCGGATAACGTCCACCGCCAGCGTTTCACCTCCTCTTTGACGGTGCCGGTTTCCGGCCGGGTTCTTCCCGCGCTTCCGATCATGCACGACGGCACCGACAGAACCGGCCGATCGTCGCGAGTTGTCCACAGGCAGTCGGAAACTCGGCGAGTTGTCCACAGATTCACATCGAGGGCTTCCCCACCCCCTCGACGGCGATAAGCTGGGAAGCGCACGAAATCGGTCCATAGTGGACGGGTGGTCAGCTCACTCGAGCGGCTCGCGACACGGATGGCGACCTAGGCGTCGATCCGGTGGCACCGTTGTGAGAAGGCGACCCGGTCGCAGGTCCGTCGCCGGCAGGCATGTCGGCCACGGAGTTTGTGACACCACGCGGACCACCAGCAGCTGCTGCCCCGTCGCCGGAAGGCGCCCCGGCGGCGGTCGCAGCTGCCGTGCCCAGTGACGGAGGCGCACTGGATGTGGGGCTGTTGCCGGTAGGCGCCCCGTCAACAGACCCACGACTGCCTGCAGGCCGCCGGCCCCCGGTACCGGGGGCCGGTCGGTCGCCTGCGTGGCCCTCCGGTCCAGCACCGGTGGCTGACTCCCCAGTCACCGGTGTCGTCCAGGCCTGCATGAGTTCCGCGTACCGCGCCGACCTGGTCATCAGGTCGGCGTGGCGGCCCAGAGCGGTCTCGCGGCCGTCCATGACGAGTACGCGATCCGCACGCAAAGCCGACGAAAGCCGGTGTGCGATAACCAACAGAACACCACCCCGCGCGGCGAAGGCCCGTTCCGCGCGGGCTTCCGACACCGGGTCGAGATGGGAGGTGGCTTCATCGAGGATCACGAATTCCGCCGAACTGGCGTAGACCCTGGCCAGCGCGAGCATCTGCGCTTCGCCTGCGGAGATTCCTTCGCCGCCGTGACCGATCTCGGCGTCGAGGCCGCCAAGGCGCTGCAGCAACGCGCCCGCGCCCACCGCGTCCAAAGCTGACGAAAGCGTGTCGTCCGAAGCGGACGAAGCAAAAAGGCCGACGTTGTCCCGCACGGTTCCCGCGAAGACGTAAGCCTCCTGCGGGATCAGCGCCACGAGCTCGTGGCGGAGTGCCGCGGGCACATCCCGGACCGGGACGCCGCCCAGCAGGACCCGCCCCTCCTGTGGCGTCAGCATCCCTGTCAACAAGCCGGCCAATGTCGACTTGCCGATGCCACTCGGCCCGACGACGGCTAGGTGCTCCCCCGGCCGCAGACTCAGGTCCAACCCACGGACCACGGGCTCAGAAGCCGCACCCCAGCCGAACGTCAAGCCATGGACCTGGATGTCGGTGCCGCGCGGGATCGCCGTGCCGTCGTACACGTCGGGCAGCTCGGCCGTCTCCGCCAGCCTGCGGAGCGCGACCAGCAACCGGAGGACGACGGTGCCAGCAGTGGCCGCGAGTCCGCGAAGGGCGGGCTGCATCGTCGTGGCCAGGTAGACCAACGCGCCCAGAGCCGCGCCTGCGGTCAGTTCACCACGAGCCACCAGTCCTGGCGCCAACGCGAGCGCGAGAAGCAACGGAACGAAGCCGCCGAGCGAGATCACCAGCGCCCGGAGGGCACTCGACCGCGCCACCCGGATCGCGGCGTTCGCCTGCTCGTCGACCGCGTCGTACATCGCCAGCGCGGCGATCGGCTCCGCACCACACGCCACGATGTCGCGCATCCCGGCCAGGGACGCACCGGCCGTCGCGGCGGTGTGCTCGTCGGCCAACGCCAGCGCGCGCTGCCGACGGGCAAGAGAAGGCAGAAGACAGACGAACGCGACCAGCGAAACAACCACCGGCACCGCGACCGGGATGACCAGTGCGCCTGCGACCGTCACGAGGCCGGCGAGTGCGGAGACTGTGGTCACGAGCATGCCGCGGGCCTGGACCAGCAGTCCGGCGGTCGCATCGCGGACCACCTCGACGTGCTGGGTGATCCGAGCGACGCCGCTGGAGTCCGGTTGATTGCGCGGCGGGGACTCGTCATGCAGCACGCCGCGGACGACGGCGGTCACCAGAGCGTCGCGCAACGGCTCGACCACCTTGCCGAGCTGGTGCCACACCATCCGCGCACCGAACGCGCCGAGGACGGCGGCCAGTCCGAACAACGCCAGCCAGCCGAGGCCGGCGGCCGGGTCACCGACTGAGAATCCGCGGTCGACCGACAACTCGACGAGCCGTCCCGAAAAGAAGGCAGGCACGCCTTCGAGCAGCGAACACACGAGCAGCACGACACCGCCACGCCACTGCCCGGCGAGAGCGGACCAGTACAACCGGCGCAGGCTCACTCGTCGTCCTCCGTGAAGACGCCCCGATATCCGGGCTCCTGCCAGAGCGCGGCGTGCGGAGCCACCGCGCGGATCCGGCCCTCTTCGAGCCAAACCACCAGGTCGGCTCGGGCGGCGGTGCCGGCGCGATGAGTAACGACGACACGCGTACGGCCGGGCAAAGCGTCGGCCACGGCGCGCTCGACCGCGGCCTCGGTGACCGTGTCGAGGCTGGCCGTGGCGTCGTCGAAGATCAGGACGCGCGGGTTGTGCACGATCGCGCGGGCCAGGCCAAGCCGCTGGGCTTCGCCGCCCGACAGCGGCGTCTCGGTCAACGGCGTGCGGTAGCCGTCAGGCAAGCGGACCACGACCTCGTCGACCTGCGCGATCCGGCACGCGTTGCGGATGGCGGACTCGCCGGCCCAGGAGCCGTAGCCGACCGCGTCGGCGACCGTGGCGCCGAGCAGCGCGGGGCGTTCGAAGGCGTAGCCGACGACCGCGCGCAACTCCTCGCGGCGGAGACGCTCGAGCGGGCAACCGTCGAGGAGGACCTGGCCCTCGTCAGGCGTGATCAAGCCGCCGAGCACGCCCGCCAGCGCGGACTTCCCCGCGCCAGAACGACCGACGACCGCGAGGAACGTGCCGCCGTCGATGCGGAGGTCGATCTCCGTCAGCGCGCCCGTGACGCCGACGTGGCGGAGGTCGATGGTGCCGTCGCCGGGCAGGAGCGGGAGCTTGCCCGGCACGGGTTCGGGCTCGTCAAGGACCTCGACGAGCCGCTCGGCGCAGCCGCGCGCCCGGGACAGCATGGTGAGCAGCGGGATCTGGGTGACCAGGCCGAGCCCGAGGGCGACGTAGCCGAGGGTCGCCACGACGTCGCCGATGCTGAGCCGGCCCGCCAGGACGCCGAAGCCGGCCGCGGCCAGCACAGACAGCTCCACCGCCGGCGTCAGCAGGCCGGCGCGCCAGACCATCCGGGCCTGGGTACGCCAAAGCCCCTGGCCGGCGAGCGTCAGCCTCGGCAAAGGGCGCAGGACCCGCTCGGCCTCACGGTCGGCGGTGCCGGACGCGGCGATGGTGCGGAGGCCGGCGACCGCGTCGACCATGCGGGCCGCGAGTTCGCCGGAAACCCGCTGGTAGGTGAGGACGTCGTCGGCGGTGCGGCGGAGGTGGCTGCGCGCCAGCAGCAACGCGAACGGGATGCTGCCCAAGAAGACGAGTGCGAGCCGCCAGTCCAGGAGGGCCAGCAGCACGACCGCGCCGGTGGAGATGACGAGCATCGAGCCGCACTGGATGACGATCGTGACGATGCCGCCGGCGCCGACGCAGTCGCCGGTGAGGCGGCTGATCGCGTCGCCCTCGGCGAAGCGGGAACGGGCGCCGAGCGTGAAGAGCTTGTCGGACACCGTGCGGCGCAGCCACGCCGACGCCGTCGCCGCGAGGCGCGTGGTCAGGATGCCGCCCACGACGTCGGCCGCGATCTCCGCGCCGCCGACCAGCAGCAGCCAGGAGACTTCGGGCCAGCTCGGGCGGCCCGCGACAACGCTGTCGACCGCTGCCGCGAGCGCGCCGGGAAGGAGCAGGCCGGCCGCGGTGGCGACCAGCGCGGTACCCACGACGGCGGCCAGCCGGGGGCGATCGAGTCCGGCCACCCTGGCCAGCAACCGATCGGCGGGGCCGCGCATCTCACTCCTTCGGACGAGGTGCCGCCGAGGCGGTACCGGGGCCACAATGAAGGTGCGGGAGCGGCGCACTTGGCCTGTGCCGCTCCCGCACCGTTCACCTAGGCACTACTTGCCGGCGATCCGCCAGGTCAGTGGCAGGTCAGCAGGCTGATGGTGCTGTCGGCGCAGGAGGCCAGCAGGCTCAGGTTCGACGTGCCGCCGCCGCCGCCACCGTGGCCGCCGTCGAGCACCTCGGGGGTCTCCATGGCCTGCAGGTCCAGAACGAGTTCCATCGGTGTTCCTTCCTTCGTTTCCTTCGGGGTCCGCCGGTCAACGACCGGTGGTCTGGGGGGACGGCGTGCCGCCCAGGAAGGGCAGCACCTCCTTGCCGTCCAGGAGGGCGGCGAGCGCGAGGAGGATCCCCGCGCTGCCGGTTTTGACGTCCATCGACAGGCGCAGCAGCTGGTTGCCGGGGAAGGCGAGGCCGCCCTTGAACGGCACCGCGTACCAGGCCAGCCGCGCCAGGTGCAGGTCGATCGCCGCGCGGATCGGCGGCGACGGGTCCGGGTTCATGCTCAGCGCGACCGCCAGCCCGCACCGGCCGAACAGCAGGCCGGGGTGGATGACGAACTCGCCGCGGCACGATTCGCGCAGGCCGGGGAGGCTCTCGCAGGCTTCGGCGTCCGGGCGGTGCCGGGCCAGCTGCTCGGCGACCAGCAGGATTCCGCTGCTGCCGATGCCGGCGTAGGGCAACGTCCGGGCCGCGCCGTCGCGGACCTGGAGTGAGCCGTCGTCGGACTCGACGCACTCCTCGAGGTCGCGGGTCAGCGCCTGGTCGGCGAAAGACAGCCACGCCGGCTCGCCCGTGCGCTCGAAGAGCCGGATGAACAGCAGCGCGGGTCCGGACCAGCCGGACAGCAGGCCGGCGCGGGCGAAGTTCCCCGGCGGCGCCGCCGTTTCCAGCGCCTCGGCCAGCCGGACGGCCGTGGTCAGCGCCTGGCGGCCGAACTCGTTGTCCTGCCGGACGGTCGCGAAGTGCAGCATCGTCAGCCCGATGCCGGCGAGGCCGCCCTCCAGGGCGTGGTCGGTCGTCTGCTCGACGAGCCGTGCGGACGATGCCAGCAGCTTGGTCGCCTCGGCGTGGTGGCCGAAGTTCTCCAGCACGTAGGCGATGCCGTAGCTGCCGTCGAAGAAGCCGGGCCGGGCCGGCGGTTCACGCCGGACCGAATCGATCAGCCAGCGCTCGTGTTCGGGGAACCGGCCGGCGCCGATGACGTCGAGGGCGTGCAGGACGCCCGCGGCGCCGACGCCGAAGCAGGCGCCGCCGACCCGGAACTGCTCGATGTCGCCGGGGAACAGCCGGTCCTGGCGCTCGGGCGTCGCGCTGGCCAGGATCGCTTCGGCGATCTGCTTGCGGACCAGCGGCCAGTCGGGTTTCTCCTGGTCGAGCTCCGTGTGGACCGGTGCCGGCTCCGCGGGGACGTCACGCGGGGCCAGCACCGCGACTGCGGCGTCCGCGTACCCCGCGGGCAGCGCGAACCGGCGTTCGGCGAAGTCGGCGATGCCGCGCAGCTTCGACGGAGCGAGCTCCATCAGCTGCGAGAGCGGCAGGAACAGCCACAGCCGCAACGCCGCGATCGCGTGCTCGTCGATCTCGAAGCCGACGCGGTCGGCCGGGGCGCGGAACCCCGGCGCGCCCAGCGCCGGGCGGTCGCCGGACTCGACGTCGAACGCCATCTCGAAGTCGATCAGGGAGACGCGGCCGCCGTCGTCCTCGTCGATGAGGATGTTCAGCGGGTGCAGGTCGCCGAAGACGACGCCGCGGGCGTGGATCGCCTCGATCGTCCGCTCGACGCGGGCGACGACGTCCAGCGCGCGCTTGGCGTACGCGGCGAGGTCGGCGTCCGTCGTGCCGCGCCTGGTCAGCGGGTAGTTGCGGGCCAGCCAGTTGCCCAGCGAGTTGCCCGGCATGTACTCCATGGCCAGGTAGTGGTGCTCCCAGACCGTGAAGTGCTCGAACACCCGCGGCACGCCGGGGACGTCGGCCAGCCGGTCGAGCACCTCGTGCTCGCGGCGCAGCCGTTCGACGGCGTCGATGCGCGCCTTGTCCAGGCCGGCGTACGGCCGGGCTTCCTTGAGGACGACCTCGTCGCCGCCCGCTTTGGGGTCGGCGAGGTAGACGCCGCCGCCGTTCGAGAAGTGCAGGGAGCGCGTCACCCGGTAGGGGAACTGCGCCGGGTCGCCGCCCTTGCGCGCGGCGACGCTGCTCTGCAGACAAGCCGGAATCTTCACCCAGTCGGGGACGGAGAACGTCGGTTCCCGCTTGTCCGGCACGAGCCTGCCGTCCGGCTTGCGGATGGCCAGGACGCGGTTGCCGTCGTGCTCCACCCACTGTTCGGCGAATCCGCCGTAACGGACGTAGAGCGGGCCGGCACCGTATCTGAGGTCGCTCAGGATATAGGCACCGTGCTCACCCTCGAGCCGGGCCGCCAGATCTTCCAGAACACGCTCCAGCTCGTCCTCGTCAGCCGGGTAAATGGTGATCAGCTTGGCGCTGCCGTCACGGGGAGCGTATTTCGAATTCCGGGCGAGCAGGATCATCGGCGAGCGGAGGTGCTTGTAGGAGATCCCGTGCTCGACGCAGTACTCGTGCACCTGCACGAGCACGCGCCGCGCGTTGTCCAGGCCAGCGGAAACGTGGATCTTCCACCCTTGGCCGGGAAGCAGGCGACCTTCGGGCCGCAGGGCCCGCCAGACCCCGCGATCGGCGGTGACCCAGCCCGCCGGCGCCGGCAGCGCCTGGGAGAAATCGTCGACCGGCGCACCGATTTCCTGTTGTTCGTCGTAGAACAACGGGTCGGCGAAGCAATAAGCTTCGTAGCGCAGGTCCATCGGAAGATACCCCTTCGTACGTTCTCCCGGGGCGCCGCGGCTCCGGGACGAGGAATATTCCCCCATGCCGGACGCCCTCACGCCTATCCGCCAACCCGGCGGTTCAACTGGGCTATCCGAGGTAGGCAAAAAGGTCACTTACCAGTCGGTAGCCGAACCCAGCGTAATTCTTGGCTGATCGCCAACCACCCTGTCGGGGTGTAACACGAAGCTTTTTCCGACATTCCCCCAGGTCCACACAAGGATTACCCGGAATAAACCGGCGAATTGGCAGAATGCCATCAAGACGTTCCGGTGATCAACTTTCGAGGCGCCGGCACACCTCGTCGGCACCCGATTATCCACTGTGGAACGGCGCGGGTGGCCCACGCCACGCCCCGGGCACCTCGGCGAACGGGCCCACCGGCGCCACGGAGTAAGTTGGCGGCCGGCTGACCGGAAGGAGGAACGGGTGATCTTCGGATTCGCCGTGACGGTCGCCGGGGCGGCCACGCTCGTCGCGCTCTGGAGCTTCGTCCAGTCGGCCCGCAACCGGCTGCCGGACAACCCGCTCCTGATCGGCGTCGCGGTCGTCGAGGTGCTGCTGGTCGTCCAGCTGGTGATCGGGATCGTCCTGCTCGCCGGCGGTGACAAGCCGGGCAGCCTGGCGACCTACCTGGCCTACCTGATCGGCTCCCTGGTCGTGCTGCCCGTCGGCGCCGCCTGGGCGCTGGCCGAGCGGAGCCGGTCGAGCACCGTCGTGCTCGGCATCGCCTGCCTGGCCATCCCGGTGATGGTGCTGCGACTGAACGAGGTGTGGAGTGGAGCAACAGCGTAGGACGGCCTCCGGCCCCGGGCGGGTGCTCGTCGCCGTGTACGCGATCTTCGCGCTGGCCGCGACGTCGCGCGCCGGCGTCCAGATCGGCACGAAGTTCCACGAAGCACCGCTGGCCTACCTGCTGTCGGCGTTCGCCGCGGTCGTCTACATCGTCGCGACGATCGCGCTGGCCAAGCGCGGTGACGCCTGGTGGCGCGTCGCGCTGGCCGCCTGCTCGATCGAGCTGCTCGGCGTGCTGACCATCGGCACGCTCAGCCTGGTCGACGCGGCCGCGTTCCGGCACCCGACCGTCTGGTCGGTCTACGGCGAGGGCTACTTGTTCATCCCGCTGGTGCTGCCGGTCGTCGGCCTGTACTGGCTGCGCCGCACCGCGCCGGCCGAGGTCACGGCCTGACGCCGCGCCCCACCTCGCCGCGGGCTGACCGCGGAACACTACGGGAACAGCACGTAGTCCATCCGGCGAAATAAATACGGACGCCACCGGACTTTCGTCGGTTCCGGACATTCCCCGAAAACTCGGACACTCTTCTCGTTCGGTCCCCACCGGCTTTCGCGTGCGGGCTCTCCGCACGAAAAGGAGTGAACGTGAAATTCGGGAAGTTCGTGCTGCTCGCCGCGAGTACCGCGCTGGCCGTCGTCGGCCTCGGCGGCCCCGCGGCGGCCCAGACCACCCCGCAGGCCCAGCCGTCGATCATCGGTGGCAGCACCGCCTCGAGCGGCCCCTGGGCGGCCCGGCTGTTCGTCAACGGCCAGCAGAACTGCACCGCGACGATCATCGCGCCGCAGTACATCCTGACCGCGAAGCACTGCGTCAGCAGCTCCGGGACGTACACGTTCCGGATCGGCAGCCTCGACCAGTCCAGCGGCGGGACGATGGCCACCGGCTCCACCATCACGCGTTACCCGGGCAGCGCCGACCTGGCGATCGTCCGGCTGACGACCTCGGTGAACGCCACGTACTCGCCGCTCGGCAGCGTCGGTGACGTCTCGGTCGGCCAGAACGTCTCGGTCTACGGCTGGGGCGCGACCAGCCAGTGCGGCTCCGAGATCAACTGCCAGTCGCGGTACCTGAAGGTCGCGACGGTGCGCGTGAATTCGATCGGCTGCAGCGACTACACCGGCGGCGTCGCGGTGTGCGCGAACCGAGTCAACGGCATCACCGCCGGCGGCGACTCGGGCGGCCCGATGTTCGCCTCCGGCCGCCAGGTCGGCGTCGCATCGACCAGCGACCGGTCCAACAACACGGCATACACGAACATCACGCGTTATCGCAGCTGGATTTCGCAGGTCGCGGGCGTCTGATTCCCGCCGGAAATGGGCCCGGCCACTTGGCCGGGCCCATTTCTCGTCAGGACGTCGAAATGTCGTCGAGCTGTTCCGCGGCGGGCCGGACCGGGTAGAGGTCACCACCCGGTTGCACGGGCACGCGCGGCAACGCCGTCCGCGCGGCTTTGTCACCGGCGTCGGCCGCCGCGTGCAGGACGTCGAGCGCGGCGTACTGCCGGAAGTCCAGCTCGGGGTAGGACCACTGACCCGTCGTCGCGCCCGGGATCAGGAAGTCGACGGCCTTGAAGAGCGTCGCGCCGCTGGGTGCGGTGTAGTGCCACAGGTCGACGCCGACGTGCTTGCCGATCTGCGCGAGCCGCGTCAGGGCGACGAGGTTGAAGTTGGAGTAGTGCCAGCTGCGCGTCCGGCTCGCTTCGGCGGGCTGGTAGCCGTCGGCGTCGATCTGCGCCGCGATGCGGTTCGACCCGGCGTCCTGGGTGATGGTCTTCGCCAGGTCCCGCTGCCCGGTGCCGAGCGCGAGCGCCGCCGCGAGCATGTCGTAGAAGCTGCCGTGGTTGTTCTGGGCCTTGGCCTCGTCGGTGCCGTTCTTGCTGGTGCGCAGCCAGGTCAGGAACTGCGAGTACCAGCCGGTCATGCCGGCCTGGTCGGTGTTCGTCCAGCCCGGGGCGCCGGTGGCGAGGATCGCGGTGGCGTCGACGACCTGGGTGAGCGTGTAGGAGAACTCGATGATGCCGATGCCGCGGCCGTCCACCTTGCACGGGATGCCCTGGGCGTAGTTCATGTTCGGGTTCATCTTCGTGGCCGCGTCGAGGAACCACGTACGCAGGTCGAGGGCCGCGCGCTGGGCGTAGCGCGCGTCGCCGGTGTAGTACCAGGCGAGGGCGAGCCGGTAGATCGCGGCGAAGGCGTCGCCGCGGTAGGCGTGGTCGGTGATCTCGTCGACGACGGGGTTGCGCTGGCCGTCCTTCTGCACGAACGGGCAGCCCCACGGGTTTTCGGCGGTCGGCGCGGTGGTGGGCCACCAGTAGGGCGCGAGGCTGAGGTAGTCGTGCTTGTCGCCGCTGGGCGGGACCTGCTTCTTGGTGGTGACGCTCCAGGGCCCGGCGGTGAGGTCGGTCTTGGCCTGCTGGAGCAGATTGCCGAGGGCGGTCTTGGCCGTCCGTTCCCCGACGAGGGCGGCGAACTTCGTGCGCAGCAGCTGGTTGCCGTCGAGAACGGCGGTTTGCGGCGCGCAGATCGCGCCGATGACCGGGACGGTGCAGCCGTGCGACGTCGCCGCGGCCTCGGCGGGCGTCGCAAGAGAGGTGACGATGCCCGCGACGGCGAGCGCGGCCACGACGGTGTGGCGGAGAACCATGTCCGCTCCATTCACAAATATGAACATCAAACCTGTGAGTGAATGGAGAGTACGCATGTGAACTTCACTTCGGCAATGCCCTTGCCGAAGTCAGTCGCGCGGACGGAAGAAGGCTTCGAGCTTCGCGGCGCCGAGGTTCGCCCAGGTGTCGGCGGTGAGGAGCACGGCCGCGGCGCCGGTCGGGAACTTGGCTTGGACCAACCGGGTGTCATCGCCGTAGCCGGCGAGGTCCAGGGTCAGTTCGCTGACGCCGGGCTCGTGCCCGACGAGGGCAAGGGTGGTGACTTCAGGCGGAACCCGACGGGCGGCTTTGAGGAACTCCTCGGGACCGGCGCCGTAGAGGTCTTCGTCGTACTCGACTGGCGAGTTCTCCGGAAGCGTCTCGCTGACGCGCGCCCAGGTTTCCCTCGTGCGGCGGGCGGTCGAGCAGAGGACGTGCTCGGGGAGGTAGCCGTTTTCGGCGAGCCACCGGCCGAGCTTGGGGGCGTCGCGGATCCCGCGTGGAGCCAGGGGACGTTCGTGGTCGGGGAGGTCGTCGGACCAGTCCGATTTGGCGTGCCGGAGGACGATCAGCCGCCTGGTCGCGTCCATGTTCACCGCCTGTCGCCCGGGATTGGTGCTCCGCTCACAGTAGCCGTGAGCTCGAGGTGCTCAGCCTGGCCGAGCACCTCGAACGCCCTAACACCAAAACCAAAGCCAGTGGAACATCAATTCCCTTTCGGAATGCAACCATCGGAAATATTACTGAGCACTGACAGCCAGAGGAATCCCGAGTGTCGCGCTCGCATTGACTGGGAGACTAGGACAGACAGCGCCGTGGACGCAACCCTTTTCCCAAGATCCAGTTACCTACAGTTGTGTCCGTAAATCCCTCAGTGGATCTCACTTGCTCGATAGTGGCTTACACCTGCACGCTTGCGCCACGGAGACGAATAGTTAGAGCCCACGAACGGTCGGTGACCACTCTTTCGGAGGCTAAGAAGAGCGCCGCCGGGGCGGGGCAGGCAGGGATACCGTGTCTTCGTCGCTGATCCGTGCGTCCGGGATCTCGGTCGCGGCGCCGAGCTCGGTCAGGTACCGCTCGACCCGCTCGGCACGGCGGTGACGTTCCCGGTCGCGGTACAGTCCGGCGGCACGGTTCCAGGCGGTTCGTGCCGGTTCCAGGTCGCCCCGCCGTGCCAGGACGTGGCCGAGAGCGGTGAGCGCGCGGGCTTCGCCGGTCGCGGTGCGGGACCGCTCGGCGAAGACCACCGCTTCGTTCGCGAATCCCAAGGCGTCGTCGAGGCGTCCTTCAGCGAGAGCCAATTGGGCTCGCGCGGTGTGAAGCCGCATGACCGCCGACAAGTCACGCACCTTTTCCAGCAACGGAATGGCCTCGCGGCAGTGCGCGTGCGCCGAATCGAATTCGGCCAGATCGGTGTATGCGCCGACGAGTTCGGTGTGCGTTTCCACCAGCGCTGCCGCATCTGCGAGGTCCCGCCGCAGGAGCAGCGCCCGCCGCAGGTGTTCGAGCGCCCGATACGGCTGATCGAGCTCGGCCAGCGTCTTCGCCAGATTGTGTTCGGCCTTGGCCTGCCGTTCGTCGTCCCCGATTTCCCGGGCGGCGACGGCGCACTCTTCGTACAGCGCAGCCGCCTGACCGAGCCGTCCCGCGTGCCGGTGCCGGTGCCCCATGTTGAGCTTGACGGTGACCACGGCGAACGGGACGGCGTGCGCCGTCGCGAGTTCGAGCGCCTGGCGCAGAGGGATCTCCGCGACCGCGTCGTGCCCGGTGAGCAGGTGGATGTAGCCGAGGTCGTTGAGGCAGGCCATGCGAGCGAGGTCGTCCCCCGACGCGCCGGCGGACCGGACCGCGATGGTCAGACCGGCGATCACGTCGTCGAAGTACCCGAAGCGGTTCAGGATCCCGCCGGTGACGTGCGGAAACCGCCAGGCGAGCTCGTGAAGGCCGTGTTCGGCCGCGAACTTGACCATCGTCGTGAGGTTGGCACGCTCGCGCAAGCACCAGCGCATCGCGGCGAGCGGATCGGTGAAGCGGTCGGGCCGGCACCCCGGCTCGACGGGAGGCATCTTCGGTCCGTGCCCGTTCGGGTGGACGATCCGGTGCGCGTTGTGGGCCGTGTGCAGGTAGTAGGAGACCATCCGCCGGCGCGGCCCGTCGACCGGCGTGCCCGGCGTGTTCAGCGCGCGGGCGAAGTGGTGGAACAGGTCGTGCATGCGGTAGCGGTCGCCGTCGCCCGGTTGCTGGACGAGATGAGCCGCGACGAGCAGGTCCAGCGCCCGCCGGCCTTCCGCGACCGAGACGCCGGCCGCGGACGCCAGCGCCTCGACACCGGCCTCGGGTCCCGGGTGCAGCCCGAACACCCGGAAGACGTGCCGCGCGAGCGATTCGAGGCACTGGTAGGACCACGAGAACACCTGGTACAGGTTCATCTCCTCGCCGTCGCCGTCGTCGCTGATCCTCAGCAGCGTGGCCGGGTCGCGGAGCTGCTCGACGACGGTTTGCAACCGGCTGCCCGCCCGGCTGGCGGCTCGTTCGGCGACGATGGTCAACGCCAGGGGGAACCCGTTGCACAGCGATGCGAGGTTCGCGACCGCCTCCGGTTCGCGCATCGACCGATCGCCCAGCCGGCGGCGGATCAGCTCGGCCGACGTTTCGGCGGAGAGCGGCGCGAGGGTGAGGATGGGGCACTGGTGCCGCCGGGCGAGGGCTTTCAGCCGCCGCCGCGCGGTGACGATCACGGCGCAGTCGGACAGCACACCGAGCAGCGGCTCGATGTGCGCGGTGTCCTCGGCGTTGTCCAGGACGATCAGCATCGGCCGATCGCCGAGGAGACTGCGCAGGCGGGCGGCCCGCCCGGCCGCGCCGACGATCTGGTCGACCGGGTAGTTCAACGCGGACAGCAGGGCGCCGACGACGTCGGCGGGCTCGACTCGCGGCGCGGGACCGACGCCGTGCAAGTCGATCAGCATGACGCCACCGGGGAAACGCGCTGCCGCCCTCCTGGCCCAGTGCACGACGGTGCTGGTCTTGCCGACGCCCGGTGGCCCCGTCACCGCGACGACGGTCGGCACGAAGGTGTGGCCGGCCGGCGTCAGCGCGGCGTCCAGGTCCGCGAGAACGCCGGCACGGCCGGTGAAACCGGCGACGTCGCGAGGCAGCTCGCCCAACGGCGCCGGTGGCGCGTAGGGCCGTTCCGCCGGACCCGGATCCGCGCCCGCGGCCAGCGGTTCGGGCGCACGCAGGTGCTCTTGCAGAGCGCGGAGGTCTTCGGCGGCCTGATCGTCGCCGATCCTGCGGAAGTACCGGTACGCATCGAGGTAGTACTCGTTACGCGCCGCGTAGCGGCCTACGGCGGTCAGGGACTGCAGGCGCAGCTTGGCGAACCAGAGCTCGGTGGCGCACTCGTGGCTCAGTTCGTCGAGCAGGAGCAAAGCCTCGTCCGGGCGGCCGACGGTGAGTAGTTCCGAGAGCAGGAACGTATTCGCGGGAACCCAGTAATTCGCCGTGACGGATGCCCGCCAATTCCGCGCTGGTTCGGAGGTGATACCGGCGAGTGGTTCGTCGCGCCACAACGCCAGCGCGGCGCGAGCCGTTTCGCACGCTTCCCGGTGCTCGTCCCGGTCACTCAGTTCGTGCGCCCGCCGCATCGCCGAGCGAAAAGCGTGGAAATCGATCAGTTCCGGATCGATTTCGAGCTGGTAACCCCCGCTGATCGCGACGATCTTCGCCGGTGCTCCCGCCTGGCCGAGCGCCTGACGGATCCGGCCGACGCACTTGTAGAGCGCCCCTTTCGGCGCGCGTGGCCGTTCCTCGTCGTCGTTCCAGGCCCAGTCGACGAGGGTGTCGATCGACATCCGCCGCCCGGGCTGGGTCAGGAGAGCCGCGACGACGTTGCGTTCGCGCCGGTGCGTCCACCTCACGCTCAGATTCCCGTGCACACGCATAGTCGTCTGCCCGAGAATTCCGAACGTGATCTCCATTCTGCGTCCCCTCCCGCAGAGGTGGCACGGCCCACCCGCTCCACCTGACGAGTTTTCCACCCGTCGCCCGGAAACGCTATGACAAGCGCATAACGACGCATGCCGGAAACGGGCTGTCGAACGGTTGTCAGTTTTTTGTCCAACGCACGCAAGGGCCTTGTCGAACGGTCGCTGCACGCTGGCCGCATGGTCGCGACGAATACGGGAGGGTGCGCGAACATGGACAGGTGGATTCGTGGGCCGATCGGGCTGGACGCCGATAGCCGGGTCACCAGGCCGGGATGCCGGAACGCGGTGGTGGTCGTGCCCACCATGACCGCGGGCACCCGGTTGCTCGACGTGCTGCCGCTGCTGGAGGCGGATCACCGGGTGCAGACGGTGTTCACGGTGCCGCACACCGGCGACGGGTGGCACGGCGTCGAGGAGTTCGTCCGGGCACAGCACGGTCTGGTGCTGCCCTGGCACCAGGCTGTGCACCACCGCTTCGACCTGGTGCTGGCCGCCAGTCACCGGCACCTGGAAGAGCTGCACGGCCCGATCCTGCTGCTCGCACACGGCGCCGGGACGGCCAAGTCGCGTCGCTACAGCCGGAAGGCCGGCGCGGCGACCAATCCGGCGACCGGGCTCGACCGGGACCTGCTGACCTACCGCGGGCGGATCCTGCCCGCCGTGCTGGGGCTGGCGACCGACGCGGAACTCGGGGCGCTGCGCCGGTCGTGCCCGGAGGCGCTACCGCGTGCCGAGGTGGTCGGGGACATCTGCCTGGACGAGATGCTCGGGAGCTTCGAGCTGCGGGACAGCTACCGGCACGCGCTGGGCATCGAGCCCGGGCACCGGCTGGTCACCGTCAGTTCGACCTGGTCGGCCGACTCGGTGTTCGGGCGGCTTCCCCGGCTTTGCCGGGCGCTGCGGGACGCGTTGCCGTCCGGTCGCTACGCCGTGGCCGCCATCCTGCACCCGAACATCTGGACCGTGCACGGACGACGCCAGGTCACCGCGTGGTTCGCGGACTGCCTCCGTGACGGCGTGCTGCTCATCCCGCCCGACCGGGGTTGGCAGGCGACGATGGTGGCGTCCGACTGGGTGATCGGTGACTACGGCTCGACCACCGCCTACGCGGCGGCGCTCGGCCGGCCGGTCACCGTCGCCGCGGACGGCGGCTCGGCCATTCGGCCCGGCAGCATCGCGGATCTCGTGTGCCGCAACGCGCCGGCGCTGCGCTACGACGTGTCCTTGCCCGTGCAGGAGGAACTGGCTTCGAGGGCGAGTCGTCGGCTTTCCCTGGTGACGCGGGCGGCCATCACCTCCCGGCCGGGGCAGGCCGCGGCCATTCTCCGGCAGGCGATCTACGGACTCCTCGCGTTGCCCGAGCCGCAGGGTGCGGCGTGCACGCGGTTCGTATCGGCTCCGAACCCGCTGAAGGACGTCGCGTGACCGGCCGGGACCGCCTCGCGGTTGTGGTGCGGCGCGAAGACCAGGTGCCCGGTGTCTGGCACCTGCGCCTCCTCCGGCCGGGCTGGATCGCCGACGTGCTGGTCGTCGCCGAACACGC
Organism: Amycolatopsis sp. NPDC098790; assembly: GCF_044759945.1. Lineage (NCBI taxonomy): Bacteria > Bacillati > Actinomycetota > Actinomycetes > Pseudonocardiales > Pseudonocardiaceae > Amycolatopsis > Amycolatopsis sp. NPDC098790. The sequence continues at coordinate 736,447 of NZ_JBIWAI010000001.1, forward strand.
GCCGAGCGCCTGGCGGGAGGCGGGCGACCTGGTGTTGTGCGGGCCGTCGCCGGACCACACGGCGGCGACCTCGGCGGCGACACGGACGTTGTCCTCAGCCGCCGGAGCCGGCGCCGCGATCGCCGTGTTCCCCGGCGGCTGCGTCTGCGCGACCCGGGGCCGCGATGTCGTCGGCACGTGGGTCACCGAGCCGGGCGTAGAGCTCGCGCGCCTCGGCCTGGTGACGACGGCCGCCCTCTTCGTGGCCGGCTTCCAGCTCGACCTGTCCGAGGGCCGACAGCACTTCGGCGGTGTAGTAGGGCGAGTCGAGATCGCGGATGACCCCTAACGCTTCCAGGAGGACGTTCCGGGCTTCATCGTGTTGTCTTCGCGACGAGCGCAACGAGGCGATGGCCGTGACGGCTCTCGCGTGCTGGACGGGATCCCCGAGCTCGGCCATGGCGTTCGCCGCCGCGGTCAGCTCGGTGATCGCCTCCTCGTCCTGGCCGAGCTCGGCGAGGACCTCACCGCACCGGCGCCGGCACAACGCGACCCCGCGGGGGATCCCGAGCTCGTCCTGCAGCTGCGCGGCCCGCCGGTAGTACCCGAGCGCGGCGAAGAGGTCGCCTTGGCCACGGGCCGCGCGTCCGAGCTGCGAAAGCGCAGTCGCTCGGGTGGGTCCGTGCGCCTGCTGCTCCCCGAGACGCAACGCGATCAGGTTCTGTGCGACGGCATCGTCGAAACGGCGCAGTTTCGCGTACGCGAAGCCGAGCTGCGAACGCAGTCTCGCCTCCGCCAACGGGGCGTCGCACCGCTGCGCCGCGGCCACCCCGGCTGTGTGCATCGAAACCCAGGGCGCGTAGTCGCGGTGGTGCAGGAAGAAGCCCCATGACGCTTCGCAGAGCTGCCAGAGCTCTTCGTCCCATCGCCGCCGGTCGGCCTCGGCGACCACCGCGCGGATCGATCGGAGGTCACGCCGCCACCAGGCCACCGCGGCGGCCCGGTCGGGGAACGCCTTGCCGTGCCGGCTCGGCGGGGTGACGCCGAGCCGGGGACGGTGGGGGTGGATCAAGTCGTCCGCGGCCTGCGCCCGGCGGAGGTACCACCGGGTGAAGCCGCGCACGACGGCGGCCTGGTCGGCCGGCTCGAGTTCCTGTTCGGCGCGCAGGCGAGCGTCACGGCGCAGCAGATCGTGCTGGGCGACGCGGTCGTCCGCGGCGTCGGCCAGGAGGTTGACCGACACCAGCGCGTCGACGGCGTCCTCGACCTGCGCGGGCGGCTCGCCGAGGACGTCGGCGAGCGCGTCGACCGAGACGTCCGGGCCGGGGTGCAGCCCGCACGCGCGATAGATGCGGGCTGCTCCGTCGGGCAGCTCGGCGTACGACGTGTCGAAGACGGCTTGCACCTCGCGCACGTCTTCGGGTGCGCGGGAGCCGGCGCCGAGATGACGCGCGTAGTTGTTCGCTTCGCGCGCCATGCTCCGCAGCGGCCGGGCCCGCAGCCGCGCGCCGATGATCCCCAGCGCAAGCGGCAAGCCACCGCAGATGTCGACGATCGTCGCGGTGGCGTCCGGGTCCGCGGCGATCCGCTCCGGTCCGACGACCTCGCGGAGCAACCGCCGTGATTCGTCCGGGGTCAGCGGGGCGAGGTCGAGCAGCTGCGCGCCGTCCATCGCGATGCCGGTGAGCTGCCGCCGGCTCGTGACCACGACCATCGCCGTCGAGGTGGCGGGCAGCAACGCGCGCACCTGCGCGGCCGAGATCGCGTCGTCGAGCAGGATGCCGAGGTACCGGCCCGCGGCGGCGGCCCGGAACATCGCCGAACGCTGCCCGGGGTCCGGCGGGATCGTGTCGGGAACGACACCGATCGTGACGAGGAACCCGAAGAGGATCTCGCCGGTGGCCACCGGGGCACCACCGGGCCCGGACAGCCTGGCGTGGAGGAGCCCGTCGGGGAACCGTTCCCGGTGATCGGTCAGCCACCGCACCGCGGCAGCCGTCTTGCCGACCCCGCCGATGCCGCTCAGCACCACGATGGGCGGCCGGTCCGCCCGGCGCAACCACGCTCGGTCCAGCAGGTCCAGAGCGGTCTCCCGACCGACGAAGCCCTCCGCCGGTGCCGGAATCTGGACAGGCGGCGTGGGCTCAGGTGTATCGTCCATCCGAGATCTCCCCGTAGGTCTCGAACTTTCCGTTCTACCCTGCGTCCACGCAGCCGACGGCGGTTTCCCGACAATTCCACTCGAACGCGCGTGCACGTGCACTCGCCTTCGCACACGGTGCTGAATCAATACGGACAGCCTGTGATCTCGTACACATTTCAGGTGTCTTCACGCTTAGCGCGGGTGGACGGGCGCAGCTCGACACCTTCAAGCAACAGGAGTTCCCTGACGCGCTTGTAGTAAAGCCCGTACGTCTCGGCGAGGGCGAGGATGCTCGTTCCCGCCCGGTACTCCTCGGCGAGTGTTTCCGGCGGGACGGGCGACTCCCTCGGCCGTGACCGGGACCGCAGCTCAACCCCGGCTTTGAGCAACCGCCGACGTAACCAGGAGTAGCTGAGCCCGCTCATCCGAGCGAGCTCGGCGAGCGAAGAACCGCCCGCGTACAAGTCGGCCAGCAGATCGTCTTGTTGATCGTGAGTGAGGTCGGCGAACGTTCGGTAGTGCGGTGTCCTTTCGTCCATGATGCCCCCGATGCACCGTGTTTGGCGAGGCGGTCCGCGTTCAGGCATGTACGACAGTCTCAATGTCACATCGGAGCGACGGCAAGTTGAGTTACTGCGCATTCTGGTGAATTCAAGCGAAAACCCTGCGAAATCATCGGCCGTACCGAAGACAGTCGATCATTGCGAATTCCATTGCGGATCTCCAGCGGCGCGGAACGCAACGTGGGAATCCCACACCCGGGAAAGCACTGCGATGAGCCCGGACCGGGGCGGCTCGGTGGGAGCCACGGCTGTCGGGACTCCGGCCAGGTCGAGGCTGCCCCTGGGAAGGGACTCGCAGGGATGGGGAGCACGCGCTCAAGCCGCGGCTGTGCAGCCTCACCGACGATCTGGCCCACATCGCACGCCACCGCACCGAGATCGTGGCCCGGCTGAGTGGCATGGTGGAGATAGCGCTCAAAATCCTGCGCACCGCTGAAAGGTCAGCGCTCTGCCGGAAACGCTCGGTGACTGGAAGCCTGCGGTTGCTGCCGGCAACTTCCTCGCCGACCTCGGCACCCACGCCGCGAACAGCCTCGCCTCGTTCGGCAACGCCATGTTCAACCACCTGGTCGACACCGCCGCCGCGGTCGGCGGCATGGCGCTGACCGCGATCAGCTCAGCGGGCGAGGGCGCCGGCATCGCCCTCGACGCCACCGGCGTCGGCGCTATCGCCGGCGTACCGCTGAACGTCGTCTCCGCGGCTGGCATCGCCGTCGGCGGAACGATGACCGTCGGTGCCGTCGGTGACCTCGCTCGACACGCCATGACCGACGACCACGTCGAACCCGTCAAACCACGCGCCAACCCCGACCAAGCCCACAAAGACGGACCGGCTCAAGGAACACCTCACCGATAAGGACCTCGACGGAGCCCGCCGCGAGTTGAACGGCGAGGTCGTCGCCCGAAAGGGTGACGCCACACCTTGGGACCACGTCACCGAAGTCAGGGAGGCCCAGAACGGCCTCTCGAACCAGATCAACCGGTTGAAACGCCAGCTCAGCGACTCGCGGCTGTCGCCGGAAGACCGTCCCGCGTCGAGGCCAAGCTGTCCGAGGCCAGTCAGCTGCTCGACTACAGTGAGCAGTGGGTACCACGCGGATAGCAGCCTCACCTAAACGACAGCTGACACGAGGAGCCGTGGGGATCAGTCCAGACGTCGACGAATCGCTCACCCTCGAGCAGATCGAAGACCACCACTGGGGCAACCCACCAGCCGACGCAACCCGGCTGATTAAAGCCGTCTACGGGCTGCGCCACAAACCAGTCGGCGCCATGGACACCGAAGACCTCCGCGTCCTGCTGCTCCAGCAGGAGAGCGTCGACGTACTGGTCCCCGTCGCGCTGACCCACCTCGAGCAGAACCCGCTCGCCGAAGGCGACTTCTACCCCGGTGACCTGCTCACCGCAGTGCTGAAGATCCCGCAGGCGTACTGGCAGCAGCACCCTGACCAACGTCGCCGCGCTTCGGCCGTGATCACAGCAGTCGAGGCCCTTGGTAACCTCGACGACCACGACGCACCACACGACACGATCTGGCAACAGATCAACGCGTTCCGCAGGCTAACTACAGCCTGATGTAACACATGCCGCACGCGCACGACACTGACCTGTTTGGGCTCGTCGGCTGCGTCGCTTATGAGTCCATGGCCGTCTTCGTACCGCCGCCGTGTCGGGTGATCCTGGGTCGCAGCTGAACCTTGATCGCGCTGTGGGTGAAGGCCAGGTCGCTGGCCTTGCTGGACCAGATATATGCCTCGCCTGGGCGCAGCGCGGTCATCTTCGCCGGGGACAGGTCGGCGAGTGCGGCGTTCGCCTTCTGCAGGTGCTTCAGCCAGGCAGGCGAGTTGAACTTGTGCAGGATTATATGGTTGGACAGTTCGATCAGCGAGATGGGCACCGAGGGTGGATCCTGGCTCGCCACCAGGATACTCATTCCCTTGTGGCGCATTTCGCGAACGCTTTCTACCAAGCCGTCTACCAGGTCGGCGCTGTCGATGTACTTGTGAGCCTCGTCGAAAACTACGAGCTTGTTGAACCGCTGACCGCCGGCGGTGGCCTCGGCGAACAGTTGCATGAGGACGACGAACAGCCCAAGCGCTTCGTCCTTAGCGATGAGTTCGTCCCGCAGGTCCACAATGATCACTCTGCCAGGCCGGACGATGTCGGTGATCCGGACGGAGTCATCGATGTAATCAGCAGCGAGATCCAGCCGGTCCTGTGCGAGCTGTTTGATGTGGTCGGCCATAGCCGACTCGTCGATGCCTTGGCGGATTACGGCCAGGGACAGGTCCCGCCGGTTCGCCCGGACAATCCGCTTGAGCTGGCGGATGTAGGTTGACTGGTTGCCGACCGCGCCCATGAGGAACTGCCAATGTTCGATCCTCAGATCCTGAGAGCCGAACTTCAGTGGCCGGATCTCGATGTCAGGGTATTCGTCAATGCGCTGGTCGATCTGGTCTTCCGGAACGAGCATCACTACATCGGTGAGGGCGTTTGGCTGAACGCCATACCGCTCGCGGAGCTGCTGGACCTGTTGCTCGTCGGAGTTAGGGGCGGTCATGCTGGTGAATTCGGGGGCGTAGTCTAGGGTCGGGCTGTAGTGAAACACAATCGTGGCCAGCGGTCGGGTGAGTACGTTCACCGGCGCTGCGGGTAGTGCCGCGGCTTCAATGATCGAACCTAGGGTGTAGCTCTTGCCTCCCCCTTGCACCCCAAACAGACTGATGGTGTGAGTCTCGTTGAGATCCAGCGCGACCCGCTTGCCGCTGCACTCTCCAAGCACTCCGTACTGAGGTGACTCACCGGTCGTTCCCAGGTAGATATCGGGTCGCCACGCAGGAGTATCCGACGTGGCCGACGAGTCTCGGCTGACAACGTCCACTGTCATGGGCTGTTGTGTTGATCGTTGACGACCTTCCTGTCCTGGAACAGTAGGTTTTGAAGAACTACGGTCCTCATGCACTTGCTCCCCCCGAGTCGCGGTCATTGCATTCTGGGCCGACTCAGCCGCCCTGTCTTCGGGTCCCGGCTCGGCGACCGTGTCCGCTCCCCTATCTCCATCCCTATTCTGGGGAGAAATGCGATGCTCATCGGGGATGGTGTGCGGCCGGACCGGCGCTCTGAACGCAACGTCGCTGAGGCGCGGCAGCGTGAGATCCGACGCAGCTAGCGCAGCGGAGGTCGCCGTATGAGTTGTCTGCCCCTCGGCGAACGGAAACTCTGTGGGGATGGCGTCGAGGAGTTGCTCGATCAAGTCGCGACCGATGCGGTGGAACTCGACCCCATCCTCGCTGAACTGCTCTGTTCCAGCCGAGCCCAGATCGAAGATCAGGCCGGTGCGTGTGATGTCGAACTGGAATCCCCAGTCGAGGTGGTCCAGCAGCCACGATGCCTCAGCAGCCGCGGCCGTCGTCATGATCCCATGCCGGACTGCTCGTCCCACATAGAAGCGTAGGAGAGTGGCGAGTTCGGCGTTGCGAACGCTCCGGTCTGGTCGGTCGTTTGCCGTCGCTGCTGGATCGAAGTTCTCCGCGAGGACCGCGGCGCTCCCGTCAAGTTGTGCCGTGATCGTGTCGCGCAGTCTCTGAACGTCGCCAAGGCCCGACAACGACCCGACGCACTTAACCTCGATAAGTCTGCAAGTAATGGTCTTCTGAGCCGCGTTAAGGGTGAACAGGGCCAGGTCGGTGCGCCGCAGGCCGACACTTTCGGCAATCTCGTTGGCGCGCCGACGCGCGTCGCGGTAGAGCTCGAGGTGGGCGTCGAGGGGAACGAGCACCTGATCGGCGAGCACGTCCTGATACTGCAGGTAGAGCCGGGCCAACGAGAGCCCCAGCACCTCCGTGCGCTGGTTGGGGGCCGCAGAGGCAATCTTGAACGCAAGACTGCCGGAAAGCAGGCGGAGCTGGTCGAAGAAGGTCCGCACGTGCCGGTCCTCGATTCGCAGGCCGTGCTGATCGGTCACCGGCGCAAGCAACGCTTGCAGTTCGTCCACCGACCGGGAACTGACGACCAGGTGGTGTGTAAGCCCTTCGACCGTTCCAGGAGCCACATCGATGATGTATGCGGCGTGACGGCTACTGGCGGGGTTGTCAAAATACTCCACACCCAGGGTCCGGTCGACTGTGATCACCCAGTCGCTGCACTGGTGTGCCTGGAACAATAATGCTCCATCGGACGGTGTGAGGCTGAGGGTTACCTGCGGTACCTGACCGGTGCCGACCTCGCCGGTTGTGACGGCAGCTGCGGCTGCCGACATCACGGCAGGCAACCGGGAAAGCAGGTCTGAGCATTCCTCGGCACCCGGAAGATCGCGGCCGGTGCCGTGCCGGGGACGCTTGTGCCAGGCTACGGCTCCGCCGTTCTCGACGTAGTTGACCGTCATCTGTTGCACCAGCCCGTGGACCGGGGCGGGCGCCGCAGACGGAAGTGCACCGACCTCCGCACGTTCCCCGCTGAAGGCGTCGAACAGCACGGTGACGTGTGCATTGTGCCCGCTGGTCGCGGAGCTGAAGTCGTCCAACGGGAGCACCGCCACGGACAGTTTGGGGGTGCCGCCCGCAGCAGCCGGCGTGGCGAATATTTCTGCCTCGGCGACTGTGCTCCATTGCCCGGTGAGCAGGTCAGCGAGCGCCTGCCCGGCGTCTGGTTGGTGTGGATCGGCGGCGAACAGCCGGACGTCGTAGGTGAGATGCTGCAGTTCCTTGCGGCGTTGCAGGGCGACCAGGGCGCCGGCAATGAGGTCGGCCCGGCCGGCGTTGACGGCGCAGATCACGAGGGTGTGCACGTACGGATGCATACGTACGTAGCGTTCCAGCCGGTCAGCCATCTGGGCCGGGCTGACGGAAAGCTCCGCGCTGCCACGGTCCGGGATTGCGAGCGCAGCGGTCACTTCGGTCAGCAGAGTGTGCGGATCGCCGGTATCGGTGGGGAGGTAGGCGGCCCAGTACGGCGTCAGGTCTGCGGCAGAAACAGAAAGGGTTCCATCGTCGGCGGGCACCACCAGCGGGAACCCCGCCGGACGCAGCGTCAGCAGGGTCCGGTGTGCGGCGACTACGACGGCGCGGTCAGCCCCGGCGGCGTCGACCAGCCAGCGATGACCGAGTTCAGCCCAGGTCACCAGCCACAGCAGCCGCAGGGGGTGGGTCGGGGCTAATAGAGTGACTCGGTAGTGATGACCTCTGATGTCGACCTGGTCGACGGTGACACTATCGATCTGCAGCAATGGGGCCACTTGTCGCAGCAAATCGGGCGCGCCGGCTCTCTCAGCTTGCCGCATCTGCTGGGTCAGCAGCTCGGCGTAGGCCTCGGCGTAGGCGAGTGCCAGTGTGCGTAGTCCGGCTATGTCGCGTCCGGCGAGGACCATCTCATCGCGGCCGCGGACGGCACTGAACACCGCAGCCCTGGCACGCAGGAACGTGCGCAACTCCTCCCCTGCGTCGGCGCCTACCACGCGGACGGCGCGCACATCCTCCCGCATTGCATCACTTTCGGACGCACCGGTACCGCTGTCACGCACCTGGGCCTGCATACCCGGCACAATGTCCACTTGGTACGGTGCGAGGCGTTCCGGGTTAGCCAGGATCGACCGTTCCAGCTGAACAAGCACAGGCGACAGCGGAATCTCCACAGCGCCCCGGCCGCCGAAGCCCGCCTCGACAACGCGACCAGGCTCCTTCCAGGACAAGTGCTTACATTCGATATCAGTCCACTCGCGACGTTCGGCCAGGGCCTCGTAGCGCTGACGCATCAGTTCCTGAGTGACGCCTACGTTGCGCAGCACACGAGCACGCGGCGGTGCCTCGTCGAGGTCGTCATCATCGGCAAGGACGAAGAATCGGGCGGTCTCGTTGTCTGGATGAACCCCGTCGTCGCTGTTGCGGCGGCGAGTCTCGTCGTCGGCGAATAGCATCACCGGCAGCGGCACTCCCGTGGCATCGAGCGGCTCGACACGCAGATAGTGCCATCCGTCGTCTAGTACGGCGGTGCGTAGCTTGGTCAGCCTGGCCCGGTATCCCCGCCTTGTTCGGGAACTGGCCTTCACCGTGGCCCACACACCGGTTGGTCCGGACTCCTCGGACATCAACTCGACTCGGAACGTGGCGAGGCCGCTGATCTCCTCGGGAGCGGGGTCCACCGTGAAGGTCGTCGACACCTGGGTAAGGCCGGTCCTGCCCGCGATCAGGTAGCGTTGACCGATGATGGCGCCGAGGATGTTGTGGTCGGCGTGGGCCGCATGGTCGCCGGCATAAGGCAAGTCGATATCAGTCACCGCGATGTGGATCGGTTGCGCGGTACGGTCCTCCGGTAGGGGCCACCGGTGGAACGACAGCCCCCAGTTGGTGTGGTCCACCACGATTCGACGGGCCCAGTCGCGAGGGTTGTCCAAGTCACTGGCGACCAGGAACGCAGCCAACCTTGATCGAAACGCAGGGTCGGTGAGGTGCAATTCGACTACACGCTGCCGGGGCGTGTGGTCAGCTCGAGTGAGAACCCGTACCTGCCGGGCATTGCGGGCAGCTCGGGTACGCACCTGTGTAGGATCGGTGAACAGCTCGAAGTCGGGTACCAGGCCGAGTTCGAACACTGCAGCACCGGCTACGTCCCGATTGTGGTTGTTCAACCTGAGGGTCAGCAAATACCGGGCCTGCTCCAAGCTGCCTGCGATCGGCGCTCCTGGCTCGGCCGCATCGTGGGCCAAGACATCGAAGACCTCGTCCACGCCGGATCGCAGTTCCGCAGGCAACGCGGCGTGGAGCCGATCAGCCAGGTCCCGATACACATCACCAAGATCGGCCTGCTCGAACGTGGCCACGCCAAAGGAGTCCTCGGCGCTGGCATGAGTACTGGGCGGAATGAACACCAGCAACGGTGGCCGCTGTCGGCCGTCGGCGGCAGGGTTGCGAAGCTCGACAAGCTTCGTACCGGTGACCGCGAGCTCGGCGGGCACGACCGGCGGTGTTCCGAGGACGTGGATCTGTGCACTGGCGCTCGTGGCTGCCCGCAGCCGGCCACACAGGCGCGCTGCGAGCGCCGCAGGTAGGGCCGTGACCCGGACACAGTGACCTGGCTGCCGCGAAGCCAACAGCGACAGCAGCCGGGGAAACAACACGCCTTCCAGCGCGTCGTCGAGGTCGGCGTCGGCAACTTCACGTAGTCCGGTTGTGGTCATCGTCGGGTGGTGTCCGCTTCGATTCGGTAGCGAGGGGCGATGGTCTGGGTGAGGTAGGCGTCGGAGAGATCGTTGTAGAAGCCGATCTCCCGTAGCCGGGCGACGAAAGCGTCCCGGTTAGCCTGCAACGCCTGCTGGTCGGTAATGCTGGTGCCGTCGAAGCCATCGCCCGTTGGCAGGCGGTCGACGTAGAGGCCGTAGCGCGTACGCAGCGTCTCGAGGAGCTCATCGATCCGGATCGGACGCGTATGCAGACCACCCGACCCGTCGCCGCGCAATAATGCCAGCTGTAGGAGGACTTCCAGCAACCGACTGTCCAGCACGAACCGGCGTTGCCCTCCCCGTGGTTGGGCGATCATGGCACCGGGCCGGTTCTTCAGCAGCAGACTGTCGAGACAGTCGGTGAGGTAGCGGCGGTGGAATCGGACCCGGTAGGCGGTGATGATCTCGATATAGGTGGTGAATGGGTCCAGGCCGAGTTCCAGGATGTCGGTGATGTCCCGATCCACGCCCTCTGCGCCGGTTGCCGCGGTGTCGGTCAGACCGCTGAGACGGTTCTCGGCGAACGCCGTGCGGTCGTCTCGGCGTTTCGGGCCAAGCAGGTCCAGCAGATTTTCGAGGGTGAACATCCCACCGGGTGGACGGCTCAGTTTTCGAGCGTTGACAAGTTGGGTCGCCAGCTCGTCGAGTTTCTTGACAGTGAAGGTGGCCAGCACGAACCCAGGAATACGCGCATACCAGGATCGTGCGCTGCGTTCAGCCAAGTGCGCTGTGGCTGTACCCGGGATCCCACCTATGTCGAGAAAGAAACCCCCTTCGGGCGGTGTCGATTGCCGAGCGAGCCTGCTGGGCAAGGACTTCATGATCCGGAAGTGGTATCGGGCGAGGTGGAAGGCAAGGAGAATCTTCAGGTGGTCGACGATCACTGATCGTGGGATGAAGTCTTTGTGGTACAGCAGCCTGATGATGTCGTCGGCCAGCAATTCGGACGCGGCGATCTCGAGTGGCGGGTAGCTTCGGCGGTCGTCGGAGGCGGCCCGGTCCGTGATCTGGTTGCGGAACGCTTCGTTCATGTTGATCAACGTCTGGGTCTCGACGTCGATGTCGGCGCCCGCAGCCGGCCGGTCGGCGAGCAAGTCCATGCCGGCGAAGAAGAAGTCCCGCAGGAGTCCGAGGGTTTTTGGGCCTTTGCCGTCGGGGGCGTGGTGGATCATCCAGTACAGTTGCTCATCGGCACCGTAGGGGCGGGATAACCTACCAACACGGAAGCGGTAGGTGAAGCCGTGCAGCGGCCGCAGTCCCGCGACAGCTTGGGTGGGTTTGCCCCGGTTGACCAGATCAAGCAGGTCGGTTTCCAGCCACCGGCGGGTGATGTCGGGGTCGAAGCCCTCGAACCAGTCGGGACGCTTCATCATCTCCGAGACGAACCGTTCGACGGGTTGGTCACTCGGTGCTCCTTTGAGCACGCTCGGTGGCCCCTTGAACCACAACCTACCCAACAGCCCAGTCAGCACTCGGTCCATGTCGAGCTGCTTGTAGTCGACGTAGCTGACTGCCGCATGGCGGAATTCCTTGTCATTCCTGCGCAGCCCCACCCTGAACCCCCTCCTCGGCAGTCAACGGCTCCATGCGTACTTTCCCGCCCGGTTCCCGGCTCACCCGCCATAGGTCGGCGCCGGTCGTGGTGAGCAGCAACTCCTGGTAGGGCGCGGCAGATAACTCGTTCTTGAAGATTGTTAGTCCAAGGTTGAGACCCTGCCGCTCGGCGACCCCGGGCAGGTAGCCCTGGCCCAGCCGCCATAGCAGTTCGAATAGGTCCAGCCGTACGCGCAGGCGTGCCTGATGACCGCCTGCGCCGTGGTGGACAAGTACCAGTTCCGCGGCACTGCCTTCCACGTAGGGGGTTGTGGGCGCACCGGTGGTGCTGAGCGTGAGGTTTTCCGCCGGGAACAAGCGGTAACTGCGGATCGTTTCTTTCGGCATCATCCGCAGTCGCAGGGCCAGCGCGTCGCCGGTCCTGGCCAATTCTCCAAGACCTTCGCTGCGGTTCAGCGCCGCGATCACGGTGCCCAGCCGGTCTCCGACGAGATCGGGGGTAGACAGCCACGCGGCGAACCGGGCAGCCGATCGGTAGGGCAGCATCCCCGATGAGCGTTCATCGTCCACACATTCGAAGTAGAATCGCCCACGCGCCGCGGCGAGGTAGCGAGTGTGCTCGGTCACCGCGGCTGCGCCGAGCTTGGGGTCTCGGGGCAACTGCCTGGCGAGCTGGGCGAGCATTTTCTCGTCGTGGTTGCCGCGCTGGTCGATGGTCATCAGAGCGCGTCCTCCGTCGGGGCCGACGAAGTCAAGTTTGCGGTCCAGCGCGGGGTCCGTGCCCCTGACCACATCCACTTCGGATAGAAGGGCGAGTAGTCGGTCCGCGGTACCCGATCGTCCAGCCCAGCTCGTGAAGTAGAACCCGGCGAGAATTTCGTCTGCCTGATCGCGGGCGTAGAGCCGGTGGATCTGAGTGCAGTCGCGGCCCGACGTGAGCATGAATGCCAGGGCGGACTGCACGTCCCGGACCGTGATGTGCTGCACGCCTCGCAGTTCGGCAAGCCGGTAGAGCCGTCGCAGGCGAGCGGTGATCTTCGGGCCTGCGCTGCTGTGGGCGAATGTACGAGCGTTGTGCAGCGCATAGCACTGATTGGCTAGATCGCACCCTGCACACTCTGCCCATGCATCGGGATCGGTTAGCCTGGCAAGCATCCTGTCGAACACCGGGGTGTGCCCGGCGTCGTCATCGGGGTCGCCGTGGCTGTCAAGGGCGCTGTGGAACAGACTGCGCCGATTGAGGTTGATCAAGACAACGGTTTGGGCGTCGCTGTCACCATGCTCATCTTCGTCGACTTCGTCGGCCAGGCCAGCTCGCACTCGGGCTGACAGAGCCGGAAATTCGTCTCGATAGCTGTCGATAAAGTCGACGAGCCTACCCTCATTGATGGCGATGAGGCGAGTTTCTCCCACATCCCCAGCCAGGTCGTTGCCGGCAAACGGGCCGAAGAAGTCTCGGAGGACATCGTCGTTGACCTGATCACCCTCGTCTTGGCTGCCATCGTGATTGGTGAGCAACCGCAGGCCGCTCGGCAATCGACACTCGGAACCATTGTCACGTCGGGTCACCAACGTCGAACTGTCGGCATCGGCTTCTGTCAGCAGCCGTTCCAGGTAGGCGGTCTTGCCATCGCCTGCGTTGCCCGTGATGATCACCAGCTGATAGGCGCCGCCCAGCACATCCGGGGTCAGCCTGTCATCCAGAGCAGTTCTGACATAGAGGTCGTACGGCTGATGCGCGCCGCTGCGGGTTCCCGCGTTGCTGCTCGTGCTCTGACTGTAGAGCGTCTTCAGGTGAGCGACGAACCGATTCTCGCCCACGACCACATCCGGCACAGACGATCCCGAGGGCCCTACCAATCCGGTCAGCCCGGTGGAGCTGGTCGCACCAGCCCCCCGTGCGTTCGACGCCTCGTCGGTGCTACCCGTCGGGAGTGCCTGGCCGACAGGAGGTTCGGTTGGGCGGTGGACCCGGTCACCGATGGCTACCAGGGCGTCCCGGAACTCGCGAGCGCTGCCGTACCGGGCGCTGCGCAGCGGCGAGATTGCCCGCAGCAGCACAGCCACCAACTCGTCGGACAGGTCAGCTAGAACCGGACGAGTTCGCGGGTCGACAGGTTCCTGACCCACCGGGCTGACCAGATCGGAGAACGGCCACAGGCCGGTCAGCACCTCATAGAGGGTGAGGCCGAGCCCGTAAATGTCACGGTCGGCGAGATCGGCCAAGGTTACCGGCCTGCGCTCACCGAAATCGGGCGGGGCGTACCGGGAAGTACCGCCAACCCGGGACAAGGTGGAGTCGGCGGCTACCGCGACGTTGAAGTCGAAGATCTTGCAACCCGTGTCCGTGTGCAAGAGGTTCTTGGGCTTGATGTCGCAGTGATAAATACCATTGTCGTGCAGATAGGTCAGACCCTCGGCGACGTCGACACCCAACCGTACGGTGTCGGCGGGGCCCAGAGTGCGCCGCTTGGCCAGCAAGTCAACCTGGGTGCCGTCGACGTAGTCGAAGACCAGATACGGCACCTCGCTGCCATCAAGATAGTTGGCATCGATAACTCGGACCACGCTGGGATGCGACAGTCCCAACAGAATGCGGTATTCAGTCGTGAGTCTTGCGACCACTGACTCACGATCCCGGTACACGATCTTGACGACCCGGTCGAGCCCAGCGAGATTGTCGAAGGCCAGGTATGCGGTACCGAATGATCCGGTGCCCAGAAACCGGCGGATAGTGAACTTGCGGGTCAGCTGGTGCCCTACCGGCAGCGCCGCGTAGTCCAGCCGCCCAGGCGCCGAGGATGAGTCATCTCCTCCTGACCGCGAACCCGCTCCCGGTCTGGACAGGCGCGCCAATTCCCGCAACGCCTCGCTCGCCGACGGCCGAGCCTTGGGCGAGCGCGCGCACATCCGTCGCAGCAGAGCAGTCAAGGCCGGGGATAGTCCAGCCGCCGCCATCGGTGCGGATGGCAGTTCGCTACCGCTGCTGATCTGCTCGGTACTACTGGCAAACGGAAGCTCTCCGGTGAGAAGTTGGAACGCGATCACCCCCGCCGCGTAAACGTCGGACGCTTTGCTCATCCCTTGAGGACGCTGTTGACACTCGGGAGCCACGTAGGCGGCGTCCAGCCGTGCCGCAAGGGCACCTAAGACGGTGTGCTCTCGGGGTTCCTCGGGCTTGCCATAGTCGAACCCAGTCAACACAGCCCGGCCGGTGTCAGCCGACACCAACACCGCAGCCGGGGACAACGCGCGGTGTAGCACGTTGTGCCCGTGCACGTGAGCCAGGCCGCGCAGTAGGTCGGTGGTGAGCCGCAGCCGCGTGTCAGTGCCCAATGCCCGGCGGGGGTTGGCGAGGTACACGGTGAGCGCCTGGCCCCGCACGTCCTCCAATACCAGTACGAACTGGCTGTCGTCCTCGACCGGGAAGAAGTCACGCCGCCCGATCACGTAGGGATTGGGCGGCATCTTCGTCAGTACTTCATAGGCGTTGGCGATCGCGTGTTGAGTGGCGACTCGCTGGTCCTCAGCGGCGAACGCGTCCACGTTGTACACCCGTAGCAGCACGGTATCGGCCGAGCCGACGGTGGCGTTGCGGGCCCGGTACTCCGTGACCTCGTCGTCGCCGCCAAGCGTGTCAACGACCTCCCAGTTGTTAAACCGCTTCGGCCCGGTAGGAACTCGCACCGATCCCCACAGAGCAGCCATTACTACGTCGAAGTGCTGCCGGATGTCACGGTTCATGCCGGTCCGCACGCGCGCGAGATCGGCCAGCATCGGGATCAGACCGTCAAGATCTGTGACGTCCCTGCCGTCAGCGTCATCCTCGGAGCTGCGATCCACCAGATAGGCGCCAGGGACGGGCATGACGACTAGCTGATCCACGTACATACGGGATAACTCGGGGTGGCGGCCGGCGAGCTTGCCCTTCAACGCCCGCGCGTGGCCCCGCAACTTGCGCACCGGAGAGCCGTAGCTGTTTCCGCGCTCCGGGTACCACTTGTACCGCTCGACGACGACGCGCCCGTGCACACCCTTCACATCGATCAGGCACAAGTTGTGGCCGGTCACGACCACGATGTCCACCTCGTAGGCAACGCCGCGCACCGGGATCTCGATGTTGTGCACGACCTGCCACTCGTCTGGACCGTGATCGCGCAGGTGTGCGATGACCAGACGTTCCGCGTCATTGGCCGGGGTACCGCCCCCGACGATCCGTGCCATGTGTCAGCGGGCCGCCTCTCGTATCGCGTCGTCCAACAGGGCGAACGCCTGGTCCTCCTTTCTATCAGCCTCGTCCCTGTCTCGGTATGCATTTCGGACAGTCTCCGCGATCCGCTCCCGGTCGGCCGGGGTGCACTCAGGGACCGGGATCTCTCGTCGCAACGCCTCATGGAGATCCTGCTGTTTGCTTCCCGTACTCATGGACCGAAGCATACGAAATGCGGCTTCTGATCGAAAGAAAGCAAACAGATAGGCGCCTGGATAGTCCGTATCGCCGGACACAACACGCAGAAAGTGCTGCGTGTAGACATTCTTCAGCCAACGTCCGGTGACGAATATAGGTCGACAGAAAACCTCGGTTTCCCCAAGGGTTCCCTGTGCAGCGATCAGCACGGATTCATTCGACGCATATATGCCAGCAGGAGCCTGACGAGGATCTATCCACCGCCCTTCCGGGCGCATCCAGAAACCTTGCCTCTGACCAATAAGCCGTGCACCGTGTCCAGGGTCACTGTTTATGCGCTTGAAGCGGGCCCCAGAAGTAAGAGAACCACCTTTACAGATGTCCGCAAGTCGACGATGTGGCACGGTACTCAATTTAGACACGATCCGCTGAACGCGGGGAGCGAAATTGATGGCACGTAGCGAGGTGGCAGTGGGGCTGGGAATGCTGAAGCCTAGGTCGCGACCCTGCTCATGCCAGTGAAGGTCAAGAAGTTCAGGTATTCCAGCACTTCGGAAGAGATCGTCCGTGGCCGCCGAGACGCCGTCCTCGTAGCGCTGCCGCAACGTCATGGCGTTGGCGATCAGGTCGTCGATATCCTGCTCAACTGAACCTTCGAAGCGGGGCACCGGAAGGTTCGCGACGTGTTCGGCCTCGATATGCCGGACACTAGTTCCATAGATGCCGCCCTTGATGATTGGAATCCCGTAGCGGCTGGCCAGGAAGGTGTAGAGGTAGCCGGACGGAACTCGAGCAAGATCCGGAACGATCCGCAGTACATCCTCACTACAGGCGTAGCCACGCATGCCGAGCCGCGCGTAGGTGACCCGGCCCGCGGTCATGCCAGAACGAGTGACCAATGTCCAGCCGGGCTCCAGTGCGAGCCTGCGGTTTCCTCGGAACGCGTTCTCCGTGATCATCGCCGAATTTGACAGATCAGCTTCGAAGATGTCAGCGCTACCCAGGAAGGGCACCCCGCACTCCGGGGCAGTCGTCCATTCACGACGGAACCGGCCCGGTTGAAAGATGCGCTCCGCAACCTCACCGAGAGGTTCCGTGTGCGGAACGCGGCGAAGGTGCATACGCGCGGCGTATGCCTCAGAAACGTACGGACCAGAGTCGAGGCGACATCCCTGATCAGTCAGCCAGCTCGCATGGACCGGGTCATCGAGGGCTGCGAGTTTCACAGGATCTCCTCGGGTAGCCAATTGCGCAGCGTCTCACGCAACTGTGGGAAGGTGTGTGCCAATCCGTGGACTCGGTCGTAGTCAAGGGAGAGCGAGGGTCTGCTGCGGTCGCGGTATGCCCCGACGTCCATAATCACGCCACTGTTCCAGGTTCGGGATACCGAGCCCGGAACTTCTCGTACGCCTCAGCGATCGTGGGAAGGTCGTTGTCGACGACGGGTTCCATGCGCGTGAACTCGATTGGCCGGCCGCCGTCACCGCGACGCGTGGCTACTTTCTGGCGGCGCTCCACCAGGATCTCCCGTCCGTCCGGGTGACGCTGATAGATAGTATTGCCACGTCTGTCGAAGCCGACCTTCTCGGCTACCGCCATAAAAACGGGATAGTCTTCCTGCTCTCCGAGCATCGCTGCCATGCGCTCCCGCTCTGTCTTCCTCTTCAAGAATAGCAACGACGTTAGAATATTGACATTCGCGTCAACGACGAACGTCTCTACTGGCAGTTCCACACTGGCCAGCACCCAGCAGTTCTCTAGGATCCAACGCCTGACCCCCTCATCTACCGGGCCAGGGTTGGACAGGATCCCGTTGGGCAGGACGATACCGATCTTGCCGCTCGGTTTGACCCACTCGACTGCCCGCTGGATGAACAACTGCTCTGGAGACATCGCAGTTACCCGCCCGGTGGGGCTCGTCCCCACCTCGCCTGTCTCCCGGTTACGCACCCATGGTTGTGCCACTCCTGTCCGGTAATTCTCGAGGATCTGCTCGTCCTCGACCTTGATGTCGGTGCCGAATGGTGGGTTCGTCATCAGCACGTCGACTGTGCCCAGGTGGATGTTTTTGCGGACCTGGTTGATGCCTTCCCGGTGGTGCCCGTTGGGGTAGGCCAACGAGTCCAGATGAAAGACGTTGCCCGGTTCACCGGTGGCCATCATGATGCTCATCTGCGACACCCGCACTAGGAACGGGTCAAAGTCGGCACCGAACAGGAAATTATCAGCATATTCAGCGAGCCGGTCCTCGTGCTCGACGAGTTGTTCACGAGTGTCGAGGTGGCCGGCAGTGCCCTCGGCTGCGCGCCAAGAGTTCAAGCGGTGGCGCAGAACCTCACGAAGAAAACCACCAGTGCCACAGGCCGGGTCTAGAACCGTTTGGTGCTCGCCGGGATTAAGCATGCGCACCATTAGCTCAACTGCGCCCTTGGGAGTGAAGTACTGCCCACGGTCGCCACGCAGGTTGTCTCCGACCAGCTCCTGGTAGGCGATGCCCTTGACGTCGATGTCGGTGTGCGACAGATCGTAGGAGGCGAGTTCGCCCACGATGAACGACAGGGCTCTCGGTGACAAAGTGATCTCGTCCCGCGCGGTAAACATCGAGTGGTCACGCTTGACCTCCTCGAACAATGCGAGCACTCGATCCCGGATCGCCCCTTGTCCTTCTTCACTAAAAGGTTCGTGGGCAAGAGCGTAGAACCTGGGCGGCGTGCCGTGACGCTCAGTAAACCGTTCGTCGTGGATCTTGGCGTAGATCAAGTAGAGAAATTGCCAGAACGCGGCATCCTTGGGCAATCCCTCGTTGCCGTGTACGTAGTTGTGGCAGCGCCGGAACGCGGTCTTGAGCATGGCAGCTTCGCCGCGACGCAGGCGGGACGCCGACCCGAGACTGCCGCCAGCGCCGTCGGTGACATCAATGGGCCAGTCCGCGCGAGGCTCCAGCCTTACCCCGAACGTGGCGGACTCACGATAGAGGAAGAAGAAATCCAGACCATTGGTCCACATGCCATAACGCACGTTGGGCGTCACGGGCGTTCCCAGCAGATCTTCCAACTCTTCAAGGTCGTTCTTGGCCTGGTCGTGAGTCCGAATCTTAGTGACCGCCCGACTCCCCTTGGGCTCGGGCTTGCAGAGCACCACCCGTTCAACGTTTTCCAAAGTGTGCGGAGAGCCGGAAACGAACACGGCGATGTCGGCCCGCTTGGTACCCCGCCGCCTACCTTCGACCTCGATAGGGATCGAGAAATCGCGTTCCATATCATCCAGCGAGATTCCGTACTCGACATACAGCGCCCGAGCGATCCGCTGACGGACCTCCTCGTTACCCTTCTTCTTGACAGGACGCCCTGTAATGAAGTCGATGATCTCGTTCTCACCGAGAGACTCCACCGCGCTGTCCGGAGTTGGGTTGGTCGGCTGGACGCTGTTGTTGTCGTCATATTCGAAGAGCGGTAGCGTCGATTTGTTGCCGTCCGACATCCTGTTACATCCCACTTCTCATCCGATGACTGACCTCGCTGCGGCGCATCTGCGATCTTCGTGCTGGTGGTGCGCCTCGTCGGACCAAAATAGCGGGTCCTCTGACAGGACTGCGCTGCCAACGACGAGGGCAGTGACCGCAGTGTGCCGACCAGACCGTAGCGACCTACCGGCTGGTAGGTCGCTACGGGGCTCGAGCGCCCAACACCTGAAGGTCGAGCCGCTGCCGTTCACTGCCTCGCGCGTCACAAGACGGCAGTCAGGTCGCCGTGATTGTCAGCAATGTTGCTGTTCAGACTGGTAGCCATCATATGTTTATTATAGGTTATGACGGTGGTGAAGTCGAGATGAGGCTGTACCGCGGGAAGCGGCGCAGCACGCTTGTCCACTGGCCGGAAAAGGTCGATCACCGCCTCGACCTGCTGCTGCACCTCGTAGAACAAGCGGGAGAAAACGCGAGTCGCGCTCAGCTCCTCGCCGCGTTGGTCGCGGCGGCACCACGCGACGGCGGGAAACTGGCCACCTTGCTGCGCAAGTACCGCACGCAAGACGAAGCGGCCTTCACACGCGACGAAGAGGAAGCACCGCCGTTGCCGCCAGGCAGACGGAAGCCCGGTCCGCGAGGCTCCTCGCTGGAACAGACCCGACCCGAACAGTAGGACGGGTCCACCGCCGGTGTTCGCCTCCGACCGCCGAACTCACGGATATCGACCGACCAGGGCGAGGTGAGCCGAAACGACGTGGACCATGGTGTCCGACGCCCCGCAGCGGTGCCGCCTCGCTCGTGGAGGACCTCGGAGGGTGGGTGCACAGCCATAATTCGTCGACTAGAAACCACCTATCAGCGCCAGAGTGTCCGGCTTCGACCGACTCTCGCGGACGATTTCGCAGTTGCCGACCGGATCGAGTGCGCTCACAGTTCGATCTACCCGAACTGATCGAGAGGTGCGACATGGTGTCGAAGGGCGTGTTCAAGCGGTGTGGGTGCCGGTGCCCGGTGACAGGGAAGCAGCTGGGTGCGCGTTGTCGCCGCTTGGCTGAGCAGGGGCACGGGTCGTGGTGGTTCGCGGTCGAGGGCGCCAAACTCGTGGACGGGTCTCGTTCCCGATTGCGCCGCGGCGGCTACGCCTCGGAGGCGGCGGCGAAGGCCGCTCAAGATGAGGTGGCGGCGACGATCAAGGGCATCGGGCTAACGACCGGTCACTGGCTGGAGCACTGGATCCACATCATCCGATTGCGTCCCAGTACGCGCCGGAGCTACCGGCAGCATGTCCGCTCGTACCTGATCCCACAACTGGGTCATCTGCCGTTGGTGACCCTCAGCGTGAGCGACGTGCAGAAGGCGTTCACCGCGATCGCCTCCGGCAGCGGCTCCCGATATGGGCGGCTGGCCCCGTCGACGGTGACGCGAGTCCGCGCGACATTGAGCTCCGCCCTGACCACCGCGGTAGGTCACGGACTACTGGCACACAACCCCGCAAGAGGCCGCGAGATCGGCCTCCCGGAAGCGGTGAAACCGCGACCGCACGTGTGGACCGAAGAGCGGGTAGCACGCTGGCGGGCAACCGGATGGCGTCCAGGCCCGGTGTGCGTGTGGACGCGAGAACAAACGATCGAGTTCCTCAACGCCATCGCCGGACACAAGCGCTACCTTTACTACCACCTCGTCGCCGTCACCGGCCTACGCCGCGGCGAAGCCGCTGCCTTGCGCGAGGTCGACGTGGACCTGCGACACAATGAACTATTCGTCATCACCAGACCCGACCCCGAAGAGCAGGAAGACGACGACGGGAAGTTGAAGAGTCCCTGCAGCACGCGGACCATCGCTCTCGACCACGTCACCGCCGGCCTAATGCGACGCCACCTCACGGCTCAAGCCGGGCTGCCTGCAGGACCAGACGGGGAGCGATACCTGTTCACCACCCCCACGGGGATGCCATGTCGGCGTGACCGGTTCACCCACGAGTTCGAGGACCTGCTGGTCGAGCGCACGACCCTGCCGCCGATCCGGCTGCACGATCTCCGACATGGCGCAGCCTCGCTGTCGCTGGCCGCCGGAAACGACCTCAAAAGCGTCCAGGACATGCTCGGACACGCCTCGATGTCCTTCACTGCTGACTACTACGTCTCGCTCTACCCCGGCATCCGCCACCAGGCCGCCGAGAGGATCGGAACGTCCCTGTTCGCCACACCGTCCGGCCGTCTGCACCGTGCGCGGCTCCAACTCCACTGCCGACGCGTAGCGGGCAGTGCCGCCGAGTGTCGGAACGTGCCACCTACTGCCTCGAAACTTGACCCTCGGATGGTGAATCCGCAGGTTCACCCCCTTTCACCAAGCACCAAATATCGCCCCTGAGCTGGGGAAACACGGTCACACGGTGGTGACGGCCCAGCACTCGGGGGCTCCGATGCGTCTCCGTTGCTCACGCCGTTCGGACCGCTCCGGCGCCGTCGGCCTCACGCACGGACACACCACGCCCGACGAACACAAGTGCGGAAACCACGACAGGAGAGCGTCACCCGTCCATCGCCGCGACGACGATTTCCCCGCAGCAGCAACAAATAACGACCGCTGCCCCAGATCGAACATCCACTGCCAGCATGCGTTCGCAGGCCGATCCGAGCACCACGACCGGCGACCTCGGCCACACAACGGGCCACACGCACCCGCCCGACCTGCGAAAAGATCGTCAAATCGACCGTTTCAGCAGGTCAGACGCGTGATCGTAGTGGGCCGCCTGGGGCTCGAACCCAGAACCTACGGATTAAAAGTCCGCAGCTCTACCAATTGAGCTAACGGCCCGCGCCCCAAGTCTAGCCAGGGCCCCGGCACCCACCTGCACTCCGGGTCCGGCTGACGCCGTCGGCAAGGTCAAGACTGGCCCTCCGCCCCGGCCGCCCCGCATGATGCCTGCATGTCCGGTTCGCTGCTCATCCTCACCGGCCCGCCCGGGGCCGGGAAGTCCACCGTCGCGAAGCTCGTCACCGAATGCGCGCCACGACCCACCGTGCACCTGCACACCGACAGCTTCTACGTCTGGATCCGGACCGGGCTCGTACCGCCCTACCTGCCCGAGGCCGCGCGGCAGAACGACGTTGTGCTCGGGGTCATCGCCGAGGCCGCCTGTGGCTATGCGCGCGGTGGCTACGATGTCGTCCTCGATGGTGTTGTCGGGCCCTGGGCGCTGGGTCCCTTCCGCGATGCCGCGAAGCGGGACGGTCTGGACCTCTTCTACGTCGTCCTGCGGCCGAGTCTCGCGGTCACCCTCGCCCGGGGGACCGCTCGGGATGCCGGCGAACTCACCGACGTCGAGCCGCTCACCGGCATGCACGGCGCCTTCGCCGACTTGGGTGAGCTCGAGAAGCACGTCATGGACACCGGCGAGCAGACCGTCGAAGAGACGGCGGACGCAATACGGCGCCGAGCTCGCTCGGCGCCGTATTCGCTCTGATGTGGACTCAGCAGGTCACGTACAGACCTGTGTAGGCCGTGCACTTCTTCGACGCCGTGTCGTTGGCCGCCGCCGGGTCGGCCGGGGTGCTGGCCGCGCGCTGGGCCGTCGCCGTGAACGCGCCCCAGGCGAAGAAGCCGCCCTCCGACGTGAACTTCGCCTTGGCCGACGCGCCCGGTGCCAGCGTGCCGATCGCGCAGCTCAAGCTCGCGCCGGAGCGGGTGCAGCCGGTCATCGAGGTGATCGTGCGGCCCGTACCGGCGTTGGCCGTCACGCGGACGCCCGTCGCGGTCGCCGGGCCGCTGTTCGACACCGTGATCACGTAGTCGACGCGCGCGACCAGGCCGGCGCGAGGCGTGGCCGTCAGCGCGACCTTGACGTCGGCCTTCGCGGGCGGCGTGACCGTGACGGCCGGGCCGTCTTCGACGCCGAACGCGTAGTTGTCGCCCGCGAACTGGTGCTGCAGCGTGAACTCGCCGGCGACGTCTTCCTTCACGCGGAAGGTGAACGTCACGGTGCGGCTTTCGCCCGCGCCCAGGTCGCCGACGCCGCCGCGGTAGCTGCTCAGGTACTGGTCGCAGCCGATCACGCCGGCGCAGGAGACCAGGTCCACCAGCTCGACGATCGGCTTTTCCTTGGCGTAAACCGCCGCCTTCGCGCCGGTGACGGTGAAGTCCGTCGGGTTGTACAGCTGCTCGGTGACCGTGAACGTGTCGCCGGGGTGCAGCGACGAGTCGCTGACGTCGAGCGTGCTGGGGGCCGGCGCCGCGGACGCGACGGCGGGAGCTATGAAGAGGGCCGCTGCGGTCAACGCGGCCAGCACGGCGGTTCTTCGACCGGTTCGCTCCATGGTCGTGATCTCCTGATTCCGGACGAGGGGTGCCGCTCCAACCGGGGTGGGGACGGGTGATCGCAGCAGCTGACGAAGATCAGATCGCCGCACCCGAACATTCGTTACCGACTTCTTGAAACCGTGTCTGAACTGCGGTTTCGCGCCGTTGCCGGGTCACCGGGCACGCCGACGGCCCGAAAATTGTCGGACCCCCGTGGCACGCTCCGCACATGACCGAACACACCACCCCAGTCGTCACCCCGGCCCGCCTGACCGGCGATCGGAAAGACCCGACACCGGTCGCGGACGAGCGGCAGGCCCTGACCGAAAGCCTCGACTACTACCGGCGCACCTTCGAGATGAAGTGCGAAGGCCTGGACCCACCCAGGCTGTCCGAACGCTCGGTACCACCGTCGACGTTGACGCTGCACGGCCTGCTGCGGCACCTCACCGGCGTCGAACGCTGGTGGTTCCGGATCCAGTTCGCGGGCGAGGACGTGCCGAACCTCTACTACTCCGACGACGACCCGGAGCAGGACTTCACGGCGCTCGACGGTGACGTCGGCGAGGCGTTTTCCTTGTGGCACGCGGAATGCGCGCGTTCTCGCGAGGTCGTTGCGGCGAGCGCGATGGACCGGACGGGGACGCGGATCAGCACGGGCGAACCGTTCACGTTGCGGTGGCTCATGCTGCGGATGATCGGCGAGTACGCGCGCCACATCGGACAGGCCGATCTGGTCCGCGAACGGATCGACGGCGCCACCGGCGAATGACGGCTCAGGCTCGGCGGAGCCGGACGAGGAGGTTGACTACGAACGAAATGACGATCCAGCACGCGTAGGCCCAGTGCGTGAAGGCGGCCATCACCGTGCCGAGCGCCAGCCGGCTGTGGGACGGCAGCCGTAGGCGGGAGCGTGCGATGCTGACGCCATGACCGTCGACCCCGATTCCGGACTCCTGTCCCCGGTCCGGGCCGGTACGCCGGCCGAAGCGTCGACCGGCGACGAGGCCTGGTTGCGCGCCATGCTCGACGCCGAGGCTGCGCTCGCGCGGGCGCAGGCGCGGCTCGGGACGGTGCCGGCCGAAGCCGCGGACGCGATCACGGAGGCCGCGGGCAGCGCGCGGATCGACGTCGTCGAACTGGCGCGGGAGTCGCGGGCGACCGCGAACCCGGTGGTCGGGCTGGTGAAGGCGCTGACGTCGGCCGTCGGCGCGATCGCGCCCGAGGCGGCGGAGTACGTGCACCGCGGCTCGACCAGCCAGGACATCGTCGACACGGCGATGATGCTGGTCGCCGACCGGACCCTGCGGCCGCTCGTCGCCGACCTCGACGCGACGGCCGAGGCGCTGGCCGGGCTCGCGCGCGAGCACCGGGACACGACGATGGCCGGCCGGACGCTCACGGCGCACGCGGTGCCGACGACGTTCGGGCTCAAGGCCGCGGGCTGGCGGCAGCTGGTGCTGGACGCGGCCGTCCGGGTCAGGCGCGTGCTGGACGGCGGGTTGCCGGTCTCGCTGGGCGGCGCGGCCGGGACGCTGGCGGCGTACGTGGAGTACGCGCGGCTGGCGGACGCCGAGCGGGCCGGGCACGCGGCGGGGCCCGCGGGCAGTGGGCAGGGCGAGGTGGCAGGGGAGGCGGGGCGACCCGGCGCGGCCGGCGCCGGCGAGCGGGAGGGGTTGGGCGAGCGGGAGGGCGGGGGCGGGGGCGGGGGCGGGGGCGGGGGCCAGGATCTCCCCGATGCGACCGCCGCGGCCGGGCGCACCAGCAACGCCGAAGCGGCCACCGAGGCTGCGCGCACCAGCAACGCCGAAGCGACCGCCGAGGCCGAACACGCCGCCTGCGACATCGCCGGTGGCAGCCACGCCGAGGCGGGACACGCTGGCCGCGGCATCGCTGCCGACGGTGACTACGCCGAACGGCTCGTCGCCGCGTTCGCCGACGAAACCGGGCTGGCCGCGCCCGTGCTTCCCTGGCACTCGCTGCGCACGCCCGTCGTCGATCTCGCCGGGGCGCTTGCCTTCGCCGCCGGGGCGCTGGGGAAGCTGGCCGTCGACGTTGCGACGCTAACCCGGACCGAGCTCGGGGAGGTCGTCGAGCCGGCCGCCGATGGGCGGGGTGGCTCGTCGGCCATGCCGCACAAGCGGAACCCCGTGCTCGCGACGCTCATCCGTTCAGCCGCGCTGCAGGTGCCCGTGCTGGCCGCGGGTGTCACGCAGTCGATGCTGACCGAGGACGAACGCTCGGCCGGGGTCTGGCACGCCGAGTGGCAGCTGGTCCGGGAATGCCTCCGGCTGACCGGCGGCGCCGCGCACACCGCCGTCGAGCTCGCGCGCGGGCTCACGGCCCAACCGGACCGGATGCGGGCGAACGTGGCCTCGACGCACGGGCTGATCGTCTCCGAACGGCTCTCCGCCGTCCTCGCGCCGCTGCTCGGCAAGGCGAAGGCCAAGGAGCTGCTCGGCGAGGCCTCTCAACGCGCCGTGCGGGACGGCCGGCCGCTGCGGGACGTGCTCGACGAGCTGCCCGCCATCACCGACGTCCTCACGCCGGCCGCGTTGGACGCGCTCCTCGACCCGGCCTCCTACACCGGCGCCGCGGGGACGCTCGTCGACCGCGCGCTGGGCGACACCTTCTGACCTGGGGCGAACCAGCGGCGAAAATTCTTTGAACCGCCTCTGGCGGGGGTCCGTGTAGTGGGTATCAGGCAGCCGCACCGAGCGGCGGGAAACCCCAACGGACACAAGGAGAACTTCCATGCTTCGCACGCGCATCGCCGTCTCCGTCGCCGCGGCGGCAGCCGGGCTGGCAGTGCTCACCGCTTGCTCGGGTGCCGAAACTGCTCAGCCGGTCATCGCCCCCGCAGCGGCGGGTGGCACCGGCGGCGGCCAGATCGCCAACGGACAGGTCGGGAACGCCGCCCCGGCGTCGAACGAGTCGAAACTCGTCGTCGCGGACGTCGCGAGCGTCGGGCAGGTGATCACCGACCAGAACGGCATGACCCTCTACCGGTTCGACAAGGACACGGCCAAGCCGCCGAAGTCCAATTGCGACGGTGACTGCGCGAAGGCATGGCCGCCGGTGCTGGCCACCGGGGACGTCCAGGTGCAGGGGATCGACAAGAACCTCGTCGGGAAGGTGACGCGGTCCGACGGCACCGAGCAGATCACCGTCGGCGGGTGGGCGCTCTACCGCTACGCGAAGGACGCCAAGGCCGGCGACGCGACCGGCCAGGGTGTCGGCGGCGCCTGGTACGCCGCCAACGCCAAGGGTGGCAAGGCCGGGCAGGCCGCGAGTGAAGCCGGCGTCGTCAAGCTGAGCGCCAGCAACATCGACGGGCTCGGCGCGGCGATCACCGACCAGAACGGCATGACGCTCTACCTGTTCCAGAAGGACACCAAGAAGGCCAAGACCTCCGCCTGCAACGGCGACTGCGCCAAGACCTGGCCGCCGGTGCTCTCCAACGGCAAGGTCGAGCTGCAGGGCATCGACTCGAAGCTGCTCGGCAGCATCAAGCGCGCGGACGGCACCGAGCAGGTCACCATCGGCGGCTGGCCGGTCTACACCTTCTCGAAGGACACGAAGCCCGGTGACGCGAACGGCAACGGCGTGAACGGCACCTGGTTCGTCATCGAGCCGGCCGGGTGCAAGATCGGCACCGGCCCCAGCGCCACCACCAACCAGGCTCCGGCTGACAGTGGCACTGGGACCAGCAACTCCGGCTCGGGTGGAACCACCTACTGAGCCACGGACTTCCTAGTGGGCGAGGCCCGGCGGACGCTCTTCGCGAGCGACCTCCGGGCCTCGCTCGTCGTGGTGGCGGCGCAGGAAGGAACGGCGACGCGGCTGCTCGGCCGCCGCCGGGACGGTGTCCGTGCGGTCGTTGTCGACGACGCGGTCGCGGTCGGTGCGCTGCTCGACGACCGTCGGCTCGTCGGCGGTCTCGTCCTCGGGGACGAGGATCGTGCGGCGGGCGGGCAGGACGGCGATCAGCAGACCCAGCGCGGCGACGCCGAGGTGCAGCCAGGTGTCGGCGCGGCCCATGTCCATCGGGTTGCCGGCGTTGGCGAACGGGTTGGTCGAGATGAGGCCGTCGATCATCAGGCCCCACACGAACAGGGCGCCGTAGAAGATGAAGAGCAGCCAGCCGAACGTCCGGGCGCGGCCCGAACCGAACGCCAGCAGCAGGCCGACGACGCCGGTCACGACGCGGACCAGGCTCATGAGCGGGTTGCCGGAGAACCGCCAGAACCCGGCGTCGTGGTGGCCGGCGAAGTTCCCGACCCCGGTCCGGGTGAACCCGATGATGCCGACGACGAGGAACGCGATCCCGGCCAACCCGGCCAGCACCTGCGCCGGCTGCAGGCCGCGAACCCGGATGCGTGCGCCTTTCGCGTGAGTCATGACTCCAGTCCTTCCCAGAGTGTGGTGACGATCGTCACCGCACACAGGTACCCCGCGAACACGGGCAGCGAAACGACGGTGCTTGCCCGCAGGGCCCCGGGGCGTTCCCGGATCCGGGCCGGTTCGAGACCTATCCCACAAAGTCACCCGATCCGGGGAACGCCGGAGTGCGCTGCCGGCAATCCGGATCATGCGCAAGCTGAGCGGCATCTTCCTGGTGGGACTGTGCGTGGGGGCGATCGGCGCGGTGGCCGTCACGATCGGTCACGGTGCCGTCCAGGCGCCGCAGGCGATCGCCGTCACACCAGTGGTGACAACGATGTCGGAATCGGCGAGTCCGAGCCCTGAACCGACGCCGACACCCACCCCTACGCCGACTCCCAAGGAGACCCCCAAGAGCGAGCCGCCCGCGGTGGACGCCGCCGAGCTGGACCGGCTGGTGGGGAGCGGGGAGGTCAGCGCCGTCGTCTTCGACCGGCAGCTCGGGAAGACGACCGTCTCGCTGCACGCGGACCGCGGGTACACCTCGGCGTCGCTCGTGAAGCTGCTGATCGCGCTGGCGGTGCTCGAGCGCGGCGGTCCGGTGGCGGACGTGCAGCGGATGCTGTCCCGCAGCGACGACGACCTCGCGAGCCGGTTCTGGTCGGCGTACGGCGGGCCCGCGATCGTGACGGGCTGGGCCAAGAGGATCGGCCTCACCGGGACGCGGGCGCCCGCGGATCCGGGGCGGTGGGGCGACACGCGGATCACGGCGAAGGACGTGGTGAAGATCTACCAGTACGTCCTGGCGCACGGGCCCGCCGCGATCATGGCCGCGCTGCGCGCCGCGACCGAACGGGGTTCGGACGGTTTCCGCCAGTACTTCGGCATCCCGGACGCCGCCGGCGGGCGCGCGTGGGCGGTGAAGCAGGGCTGGTCGTGCTGCCGTCCGACGCGGATGTTGCACACGTCGGGCGTGGTCGGCGACTACATCGTGGTGGTGTTGAGCGAGCACCCGGCTTCGGTGGACTACGCGACGGCTTCGAAGCGGGTGACGGCGGTGGTTTCGGCCCTGCTGGGGTGAGCGGCGGCGCGGGCAGCGGGCCGGACCGGCGGCGGGCGGCTCGCGGCGGGCAGCGGGCAGTGGGCCGGATCGGCGGCGGGCGGCGGGCGGTTCGCGGCTCGCGGCTCGCGGCTCGCGGCTCGCGGCTCGCGGCTCGCGGCTCGCGGCTCGCGGCTCGCGGCTCGCGGCTCGCGGCTCGCGGCTCGGCGCAGGCTACTTCTCCGCTACTGGTCCGTGTCCGCCAACGCGCCGTGCGCGCCGGATCGTGGCAGTGGCCACGGCAGTACTCCGCCCGTGGTCTCGACCTGTCGCCCGGCCGGGGCCGGTGAGGACGTGTGCGCCCCGATCCAGGCCAGTACGTCCGGGATCTGGGACTTGAACGTGTTCATGTTGTGGCCCGCGTCGGCGACCCGCCACGACGAAAACTGCACCGGGGGCCGGGCCGCCGCGCGGATCTGGTCGATCGCGAAACTCTCGTAGCTCTCCTTCTCCCCCGAGATCGCCAGGATTTCCACCGGCGACGGGTGGAGGCGGACGTTCAGCCGGACGTTGTTGGCGTCGTTGATGTCCTGGCGGCCGTGGAACAGGTCCTCCGTCTCCGCGTCGATCTGGGCCTTGTCGTAGCCGCTGACGCTGACCGCCTGGCCGTACCACTGCGGGTGGCGCGTCACCAGGTTCATCGCGCAATAACCACCCGAAGACCAGCCCGCGAGCGTCCACGCGCGACGGTTCGCGGACACGCCCAGCTTCTGCAGGGCCCAGTCGCGCAGGTCCGCCGTCAGGTACGTGTCGTTCGCCGTTCCGTTGACCTCGTCGACGCATTCCGTGTCGTGGCCGACCTTCGGGACACCCGTCGGGTCCGGGACGATCACCACGGTCGGCGGCAGAACCTTCTTGGCGATCGCCGTGTCGAGCTGCTCCGGCATGTGGTAGCCGCTCGTGAAGACCTCGGGCCCGGACGGGTAGTTCGGGATCCACTCGATCGCCGGGAACCGCAGTTCCTTGTACGCCGCGTCGAAGTACTGCGGGGGCAGGTAGACCGTGACGTCGCGGGTCAGCTTGGTGCGCCGGCCGGTCACCTTCATGTGGACGACCGTGCCCTTGCCCTCCTTCGCGTGCGCGACCCCTGTGTCGCGCAGCTTTTCGAGGTCTTCGCCGTTCTGCGACGCCTCCGCATCGGTGCCCTGGCCGGCGTACGCGCCGGTGCCGAGCAGGGAGCCGACCGTCGGGAAGAAGCCGCCGATCATGTTGCCCGCCATGCCGGTCGTGAGGACCAGGAGCACGACCGCGAGCAGGATCGTGGCGCTGCGCCACAACCGCTTGCGCTTCCAGCGGTCCCAGAACCACGGGACCGCGATGATCGCGAGCAGCGTCAGCACGACCACCACGATCATGTTGACCGGCGAATCGAGCCGGATGCTGCTCAAGTTCATGGGAACGGTCCTTCCGGGCGGGCAATGAATGCGCACCCGGAACCCCCCGGACTCGCGTATATATCACGTTTGACCGGGCACGCACGTTGCGACCCTGTGACTTCTGTCATAGGGTCGCAACGCGCAGCTCACTCAGCGATTTCTCAGTTATTCCGCCAATGCGCGCGCCAGGACGGTGATCGCCTGCGTGATCGCGGCCTCGGCCGCGTGGGTCTCGCGCAGCGCGTTGACCATCACGAAGTCGTGGATGATCCCCTGGTACCGGACGGCCGTCACGGGCACGCCGGCCTGACGCAGCTTCGCCGCGTACGCCTCGCCTTCGTCGCGGAGCACGTCCGCCTCGCCGGTGATCACCAGCGCCGGCGGCAGCCCGGCCAGCTCGTCGAGCGACGCGCGCAGCGGCGACGCCGTGATTTCCGCGCGCTGGGCGGGATCCGTCGTGTACTGGTCCCAGAACCACTTCATGCCTTCGCGGCCGAGGAAGTAGCCCTCGGCGAACTTCAGGTACGACTCGGTGTCGAAGTTCGCGTCGGTGACCGGGTAGAAGAGCACCTGCTGCTTGAAGGTGACGTCGCCGCGCTGCTTGGCCAGGATCGTCAGCGCCGCCGTCATGTTCCCGCCGACCGAGTCACCGGCGATCGCGATGCGCGAAGCGTCCAGACCCTGCGACGCACCGTTCGAGGCAACCCACTTCGCGACGGCGTAGCTCTGCTCGATGGCGACCGGGTAGCGCGCCTCCGGCGAGCGGTCGTACTCGGGGAACACGACGGCCGCGCCGACACCGGCCGCGAGCTCGCGCACCAGCCGCTCGTGGGTGTGGAAATCGCCGAACACCCAGCCGGCGCCGTGGATGTAGAGGATCACCGGGAGGGGCCCGGAAACGCCGGCCGGACGCACGATCCGCGTCTCGACCTCGCCGGTCGGGCCGCCCGGGACCTTGATGACCTCGATCGAAGCGTCGGCCATGGCGACCTCGCCGTCCTGGACGCCGTCGACGGCCTTGCGCCCCTCGGCCGGCTCCAGCTGGAACAGGTACGGCGGCTGGTCGGTGGCCTCGGCGAACGCCTGCGCGGCCGGTTCGAGGGCCAGGTTGTGCGGGTTGGCAGTCATGTCGTCCTCCTCGGGAAGCAAGCTGATGCCATGAAGGTAGCTCACAACTCAGTTGTGCACAACTGAATGACGTCCAATGAGATGCAGCGCACTTAAGTTGCCACGCAGTGCGAAGTCCGGGAGCATGGAGTGTTACGAGAGAGGAGGACGCCATGGCTTCGCTGCGGCTGGACGACCAGCTCTGCTTCGGGCTGTACTCGGCGTCGCGTGCGGTGACGTCGCTGTACCGGGTCGTCCTGGAAGACCTCGACCTGACCTACCCCCAGTACCTCGTCATGCTGGCGCTCTGGGAGCGGGACCACCGCCTGGTCAAGGAGCTCGGCACCGAGCTGAACCTCGATTCGGGCACGCTCTCCCCGCTGCTCAAGCGGCTGCAGACCGCCGGGCTGGTCGTCCGGAACCGGCAGGCCGACGACGAGCGCTCGGTCCGCGTCAGCCTGAGCGACGCCGGGAAAGCGTTGCGGGAGAAGGCGGAAGGCATCCCCGACGTGATCGGCACCGCGATGAGCCTCGACGACGCCGGGGTGGCCCGGCTGCGCGCCGAGCTGGACCGCCTGACAGAGTCGGTGAACGCCTACCGGGAGGCAGCGGCACCGGCATGATCAACCACGACGACGCGCTGAAGGCCGTCGAGAGCAGTCTCGACCGGCCGTCCGCGGCACGGATCTACGACTACTTCATCGGCGGGAACACCCACTACGCGATCGACCGCGAATTCGCCGAGAAGGTCCGCGACCGGCTGCCGCTGATGGGCGAGTACTGCAAGACGAGCCGGCAGTTCCTCGGCCGCGCGGTCCGGCAGTGCGTTCAGCAGGGCATCCGGCAGTTCGTCGACATCGGCTCCGGCCTGCCGACCGCGGGCAACGTCCACGAGGTTGCCGACGAAGAACGCGAAGAGCTCGACACCCGCGTGCTCTACATCGACAACGAGCCGATCGCGCTCGCGCACTCGACGCTGCTGCTCGCCGACACCGCCGATCCCGAGCGCCACCACGCCATCGCCGCGGACTTCCTGCAGCCGGAAGACCTCTGGGACCGCGTCACCGCGTCGGAAGTCATCGACGTGCGCGAGCCGGTCGCGCTGGTGATCAACGCTGTCATGCACTTCATCAAGGACGAGCAGGAGCCGGACGAGCTGCTGGCGTTCTACCGCGACCGGCTGCCGTCGGGTTCGCTGCTGGTGCTCTCGCAGATGACGAACGAGAACCCGGTCAACGACGACGAGCGGCAGGCGCTGATCGACCTGCTCGAGTACTACGAGACCACGACGAACCCGGGTTTCCTGCGGACGATGGCGGAGTTCGAACGCTTCTTCGGCGGCTGGCCGATGCTCGAACCGGGGCTCGTCTACGCGCCGGCGTGGCACCCGGACGACGACACCGTGTTCGCCGGGTCGCCGTCGCAGTCGCGGGTCATCGGCGGCGTCGCGCGCAAGCCTTAGGACGCCTCGCGCAGGCCGTCCAGCACGTCGAGGACTGCGCTCTTGCCCAGGTCGACGGCCTTGCGCAGCACCGCGGGGTCGCGCTCCAGCACCGCCACGTCCGGTGCGCCGTTCGGCGGGCGGACGCTCAGGATCCGCGGGTCGGACGCCAGGGTTTCCTCGTCCTCGACGTCCCGGCGGAACGTGTCGCGCCACGCGGGGATCGCGCCCGGGGCCTGGCGGCGCAGGAACCGCGGGACGACGACGTCGTAGGCGCGCGGTGGCGGCAGCGGCAGTTCGTCGGCGCGACGGGTGCGCAGGACGAGGACGTCGGTCGCGCCTTGGGCCAGTGCCGTCCGGTACGGGATGGGCTCGGCGACGCCCGCGTCGACGAACCGGCGGCCGGATAGGGGGATCGGCGGGCCGGCCAGTACCGGCATGCAGGACGACGCCGCGAGCGCGACCTTGATCGCGTCGACGTCGTCGAGGTAGGGGTGCAGGTCGGTCGACTCTCCCGTGTCCGCGTCGGTGGCGAGGGGGTGGAACGTGACCGGGTTGGCCAGGATGGCTGGGAAGTCCATCGGTTCGAGGACCGAATAGACCTGGTGGACGAGGTATTCGAGGTCGATCACCGCGCGGCCGCGCAGGGTGTGCAGCGGGTTGATGATGCGGCGCATGACGACCGGGTTCCACCACGTGCGGACGCCGGTCGAGGAGCGGCCGCAGAGCAGCCAGGCGCCGTTCAGGGCGCCGGCCGAGGAGCCGTAGACCGCGTCGAACGCGGGGGTGACGCCGAGTTCGTCCAGCGCCAGGACCATGCCGCTGGAGTACGTGCCGCGGCTGCTGCCGCCCTCGATGGCGAGCGCGAGGCGCCGGCCGTCGGTGCGTTTTCCCGGGACACTGCCCGCCGCCATCCGTTCGGAGATCAGTTCGAGTACCGGGTGCACTCCTCCCATCCTGGTCTTTTCGATCGATTAGTCGACCCGATTTGCCCCACCCGGGCGGGTGAAGTGATGCGCGCCTCGTTGCACTGCAACTCGTTGCATAGCACGCTCAGGCCATGGCACTGGAGCACGCGATCCTCGTCTCGCTGTCCGAGCGCGCCGGCTCGGGCTACGAGCTGACGCGCCGGTTCGAGAAGTCGATCGGGCTCTTCTGGAGCGCCACCCACCAGCAGATCTACCGCGTGCTGAAGCGGATGGAAGAGGCCGGCTGGGTCGCCGTCGACGTCGTCGCGCAGTCGGGGCGGCCGGACAAGAAGGTCTACACGGTCGGCGACGACGGCCGCGCCGAACTCGTCCGCTGGCTGGCCGAACCGGACCCGTCGGCCGGCCCGGTCGAGCTGGCCGTGAAGATCCGCGGCGCCACCTTCGGCGATCCCGCGAAGGTCGCCGAGGAGATCGTCCGGCACCGCGCCGCGCACGCCGGACGCCTGGACGTCTACCGCCAGATCGAGAAGCGCGACTTCCCTTCGCCGTCCGCGCTGAAGGGCCAGCACCTGCACCAGTACCTGGTCCTGCGCGGCGGCATCCGCGTCGAAGAGGGCCAGGTCGAGTGGTTCGACGAAGTCCTCGCCGCCCTCCACCACGAGAAGGACGCCTGATGACCCCGTACCCGAACTTGCTGTCGCCGCTGGACCTCGGCTTCACGACGCTGCGCAACCGCGTTCTGATGGGCTCCATGCACACCGGCCTTGAGGACAAGGCCGCGCACTTCCCCGAGCTGGCCGAGTACTACGCCGAACGCGCTCGCGGCGGGGTCGGCCTGATCGTCACCGGCGGGTTCGCGCCGAACAAGACCGGCTGGCTGCTGCCGCTCGCGTCCAAGCTGACAACGTCCGCCGAAGCGAAGCAACACCGTCAGCTCACCGCGCCGGTGCACGACGCCGGCGGCAAGATCGCGCTGCAGGTCCTGCACGCGGGCCGGTACGCCTACCACCCGCTGAGCGTGTCCGCGTCGAGCATCAAGGCGCCGATCAACCCGTTCCGCCCGCGCGGCCTGACGAGCCACGGCGTCCGCAAGCAGATCGACGCCTTCGCGAAATGCGCCGCTCTCGCGCGCGAAGCGGGCTACGACGGCGTCGAGATCATGGGCTCCGAGGGCTACCTGATCAACCAGTTCCTGGCCGAGCGCACCAACAAGCGCACCGACGCCTGGGGCGGTACGCCGGAGAAGCGCCGCCGGTTCGCCGTCGAGATCGTGCGGAAAACCCGCGAGAAGGTCGGCGACGACTTCATCATCATCTACCGGCTTTCGATGCTCGACCTCGTCCCGGGCGGGCAACGCTGGGAAGACGTCGTCGCGCTCGCGCAAGAAGTCGAGGCGGCCGGGGCGACGATCATCAACACCGGCATCGGCTGGCACGAGGCCCGCGTGCCGACGATCGTGACGTCGGTGCCGCGCGCGGCGTTCACCTGGGTCACCGGGAAGCTCAAGCCGCACGTCACCATCCCGGTCGTCACGTCGAACCGGATCAACATGCCGCAGGTCGCGGAAGAAGCCCTGAGCAGCGGCGACGCCGACCTCGTGTCGATGGCGCGGCCGTTCCTCGCCGACCCCGAGTGGATCCGCAAGGCCGAGACCGGCCGCGAGGACGAGATCAACACGTGCATCGCCTGCAACCAGGCCTGTCTGGACCACGCGTTCAAGCGCAAGCTCGTGTCCTGCATGGTGAACCCGCGCGCCGGCCACGAAACGACGCTGACACTCGCCCCGACGCGGCGGTCGAAGCACGTCGCCGTCGTCGGCGCGGGTCCCGCGGGCCTCTCGGCCGCGACCGCGCTCGCCGAACGCGGCCACAGCGTCGAGCTGTTCGAAGCCGACGACGAGATCGGCGGCCAGTTCGGTATCGCGCGCAAGATCCCCGGCAAGGAGGAGTTCGCCGAGACCATCCGCTACTACCGGCGGCGCCTCGAAGTCACCGGCGTGAAGCTGCACCTCGGAAAGCGCGCGACAGCCACCGAACTCACCGGGTTCGACGAGGTCGTGCTGGCCACCGGCGTCGCGCCGCGCGTGCCGTCGCTGCCCGGCATCGACCACCCGAAGGTGCTTTCGTACGTCGACGTCGTGAAGCACGGCAAGCCGGTCGGCGAGCGGGTCGCCGTGATCGGGGCCGGCGGGATCGGCGTCGACGTCAGCGAATTCCTCACGCACGCGGACTCGCCGGCGCTCGACCTCGACGCGTGGATGGCCGAGTGGGGTGTCACCGACCCGGAACACGCGCCCGGCGGGCTCACCGACCGGAAGCCCGAGCCGTCGCCGCGGCAGGTGTACCTGCTGCAGCGCAAGAAGTCCGGGATCGGTTCCGGGCTCGGCAAGACGTCGGGCTGGGTGCACCGCGCCGCACTCAAGGCGAAGAAGGTCGAACAGCTCACCGGCGTGACCTACGAGCGCATCGACGACGAAGGCCTGCACGTCACCGTCGACGGCACCCCGCGGCTGCTGGAAGTCGACACGGTCGTCGTCTGCGCCGGTCAGGAGCCCGTGCGGGACCTCGCCGGTGAACTGCCTGCCGACCTGCCGGTGCACCTCATCGGCGGGGCCGACGTCGCCGCGGAACTCGACGCGAAACGCGCGATCGACCAGGGAACGAGGCTCGCCGCGGCGCTATAGCCCGGGAAGCGTCCGGCACTGGCAGGATGGGGCCCGTGCGAGACGTATGCGTGATCGGGCTCGGGCTGATCGGCGGGTCGCTGCTGCGCGCGGCGGCCGCCAGCGGCCGCACGGCGTTCGGCGCCGCGGTTTCCGAAGTGGACGCCGACGCGGCGAGCAGAGCGGGTTACGACGTCACGACGGACGTCGAAGCCGCACTGCACCGGGCCGCCACCGACGACGCGATGGTCGTGCTGGCCGTCCCGCTGCCCGCCGTCGAAGACCTCCTGCGCCTGGTCTCCCAGCACGCGTCGCACTGCCTGCTCACCGACGTGACCAGCGTGAAAGCGCCGGTACTGGACGCCGTCCGCCGCCGCGTGCCGTACACGCGGTACGTCGGGGGGCACCCGATGGCCGGGACGTCGAACTCGGGCTGGCTGGCCGGGGACGCCGCGCTGTTCCAGGGCGCGGCCTGGGTCGTCGCGGTCGAGGACGACACCGATCTCGAGGCGTGGGCCGAGGTCGCGGCGTTCGTGCTGGACGTCGGGGCGCACGTCGTCCCGCTGCCGGCCGAGTCGCACGACGAAGCCGTCGCCCGGATCTCGCACCTGCCGCACCTGCTCGCGGCGATCCTCGCCACGATCGGCGCCGAGGGCGGCCCGCTCGC
The DNA here is from genome assembly GCF_044759945.1 of Amycolatopsis sp. NPDC098790. Classification (NCBI taxonomy): domain Bacteria; kingdom Bacillati; phylum Actinomycetota; class Actinomycetes; order Pseudonocardiales; family Pseudonocardiaceae; genus Amycolatopsis; species Amycolatopsis sp. NPDC098790. The sequence goes on from NZ_JBIWAI010000001.1 coordinate 773,736, forward strand.
CATGTCGCTGGCCGCCGGGTCCTACCGCGACGGCACGCGGGTCGCGGGCTCGAACCCGCACCTCGTGCGCGCGATGACCGAAGGCAACCGGGACGCGCTGCTGCCGATCGTCGACGAAGCACTCGGCCGGCTCGGCGCCGCGCGCGGCTCGCTCGCGTCGACCGGCGGGCTGGCGGCCACGATCAACGCGGGTTACGAAGGCGCGCAAGCACTCGCCGCCAGCCTCGACGTCGACCGCGCCGGCGTCCGGATCAGCCTCTCGGCGCCGGACGCGCGGCAGGGCCTGATCGCGCTCGGCGAGCGCGGCGGCCGGATCACCGGCCTCGCGGACGGGATCGCGACCGGCGAAGTCCAGTGACTACCGCGCCGGCGGGTTGTCCGGCGTGTCGTCGAACTTGTTGAGGAAGTCCTTGGCCTTCTCGACGCCGCCGTCGATCTGCGAGTCGTGGCCGGAGAACTTGGACTTCGCGAAGTCCGCGGCCTTGTCCAGGCCCTCCTCGATCTTGTCGTTGTGCTCGCGCAGGGCCTCTTCGGCCTTGCCCTTCAACGCGTCGAAGTCGATTCCCATGCGGCAATTGAACAGCACGAACCTCACGTGCGCCTGTGGTAGGGCAGGAACCGCCGGACCAGCCGCGACGGCGTGCGTTCCACCAGGTCGGGCCCGCGGACGGCGTCGAACGCCGACTCCAGCTGGTCGACCACGCCGGCCAGCCGCGGGCTGTCCGGCAGCGGCACCGACCGCGGCTCGCGCTGCTCGCGGATCGCCGAGGCCAGCTCGTCCAAAGCCGCGGTGAGCAGCTCGATGTCGCCCGGCGCCGGCGGCGGCACTCCCCGGCCGATCGTCACGCCGACTTCGGTGACGGCGTCGGCGACGCGTTCCTGCGCGGCGATGACCGGCCACCACGCCACCGCCTGCCGGCCGTTCGCCGACGGCTCGACGACGACCTGCTGGAACGCCGTCCGCAGGTCGGCGAGCGCCCGGTAGGCGCCGCGACGGGCCCGCGACCGCGCCAGCCGGGCGTCGCCGGAAGAAGCCTCGACCAGTGCGCACGAGACGTACTTCGCGACCGCGTCCAGCCCGTCGGCCAGCCGCCCGCCGACCTGCGGGCGACGGCTGCCCGGCCACAACAGGTAGCCGAAGACGAGCACGATCGCGCAGCCCAGGACGGTGTCGACCAGCCGCGCGACCACGACGTTCCAGCTGCCGGTGTTCGCCAGGTCCATCTGCAGGATGATCAACGGCGTCACGAACGCGCTGAGGATGCCGTAGTTGCGCACCTTCCCGACCGCGACGCCGCCGGCGAAGATCGCGATCAGCGCGACCAGCAGCCAGCCGTGCCCGCCGACGCCGAGCACGACGGCACCCACGCCGACGCCGACGACCGTGCCGATCCCGCGCAGCACCGCCCGGCCGAAGACCGAGCCGAAGTCCGGCTTGAGCACGATCCCGACGGTCAGGGTGATCCAGTACGACCGCTCGAACGGCACGAGCAGGCCGATGACCTCGGCGATCGCGACGCACAACGTCAGCCGCAGGGCCGCGATCCAGGTCAGCGGGCCGGACGCCAGCGCGCCCGCCCACGTCCGCAGCCGCCGGTACCAGGGCGTCGGTTCGCGGCGCTTGCGGTCGTCGCCCTTGCCGATCCGGACGAGGCCGGCGTAGAGCGCGGCGAGCAGCGGGTCGCCGTCGTCGGACGGCAGCGGCGGCGGTTCCGGCAGCGGCTGGCTGGCCAGCACCGTCGCCGAGAGCGCGACGAAGTGGTCGATGACGTCCTGCGGTGGGCGGCGGCCGGCGTTGACCATCGCCACCGACGCCTCGACCGCGGGCGTCGTCGCCGAAAGCAGGTTGAGCAGCTGGCGGTAGGCGGCGTCGCGGCCGGACAGCCACGAGCGCGCGGTGAGCAGCTGGTCGTAGGCGGTGTTCATGGCCGTGGTCAGCCGGTGGCGGGCGACGCGCGAGACGGCTTCGTCGGTCGCCGAGAGCATCGCGGCCAGCTCGACGTAGACGTGCGCGACGGCCGTGCGTTCGGGGCTGGTCGCCCGGAACGTCCAGCTCGCGAGCGCCACCACCAGGCTCCAGACGGCACCGAGGCAGAAGAAGCCGAGCAGGACCTCGACGCGCACGCCGGTCGCGTGCTGGCCGGTGCCGAGCACGCAGAACACGAACATCTGCAGCCCGGCGACCGAGGCGTTGCTGCCGGCCGCGCTGATCAGCGCGGACACCGCCGCGACCAGGATCACCGCCGGCACGGACAGCGCGGGCGTGCCGCCGGTGAGCAGCCCGACGAGGTACCCGGCGGTCGCGGCGAGCGTCGCGCCGCCCAGGCGTCGGGCGCGGTAGCGGTACGGGCCGGCCGATTCGGACAGCACGGCGGGCAGCGCGCCGGTCGAGATCAGCGCGCCGACGGCGATGTCCCCGGCCGCGTAGGCGACGGCGAGCGGCACGGCCAGCGCGACGACCGCGCGGGCGACCATGTTCCACGGCACCGGCACCGGCTTGCTGCGCAGGAGCTGGGTCAGCCAGTGCGGCGCGGCGATGTCGGGACGCGGCGTGCTCACGCCCCCATCTTGACCTACGCTGCCCGCAACGCTTAATTATCAGTCTGTCAACAACGTGGGAGGTTCCGGTGGGCCGCAAGTTCTCCTTCGAGGTCAACCGCACGAGCACGGCTCCGCCGGAGGCGTTGTTCGCGCGCGAGGCCGAGGGCCCGCGCTGGGCGGAGTGGGGAAAGCCACTCATCGTCCAGGCCCGTTGGAAGCGGCCCGGCCCGGGCGTCGGCGCGGTCCGCGAGGTCGGCCTCTGGCCGGTGCTGATCCGCGAGGAGACGGTCGAGTACGAGCCCGGCCGCAAGCACGTCTACACGTTCTTCGGCGCCAACCCGATCAAGGACTACCGGGCCGAAGTGCGCCTCACGCCGACCGCCGACGGCGGCACGCACCTGCGGTGGACCGGGTCGTTCACCGAGCCGGTCAAGGGCAGCGGCCCGGCATTGGCCGCCGGGCTGCGCGCGGTGATCCGGCTGTTCTCCGGCAAGCTGGTCAAGGCGGCCGAAACCGGGCGCTGACCTGGGTGGTCCCGGCCACACAAGATCAGCCGACGCAACTTCGCCCCACACCCCCGCGTCACCCGATCGGGTAGTTCTTCACTACGCGAAAGGGGGACGCGGGATGAAGCGCGTCGCAGCCGTGGTCGCCGCCGCGGCCCTGGCATTGACGGCCTGTTCGACGAGCGAGCCGGCCCAGAAGGAGTTCGGCACCAGCCAGCCGAACCCGGCACCCGGAGGCGGGCCCGGCGCGACGACGCCGGCGCCGTACCCGTTCGGCACGGTCCAGCAGAAAGCGCCCGCGGCCGAGAACGGCCAGGTCCCGGTGGTCCGCCGGATCACCACCGGCAAGCCGTACGTCTTCCTCACCATGGACGACGGCGCCGTGAAGGACCCGGACGCGCTGAAGCTGATGCAGCAGAACGGCACCCACCCGGTGCTGTTCCTCAACCAGAAGTACGTGAAGGGCCACGAGGCCTACTTCAAGCAGATCCTCGACGCCACCGGCGCGACGCTCGGCGACCACACGGTCGACCACCCGAACCTCAAGGGCAAGCCGTACGAGTTCCAGCGCAAGGAGATCTGCGACGACGCCGACGACTTCCAGAAGTCACTCGGGGTCCGCCCGTCACTGTTCCGGCCACCGTTCGGCAACTACGACCAGAACACCCTGCGCGCGGCGGCCGCGTGCGGGATGCGCGTCGCGGTGCTGTGGACGGCCGCGGTCAACGACGGGCACGTCCAGTTCCAGGCCGGCGACAAGCTCAAGCCCGGCGACATCGTGCTGATGCACTTCCGCAAGACCTTCAAAGAGGACTACACGGCGTTCGTCGAGCAGGCGAAGAAGGACGGGCTGACCCCCGTCCCCCTGGCCGACTTCCTCGGTTAGAGCACCACCGTCGGCGTCACGACCGTCCGGCGGCACGACACGTCACCGAGGTGCACGAGGATCTGCGTCGTCCCGCGCGGCACGTTGTCCAGCACGAACCGGCCGCCTTCGTCGGCGGTCGTGGACGACGTGCCGTGCTCGGCGACCCGCACCTCGACGCCGTACTGGCCGGCCGGCACGAGCCAGCCGTCGATGCGGTGCAGCTTGCCCATCTTCGTCAGGTTGATCATCACCGTCAGGTCGCTGACGGTGAACGTGATCGTCCCGGTGCCGCCGCCGCGCACGCCGGCGAGGTTGTCCAGCCGCTCCCACCGCGCGACCTCGACGTCGAGGTCTTCGAGGGCGAGCGCGAACTGGACCCGCTGCACCAGATCACCCGGCGGCGGGTCGAGCTCGTCGAGGAAGCGGCCGATGCCGGCCAGGATCAATTCGTCGGAAAAGGCCTCGCCCGGCGTTCCGAGGTCGTTCATCGGCTTCCCCCTTCACTGACGAGCAGATCGCGCATCTGGTCGAGGCAGCGCCCCCTGGTCGGGCCGACGCTGCCGCGTGGCATGCGCAGCGCCTCGGCGACGAGCTGGTACTCCGCGCGACCCGCGAGCACGGTCAGCCGGAGCAGTTCCTGACAGCGTTGGGGCAGCCGGACGAAGGCGCGCCAGACCCGGCGGTCGCGGTCGGCGCGGACGGCTTCGTCTTCGGGTGCCGGTTGGGTGCTCGGCATGGCCTCGGCGACCTCGTCGCTCAAGGGCACCGGCTGGATGCGGCGGCCGAAGGGGTGGGTGGCCTCGCGCCGGGTGGTCGTGATGAGCCAGGCGGCGAGGGCCTTGGGGTCGCGGAGCTTGGCGAGCTGGCTGAACAACGCCAGCCACACGGTCTGCACGACGTCCTCGGCGACCGAGCGGTCGAGACCGTTGGCGCGGGCGACGTGCCAGACGAGCGGGGTCAGCTCGGCGACGAGGCGGTCCATCGCCCGGCGGTCGCCGTCACGGGCCGCGCGCATGCACGCGGCGTGCAGCTCGGCGCCGGTCAAGCCTTCCCAGGGCGGGTCTACCTCTGTGGTCTGCACGTCGGTCACGGTATCTGCCCCTCTTCGGAAAAGTCTTCGAGTCGGCTTCGGCAGTATCGCGGGTCCTTCGGGGGGAAGGAGCGTGCAGGTGGATCTCGGATACATCAAGTCACTTACTTCGTCGGTCGCGCTTGTCGGTCACATGACGATCGCGGGAGGTACCGGCCGACGCGAGCGGGTGAACCCGCGCCGACCGGTACTCCCCTCCCTCAAGGACCCGCTCCCCAACGGGCCCCGCCGGATGTCCCCTCCCCCGAAGGGCACCCGGCCGACGGTGTCCGGAAGCCCCCTCGGCTCCCGGTCACCGCGCATTTCCGAACTCGGCACCCCCTGCCTCGTTCCCATCTCCGTGCTTGGCTGCTCCACAGGACGCAGTGGCGGCACCGCCAGATACCGGAATCTCCAAGTTTTTTCGAAGATCGACGCAGAGCGGCTAACTGATCACGGGGAGTGCGAGATTTCCGGCCCAGCGGGCGTATCCGGCGGGTCCGGGGTGGAAGCGGTCGGACGCGAAGGCGGCCGGGTCGAGCAGGGCGGGGTCCATCGGCACGTGCCGGACGCCGGGGAGCTTCGCGAGGGTCGCGGCCGCCTTGTCGAGGGCGGTGGACCGGGCGGCGAGGACGTCCCGCAGCGGCCGCGGCAGCGCCGGGAAGCGCGACATCGGCGGTACTCCGGCCAGCAGGACGTCGACCGGGCCGAGCCGGCGCCTGATTTCGAGGACGAGTTCCAGCAGGTCACGGCGGTAAGCGGCCGCGCTCCGGAGTTCGATCGTGTCGTTGACGCCGAGGGCGACCACGACCAGGTCGGCTGGGCGCAGCAGCGGGACCAGCTCGGCGCGGGCGACCCGGGCGTTGGCGCCGGTCCGCCCGGCCGCCTGCCAGCGCACCGCCCGGCCGCCCCGCGCGAGTTCGCGGGCGAGGCAGCCGGTGAGCGCTTCCTCGTGGGTCGCCGCGCCGACGCCGTCCACTGTGGATTCGCCGAGCACGGCCAGGCGGAACGGCTCGCCGTCTCCCGGCACGAGCCCCTCGGTCGGCCCGGCGGCGCCGGGGAGCCGCGGGGTCTTGCGCTTGACGTACAGGGCTTGAGCCAGGATCACCATGGCTCCGACGCTAGCCGTGGGCGATCGAAACCTTGGCCCTGATCAGCGTGGGGTCCGCCACGGCGTCGAGCAGGTACGCGGCGACGTCGGCGCGCCGGATCGTGTAACTGCCCCGGACGTTGCCGTCGAGCCGGCTCTTGACGGCTCCGGTGCGCGGGCCGTTGAGCAGCATCGGCGGGCGGACGACGGTCCAGTCCACCGCGCTGGCCATGACCAGGGCCTCCATCGCGCGCATGTCCGCGTACCCGTGCTTGAGGACCGCGTTGAGCATCGGTTTCACGAGCGTGCGGGTGAAAACGCCGTCGCCGTCCGCGTCGAGCCCGCTGGCGCTGACCACCAGCAAGCGCTTCACGCCGGCCTCGAGCGCCGCGCGGGCGCCGTCCGTCTGGACGGTCGTCGGCTTGCGGTCGCGCGTGCCCAGCGCCGAGATGACCGCGTCCCGGCCTTCGAAAGCGGCTGCCAGCTTGTCGTGTTCGTGCAGGCCGGCGACGACTACGCGAGCCGGCAGCTGGAGTTTCGCGGGGTCGCGCACGACGGCCGTGACGTCCCAGCCGCGTTCGAGAGCCTGCTTGACGACCTCGCCGCCGACGCCGCCGGTCGCCCCCAGAACGGTGATCCTCATGGTGTCTCCTTCGTGGTTAGTGAACACTCACCAGGTAAGGTGAGTGTTCACTAACCACGCTGAGAACGCACTCAGGAGCCACCATGGGAAGCCGTGCGGAGATCGTCGCCGCGGCCGCGAAGGTGATGCGCGAGCAGGGCTACGCCCACGCGACGACGAAGGTCATCGCGCAGACCGCGGGTTACTCGGAGGCGATGCTGTACAAGCACTTTCGGGACAAGACGGACTTGTTCCTGAGCGTGCTCACCGAGGAGCTGCCAGCACTGGGCACCGCGCTGGCCGAGCTGACCGCGAACCCGGGTGGGGCGCCGCTGCGGGACAACCTGGCCCGGCTCGCGCGGCTCGGCCTGGCCTTCTACACGGAGGGGTTCCCGATCGCCGTGTCGGTGTTCTCTTCGCGGGACTTGCTGCGAGGCCACCGCGAACGCCTGGGCGGACACGGCCCGCGCGCGCTGTTGGACGGCGTCGCGGAGTACCTGCGCGCCGAGCGCGAGCTGGGCCGGATCAACGCGGAGGCCGACGTCGAGGCAGCAGCTGCCCTGTTGCTGGGGGCGTGTTTCCAGCAGGCGTTCCTGGCGACGTTCGAGGAGCGCGAGCCGGCCGACCTGGCCGACCGGCTCGCGGACACCCTGCTCGCCGCGCTCTAGGCGTTCCGCTCCTCGCGGAGCTTGTGCCAGCGCTCGTACATGCCGTTCAGCTCGACCAGCATGAACGACAGGAAGTCCCGCATCTCGGCGAGCCGCTGCCCGGCCGGCGAGTCCTCGCCGAGTGCTTCGACGCCGCTCTCGGCCGCGTCACGCCACATGATGATCAGCCGGTCGCGCTTGAGGAACGTGGCGTACCAGAGGTCGTCGTAGAGGCGGTAGTGGTCGCGGCGCTCACCGGGCTCGCGTTCCTTGGCGACCAGGCCGATCTGCTCGAGGTAGCGCACCGCGCCGGAGACGGCCGCCGGGCTCACCGACAGCTGTGAGGCCAGGTCGGCGGCGGTCAGCCGGGCGTCGTCGGTGGTCATCAGCGCGGCGAACACCCGCGCGGACATGCGTTGCATCCCGATCTGCGAGAGCACGAGCCCGAGGCTCTCGACGTAACGGCGGACGGCGTCTTCGTCTCTCTTCGTGTCAGGCGTCGTCATCGGCCCATCCTCCCGTACCCGTCCCCCAAGATCACTCAATCTAGACATTTTCTTAACTTCACAACTTCGTGAAGCAAGTGTAGCTTCCGAAGCATGGAAAATGCCATTTCGGTCCGCGACCTGCACAAGTCGTTCGGCCGGACGAAGGCCCTCGACGGCCTCGATCTGCAGGTACCCGCTGGGGAGGTGCACGGCTTCCTCGGCCCCAACGGCGCCGGGAAGTCGACGACCGTCCGGGTGCTGCTCGGCTTGCTCCACGCGGACTCGGGGGACGTCCGGCTGCTCGGCGGCGACCCCTGGAAGGACGCGGCGAGCCTGCACCGCCGCCTGGCCTACGTGCCCGGCGACGTCAACCTCTGGCCCAACCTCTCCGGCGGCGAGGTGATCGACCTGCTCGGCCGCCTGCGCGGCGGGCTCGACGAGAAGCGCCGCGCCGACCTGATCGAGCGGTTCGACCTCGACCCGAAGAAGAAGGGGCGGACGTACTCGAAGGGGAACCGGCAGAAGGTCGCCATCGTCGCCGCGCTCGCGTCGCGGGTCGACCTGCTGATCCTCGACGAGCCGACGTCCGGCCTCGACCCGCTGATGGAGGCGACGTTCCAGTACGCCATCCAGGAGGAGCGCGAGCAGGGCCGGACCGTGCTGCTCTCCAGCCACATCCTCGCCGAGGTCGAGGCGCTGTGCGACAAGGTCAGCATCATCCGCAACGGCCGCACGGTCGAGTCCGGCACCCTCGCCGAGCTGCGCCACCTGACCCGGACGTCGATCACCGCCGAGCTGGCCGGGCCGCCCAACGGGCTGACGAAGCTGGCGAACATCCACGACCTCAAGGTCGACGGCAACCGCGTCCGCTTCGACGTCGAGACGCGCTCGCTCGACGACGCCCTGCGTCAGCTCACCGAAGTCGGCGTCCGCAGCCTGGTCAGCCAGCCGCCGACGCTGGAAGAGCTGTTCCTGCGGCACTACACGACCGAGGCGAGCGCGAAATGACCGCGACCCTCTCGCGCGCCGAAGCCGAGGTCGCGCCCGCGCACGAATTCGCGGGCACCTGGCACCTCACGCGCCTCGCGCTGCGCCGCGACCGCGTGGTCCTGCCGATCTGGATCGTGCTGCTGAGCATCGTCCCGGCCAGCACGGTCAACACGTTCACGCAGTTCTACCCGACGGTCGCCGACCGGCTGGCCCTGCAGGCCGGCGCGAACACCAACCCGTCGTACGCGCTGCTGTACGGCCCGCCGTTCGACTTGACCACCGCCGGCGGGTTCATCGCCTGGCGCATGTGCGGGTTCCTGGCGCTGCTGACCGGGATCATGGTGGTCTTCACGGTCACCCGGCACACCCGCGCGGAGGAGGACACGGGCCGCGCGGAGCTGCTCGGGTCCGCGGTCGTCGGCCGGTACGCGGCGCTGACGTCGGCGCTGCTGGTGGCCGGGGGCGCGAGCGTGCTGATCGGGCTGGTCCAGGCGGTCAGCCTGATCGGCTCCGGCCTGCCCGCCGCCGGTTCGGTCGCCTTCGGCGCGTCGGAAGCGTTGGCGGGCTTGGTGTTCACGGCCGTCGCGGCGGTCGCCGTCCAGCTCGCCGAGTACTCCCGCACGGCCAACGGGATCGGCACCGCGGTCGTCGGCGCGGCGTTCCTGCTGCGCGGCGCCGGGGATTCCACTGTGGACGCCCGCTGGCTGTCGTGGCTGTCGCCGATCGGCTGGGTGCAGCAGGTCCGCGCGTTCGCCGTCGAACGCTGGTGGGTGCTGTTGCTGCCGGTCGCGTTGGCGCTGGTCGTCGGCGCGGCCGGGTACTGGCTGCTCCCCCGCCGCGACGTCGGCGTCGGCATCCTGCCGCCGCGGCCGGGCCCGGCGCGGGCGGCGGCGAGCCTGCGGACGCCGTTCGCGCTGGCCTGGCGGCTGCACCGCGGCCCGCTGCTCGGCTGGGCCATCGGCACGGCGGTCGTCGGCGCGGTGTTCGGCTCGATCGCCAGCGGCATCGGCGACCTCGTCGGGTCGAGCCCGCAGGCGCAGCAGATCTTCGAACGGCTCGGCGGCAGCCACGCGCTGACGCAGGCGTTCCTCGCCGCGATGGCCGGGATGTTCGCGATGGTCGCGTCGCTGTACGGGATCCAGGCGGTGCTGCGGATGCGCGGCGAGGAGACGGCGATCCGGCTCGAGCCGGTGCTGGCCACGAGCGTCGGCAAGCTCCGCTGGGCGGGCGGGCACCTGGTGTTCGCGTTCTTCGGGACGGCGTTGCTGCTGCTCGTCGGCGGGCTGTTCATGGGGCTGGCCAACGGGTTGCGCACCGGCGACGTCGGCGGCTCGGTCGGCGACGCGCTCGCCGGGATGCTCGTCCAGCTGCCGGCGGCCTGGGTGGTCGTCGCGCTGGCGGTGACGATCTTCGGGCTGGCGCCGGGGTTCTCGGCCGCCGCGTGGGCGGTGGGCGCGCTGGCGCTGCTGCTGAGCCTGTTCGGCCCGGTCGTCAACCTGCCGCAGGCCGTGCTGGACGTGTCGCCGTTCCAGCACCCGCCGAAGCTCCCCGGCCAGGAGCTCGTCGCGACGCCGCTGGTCTGGCTGACGGCGATCGCGGTCGTGGCGCTGGTGGCCGGCCTGGTGGGCTGGCGCCGCCGCGACGTCGGCTAGCGCGGTTTCAGCTCGTGGCCCGGACCGGCCACGAGCTGGGCCTGCGGCCCGCCCTGCCCGCAGGCGGGCCCGCCGGGGTGCAGGAACCCGGGCGTGACGGTGACGGTGTGCGGGCGGCCGTCGTCGAACCGGACGGTGACCTTGACGGGCTCGGCGGGCAGGCCGGGGATGTCGGCGAAGCCCTGGAGGCCACCGGTCGGGACCATCGAGGCACTGCAGGCGGCGTCCGGGCCGGTCCCGGTGCAGGACGTGGAGCCGGCGGCGGTCTCCGGCTGGAGGTCGAGGGGCCGCGTGACGCACTGGTCGCCCCAGCAGGCGTCGAGCGTCCCGCGGGTGACGCCGGCGGGGTCCGGGACGGTGAGCCCGATGCCGACCCGGGTACCGATGGCCGGGCAGGCCACCTCACCGCTGCCGGCCCCCTGGCCGCACCCGGCGACGAGGAGCACCGCGACCCACGAAATCCTTCGCATGTGGTCAGGACGGAGTTCCGGGCGCGCGGGTTGCACGGGTCAGTCACGCCACCCGCTGGTGAGCGGAAGAGCGGGCGAGCTTTCGGTGGTGGCGGTGGCCGTGGCCGACGGCGTCACGGTCACTTCGACGACGCTCGTCGTGGTGGTCGGCGGCGAGGTCTGCACCGAGGTGACGGTGGACGGCGGCACGGACGCGGTCACGGTGACGGGCACGGCGGAGATGGTGGTGGCCGTCGGAGTGGTGAGATCGGCGGGCTTGGGAGCCGCCCGCCCGGCGATGAGCAGCGCGGCCACGAGCAGCCCGGCGGAGAAGCCCGCCAGCCCGGTGACCGCGGCGGAGCCCCAGGTAGGTCGTCCGTGCATCCGGGCACCCCCTCGCCACGCGCAGCGCAGGTACGAGGAATAACTCGCGTCGATCTTAGCTGGTGTTACGGAACGTGCACCTTGAGTCGACTTGACTCAACTTTGCGGATCGTGCCACGTTGGGATCATGGGGGCACTGGGGAACCGCGACTTCCGCCGGCTGTGGCTCGCCGATCTGGTGAGCCAGCTCGGGAGCCGGGTCGACGTGCTGGCGGTGCCGCTGCTGGCGGTAACCGCACTCGGCGCGTCGGTTTTCGAGGTTTCCCTCCTGCGGACGGCGGAAAGCCTGCCGTACCTGGTGCTCGGCCTGCAGGTCGGCGCGTGGTGCGACCGGATGCGCCACCGCCCGGTGTTGATCGCCGCCGACGCCGGGCGCGCGGTGCTGATCGCGTCGGTCCCGATCGCCGCGCTGTTCGGCGTGCTCGGGCTGGCGCACCTGCTGGTCGTCGTGTTCGGGGTCGGGCTGCTCGGCGTGTTCTTCGACATCGCGCACCAGACGTACGTCCCGCGGCTGGTCACGCGGGACGAGCTGCCGGACGCGAACTCCCGGCTCCAGACGAACCTGTCGATGGCCGCGGTCGCGGGTCCCGGCCTGGCCGGGCTGGTCGTGCAGGCGCTCGGCAACGCCGCGGCCCTGACCGTCGACGCCGTCAGCTACCTGGGCTCGGCCCTGTGGCTGCGCCGGATCGAAACGCCCGACGTGCGGCCCGAACCCCGGCCGCGGCGGCTGCTCCGCGAGATCGGCGACGGCCTCCGCGTCGTCCGCGGCGACCGGGTCCTGCTGGCCATCAGCCTGCACGGCGCCGTGTCGAGCTTCTTCCAGTCGGTGCACCTGGCCATCGTCGTCGTGTTCCTCGCGCGTGACGTCGGCCTTTCGCCGTGGGCCATCGGGCTGCTCGGCACCGTGACGCTGAGCGGCGCGCTCACCGCCGGGCTCACCGCGCGGCGCATCGGCGCGCGGATCGGCGGCGCGCGGGCGCTGACGGGTGCGGCGGTGCTGTACGGCCTGGCCTACCAGCTCTACCCGTTCACCGGTCCCGGCTGGGCGCTCGCCTGCTACGTCGTCGCCGGGTTCTTCGCGAGCTTCGGCGTCATCGTGCTGAACGTGTTCGGCATGAGCTTCCAGCAGGCCGTCGCGCCACCCGAATTGCTGGGCCGGGTCAACTCGATCACCCACACGCTGATCTTCGGCGCGATCCCGCTCGGCAGCCTCCTCGGCGGGGCGCTGGCGGGCGCGTTCGGGATGCGGGTGACGCTCCACATCGCGGCGGCCGGCGTGCTGGCGTCGGCCGCGATCCTGCTGTGGTCGCCGTTGCGGAAGCTACGCGACCTGACCGCTGTCGGCGCGTAGCCCGTCGACGACGACGCGGACCAGGTGCCGGCTGCCCGGCGAGTACCGCTCAACCGCGAGGCAGCCGACGATGAGCGCCCGCAGGTCGTCGCCGTCGATGTCGCGGCGGACGGCGCCGACGTCCTGGGCCCGCTTCAGCAGTTCGCCGAGCGCGGTGCGGAAGCCGTCGCCCGCGCCGGCCTTGAAGGCGTGGCCACTGGTCTCGGCGAGCGCGTCGCAGATGGCCCGGTTGAGCGACGCCTGCTTGATGACGCGGACGAAGTAGTCGAGGAAGACTTCGCCGGGCTCGTCGGCGGTGACGAGTCCGCGCGCCTCTTCGGCGAACTGCTCGATCCGCTCGAGGACAACGGCCTGGAAGAGCGCTTCCTTGCTGGGGAAGTGCCGGTAGACGGTGCCGGCGCCGACACCGGCCAGCCGCGCGATGTCGTCGAGGGGCACGGCGAGCCCGTCGGCGGCGAACGCCTCCTCGGCGGCAGCCAGGACCTTGGCCCGGTTGCGCCGCGCGTCCGCGCGCATCTTCTCCATGTTCGTCTCCTCGTTGACAACCGGAACGCTGGCTCCGTATCGTCGTAAGCGGGTGCACCGTTCCGATTCAACGCCCAGTCTTCCAGGAGAATTCCGATGCCCGAGACCCGTGCCGTGTTCGACCGCTTCCTCGCCGCCTCGGTCGAAAACCGGTGGGACGACCTCGCCGACTGCTACGCCGAAGACGTGGTCCTCGAAATGCCGTTCACCCTGCCCGGGGCACCTCGCGTGACCAACGGCCGCGAGGAACTACGCCGCCGGTTCCGCCGCGCCGGTGCGTCTCGGCGCATCACCAAGGCCGCGAACGTCGTCGTCCACGAGACGACGGACCCGTCTGTGCTGGTCGCGGAGTTCGACCTCCACCAGGAAATGGCCGGCGAGAGCTTCGTAGCGACCTACGTGATGGTGATGACGATCAAGGACGGCCTGATCACGCACACCCGCGACTACACCGACACCGCCGCGGCGGCGGCGCGGCTCAAGGCGTTGTCGCCTGCTGACTCGCCGGCGGGATGAACAGCCGCTCGACCGTGCTCACCGACCAGTCCCACACCCCGGGCACCAGCAGCACGCCGAGCACCACGAACACCGGGAAGACCAGCCGCTTCTCGACCTTCTTGCCCGTCTTGAACCGCAGGGCCTTCGGGGGCCCGATCTCATACCAGGTCTCGCCCGCGATCGGGATCGGGAACAGGAACGGGCAGCCGGACTCGGTCAGCGCGTCACCCAGGCAATGGGTCAGGCAGCCCGCCGCGACCGCGACGCCGAGCCAGCCCGAAATCGAGGCCAGCTCGCCCGCTCGGTCGGGCGGCGCCGTGAAGAACCACCAGGCCACCGCCGAACCGCTCACCGGCAGCAGCCAGTCGCCCAAAGCGCCTTCGGCCAGCATCAGCCCGAAGATCACCACGCCGACGACGGCCCACGGGCCACCTTCCGTAGTGCCCCAAGAGGTGAGCAAACCGAGGCCGGCCGCGAACAGGACCGTGTGGGACAGGTGACGGTGCTGGCCCGTCACCTTCTCGTCGCGAGGCCCCTTCGTCAGCGCGTAGAACGCCGCCGACACGCGGCGCAGCAGCCAGGACAGGGCGCCCGTCAGCCAGCCGAGCAGGCGGGACGCGCTCGCTCCGGGGTGGTCGAGGTCGGGCAGCAGGGCGAACCCCGCCGTCGTCGCGGCGAAGACCACCGCCTGGTGCACCGAACCGGCCCCGACCGCGGGCGCCAGGGCCAAGCCCGCGCACCAGCCGGTCAGGGCGTGCGTCCGCCCCATCATCGTGCCGTCCCCCAGGTCCACGCGGAAAAATCAGTCCGCGGAACCGTAGCGGGCGGTCAGGCTTGGGGGTCCTCCGACACGCTCAGGTGTTCGGCCACGCCGGTGAGCTCGATCACGCGGCTCACGGCGGGACTCGGGACGACCTCGAGCTCGACTTCCTGCTCGCCGGCCTGGCGTTGTGCGCGGAGCACCACGTTCAGCGCGGAGGAATCGAAGAAGGTCACCCCGGTCAGATCGGCCACGACCCGCTGCGCGCGCTTGTCCGCGATCAGCCCCGCCAGGGCCTCCTGCAGCTGCGGGCTGGTGAGCAGATCGAGCTCGCCGGTGACCACCACCCGGGGCTCCGTCGCGTCGGTGTCCAGCGTGATGCCGAACCCGGGCGGGGTGGCGTTCTGGTCGGCTGCGGGCATGCAGTTTCTCCTCGTCAGGCGCTGCTCCTGCGCCGGGTACGCGCCTGCTGTCTCAAGCGGCAACCGTGTCACCGTGCCTTCCTGAAGCTCACGCCGGCACGGTCAAAGGCAACTCCGGGGCCAACCCTAACCCAGGATGCGACCGAGCCCGCCACGGCCGCCGCCCTTTCGCTCGCACTCTTCACGTGTGATCGGATCCTGCCTGGTCAGTGCGCACCGACGGCCTTGCGCGCCGCCCTGCGCTGGCGCAGGAACAGCTGCCGCCGCTCGATCTCGCCGAGGCCGCCCCAGATGCCGTACGGCTCCTGCACGGTCATCGCGTGCGTGCGGCACTGCGCCAGCACCGGGCAGGTCTGGCAGATGGCCTTGGCCCGGGACTCGCGCCGCTCGCGCGCCGAACCCCGCTCGTTGTCCGTGTGGAAGAACAGGCTGCTGTCCGCGCCCCGGCACGAACCGCGCAGCTGCCACTCCCACTCTTCAGCAACCACGTTGGGCAGCCGGCTGACGTCAGCCATGTCGTCCCTGCCTTTCCCCGGAAGAGCATGTCGACCCGTACATGCCCGCCGGTGGAGCGGATCAAACGCGGGTTTGGTTTGCTCACCCCACGGGCATCTCGCGACCGGGCGTGAAGAGGACACCGCCGACCCCTGGAGCGCGAGCCGGAGAAAGGAACAAACGTGGAGGACAACGCCCCGCTCGTCCCGGAAGGCGCGCAGGTCATCGAGGTGCGGACGGCCGCGATCCCGCACGTCGTGCCGACGCTGCGCACGATCGTGGCGGACATCGCCATGCGCCAGGACTTCGACCTCGACGCCGTCGAGGACCTCCGGATGGCGGTGGACGAAGCCTGCTCACTGCTGCTCCCCGCCGCCTCGGACGGCAAGCTCACCTGTGTCTTCTCGTGGAGCGGGCCGCGCATCGAGGTCTCGGTGTCGGTGCTTTCGGACACGCCCGACCACGAAGACGACTCCGGCCTGTCGTGGCAGCTGCTGACCGCGCTCGCGACGTCGGCCGAGCGCACGGTGACCCCGGAGAACGGGCGCTACCTGTCCCGGGTCGACCTCGTCCGGGAGAGCCAGGCGGCGGACTCGTGAGCGATCCCGCCGGGGACAGCGGGAACGACGTCGCCGCGCTGTTCACCCAACTCGCCGGGCTGCCGGCGGACTCCCCGGAGCGGGAGCGCATCCGCGACACGCTGGTGCGCACGCACCTGGAGCTCGCGCGCAACCTGGCCCGGAAGTTCCGCAACCGCGACGAGGCGATGGAGGACCTGGTCCAGATCGCCACGGTCGGGCTGATCCACGCCGTCGACCGGTTCGACCCCGAGCAGGGGACGGACTTCCTGGCGTTCGCCGTCCCGACGATCTCCGGGGAGCTGCGCCACCACTTCCGCGACAACAGCTGGTCGGTGCGGGTGCCGCGGCGGCTCAAGGAGCTGAACGCGAACATCTCCGCCGCGCGCGAAGAGCTCACGGTGCAGCTTTCGCGCGCGCCGAAGCCCAGTGAGATCGCGGCGCGGCTCGGGGTGCCGATCGAGGACGTCTACGAGGGTCTTCGCGCCGGTCAGGGCCGCTATGGCGCGTCGCTGGACCATCTGCTGGAGAACGCCGCGCACACGCGGTTCGGTGCGCCGGACGCCGAGCTCGGCCAGGCCGAGCTGCGCGAGGCGCTGCGCCCGATGCTGGACAGCCTGCCCGAGCGGGAGCGCAAGATCGTCGCGCTGCGGTTCGGGTCCGGGATGAGCCAGTCGGACATCGCGCGCCGCGTCGGGGTCTCCCAGATGCAGGTGTCGCGGTTGCTGGCCGCGACGTTGAAGAAGCTGCGTTCGGGCCTGGACGAATCCGAGCTCGCCGACGGCACCTGATTAGCCGCTCAGCCGCTTGGGTACCAAGCGGACGGTACCGGAACTCACTGGGAGGGGGACCGATGACGACATCGAGGATGCCGCAGCGCACGGCTGTTCAGGCCGCGCCGCTGATGGTGCCCCTCCCGGACGACGTGACGGCCCCGGCCCGGGCGCGGCACGAGGTGCGCTCGGCCCTGCTCGCGGCCGGCCTGTGCGAGGCGCAGCTGGACGACGTCCTGCTGGCCACGTCCGAACTGGTCACCAACGCTTTCGAGCACGGCGAGCACCCGTGGCGCCTCGAGCTGGCGTACGCCGACGCGCGGCTGACCCTGCGGGTGTACGACGCGGGCCGCCTGCTGCCCGAGCTGCGGGCGCCGTCGCCCGCCCAGGCGCGTAGCCGCGGGCTCGTCCTGGTCCAGGCGCTCTCGGAGGACTGGGGTTTCGAACGCTGCCCCGGCGGCAAGGTCGTCTGGGCCGTCTTCCGCATCCTCGGCGCCTGATCAGGGCTCCAGCAGCTCCCGCGCGGCGGCGGTCTCCGCGATCCGCTGCCGGAACGGCTTCCGTTCCAAGGCCTCGACGATCGCCGCCAGCACCCCGCGCAACGGATAGGGCAGCTCGGCTTCCAGCGCCTCCGACGCCTCGGTCGTCGCCGTCCACTCCGCCTCGATCAGCGGCAGCAGGCCGCGGGTCTTCTCGGTCAGGGACACGATCCGCTGGCGGGCGTCCGCGCCCGGTTCGAGGCTGACGAGCCCGGCCCGGTTCATCTGCGCGACGGTCTGGCTGGCCGCCGAGTGCGTCACGCCCATCTCCGCCGCGAGGTCGCGGATGGCCAGCGGGCCGCGCGCGAGCAGCGCCCGCACGACTCCCGAGTACCGCGGGCGGTAGTCGGCGAGGCCGATGTCGGCGAGGAACTTCGCGACGTCGCCGTCGAGGATCTCGAGGACGTGCCGCATCCGGGTCCCCAGCCCGTCCGGACCCGATGTCATGGCCATGACCGCCGATCATAGGTGTGCTTGGATCGCGGCATGGAGAACCGGAAGATCGCCCGGCTGGGCCGTGAGGTGTCCGTCGTCGGGCTCGGCTGCTGGCAGCTCGGCGCGGACTGGGGCGAAGTCGACGAAAAGGACGCACTGGCGGTGCTGGACGCGGCGGCCGACGCCGGCGTCACCTTCTTCGACACCGCGGACGTCTACGGCGACGGGCGCAGCGAGCGGCTGGTCGGCCGGTTCGCGGCCACGCGCGA
Source organism: Amycolatopsis sp. NPDC098790 (assembly GCF_044759945.1). NCBI lineage: Bacteria > Bacillati > Actinomycetota > Actinomycetes > Pseudonocardiales > Pseudonocardiaceae > Amycolatopsis > Amycolatopsis sp. NPDC098790. Next base: position 791,687 of record NZ_JBIWAI010000001.1, read on the forward strand.
CGGGGTGTTCGTCGCGACCAAGATGGGCCGACGGGTCGAGCAGGTGCCGGAGAACTACGTCGCCGCGAACTTCCGCGAGTGGAACGACCGGTCGCGCCGCAACCTCGGCGTGGACACGCTCGACCTGGTCCAGCTGCACTGCCCGCCGACGCCGGTGTACTCGTCGGACGCGGTGTACGACGCTCTCGACGAGATGGTCTCCGAAGGCCGGATCAAGGCGTACGGCGTGAGCGTCGAGACGGTTTCGGAGGCGCTGACCGCGTTGGCGCGGCCGAACGTCGCTTCGGTGCAGATCATCCTGAACTGCCTGCGGCTCAAGCCACTCGAGCAGGTGCTGCCCGCGGCGGCCGAGGCGGGAGCGGGGATCATCGCGCGGGTGCCGCTGGCGTCGGGTCTGCTGTCGGGTCGCTACACGGCGTCGACGACGTTCGCCGCGGACGACCACCGGAACTTCAACCGCCACGGCGAGGCGTTCGACGTCGGCGAGACGTTCTCCGGCGTGCCGTACGAGGTCGGGCTGGAGGCCGTCGAGCGGCTGCGCGGGCTGGTGCCGGCGGACCAGACGCTGGCGCAGTTCGCGCTGCGCTGGATCATCGACCAGCCGGGCGTGAGCACGGTGATCCCGGGCGCGCGCAACGCTTCGCAGGCCACGGCGAACACGGCCGCGGCTTCGCTGCCGCCGTTGTCCGCGGAGGCGCTGGCGGGGGTGCGCGAGACGTACGACGAGCTGGTGCGTCCGCTCGTGCACGATCGCTGGTAGTCCCGGCATGATGGGCCGATGATGACGCCCGAAGAGCTCCTGACGACCACCAGGACCGTCCGCAAGCGGCTCGACCTGAACCGGCCCGTGCCGCTCGACCTGGTGAAGCACTGCGTGCAGGTGGCGCTGCAGGCGCCGAGCGGCTCGAACACCCAGCGCTGGCAGTGGCTGGTGGTCACGGACGCGGACCAGCGCGCGGCGCTCGGGAGCATCTACAGCCGGGCGTGCCGCGAGTACCTGTCTTCGGATCGCGCGGCCGGGAAGCTCTTCGCGGACGACCCGGTGCGGGCCCCGGTGCAGCAGCGGATCGGCAGCAGCGTCGAGTACCTGGCCGACCGGATGGGCGACGTGCCGGTGCTGGTGGTGCCGTGCCTGGAGACGCCGTCTGCGGAGCTCCCGGCGGGCAACCAGGCGGGGCTGTGGGCATCGCTGCTGCCGGCGGTGTGGAGCTACATGCTGGCGGCGCGGTCGGTGACGCTGGGAACGGCGTGGACGACGCTGCACCTGGCGTACGAGCAGGAGGCCGCGGAGGTGCTGGGGCTGCCGAAGAACGTCCACCAGGCGGCGCTGATCCCGACGGCGTTCTACACGGGCGAGACGTTCAAACCGGCGGCGCGGCAGCCGCTGGAAGAGGTCCTGCACCTCGACCGCTGGTAGGCGGTCGTGAGTGAGAAACAGTGTTGAAACACTGTTTCTCACTCACGACCCTTTGGCGGCCTCCTCGCCGGGGCGTTTGGGGACGTCGGCGAGGAAGCCGGGTCGCTCAGCGCACGGTCAAGGTGAGCCGCTGGATGCCCCACGCGTCGGCTTGGGAGCCGGGCAGCCAGACGTCGACGATGTCGTCCTTGATCCAGCTGCCGATGTCCGCCGCGAAGCATTCGCCGTAGCCCGGCACGGAAAACCTGGTGCCCCACGGGATGATCCGGGCGTCGACCGCGCAGAAGCCCGGGCCGGCGCTGTACCCCAGCGCGGTCTGGGCGACGTCGTTGTAGGACGTGACGCGGTAGTTCAGCGTCGTCCCGGCCGGGACGCGGTAGGCGGCGAGGTGGTTGCCGCTGTCGAGGCGGTAGGCCGTCGAGATCTGGCCGAGCGAACCGGGCGAGTTGTCCTCGGCCGTCATCGCGTAGAGCTGGTAGTTCGCGTTCTGGCACGGGCTCGCGTCGGTGACGGTGAGCGTCGGCTGGCCCCAGTCGCTGATCCACTGCAGGGCCTGGCCGTTGCGGAACGCGCGGTAGGCCTTCGCGCCGGCGACGCGGGCGAAGGTGAACGTGAGCTTGCCGTCCGCGCCGAGGCCGCCGCTGACCGAGCCGGGCGCGGGCAGGCGGTTCGTGACGTCGACGGCGCCGACGAGCGTGCCGGGACCGTGGCCGCCGGTGACCGGGCGGTCCGGGATGGTGCCTTGGTAGAAGTGCTGGCAGGCGGGCAAAGTGGCCGCAGACGCGGCCGGAGCGACGACAACGCTGCCGGCCGCGAAGGCCGCCAGCGCGAGGACCCTGGCGAAGCGCATGACGGGGAGACCTCCATGGTGGGGACCGGGGTGGAGGTGACGCAGGTGGGGAGGTGCGGGTTCGCCGCGCACCTGACGTTAAGTGGCCTGGACCACTCAGTCAATAGGTCTAGACCTTTAAGTTTCCCGGTACCCCGATCGGCTCAGCCGAGGTAACTCACCAGGCGGTCGGCGATCTGCGCGGGGTGACTCAGCGGAGCGCAGTGCGGGCCGTCGACCTCGTCCGGTGTCAGGCCCAGGCGCTCCTGCGCGACCCGGCGCTGGAAGTCCGGCGTGAAGAACCGGTCGTCTCGGCACAGCAGCACCCGCGTCGGGACGTCCGGGTGCGCCGGCAGCGGCCACGGCTCGTCCCACTCCTTGCTCACCTGGTCGCGCCCGTGCGCCTGGCACTGCGCGGCCAGCTCCGGTGAGACGCCGTTGAAGAACTGCTCGGTCTCGCTCAAGCCCTCGGGCGACGAAAAGCCCGTGGCGGACCACCACTGACCCGGCGGCTCCCCCGGCGCCGGGATCATCCCGGCCAGGTAGACCAGCAGCCGCGCGCGCAGCTTCGCCGCGACCAGCGACGCCGTGAACCCGCCGTACGAATGCCCGACGACGGCGACGTCCGAAGCGTCGCCCAACGCCGTCAAAACCGTGTCCACGAACGAAGACAGCCCCGCCGACGGGTCCGTGATCGGCAGGTCCGGCGCGACGAAGCCGTGGCCGCGCGCCTCCAGTTCCGGGCCGAGCAGGTGGAAGTCCCACCCGCTGCCGCCGCCCCCGTGGATCAGCGCGAAGGTCGTCATGCCGGCCAGCTCAGCAGCGCCGGAGCATGTCCGTCAAGGCGGTTTTCTCGCCTTCGGTGATCGTCAGGCCGTAGTAGTGCTTCACCACGATCCAGTCGGTCGCGTAGGTGCACCAGAACGCCACGAGCGGCGGCTTCCACTGGTCCGGCGCCTTGTCGCTCTTCTGCTGGTTGAGGTTGTCGGTGACGGCGAACAGCTGCGGCCGGGTGAGGTCGTTGGCGAACTGCTCGCGTTTCTCGGTCGTCCACGTCTTCGCGCCGCTGGCCCACGCCTGCCCGAGCGGGACCATGTGGTCGATGTCGAGGTCGGTCGCCTTGGTCCAGGTCTCGTCGTCGTAGACGCTCGTCCACGTCCCGGACGTCGCCTTGCAGTCCTTGTCGGTCTGGACGTCCTTGCCGGCGCGCTTCAGGACGACTTCGCGGGTGTCACAGCCTGACCCTTGGCTGTCCCAGTGCGGGAACTTCTCACGCGAGTAGCCGTCCATGGACGTTCGCGCGGCGACGGTCAGCTCGCCGAGCTGCTTCTGCACGTCGGCCGCGGTGGCCGGGACCGGTGCCGCGGACGACGACGCGGGCGGCGTCGCGCCGGAGCTTCTGCTCGTCGCCCAGTACCCGAAGAAGGCGATCGCCAGGATCGCGACTACCAGCAGAGATCGTTGGGTCACGCTGAGCCGAAAGCCGCGGGCCGCCACGATTTTCTCCTCTCGAATTCACCTGAGCGCGGCGTAGTCTCACCCCTGCCGGCCTGGGAAAACCGCGCCGACACGACGACCTGGCGCGAATGTGACCTCGCCCACCCACGGCAGGGGTGTCACACCGAGCCGATCATCTGCGACTACCGGAGCAGGACCCATCCGGAGGGAGCAGCCGATGCCCGGCCGGCTCAAGAAGTTCGACGAGTTCTTCCAGCGCAAAGCCGCGGAAGGCGGCAACGTCGTCGCCATGGCGCGGATGGGCTCCGCCATGCGCGAGCAGGGGAACCTCGCCGAGGCCGAGTCGTGGTTCCGCAAGGCCGCGATGGGCGGCGACCGCGTCTCGATGACGTCGCTGGCGCACCTGCTCTCCGAACGCGGTGCGCAGGAAGAGGCCGAGCGCTGGTACCACGAGGCCGCGCTGGCCGGCGAGCCGCACGGGATGCTGAACCTCGCCCGCTCCTACGAGCGGCGCGGCAAGCGCGAGGACGCCCAGCACTGGTACGGCGAGGCCGCCCGCACCGGCGACCTGCCCTCGATCGCCGCGCTGGGGCACATGCTGCGCGAACAGGGCCGGACCGAAGAGGCCGAATCGTGGCTGCGCCAGGCCGCCGACGCCGGGGTCACGAGCGCGATGATCGACCTCGGCGTCGTGCTGCGCGACCGCGGACAGGCCGCCGAAGCGTCCCGCTGGTGGCGTTCGGCCGTGCAGGCCGGCGACCTCGCCGCCACCTGCCAGCTGGGGAGGCAGGCCGAACGGCTCGGCCGCCCCGGCGACGCCGAGTCGTGGTACCGCCAGGGCGCGGCGGGCGGGCACGTCGAGGCGATCGTCCGGCTCGGGCTGCTGCTGCACCGCCGCGGTGACCTCGAGGAAGCCGAGAACTGGTACCTCGACGCGGCCGAGCGCGGCGACCCGGCCGCGATGACCAACCTCGGCGTGCTGGCCCGCAACCGCGGCGACGAAGGCGAGGCCGCCGCTTGGTACCGCAAGGCCGCCGAGCACGGCAGCGTCCCCGCGCTCACCAACCTCGGGCACCTCGCCGAGCACCGCGAGGACCTCGGCGAGGCCGAGCGGTGGTTCCGCCGGGCCGCCGACACCGGCGACGTCCAGGGCATGCTCAGCCTGGCCCGGATGCTGCGCTCGCGCGGCGCCGCGCACGAGGCCGAGCAGTGGCTCGCGCGAGCGGAGCACGTCCAGGACGATCGAGAGCACCGCGTCTGACTATTGTGTGACCCACTTCACAGATCTAGCCTGGACCGGGGACGAGCCACCGCACTGTGGAGGTCGCGGAATGAGGCCACGAGTCCTGGTCGCCGGCATCGGCAACACCTTCCTGAGCGACGACGGTTTCGGCGTCGAGGTCATCAAGGAGCTGGAGGCGGCCGACCTGCCGCCGTGGGTGCAGATCGCCGACTACGGCATCGCGGTCACGCACCTCGCCTACGACCTGATGGGCGGCTACGACACGACGATCCTGCTCGACGCGACCCCGCACGGCCGCCCGCCCGGCACGCTGTCCCTGCTCGAGGCGGACACCGACGACCTGACCGCGTCGGCCTCCATCGACGCGCACGGCCTGCGCCCGGACGCGGTGTTCCGCCTGCTGAACCTGCTCGGCGGCGACGCCGGACGCGTCCTGGTGGTCGGCTGCGAACCGGCGTGCCTCGACGGCGGGATCGGCCTGTCCCCGGAGGTGGCAGCCGCCGTCCCGGCCGCGGTCCGCGCGGTCACCGAGCTCGCCTGGGGAACCAGCCCGGAGCTGCCGCTCAAGGAAAGCGCGGAGGTCTGAGCGCCGGGAGGTCGGGTGGCTGTCGCAGCGCGTCGAGGACCACGTTCACCCCCCCGCGCAACGGTGTTCCCCTGCGCACCACCGCCGCGATCGTGCGGGTCACCGGTGTTGCCAGCTCGCGCGTCGTCACCCGGTAGCGCCGGTCCACCGCCAGCAGGGGCAGCAGCGCGATCGACAATCCCGCCTCCACGTGCTGCAACGTCATCAGGTAGTTGCTGAACCGGCACACCACCCGCGGCTCGAAGCCCGACTCGCGGCACAGTCGCAGCGTCAGCTCCGCCATGTACGACTGCGGCACGTCCAGCGCCCACGCCGAGTCCGCGTACGCCGACAGATCCGCCGGGCCGCGAGCCCCCTCCGAAGACGTCACCAGCACGATCGGGTCCGTCGCCAGCGGGACGATGTCGAGGTCGGGGCCCAGGGGCAGCTGGACGAAGTCGGTCGTCGTGATGATCACGTCCGCGTCGCCGCCGCGCAGGGCCGGGATGCTCGCGTGCGGCTCCAGCTCCAGCAGCTCGACGTCCAGGTGCGGGTACGCGCTCGCGAGCCGCGTCACCGCCGGGACCGCCATCGTGTGGATCGCGCTCTGGAACGCGCCCAGCCTGACCAGGCCGACCGGCTCCTCGCCGAGGCTGCGCAGCTCCGCCTCGACCGTGTCCATGTGGTCGAGGATCGCCCGCGCGCGCCGCGCCAGCACCAGCCCCGCCGGCGTCAGCCGGACCCGGCGGCCGGTGCGTTCCAGCAGCTGGGTGCGGGTTTCCGCTTCGAGAACGGCCAGCTGCTGCGACACGCTCGACGCGCTCAGGTTCGCGTCCTGCGCCACCGCGCGGACCGTCCCCAGCGTGTCGAGCCGGCTCAGCAGCCGCAGGCGCCACGGGTTCAGCATCACCCCATTCTTGTGCGGAAGAACCGAACAAGAAAGCCGGAATCGTGAGATGGACGTGACGCTCGAAGCGGCCTTACCGTCGAGTCATGGCTGACACCTTCTGGGGCGACGTCGACCGGCACCTCGTGCGTTACGGCGGCGCCTTCACCCACGAAATCATCGACCGGGCCGAAGGCAGCTTCGTCTTCACCGAAGACGGCCGCCGGATCCTCGACTTCACCTCCGGCCAGATGAGCGCGATCCTCGGGCACGCGCACCCGGAGATCGTCGAGACCGTCCGGCGGCAGGTGGGCAGGCTGGACCACCTGTTCAGCGGCATGCTGAGCCGCCCGGTCGTCGACCTCGCGCGCCGGCTGGCCGAGACGCTGCCGTCACCGCTGGAGAAGGCGCTGCTGCTCACCACCGGCGCCGAGTCGAACGAGGCCGCCGTCCGGATGGCCAAGCTGGTCACGGGCAAGCACGAGATCGTCTCGTTCGCGCGCTCGTGGCACGGGATGACGCAGGCCGCGGCGAGCGCGACGTACAGCGCGGGCCGTCGCGGCTACGGCCCGGCCGCGCCGGGCAACTTCGCCATCCCGGCGCCGAACGCGTACCGCCCGGACTTCACCGACGCTGCCGGCGAGCTGGATTGGCGCCGCCAGCTGGACTTCGGGTTCGAGCTGATCGACGCGCAGTCCGTCGGCAGCCTGGCCGCGTTCCTGGCCGAGCCGATCCTGAGCTCCGGCGGGATCATCGAGCCCCCGCCGGGCTACTTCGCCGCGCTGGCCGAGAAGTGCCGCGAGCGCGGCATGCTGCTGATCCTCGACGAAGCCCAGACCGGGTTGTGCCGCACGGGGAACTGGTACGCGTTCGAGCGCGACGGCATTGTCCCGGACATCTTGACGCTGTCGAAGACGCTGGGCGCCGGGCTCCCGCTGGCCGCCGTGCTGACGAGTGCCGCCATCGAGCAGGAAGCGCACGACCGCGAGTTCCTGTTCTTCACGACGCACGTGTCGGACCCGCTCCCGGCGGCGGTCGGCAACACGGTGCTGGACGTGCTGACCCGCGACCGCCTCGACGCGCGGGCCCTCGAACTGGGCTCGTTGCTGCGCCGGGGCCTGGAGGAGATCGCGACGCGGCACGAGGTCGTCGGCGACATCCGCGGCCGCGGCCTGCTGGCCGGGCTGGAACTAGTGGTGGACCGGGAAACGAAGAAGAGCTCGGACGAGCTGGGCGCGCGGGTCACGCAGCGGTGCCTCGAACTGGGGCTGCACATGAACATCGTGCAGCTGCCCGGGATGGGCGGGGTGTTCCGGATCGCGCCGCCGCTGACGGCGTCCGAAGAGGAGATCTCCCTTGGTCTGTCCATTTTGGACCAGGCGATCGGCGACGCCGTCAAGATGTCATGAGAAAGGCCTCCTTGCCGGCCCGGGGAGCCGGCAAGGAGGCCTTTTCCACGACGACGTCAGAAGCCCGCCGTCACCTTGGTGAAGTCCCAGTCGTTCTGGGCGATGCCGCTGCACGCGGCCTGGACGCCGCCGCCGGGGCAGCCCCGGTCGCGGTTGACCGACCAGAACGCCAGGCGGGCGATCTTGTTCGACTTGGCCCAGTTGGTGATCTGGGTCCACGTCGACACGTCGGTCAGCTCCTGCTGGTCGGACAGCCCGTTCATGCCCGAGATGCCCAGGTGCGCGTACGCCGTGGCGTCACTCCAGCCGAACGTCGACTTGAGCTTGTCCCGCAGGCCGTTCGCCGCGCTGACCGTGCTGTTGTACATGTTCGCGCCGCCGCCGAAGTCGAACGGCATGATCGTGTACACGTCCACGTTCGCGCCCAGGGCCTTCGACTGGTCGATGAGCCGGTTGCCGTAGAAGTTCGGGCCGGTCGTCGACGTGCCGAAGGTGAGGATCGTCTGGATCCCCGGGTTGTTCTGCTTGACGATCTTCAGCGCGTTCAGGATGCGGTCCTGCACGGCCTCGTTCTCGAACTCGTCGGAGTTCTCGATGTCGATGTCGATCGCCTTCAGCCCGTACGCGTTGATCACCTGCTGGTAGGCGCCGGCCAGCGCGGCCGGCGTCGAGCAGTTCGGCCCGAGCTTGTTGCCGCTCCAGCCGCCGAACGACGGGACGATCTGGCCGCCCGCCGCCTTGATCTGCGCGATCGCGGTGGCGTCGGCGCTGCCCTGCAGGGGCCGGCTGCTGTCCCACGCCGGGTTGCAGCCACCGCTGGCGTTGATGAACGCCATGGTGAACCACTTGATCCCGGTCGCGTTCATGACCGTCTGCGGGTTCGGCGGGCTGCCCCAGCCCATGTACAGGTACGGCGCGCCCTTGCCACCGGTACCGGGCGGCGGGGTCGTCGTGGGCGGGGGCGTCGTCGTAGGCGGCGGTGTGGTCGTGGGGGGCGTGCCCCCGGCGGAGCACGAACCCCCGTTCAGCTTGCAGTTCGACGGCGCCGTGTACGCACCGGAGTACGCCACGTTGAAGCCGAAGCTCGCGCTACCGCCGTTGCCGACGTTGCCGTTCCACGTGTTCTTCACCGTGACGTGCTGGCCGGACGCCGTGTAGCTGCCGTCCCACAGCGACGAGACCTTCGCCCCGGAAGGCAGGTCGAACTCGACGGTCCAAGCCGCGAGCGTCGAGCCCGAGCCGTTGGCGATCGTGTACTTGCCTTCGTACCCGGTGCCCCAGTCGGAGCCCTTCGAGAAGGTCGCGGACACGCCGCCCGCCGCGTTCGCCGGGGCGATCACGAACATCGCGCCGATCGTGGCGGCCGCGGCCGCCAGCCCGAGTGCGGGCAACCACCGGCGCGTCACGACAGGCCGTTCTTCATCGCGGTGATGAGCTCGCCGCCCGTGGTGTCGCCGGTCAGCTCCCAGAAGAAGGCGCCGCCGAGACCCTGCTGCTTGGCGTAGGACATCTTCCCGCCGATGGTCGCCGGGGTGTCGTAGCTCCACCAGTTGCTGCCGCACTTGGCGTACGCGGTGCCGGCGAAGGTGCCGGTCGACGGGCAGGAGTTCTTGAGGACCTTGTAGTCCTCGATGCCCTGCTCGTACGTGCCCGGCGCGGGACCGGTCGCCGTGCCACCCGGCGTCGACTGCGTGACGCCGGTCCAGCCGCGGCCGTAGAACCCGATGCCCAGCAACAGCTTGCTCGACGGGACGCCCTTGCTCTTCAGCTTCTGGATGGCCGCGTCGGAGTAGAAGCCCGGGGTCGGGATGCCGGTGAAGTTGGTGAGCGGGGAGTGCGGGGCCGTCGGGCCCTGCGCCGCCCAGGCGCCGAAGTAGTCGTACGTCATGACGTTGTACCAGTCGACGTACTGCGCGGCGCCGCCGTAGTCGGCGACGTCGAGCTTGCCGCCGTTGCTGCCGTCCGCCGTGATGGCCGAGGTGATGAGGAACGACGAGCCGAACTTCGCCCGCAGCGCGCCCATCAGGTTCTTGTAGGCCGCGGCACCGCTGGTGTCACAGGAAAGGCCGCACGCGTTGGGGTACTCCCAGTCGATGTCGATGCCGTCCCAGATGTCCGCCCAGCGCGGGTCCTTCAGCAGGTTGTAGCAGGACTGCGCGAACGCGGCCGCGTTCTGCGACGCCTGGCCGAAGCCGCCGGAGTAGGTCCAGCCGCCGAACGACCAGATGATCTTGAGGCCCGGGTGCAGCTTCTTCAGCTTGCGCAGCTGGTTGAAGTTGCCCGCGACCGGCTGGTCCCAGGTGTCGGCGACACCGTCGACGCTGCCCGCCGCGTCGTAGGTCTTCTGGTAGTCGGCGTACGGGTCGTCGTTCGCCGTGCACTGCCCGTTCGTCACGTTGCCGAACGCGTAGTTGATGTGCGTCAGCTTGCTCGCCGAACCGGAGGTTTCGATGTTCTTGACGTGGTAGTTGCGGCCGTAGACGCCCCACTGCACGAAGTAGCCGACGTTCTTCAGCGCGCCGGTCTGCGGCGGCGTGGTCGTCGTCGGCGGGGTGGTCGGCGTGGTCGGGGTCGTCGGGTTGGTGGTCGGCTGCGTCGGGGTGGTCGGCGTGGTGGTGGGGGTGCCGCCGCCGGCGTCGCAGGAACCGCCGTTCAGCTTGCAGTTCGCCGGCGCCGAGTAGGTGCCGGAGTAGGCGACGTTGAAGCCGAAGCTGACGGCCGAACCGTTGCCGACGTTGCCGTTCCAGGTGTTCTTGACGGTGACGTGCTGGCCGGCGGCGGTGTAGCTGCCGTCCCAGAGCGACGCGATCTTCGCGCCGGACGGGAGGTCGAACTCGACCGTCCAGGCGGCGAGCGTCGAGCCGGAGCCGTTGTTGATCGTGTACTTGCCTTCGTAGCCGGTGCCCCAGTCGGAGCCCTTGGTGAAGCTGGCGCCGACACCGCCGGCGGCGCTGGCCGGCACGGTCACGAGACCGACCGCGAGCGCGCCGACCGCGGTGAACAAACCGAGGAGGTGCCATCTCTTTCTGGACATCGCTCTCCCTTGAGCCAGGTACGGGAACGGCGCGGCACCGCGGGGGGACCGAGGCGGCGTTTTCGCACCGTTTGCGAAGACGTTACGTGGTCCAGACCAATTAGGGAAGCGTCACCACGGAGCGTGGTTGACGGTCAAGACCACGGCAGGAAGAGGGCCGCCAAGTGGTCCAGTCCAGTGACACTGTGCAGTCGAGCGACGTCATCGGCGATGTCACCCGGCGAATAGCCCAGCCGACAGGCGGAACGGCGAGTGCTGCCAGAACCACCCGTTCCGCAGAACGAGGGCGGCGAGATCGGTGCGGTGGAGGCCATAGTGGTTCAGCAACGGTTCCACTCGCGTCCGATTGGTCGGCCCCTCTGCAAGGTGGTCTCGTAGTGCCTGTTTGGCAGGGAATCGACCTCTCGCCGCACCAGGTCCGCCGGGCTGGTGAGGCGATCGGGGATCGCCACGAAGCCCCATCCCAGCTCCTGGCAGTAGTCGCGAGCCGCGGCGAACTTGGCCACGTTCTCGGCCAGGGCAAAGTCGTCGATCCCGGCTTTGACCTCGACCAGCAGGCGCCGACCGTCACGGAGGTCAACGAGGAGGTCGGGATAGTAGTCCTGGCGCACCCCGGACAACACCTACGACAGTCTGGTGGGCTGCTCACAGCAAGTCAGAACGAGGTCGTCGGCCGCGTCGAGCAGCTGGACGATGTCCAGCTCCGCCTTCGATTCGCAGCTGACCTCGCGTCTGAGTCGCGGCGACCACCACCGACACGGATTGCTCCGGCGCGGCAGCTGCCCCGGCGAGCGGACCGGCGTGGGCGCACCTCCCGCCGGCGTTCCGGTAGCCGGCGGCCATTCGGCTTCGCCGATCAGCCGGAGGACCTTGGCGGTCCGCCGGGTACGTCGCTCGCTCGCTCTGATCCGCTGTCTTTCTTCTTCCGCCGCCAGCCGGTTGCGCTGCTCTCGCTCGTGATGACACCTCTCGACAGCGGCCACCAGTCCACGGCAGCTCGGCGCCTTACCGCCGCACAGCCGGCCCACCACCGTCACCGCCACCTCACGCGGCGCGTGCGGCATCACGAACTCGACGAAAATCAGCACCAGATCGGGATCGCAAGCACGCTGCCCGTCCGGGACCAACGCTCGGCGCAATCGATCGCCGGCCTCGTGCCAACCTCGCTGCACCCCGTCTCCCGCCGTGACCAGGGCACGATCGAGTTCTCGGCTCTGGACCTGGCGGATCCGCTCCCGACTCAACCCGAACTGCTGCGCGATCTCGGCCATGGTCGTCGCCCCGGTCGTCAGGCCGAGCCTCATGAGCAGGATCTCGCGGTTGCGTTGCCACAGCCGCGCCAGCCCGGCGCGTACCGGCTGCTCTCCGGCTGCCTTCCCCTGTTCGCCAGCCGTCCTGAGCTGATCGGCTGTGAGCCGGATGTCCGCGATGCCGGGGGAATCGCATTCGAGCACCCAGTCCGCGAGATCGAGCGCACCTTGCCGCTTCACAACCGCGCGACCGGCCTGCTCCAGCCGGCCGTCGTCGAAGCCCGCGAACAAGTTCCAGTTCATCGGTGGCCGCCGCCCATCCCGTCTCCGCCGTCAGGGCGGTCCGGACGTCGAGTACAGCTTGTCGACGCGCAGGACCGGCTCTCGGCACCCGCGACGGTCGTTCGACATCCACCGTCGCCAGCGCCGGAGGATCGCTCACCGGACGCACGAACTGCGGTGAACGCACCACCGACCTCGCCCAGTCGATCAGCGCAGCATCGCTGTCGAACATGCGATCCGGCACGAGCAGGTGCTCGATCCGGGCGCAGATAGCCCCAGTCGACCGCTGGTGCCGCGGCGACGTCTTCCAGCCGATCTTCCCCTCGGAGTTCCTCCAGAAGCTGGTCCTCTTCCGCCCGTAGCCACTTCTTCCCCTGCCGCGCCGGCCGCCCTCTGCACTGCCCTCCCCGAGCCATCGAGCACCAGGATAAGTGCTCTTCCGGCTCGCTGATCAACCACCGGGAATTGGCGGCTGCATCGCTGCTCCGGTCGAGCGAAAGGCGTGGTGCCTGCAGGCCGCGTCACTAAGGTGAATCGCATGGAACCGCTCAGCCTTCCCGCGCGATCTGCTCTGCTGGTCCTGATGACACTCGGCGATGCCGTTCCAAACTCGCGGATTCGCAAAGAATTCGGCCTTGAGATCAAGAAATCGGCTCGGGAAGAGCTGGTTGACTGCGGATACATCAAGGTCACGTCAGGCCCTCGACAGAGCAACCTGCACGAGCTGACCGAGGATGGCTGGAAGGCGTGCCGTGCGGAGCTGCGTGCTGACGCCCCTGCGAAAGCGCCACCTGCCTACCGTTTGCTTTACCCGGTCCTCAACCTGTTCGAGCGGCACCTCACGACGATCAAAGCCACGTTGGCCGACGTGGTCTTGGCAGCCGGCGACACAGACGCAGCAGTATCCGATGCCGACGCCGCGGTCCGATCGGCTTACTGGACTCTGACGAAAGAACCAGACGCCTTGGTGTCGCTGGTCCACTTGCGCGACAAGCTCGAGCTACCCCGCAAAATCGTCGATGAGGCACTTAAGCGGCTCGACTTGCTCCCGGGAGTCCGGTTGATCGCGGAGGTCAATCAGAAGAGCCTGTCCGAAGAGAAAAGAAAGGCTGCGATTCGCATCGGCAATCAGGACAAACACCTGCTCGCCATCAAATCGAGCTGAGGCGGCATGGACGAAGGTGTCCGCCGCGCTCTGCAGCACCTGCGTTTCGGCTGGGCAGCGAGCATGGAAGATGTCTGGCAGCCGTCCAGCACGCACGTACCGGAGCTCAACGAACACGCACTGCAAGCCATCATGGCCGCCTTCGCCGACGCTGACGCGAGTTCGGGCAGTAGCCCGCTGAGCGTCGCCGTGGTCGGTGAGCACGGCTCCGGGAAGACACACGTGCTCGGTGCCGCTCACCAGCAAGTCAGCCATCGTGGCTACTTCTTCCCCGTCAGCCTGCACATCAGCGACTTCTGGACCGGTATCGCAAAGTCCTACCTCGAAGGCCTCCGCCAGCCGGGCCCCGACGGACGCAGCCAGCAGGCCAGGTGGCTGGATCTGCTGGCCAACCGGCTGAAGCTCTCGCTGGAGCACGAGGCACGGCTTGCGAGCCGTGCCTCGATGACCAAGCCGTTCCTCGACGAAATCATCGACCGGCTGGAACGCCTCTCGCCACGATGGGGCCGGGAAAGCAGGCACGTCGCACGAGCTCTCGTCTTGCTGGAGGTTGGTGACACCACGGCTCGCGACGTCGCCGAGAGCTACCTGACCGGTGATGAGGAATCCGTCGCCGGCGAACGCATCCGGTGGGACATCCTACCGACCGCCAGGCCTGCACGGGAGCGGGTCCGGGCCATCTCCCGGCTTCTCGCCTTGACCGGGCCCACGCTGCTCACCATCGATCAGATCGACGAGCTGACTGGCCGCTCGACCCGAGGTTCGGAGCAAGTCGAGCCGAAGACGCTCGACGTGCTCGACCGATTCATGGTCGGCCTGATGGATCTCCGGGACACGACCGCACGGACGGCGACGGTGGTGGCCTGCCAGCCGCACTCGTGGGAGCGGATCCGCCGCTTCGCCATCGGCTCGGCACTCGATCGTTTCGAGCAACCGGAGATCCAGCTGGGCCGGATTCCTTCATCGGAGGTCGGGCGTGCTCTCATCGCCGCCTGGTTCGCCCCTCGCTACAAGAAGGCGGGCTTCCAGGCGCCCTATCCGACCTGGCCGGTGCGTCCGCAAGCTTTCGACGAGGTCGTGCGCTTCAATGCCCGGCAGCTGCTCCAAGCGGTCCGCCGGCACGTCCAGGACTGCCTGGACACCGGGGAACTGCGCGAGATGACCACCCTGCAGGAAGAGCCCCAGCACGTCCGCGTCGTGGCCGCACCGACGGCGCTGTCGGTGCTGGACGGGAAGTTCGCCACCCTCGTCAGCACGGTCGACATCCGTGACGCACTGCAGCCGGAGACCGAAAACAGCCGGATGAGCGAAATCCTCGAAGGAGCGCTCAACTGTTACGCGATCGAGCGAGCCGGTCCGTTCGAGGTCGCGCCCCGGCCAGGTGGAAACCCGTGGTTCCACGCTCAGCTGCGGCAGCCTGCCGAAGATGCCGACGCCGACCGGAGCTGGAGCTTCCGGGCGATCGCGACGACCAGTGCCTTGTCGTCACAACGAGTGCTGAAACGGGTTCAGGACAGCGCCGGCTTGGACCCGGCCTTTCCGCACCGCCGGGCCTATGTCTTGCGAACCGGTAACTGGCCGACCGGCACCCTGAAGGCGGGCAAGCGGCTCACCGACTTCCGCCAGGCCGGTGGCGTGCTGATCGATGGCGTGTTGCACGACGACCTCAAGGTGTTCGCGGCGTTGACGCAGTTGCGCAACGCCATGGACCCGGAGTTCGACACGTGGCTGCGCGCGCGGACCCCGGCGAGCAGAACCACGCTGTTCCGGACCGTCTTCGGGGATCCGGGTCCGTCGGGCAACGGAGCCGCTCCGGCGCCCGAACCACCCCACGATCCGGTCGAACCCCTTTTCACCTGGCCGCCCACTGACCAGGATTCGGATCCGGCTCTGCTCGCCGGCCCCGAATCGGACGGTGTCCCGGCAGTCCCGCTCGGCACGACGGAGGACGGCACCGATGTGCGCGGTTCTCTGCTCTCCCTACGCAAGCACACCGCGGTGTTCGCTGGGTCCGGCTCCGGCAAGACCGTTCTTCTGCGCAGGTTGATCGAGGAGTGCGCGTTGCAAGGAGTGTCGTCGATCGTGCTGGATCCGAACAACGACCTGGCCCGGCTGGGTGACCGCTGGCCGGCGCCGCCACCCGGCTGGCGGCCGGGCGACGCAGCCCGGTCGGAGCGGTACCTTCGCGAAACCGAGGTGGTTGTGTGGACACCGAGGGTCGAAGGTGGTCGCCCGCTGAGTTTCCAGCCGCTGCCGGACCTCGCCGCGCTGGCGGATGACCCCGACGAATTCGGGCAGGCCCTCGAAACCGCGGTCGCTGCCCTGGCCCCACGCGCCCGGGTATCCGCCGCCACCGCGAAGGCCGACCGCGCGCAAGCTCTCCTGCGCGAAGTGCTCACCGAGTTCGCCAACCGCGGAGGGGGCGACCTCGAGGCGTTCCTGGACCTCCTGGCCGACTTGCCCGAAGGCGTCACGTCGTTCGCGCGGGCTGGCGCGGTGGCCACGGAACTGGCCGAGACGCTTCGCGCCGCGGTGATCAACGACCCGCTCTTCGGCG
This sequence comes from Amycolatopsis sp. NPDC098790, assembly GCF_044759945.1. Classification (NCBI taxonomy): domain Bacteria; kingdom Bacillati; phylum Actinomycetota; class Actinomycetes; order Pseudonocardiales; family Pseudonocardiaceae; genus Amycolatopsis; species Amycolatopsis sp. NPDC098790. The sequence continues at coordinate 807,782 of NZ_JBIWAI010000001.1, forward strand.
GCCGCGGCACCGCCTTCGACCCGGCCACGCTGCTCACCCCGACGTCCGGCAAGCGAGCCCGGATTTCCGTCATCAGCCTGGTGGGGTTGCCTGCTGAGCAGCAGCGACAGGGGTTCGTCAACCAGCTTCAGATGGCGTTGTTCGCCTGGATCAAGAACCACCCCGCCGGTGACCGCCCGCTCCGCGGCCTGCTCGTCATGGACGAAGCGCAGACGCTCGCACCGTCGGGAGCGATGACAGCCTGCACAGCCAGCACCCTGGCGCTGGTTTCGCAAGCGCGCAAGTACGGGCTGGGCTTGGTCTTCGCGACCCAAGCGCCCAAAGGCATTCACAACCGCATCGTGGGCAACACCGCAACCCAGTACTTCGGGTTCATCAACAGCCCCGTCCAAGTTGCCGCGGCGAAGGAGATGGCCGCCCAGCGTGGCAGCTCGGTAGTGGACATTTCCCGGCTCGGCGCCGGCGAGTTTTACCTGGTGACCGAAGGCGAGCCGTTCCGGCGAATCAGCTCCCCGATGTGCCTGAGCCACCACCCGCCCAGCGCGCTGACCCCCGAGGAAGTCGTCACGCGAGCTCGGATCGGCCGGTGAAGGAGAACCCGTGGACATGGTGATCGGCGGGCTCACCCGCGAATTCCAGAAAACGCACGACCTGACCTCGCTGCCGGAGAGCGAAGCGTTCGAGGCATTCGCCGCCTACTGCGTCCTTAGCTCGTTCTACGAGAGCGAATTCGCCCCGGACACCTTCCGCACCGGTGGCGGCAACGATCTCGGCATCGACGCCTTCGCGGTGCTGGTCGACGGGGAGCTGCTGCACGAAGCCGACGACGTGGCACGGGTGATGGACAGCCGGATCCGGCCAGTCGTGGACATCGTCTTCCTCCAGGCCAAGACGAGCAGCAAGTTCGAAAGCCGGGTGATCTCGGACCTCGCCGACAACCTCCTGCACCTCCTCGACCAGGCCGAACTCCCCTATCCGGCGTCGGACGACATCCGGAACATCCGCCGGTGCCTCCACGATGCGGTCTACGGCAACGTCGGCAAACTCGCCGGCCGGCTGCCCCGGCTCCACGTGTTCTACGTGACCACCGGGAGCGAAGTCGCCGCCATGATCAGGCAGAAGGCCACCAGCGCGGAACGCAAGCTGAGCGCGACCGGGCTGTTCGACGAAGTTTCCTTCGACTGCACGACCCGGCAGCACATGCGCGAGCTCTACCGGCGAGCGACCAGCTCGGTGACCGCGGAGTTCCCAATGCCCCGACGGATCGTCGTGCCCAGTACTGCTGCGGTCGAGCAAGCCGTCACGGGCTTGATCGCGGCCACCGACCTGGTCGAATGCGTCCTTTCCGACGACGCGGGCAGGCTGCGCCGCACGCTCTTCCACGAGAACTTCCGTGACTTCCAGGGCTACAACGAGGTGAACTCCAAGATCCGGGACACCTTGTGCGACCCCGGCGAACGCGACTTGTTTTCGTTGTACAACCTGGGCATCACCATCGTGACCCGTGGCCTGAAGCCGATCGGCGACCGCGTGATCCTGACGGACTTCCAGATCGTGAACGGCTGCCAAACCTGTCATGTTCTCTTCGACCAGCGCCACCAGCTGACTCCCGGTGTGCACGTGAAACTCATGGTCGTGCACACGCAGGACGAGGACGTCGTCAGCGGGATCGCCGCCGCGACCAATCGGCAGACGATGATCAGCGAGGAGGACCTCAGCGTCCGTGACGAGTTCCACCGCTTGCTGGAGGAGTACTTCGAGCACGGCCGGGACAGGCAACAGCGGCTCTACTACGAGCGGCGATCAAAGCAGTACAGCGAACGGAAGGACATCGAGAAAGTCAGGGTGATCGGCCGAGCGCAGCTGACGCGTGCATACCTCGCGATGTTCCTCGACGAGCCGGCCGGGGTCGGCCACTTCAAGTCACTCATCCAGGAGCGTGGCCGGGAGCTCTTCCAGCCAGACCAGCAACCGGTCTACTATTACCTGGCCGCTGCCACATGGTACCGAGTCGAATGGTTGTTGCGGAACAAGCGCATCGACAAGAAGTACGCGCCCGCGCGCTACCACCTGCTGGCCGCGGTGAGATGGCAGTCGATGGGCACCAAGGCACCGGATCACCGGCCGCGCGTAGCCGAAGAGAAGTGCACGCAACTGCTCCGTGATATCTGGGACCCGAACGCTTCGGAACGGCTCTTCACCCGGTTGCTGCGCCCGCTCCAGCGAGCAATGGACGCCGAACCACCGTCGGTTCCGGTGGGGGAAATGGTCCGCACGCAGCGCTTCGCCGATCGGTTCCGGCAGGAGCTGCTACGACGCTGACTTACTCGCGCGGCCGCAGGGCGTTCTGGTTCCTGACCACGGTCAGTTCCTGTCCCTCTCGCCGGTACCGCACTTTGGCCCACCAGAGACCGTCCTCCCGCGGAGCCGCCTCCCAGGAGAGCTGGCCCTGGTACCACTCGTCACCGTCCCGGACGAGGCACGGCTTGGGCACCGATACGGGCGCCACCGCCGGTGTACGGCGAGCCAGCCATTCTGGTGTGCAGCAGTACTCGCACGGCTCCAGCGAGCCCGGGCGTACGTCCGCCCAAACGACCTGCACCGCCGGGTGCGTCTCCTGCGCGCGGGCCGCGGCATGGCGCTGGCCGCGCAAGAGCCAGTCGCAGGCGGGATCGTTGTGGTAGGCCGAACCACCGTCCGTGCGGTAGCCGTGCGGCCGAACACCCGGCGGCGGGGGTTTGCACGCCGCGCATTGGCCCGGCAGAAGGTCGTGTTTGCAGCGGCCGTCCACGCCAATCACGGTAGAACAAGCCGTGAGTTCGTGACACAGGTCACGACGACCGAGTCGGAGACTGACAAGAAAGAAGCCCCCTCTTGCGAGGGGGCTTCTTTGCTGTCTCAACCAGACGTGCGCCCGAAGGGATTCGAACCCCTGACCTTCTGATCCGTAGTCAGATGCTCTATCCAGCTGAGCTACGGGCGCGTGTTCAGTTGTAACCTAGCACCCGGCGAACCGGGCACCAGCGGAGGCTCCGGGATTTGAACCCGGGAGGGGGGGTTACCCCCAACCGCATTAGCAGTGCGGCGCCATAGACCAGACTAGGCGAAGCCTCCTGGGCCCAACGACCACTGCTCAGATAGGTTACACACCCCCGGATCACCCCTGAACACGACCCCCCTCACGCGCGTTGCAGCAGCCTGAGCAGGCGCGGGGACCGGCCGCCGAGCCCCTCGGCTTCGAACGTCGCGATGCCCACCCGGGGTAGCTCGCGGACGCCCGGGTAAACCAGGTACCTCGGCACCCAGCGGGGCTGGAACTTCGCGTTGAACTTGTACAGCGTCTCGATCTGGATCCAGCGCGAAAAGAAGTGCAGGACCTTCGCCGACATGCGCGCGACCGGGCCGGCGCCGATGCGCTGGCCCTGTTCCATCAACGCGCGGAACGCCGCGAAGTTGAGCGACACCTGCGAAATCCCGTGCCGGCCTGCCGCCAGCAGGAGCTCCGAGATCATCAGCTCGTTGACGCCGTTGTCGGCCGACCGGTCGCGGCGCATCACGTCCAGGGACAGGCCCGTCGAACCCCACGGGACGAACTGGAGCACGCCCCGCACGCGGCCGCCCTGCTCAGCCGTCACCAGGACCGAGCCCGGGTCGCCCATGCGGCCGAGTGCCATCGAGAAACCGCGCTCGGTGTCCGTGCCGCGCCAGTTGGCCGCCAGGACCTCCAGCTCTTCCAGCTCGCCCGGACGCAGGTCCTCCGTGCGCCGCACCAGCACCTTGTAGCCCGCGCGCTTCGTGCGGGCCGCGGCTTGGCGGACGCCGCGCATGATGCGTCCGTCCAACGTGAACCCCTCGGCGTCGACGACCGCCTCGTCGCCGATCTCCAGCACCTCCAGGCCGAAGCGGGCCCAGACCGTCGCGCCCAGCTCCGAGACGCCCATCGCCGCCGGGACCCAGCCGTTGCGGCGGCACACCTCCAGGTACTCCTCGATCGCGCCCGGCCACGCCTCGTGGTCGCCGAGCGGGTCGGCCGAGCACAACGCCACCCCGGCGATCACGCGGTAGGTGACCGCGGCCTTACCCGTCTTCGAGAACACCGCGAACTTGTCCCGCCGCAACGCGAAATAGCCGAGGGAGTCACGCTCGCCGTGCTCGTCGAGCAGCTTGCGCAGGCGGGCGACCTCGTCGTCGGTCAGCCGCGGCGCCGGCTCCGCCGAGCGCAGCAGGAAGTACGCCGACACCAAGACGGCGGCGAGGCCGAACAGCAGCCCGACGGCCGCCGTCAGGTCCTCCAGCCACATCTGGTGGAACACCGCGGGCCCGCTGGCTCCCACGAGCGCGAGCGCGGACTCCGCCAGGCGGTCCGGGAAGCTCATCGGCGCCAGCACCGCGCGCGAGGCCACCGACAGCAGGATGACGTTGATCACGAACCCGGCCAGCACCAGCTGCAGGAACACGCGCACCGCGCGCCAGCGCCCGACCACCGGGTCCGCCTTCGCGATGAAGTAACGCCGGTTCGCGATCAGGCCGACAAGCAGCACCACGGACACCAGCCCGGCGCCGAAGACGTGCCGCAGCCCGATGTGCGACACCGTGAGCAGCACCGTCGCGCCGACGGCCAGCTGCCACGCCCGGCGCTTGCGGCGTCGCAGACCCGCGGCCAGCAGCACCAGCAGCACGCCGGTGACCAGCGCGACGGTCGCCGCCGCGACCGTCGCCTCCTGCGGCAGCTCCAGCCATTCCGACAGGTGCCCGCGCAGGCTGCGGCGCCCGGCGGGCACCAGGACCGACACGAGCGTCATCAGTCCGGCCAGCCGGGTCACCCAGGTGATCACCCCCACGGTGGTGGCTCCCGCCACCCGCCAGGTGGTCTGCGCGCGGGTTCCCGTCACCACCTGTACAACCCGTTGCGGACGATCATGCTTCCCCCATTCACCCCCCGGCGAGCTCCACGAACGGCGTCAAGGCCGCCGGGTTGGCCAGCGCGTCTCGGCTGACGGCCCGGTCGGGAGCCACACCGGCGAGAATCTTCTTCACCGGTACCTCACACTTCTTACCGTTCAAAGTCCGGGGAATCTCCGAAACCACGACGAACCGATCGGGTACATGCCGCGGTGACAGCGCGCTGCGGAGCTCCTTCTTCAGCCGGGGCTCGACGTCTTCGAGCGAAGCGCCGCCGGCGAGCACCACGAAGCAGATCAGCTGCCCGTCCTCGTTGCCGGCCGCCGAGGTGTCCACGACCAGGGAGTCCGCGATTTCGTCGTAGCCCTCGACGACCCGGTAGAACTCCGCCGTGCCCATCCGGACGCCGCCGCGGTTGAGCGTCGAGTCGCTGCGGCCGTAGATCACCGCCGACCCGCGGTTGGTGACGCGGATCCAGTCGCCGTGGCGCCAGAGCCCCGGGTACATCTCGAAGTAGGCCTCACGCAGGCGCGAGCCGTCCGGGTCGTTCCAGAAGAACACCGGCATCGACGGCATCGGCTTCGTGATCACCAGCTCGCCGACCTCCTCGACGACGGCGTTGCCCGCCTCGTCGAACGCGTTCACGGCGGCCCCCAGCGCCGGGCAGGACAGCTCCCCCAGCCACACCGGGACGTCGGGCGCCGACGCGACGAACGCCGCGCACAGGTCGGTGCCGCCGGAGACCGAGCAGATCTGGACGCCCTTCCCCACCTCGTTCACGATCCACCGGAACCCCTCGACGCTCAAAGGAGCCCCCGTGGAACCGAGCGCGCGCAACGCCGTGAGGTCGTAGCGCTCGGCGGGCTTGATGCCGGCCTTCAGGCAGCTCTGGATGAACGGCGCCGACGTCCCGAAGTACGTGACGCGGTGCTGCTCGGCCAGGTGCCAGAGCGCGTTGAGGTCCGGGTGGCCGGGACTGCCGTCGTAGAGCACGATCGTCGTGCCGACGAGCAGGCCGGAGATGAGGAAGTTCCACATCATCCAGCCGGTGGTGCTGAACCAGAAGAACCGGTCGCCCGGCCCGAGGTCCGTCTGCAGCGCGAGGGCTTTGAGGTGTTCGAGGGTGATGCCGCCGTGGCCGTGCACGATGCCCTTCGGCAGGCCGGTGGTCCCCGACGAGTAGAGCACCCACAGCGGGTGCGCGAACTCGACCGGCTCGAACAGCAGCGTCGCGCCTTGGTGCTTCGCGAGCAGCTCGGCCCAGTCGAGTGCACCGTCCAGCCGGCCTTCGCCGACGTACTGCACGAGCACCGTCGCGGCCAGCGACGGCAGCTTCGCCTGCAGGTCGGTGACCGTGCCCCGGATGTCGAACTGGCGGCCGTTGTACGCGTAGGCGTTGACGGCGAAGAGCACCTTCGGCTCGATCTGGACGAACCGGTCCGCGATGGCGCGGACGCCGAAGTCCGGCGAGCACGACGACCAGATCGCCCCGACGCTCGCCGTGGCGAGGAACGCGACCAGCGTCTGCGGGCAGTTCGGGGCCAGCGCGACGACGCGGTCGCCCTTGCCGACGCCCAGTTCGAGCAACGCGGCCCGCGCGGCGGCGACCTGTGCGCGAAGCTCGCCGTACGTGAGGTGGTCCGCGAAGCCGTCTTCGCGGTGGAAGATCACCGCGAGCTCGTCGTCGCCCTTCAAGGCGCCCGCGACGCCGGGGGTGAGCGCGTGCTCGGCGTAGTTCAGCGTGGCGCCGTCGAACCAGACGGCGTCCGGCATCTCACCGGAGAGCACCTCGCCGGGTTGGTCGTGCCAGCGGACGCCGAGGAAGTCCGCGACCGCCGTCCAGAAGTCCGGGCCGCGCTCGACGGAGAACTCCCAGAGCGAGTGGTAGTCGTCCACCTCGACGCCGCGTTCGGCACGCAGCCACTGGCGGAAGGCTTCGATCTTGGTGTCGGCAACGTGGCTCGGCTCAGGGCGCCAGAGCACTTCGGGGGCGTCGGCGGTGTGCGTCACGTCACGACTGTACTGCGCCAAATATCACCAATCCGGCGACAGCCACGGCCGATGGCTTTCGTAGCGACGGTTGCGCGCGCTCGGGGGCGGCCTGCTTTTCGCCGGATTGGTGATCGCGCTCAGCGCAGGTGGGCGTCGAACCAATTCAGGGTCCGCTGCCACGCTTCTGCGGCCGCGCCGGGGTCGGCGTCGAAGCGGTGGTTCGCGCCCGGGTAGTGGACGACGTTGGTGGCGACCTTCGCCGACGCCGCCGCGTCACGCAGCCGCTCGACCTCGGCGCCGCCCGCCTCGTCGCCGGCGTCGCCGTACATGCCGAGCCACGGGCTGGTGAGCTTGCCGGCGATCTCGACCAGCGCGGGCAGTTCGGCAGTCTGCTGCCCGCCGACACTGACCGCGGCACCCAGCCGGCGATGCGAGGCGACGACGAGCGCCGCGGTGCCGCCCAGGTCGAAGCCCATCACGCCGAGCAGGTCGGCCTGGACGCCGCGGTCGACGAGCCAGGCGAGTGTGATGTCCGTCGCGTCGAGCAGGTCCTGCTGCGTCAGCTCCGCGTTTTCGAGGTGCGGGGTGACGGTCAGCCAGCCCTCGATGGCGAGGCTGGCGAGCAGCAGCTTCACGCCGTCGGTGACGCCGTCCGCCTCGTGCAGGACCACCAAACCGCCGCGTAGCGACCCTTCCGGTTCCGAGAAGGTCAGCGTCAGGGCCCGGCCGTCGGTGCGCTGGTAGTCCACGGTGCTGGTCGACGTCATTGCGTCACTCAATCACTTCGAGGTGAACGGGAGGAACCCAGTTAAGCAGCTCCCCTCGTCACATACCGCCTGAAGGGAGTCGCGGGGCGGCGGGCGGAAAAGATACGGTGACGGGGTTGTCCCGTTCAATCGGAGGAGCGCCGAAGATGTCGTCCGTGTCCCCCCGTGCCGACCTCGAATCGTTGCCGAAGTACATCCCCGGCCGGACGATCGAAGGCGCGATCAAGCTGGCGAGCAACGAGGTGCCCGGCGGCGCGCTGCCGAGCGTCGCGCAGGCGATCGCCGAGGCCGCGGCCGGCATCAACCGCTACCCCGACACGGGCTCGCAGGCCCTGCGCGAGCGGCTGGCGCGCGAGCTGGACGTGCCGGTGGAGCGCGTCGCGATCGGCTGCGGCTCGGTGTCGCTGTGCCAGCAGACGATCCAGGCCGCCTGCGCCCCCGGCGACGAGGTGCTCTTCGGCTGGCGGTCGTTCGAGGCCTACCCGATCGTGACGCAGGTGGCGCACGCGAAGCCGGTGCTGGTCCCGATCACCGAGGGCCAGGAGCTCGACCTCGACGCGATGCTCGCGGCGATCACCGACCGCACGCGCGTGGTCTTCGTCTGCAACCCCAACAACCCGACCGGCACGGCGATCCGGCGTGCCGAGCTCGAGCGGTTCATCGACGCGGTCCCGCAGCGCGTGCTGGTGGTGCTGGACGAGGCGTACAAGGAGTTCGTCACCGATCCGGAGGTCCCCGACGGCGTCGAGTACACGCGGACGCGCTCGAACGTCATGGTGCTGCGCACGTTCTCGAAGGCGTACGGCCTCGCGGGCCTGCGCGTCGGTTACGCCGTCGCGCCGGAGCCGATCGCGGACGCGCTTCGCCAGGTGTACGTGGCTTTCTCGGTGAACATGCTGGCCCAGGTGGCCGCGCTGGCGTCGCTCGACGCGGCCGACGAGCTGCTCGCGCGCTGCCAGGAGATCGTGGCCGAACGCGGCCGGGTGCGCGACGAACTGATCGCGGCCGGCTACCGGGTGCCCGAAACGCAGGCGAACTTCGTCTGGCTGCCGCTGGGTGAGCAGGCCGTGCCGTTCGCCGAGCACGCGCTGGACCGCAAGCTGGTGGTGCGCCCGTTCGCCGGCGACGGCGTGCGCGTGACGATCGGGACCCGCGAGGAGAACGACCTGTTCCTGGCCGCGGCGCGCGACTTCAGTCGCTGAACTGCTTGACGACCAGCTGGACGACGGCGGCGAGACCGATCACGACGATCACGCCGCGCAGCACCGCCGGCGGCAGCTTCCGGCCGATCTTCGCGCCGAGGAAGCCGCCGGCGGTCGACCCGACGGCCAGCCACAGCACCACGGGCCAGCTGATCGGCGCGACGAACGCGTAGATCACGCCCGCGACGACGTTGACCACGGCGGCGAGGACGTTCTTGACGCCGTTGAGCTTCTGCAGTGGTTCGGACAGCAGCATGCCCATGACGGCCATCAGCATCACGCCCTGCGCGGCGGTGAAGTACCCGCCGTAGACGCCGATGAGGAAGATGAAGAACATCAGCAGCGGGCCGGCTTTGTGCTCGGTCTCGCCGTTTTCTTCGCGGCGCTTCGCGACCCACTTCGAGACGCGCGGCTGCACGATCACCAGGATCACGGCGAGGCCGACGAGCACGGGGACGACGGCTTCGAAGGCGTCCTTCGGCAGCGACAGCAGCAGGATGGTGCCGCCGATAGCACCGAGGAACGACGCGACGGCGAACTTCGCGACCTGCCGCCAGTAGCCGGTGAGCTCGTGCCGGTAACCCCAGGCGCCGCTGAGGGTGCCGGGCGCGAGGCCGATGGCGTTGGACGTCGTCGCCGTCAGCGGCGAGTAGCCCAGCGCGACGAGGACGGGGAACGTCACGAGGGTCCCCGACCCGACGACGGCGTTGATGGTGCCCGCCCAGATCCCGGCGACCACGACGATCACCGCGTGCCACCACGTCATTTAGCACTCACGTGCGGAGCCTAAGCACCTCGGCGCGGGCCCGCGAAGCGGATGGGCCCAGATGTGGCAGGCGAGACAGTCACTTCGGGGTGAACACGCAGAATTCGTTCCCTTCCGGGTCGGCCAGCACGTCCCATTCGATCTCGTCGTCGCGTTCTCGGACCAGGGTCGCGCCCAGTTCCAGCAGTTCGGCTTTGTCGCCGAAGACGTCCAGGTGCATGCGGTTCTTGCCCGCCTTCGGCTCCGGGACCGGGTTGAGCCAGATCAGCGGGCCTTTCTCCGCCGGGTCGACGATCGGGACCGGCCAGTCGTCCGGGCGTTCGTCGCCGGTCAGCGAGTCACGGCGGACGTACCCCAGCGCCCGGCACCACCAGTCGGCCAGGGCCTGGTGGTCGGCCGCGTCGAGGGCGAGGTCCTTGAACCGCGCGGTCATCGCGCTCCTTCCGGTACGTGGGCGGGCACCACTTCGGAAGCCACCCGCCAGCCGAGGGCGCCGTAAAGACCGCGCCCGGCTTCCGATGCCAGCAACACACTCGACCGTGCCTGTGCCGCGACGCCCAGGCGGTGCACGACCACCCGGCCGAGGCCGCGCCGCCGGTGGGCGGGCTCGGTGACGATCCGGTCGAACACCGCCACGCCGCCGGCCACCGCGACCCAGCCGCGGGCCGCCGGCTCGCCCGCGGACGTCACCGACACCGACCACACCGGCCCGTTGCCGCTCACCGCCACCTCGTACGGCGCCGGCACCTCGGCGGCCGGGAGGTCGCCCTCGAACGTCATCAAGTACTCCGTCTTCCCCGCCTCCCACTCCGGTGTCAGGCCCGCGAGCACCGCTTCCCGCGCGCCGCACGTCTTCAGCCACGTGGCCGGCTCGGCCACCGTCCGCGCCCGCGTGGCCACCGTCGACGGTGACCGCAGCAGGTAGCGAACCCGGTGCGCCGGCGCGCCGACGTCGACGCGGAAGCCGTCCGGCTCCACGACCGGCTCCGGCACCGCGCGCGAGACCGCCCCGCACCCACGCCCCCAGGATGTCCATGCCCGTGATCATGGCAGGCACCCCCGACAGTTTCCGCGAGCTGAGAGGATGGGCGGCGTGGACACCGAGCAGGTCTGGAGCGCGACCGTCGACCGGCTGCGGTCGCTGATCGACTCCGGGAAGCTGCCGCCGGGCTCCCGCCTGCCCGCCGAACGCGTCCTGTGCGACGACCTCGGCATCAGCCGCGGGTCGTTGCGGCAGGCCCTGCGCGTTCTCGACTCCATCGGGTACGTCCGGATCCGCGCCGGCTCCGGCACCTACGTGCGCGAGCAGCAGGAACAGCCGCTGCGGACGTGGTTCACCGAGCACGACCAGCTCGTCGAGAAGCTCTTCGACCTGCGCGCGACCGTCGAACCGACGCTCGCCGAACGGCTCGCCAGGCAGGCGACCGCGAAGACCGTGAGCCGCCTCGAGGACAACGTCGCCGAGATGGCCCAAGCGGCCGAGGACGGCGACATGCTGCACGTCATCGCCGCCGACGCCGAGTTCCACCGCGTCATCGCGCAGAACGCGGGCAACGACGACGTCGCCGGGCTGCTGCGGTCGGTCCTCGCCCTGGTCGGCGAGGAGCGCCGGGCGGCCCTGCGGCTGCCCGGCCAGATCCGCAAGGCGGTCGACGACCACCGCGCGATCCTCGACGCGATCCGCCGCTCCGACCCCGCCGCGGCCCGCGAGCTGACGCTGAAGCACCTGGTCGACGCCAAGACGTACGCGCACGACTTCGCCGCGGAGGAACGCTGATGGAGAAGGTGCACTTCACCGGGGAAAAGGCCACCATGCTGGCCACCCTCTACGGCCGCGCGCTCGACAGCCGCGAGGCCGACCCGATCCTCGGCGACCACGCGGCCGACGAGGCCGTCCGCCGGATCGACTACGACTTCACCAAGCTCGGCATCAGCCGCGATTCGGCGGTGAGCGTGGTGCTGCGCGCCAAGCCGATCGACGAGTGGGCCGCGGAGTACCTGGCAGCGCACCCGGACGCGATCGTGCTGCACCTGGGCTGCGGCATGGACACGCGCTTCCAGCGCCTGGCGCCGCCGGCGTCGGTGCACTGGTACGACGTCGACTACCCCGAGGTGGTCGAGCTGCGCGAAAAGCTCTACGCGGCCGCGCCGAACCACACGAACATCGGCACGTCGGTGACCGACTTCGGGTGGCTGGACCAGGTGCCGTCGGACCGTCCGACGCTGATCGTCGCCGAGGGGTTGACGATGTACTTGACGCCCGCGGACGGCACCGAGCTGATCCGTCGGCTGGTCGCGAAGTTCCCTTCGGGTGAACTGATCTGCGACGTGTTCAGCAAGTTCGGCATCAAGGCGCAGAAGCTGAACGCCCCGGTCCGGCGCGCGAAAGCGACGTTGCACTGGGGCATCGACGACCCCCACGAGCTGGAGCGCCACGGCTTGACGCTGGTGTCCTCTTTGGACGCCGCGCACTGGTCGACGCCGGAGGTGCTGGCGCGGATGCGGCCGGTCACCCGGTTCCAGTTGCGGGTGTTGAAGTACTTCCCGCCGCTCGCGCGGATGGCGCACCTCGTCCGGTACCGCTTCTAGCGCGACTCGAGGACCCGCGCCACGAACTTGTGCAGCTTCTCCTCCAGCCGCGCCAGGCGTTCGTCGAGGGTGAGCGTCTCGTACGGCTGGGGCACGTCGGACTTCAGCTCGCCGCGGACGTACTGGCAGCAGCCGAGGTTCCCGCACGCGTAGGTGCCCAGCGTGTTGCCCTCGCGGCCGGCCTTCCCAGCACGCCGGCCGGAGAAGAGCGTGATGTCGGCGAGCCCGTGGGTCGTCGTGCAGAAGCCGCAGGTGTTGCTGCGCAACCGCGACTTCGGCGGCGCCGCCGCGCGCAGGGCGAGCCCGACCACCTCGCCGCCGTACGGCAGCACGAGGTAGGCGCGCGCCGGTGCCTTCGGGTCGCGCCAGCCGAGGAACTCCCGCTTCTCCCAGGGGATGTCCTCGGGCCGGGCGGGCAGCGTCACGCCCTTGGCTTCGCCGCGGGTGCAGTTGACGAACGAGGCCCGGATCTCGTCCTGGCCGAGTGGCTCCATGATCGGCACCGTAATCAGCGGGCACCGGCGGTGGCCACGCATTTTCGGCCGTACGATCAACGCCGTGCGCAAGATCGCCGTGAAGAACTTCCGGGTCGTGTTGCGCACCAGCCTGGGCTTCGCCGGGCTCGGCGTCGGGTCCAGCGTCGCCGGCTCCGGGGTCGTCGCCCTCCTTCTCCTCCTGCAAGGCCTGCCCGGGGACGTCGGGGACCGCGGGTGGGTGCTCGGCCTGACCGCCGCCGCCATCGTGGCCGGGTCGCTGCTCGCCGGGACGCTCTGGACCGCCTGGCTGCAGCGGCGCACCGCCATCTGGTTCGTGCTCGGGCGGCCGCCGTCGGAAAGCGAAGCGAAACGCGCCTTGCGGCTGCCCGTCGACATGGCCGTCGTCAGCGGCACGCTCTGGCTCATCGGGACCGTCGTCCTCAGCGTGCTGGCCGGCGTGCTCGGGTCCGGCGACGACGCCGTCGGCATGGCGACCGTCATCGGGCTCGGCGGCCTCACCACCGTCGGGCTCACCTACCTCGCCGCCGAATGGGTCGCGCGGCCCGTCATGACCATCGCGCTCGGCATCCTGCCGCCGCGCGGGTCGCTGCCCGTCACCGTGCTCACCCGGCTGGTCGTCACCTGGGCGCTGGCCAGCGGCGTCCCGTTCGTCGGCGTGTTGCTCGTCGCCACGCCGCCCGACCTCGGCTCCGGCGACCACACGGCGAGCCTGATCATGCTGTCGGTCATCGGCCTCGCGGTCGGCGCCATCGGGACCGCGCTGCTGGCCAGGGCCGTCGCCGCACCCCTGCACCGGCTGCGCGTGGCCCTCGACCGGATCGCGCGCGGCGACAACGAGGTCGCGGTCGACGTCGACGACTCCAGCGAGATCGGCCTGCTCCAGACGTCGGTCAACCAGCTCGCCGCCGGACTGCGTGAGCAGGCGCGGATGCGGGACCTCTTCGGCAGGCACGTCGGCGCCGAGGTCGCCCGGCACGCGCTGGAGTACGGCGCGTCCCTGTCCGGCGACGTCCGCGAGGTCACGGCGTTGTTCGTCGACGTCGTCGACTCGACCGCGCTCGCCTACCGCACCCCGCCGGAGGAACTGGTGCGGAAGCTGAACCGGCTGTTCGCCGCCGTCGTCTCCGCGGTGAACGCCCGCGGCGGGCTCGTCAACAAGTTCCAGGGCGACGCCGCGCTGTGCATCTTCGGCGCCCCGACGCGGCTCTCCGACGGCCCGACGGCCGCCCTCGCCGCGGCCCGCGCGATCCGGGACGAGGTCTGCGCGGACGGCGAGCTCGACCTCGGCATCGGCGTCTCCAGCGGCCCGGTCTTCGCCGGGCAGCTCGGCACCAGCAGCCGGCTCGAGTACACCGTGATCGGCGACGCCGTCAACGAGGCCGCGCGGCTGACCGAGCTGGCCAAGGCGGTGCCGTCACGGATCCTCGCGAGCGACGCCGTCGTCTCGGCCGCTTTGCCGAGCGAAGGCGCGTACTGGGTGAAGCACGGCGAGCTGGAACTGCGCGGCCGTCAAGAGGCGACGCCGACCTGGACGGCCGGCCCGGAACCTCAGGACAGCTGACCCAGATCCGGCCAGCGCAGCACGGTCGAACCCCAGGTCAGGCCCGCGCCGAACGCGCTGAGCAGCACGCGGTGCCCGGGCGCGAGGGTGCCGTCGGCGCGGGCGTCGGCCAGGGCGAGCGGGATCGACGCGGCGCTGGTGTTGCCGACGCGGTCGATGTTCGCGACGACGGCGTCGGCCGGCATGCCGAGCTGCTTCGCCGTCGCCTGCAGGATCCGGATGTTCGCCTGGTGCCCGACGAACCGGTCGACGTCGCCGACCATCCAGCCCGCGCGGTCCAGCACGGTCCGAGACGACTCGGCCATCCGCGCGCACGCGTGCCGGAACACCGCGGTGCCCTGCATCGCGAGGAAGCGGTCACTCGGCTGGTCGGACAGCCGCCGCCGCGCGCCGCCGGCCTCGACCCACAGCAGGTCGGCGTGCTCGCCCTCGCTGTGCAGGTCGAACGGGCCGAACGCGCCGGGCTCGTCCGGCTCGCCCGCCCGCAGCAGGACCGCGCCCGCGCCGTCGCCGAAGATCGGGACGGTCGTGCGGTCGTCCGGGTCGATGAGCGTGGTGAAGGTGTCGGCGCCGATGACCAGGACGCGCTCGGCGAGGCCGCCCGCGATGAAGCCGGCGGCGGTGGCCAGTGCGTAGACGAAGCCGCTGCAGACGGCGTTGACGTCGAAGGCCGCGGCGGTGCCTAGCCCGAGCCGGGCGGCGACCTGCGGCGCGCTGGCCGGGCAGGGCTGGTCGGGGGTCGACGTCGCGAGGACGACGATGTCGGCGGAGCCCCCGCCGAGTGCTTCGCGGCCCGCCCCGACCGCGAGGTCCACAGTGGACTCGTCCGGCCCGGCGACGCGGCGCTGCCGGATGCCGGTGCGGGTCCGGATCCACTCGTCCGTGGTGTCGAGCCGGGCGGCGATCTCGTGGTTGTCCAGGACTTTCGTCGGCAACCACGAGCCGAGGCCGGTCAGCACGGCGGCAGGTGCGGGCACGGGAGAGCCTCCCCACGCCGGCGGGTTGGCGGAGCGACCGGCTGGTCTTCCACTTCTATGGGCTACCCCCTGGTAGACCGGTGAGTTGTGTTCCAGGTCACGAAAAAAGTTGTTTCACTTTCGCCTCGGACGGAGTAGTGAGCGGCGTCACGGTGGAGTGAGCCGCCAGCGAACTCCCGGCAAATCGTCGGGGGTCCCGGTTAGCCTGCTGGAGTGCAGACACCCGACCTCGACCAGCTGGACATCGCCATCCTCGCCTGCCTCCAGGAGGACGCCCGCACGATCGCCGAGACGATCGGCGCGAAGGTCGGTCTCTCCGCCGCGGCGGTGCAACGGCGGATCAAGCGGCTGCGCGAGGCGGGCGTCATCGAGCGCGAGGTCGCGGTGCTGTCGCCGGAGGCGCTCGGGCTGAGCATGACGTTCGTGGTCATGGTCGAGCTGGAGCGGGAGAACCTCGCGGTGCTGGACGCGTTCCGCCGCCAGGTCCTGGCCGACGACTGCGTCCAGCAGTGCTACTACGTCACCGGCAACGCCGACTTCGTGCTGGTCGTGACGTGCCCGGACATGACGGGCTTCGAGGCGTTCACCCGGCGCATGTTCTTCGACAACCCGAACGTCCGGCACTTCACGACGAGCGTGGCGATGGACCGGGTGAAGGTCGGGCTCACGCTCCCGCTGGGGCCGTAGGCGGGGTCCAGGACCACAGCTTCTCCGTCTGCTTCCGGACCACGGACGCGGGCGCGCGCATGCCGAGCCGGTTCAGCGCGTATCCGAGCCTCGACGTCGTCAGCGCCATCGCGCCCTTCTGGCGGGCCATCCGGGCGATGCCGTGGGTGCGGGAGAGCCGGGCGCGGTCGTAGCCCGCGAGCCCGACGGCCGCGAGCGTCACCGCGTCCTCGATCGCCTGGCACGCGCCCTGGCCCATGTCGGGCGTCATCGCGTGGGCCGCGTCGCCGAGCAGCGCCACGCGGCCGCGGACGTACGACGGCAGCGGTGGCAGGTCCGTGACGTCGTTGTGCAGCACCTTCGGCGTCACGTCGAGGAGCGGCTCGACGTGCCAGCCGCGCACCCGGCGCCGGACTTCGGCCAGGTCGTCGTCGTACCGGATGCCCGGCCGCGGTTCGTGCACCGCGAGCGCCCAGTACAACCGCCCGCCGCCGATCGGGTGGACCAGGAAGTAGGCGCCGCGGCCGAAGGTGAACGTGCCGGCGCTCTCGACGCCGGGTTCGGTCACGCCCCGCCAGACCGTGTAGCGGAAGTGGGGTGCGATGCCGGGCCAGAGCGCCTCGCGGACCGCGCTGTGGATGCCGTCCGCGCCCACCACCAGGTCGGCCGTCACCCGTCCGGTGTCGTGGACGACTTCCCCGTCCGAGGTCACTTCGCGGACCGCACACCCGGTCCGGACGACGTCCCGCGGCAGCTCGGCGGCGAGCAGCCGGTGCAGGTCCGCGCGGTGGAAGCAGGACAACGGCGTGTCGTGCGCCGGGTCGAAACGCCTCAGGAACTCCCCCGACGGCAGGCACAGGTTGTACGCGGCTTGCGACGGCGTCGCGGCCGCGCGGACCTTCTCCCCGACGCCCACCGCGTCCAGCGCACGCAGGGCGTTCGGCGCGATCGAGAGCCCGGCGCCGACTTCGCCCAGCTCGGGGGCGCGTTCGAGCACCTCGACGTCCCAGCCGGCGTTGATGAGGGCGAGCGCCGCGGTGACGCCCCCGATGCCGGCTCCGGCCACCACTGCTTTCACTTCGGTCCCTCCAGAGCTTCGGCGAGCCAGGCGAAGGTGTCTCGCGCCGCGCGGACGCGGGCAGCACGCTCGTCGCCGGGTTCGAACAGCGCGAGACCGTCGTCGGCGATGGCGACGAACGACGCGAGCGTGGCGATGCGCTCGCGGACCACGCGCGGCCAGGCGTCGTCGTCGATGCGGAAGTAGGTCGTGCGGTCGCCGGGCACGCGCTGCTTGCGGACCAGCCGGGCCGCGGTCAGCAGGTTCATGTTCGAGGTGAGCGACGCCCGGCTGGCGCCGATGACCCCGGCGATCGCGGTCGCCGACTGCGCGGGCGGGTCGCACACCATCAGCCAGCCGAGGATGCGGCCGGCGATCGGCGGGATGCCGTATTGCTCGGCGAAGAAGGCCGCCGCACGCTCGGCCCAGGCTGTCGGCTCGTCCATGCTAGTAGACACTAGCATCTTCTGAACTCAAGGAGACCGGGCTCTCTGCTGCACGGTCCACAGTGGATTGCCGGCACCGCCATCACGCTCGGCGCTGCGGAAGAAGCTCCCCGAAGCCCTGCGCGAACCGTCACCGGCAGTCGCCGGGTGAACGCAAGGGGTATGTGCCGGACGTTACACCACAATGGACGGGTGCAACCGATCAAGTGAACGTGAGAGTTTCTTCGTCATGACCGTCTGCCCTGGTCATCTCCTCCTCGAACAGTTCGCGCCGCGCGAACCGCCACCGGACTCCAGGAGGGGCCATGCAGACCGACGCCGTTCACCAGAGCCAGTTCGTGGTGCTGAACGAAAGCACCACGCCCGTCCTGTCCCGCCTCTCCTACCACGCCGAAGAGCCGTTCGCGGTCACCGTGGCGTTCCGGACCGAGCGCGGCCGGTGGATCGAGTGGACCTTCGCGCGTGACCTCCTGGTGGACGGCCTCGACGAGCCGGCGGGCCTCGGGGACGTCCGGATCCGCCCGGACCTGTCCGAAGACGAAGACTTCCTGACCCTGGAAATCGAGTCACCGGACGGCTATGCGTCGTTCGAGCTCGAAGTCGAGGACGTCCGCAGCTTCCTCGACGCCTCCTACGAACTGGTGCCGCTCGGCGAAGAGAGCGCGCACTTCGACGTCGACGGGCTGATCGAGGAGATCAGCAACGTCTGACCCCGAACCTCCCAATCCCGCGGCGAGGACGAAGGGCGGGTTTCGAGTGCGCTGGAGGCACTCGAAACCCGCCCTTTCGCTGTCTCTGAACGGGATCAGCTGGTCTTGAGGGTGGTGCCGGTGCCCGAAAGCGCGCCGGCGATCGGGTAGAAGTACGTCGTCGCCGTGTTGCCGCCGGACAGGATGCCCTGCGCCGAGTTGCCGCTGATGAAGCCGCCGCCCGAGTCACCCGCGGCCGAGCGGACGTTGGTCGCGGTCATGCCGTTGACCGTGCCCTCGGAGTAGCGGACGCTCTGGTTCTTGGCGCCGATGGTGCCGCAGGTCCAGCCGGTGGTCGAGCCGGCCTTGCAGACCGACGTGCCGGTCGCCGCGTTCGACTGCCCGCGCACCGCGGTGCCGTTGTTCATCTGCGCGACGGGAGTCCAGTTGCTGTTGGTCCGGACCGCCGCGTAGTCGACACCCGGGAAGCGGTAGGTGATCCAGCTGCCGAGCGAGGCGCCGTTCGACCCGGTCAGCGAGCCGCCGCCGGTGAGCGCGCCGCAGTGGCCGGCGGTCACGAAACCGGTCGTGGTCGCGAAACCGACCGAGCAGCGCGACGAACCGCCGATGTAGTAGGCGTCCCCGCCCCGGATGTTGGCGTGCAGCGTGGGCTTCGAGGCCGCGTCGAGGATCGTGATCGACGACTTGTCCACACCGGACTGCGTGAGGAACGCGTCGGCCGCGGCGCGCTGGCCCTGCAGGACGGAAAGCGTGACGCGGTTGGTGACGGAGTCCACGCCCCAGCCGGTGATCGCGTACGGCGCCGAGGCGTCGAGGGCCTTGAACCTCTCCACAGTGGAGTCGAGCTGGCGGGCGCTGAACTTCACGACCTCCGCCTCGGCCCCGGAAGCCTGGATCTTCGCGACCGACGCGGCATCCGTCGTCTGGATGTGCGCCTTGCCCGTGGCGGCGTTGTAGGTCGCGCCGCCGAACGCGTCGCCGAGCGTCGCGCTGACGGCCTCGGTGACCTTGGTCGCGACGTCTTCGCTCTTCAGCCGCGTCAGCACCTGGTCGTGGGTCAGGCCCAGGTCGCGCTGCATGGCGGGCACGATGTCCGGGTTCAGCAGGTCCTGGCCCGACGCGGGGACGGCGACCGCGACGAGCGCGCCCGTCGTCATCACCGCGGCGGCAGCGGCACCGAAGAGTCTGGCGATCTTCATGCTTCTCCCTAGGTGGTTACGCGCGGCTCTGCACCGGCCACGCAGTGGTACTCCCCCGGGTGAGCGTCCCCGCAGTGGGCGTTACGGTGCAATCCGGGCGCCCGGCGAATGGGTATACGCATTCAGCCCGGACGAATCCCCTGCTCCAAGCGGTCCTGACCATGGTCTGTCACCCGGTCGGACAGGTCCTTAAGTAGGGTTTCCGTGAACTACTTTCCGTATCCGATCCGCGTCCCTGAACGTGTTAAGCACTGCCGGAACGGGCGATCCACCGACGTTTCGTAAGCGCAGTGACGCGGCAGCGGCGGATCCCGCGGCAAACCGGTGACAGCGGGTAGGCGGACGTGTGACGGTGGTACCGACCACCTATTCGGTTAATGGTTTACGGAGCGTCGAGCGCTGCTTAGGCTCCCGCGCACACCCCGGTTGGTCGAGGAGGGCGCGTCATGTGGCTCACGGCTCCCCGCCCCACCTCGGTGAGCGTCCGGTCGGGACCCGCCCGGCTGACCGGCCGCGACACCGAGCTCGACGCCATCGTCGAGGTGCTCCGGCGGCGCCCGGCCGCCGTCCTGATCGAGGGCGAGCCCGGCATGGGCCGCACGCGGCTGCTCGCGGAGATCGGGCGCCGCAAGGAGTTCGCCGGCGGTCGCGTGCTCACCGGCGCCTGCCAGCCGCTGCGGGAACCGTTCCCCTACGGGCCCGTCCTGGAAGCGCTTCGCGAGGTGGGCGACGCCCCGCTCGGGCCGCTCAGCCCGGTCGCCGGCGTGCTCCGGCCGTTGCTGCCGGAGCTCGCGGAAGCGCTTCCTCCGCGGCCTGAACCACTCGCCGACCCGGTCGCCGAACGCCACCGCGTCTTCCGCGCGGTGCGGGAGCTCCTGCACGCCTGCGGACCCACGCTCGTGCTGATCGACGACCTCCAGTGGGCCGACGAGGACACCCACGACCTCATGCGGTTCCTCGCCGGCTCGATGCCGCCGGAGCTGGCGGTGGTGGCGACCTACCGATCGGCGACCGACGTGCGGCCCGGCCCGCTCGGCGCCCCCTTCCGGACCGACCAGGCCGTCCACTCCGCGCGGGTCGCGCTCGGCGCGCTCGACGTCACCGCCGTGCGCGCGCTCGCGGTCGAAATCCTCGATCTCCCCCGCGTCACCGACGAGTTCGCCGCGAAGCTGCACGAGTGCACCGCCGGGATCCCGTTCGTGGTCGAGGAAACCCTGCGGGCTCTGCGCGAAGCGGCTGAGCGGCTGCCGGTCGGCGAAGTCCTGTCCGACCGGATGCTGGAGAACCTCGAAGTGCCCGTGCTGCTGCGGGAAGCCGTCACCGAACGGCTGGCCGGGCTTCCCGAGCCCGCCGTCCGGCTGGCCGGCGCGGCCGCGGTGCTCGGCGTCGGCGCCGAAGCCGCCGTGCTCGGCGAACTCGCCGGGCTGCCCGACGACGCTCTCCGCACCGCGCTGCTCGCCGCGTTGTCCGCCGGCGTGCTCGGCGAAGTCGGCGACAGCAAGTACGGCTTCCGGCACCCGTTGGCGCGCAAGGCGGTCTACGACACGGTGAGCGGGCCCGAACGCGCGCTGCTGCACGCGCAGGCGATCCGCGTGCTCGCCGCGCAGCCGTCCCCACCGTTGACGCTGCTGGCGCGGCACTCCCGCGCGGCGGGCCGCGTCGACCAGTGGCGGCACTACGCCGAAGCCGCCGCGGACGAAGCCGTCACCCGCGGCGAGACGTCCCGCGCGATCGACCTCCTGCAGTCGGTGCTCACCGAACCCGGCCCGGCGCAGCCGGACATCGGGCGCGTCGCCGGCAAGCTGAGCCAAGTCGCGCTGCGCGGCTTCCGCCCAGACGTCATCGGCACGCTGCAGCGCGTCCTCGAAGAGGTGACGCTGCCGCCGTCGGTCCGCGGCTCGATCCGGCTGAGCCTCGGCATGCTGCAGGTCCGGACCATCGGCGGCCTCGGCCGCGGGCGCCTCGAAGTCGAGCGCGCGGTCGGTGAGCTCACCGACCGGCCCGACCTCGCCGCGCGCGGGATCACCCTGCTCGCCCAGCCGATCGACGGGCTGACGCCGTTGTCCTGGCACGAATCCTGGCGCGCCCGCGCGGGCGAAGTCTACGAGCGGCTCGACGACCCCGAGCTGCGGCTCGCGCTGACCGCCGACCGCATCGCGGCGGCGTCGCACGTCGGCGACGCCTCGGCGTGGGCGGAGTTCGAGGCGCTCCCGGACACCGTCGGCACGGTCGCCGAGCGCGTCCAGCTGGCCCGGCTGTGGTGCAACCTCGCCGACGGCCAGTCGTGGGCGGGCCACCTCGACCGCGCGGAACGGCTGGTGACCGAGGGCGTCCGGCGCGCGACCGACGCGGGCGCGTTGTACGCGATCGGCCTGATCCAGGGCACCCGCGTCCGGCTGGACTGGGTCCGCGGGCGCTGGACCGGGCTCGCCGAAGCCGCCGAGCAGCTGCGTGACAGCTATCCGGAGCTGGGCCCGATCGTCATGGAGTCGTCGCTGGTGCTCGGCGGGCTCGCGGCCGTGCGCGGCGAGTTCGCCGCCGCGCAACGACATCTGACCGCGGCGAGCGTCCACGCGCCGGACCGCGGGCCGATCCCGGTCGTCCTGTCGGCGGCCGGCGTGCTGATCTCGGTGCTGCTGGCGACCGACGACGTCGACGGCGCGTGCGCGGTGGCCGACACGGCGGTGGCCGCGGCCGGGCGCAAGGGTGTCTGGATCTGGGCGGCGGCACTGGTCCCGGCGGCGGCGCAGGCGTACGCGCGGGCCGGGCGCTGGCCCGAGGCGGACAGCGTGGTCGAGGCGTTCGCCCGCGGGATCGAAGACCGGGACGCGCCGGTCGCCGCGGCCGCGTTGGTGGCCGGCCGGGCGGTGCTGCTGGAGGCGCGGGGCAAGCACCTGGCCGCGGCGACGCTGTTCGACGAAGCCGCGTCGGGGTATGCGGCGCTGCCGATGCCGTACCCGGCGACGGGCATGCGGGAACGGGCGGCGATGTGCCGCCTCGCCGCGGGCAACCGCGACGCGGTCGAAGAGCTGACGGCGGCGGCCGAGGCGTACGAGCAGCTGGGCGCGACCCGCGATGCCGGACGCTGCCGCCACCAGCTGCGCGAGCACGGCGCGTGGGCACCTTCGCAACGCGGGCGGCGGGGCTACGGCAGCGAGTTGTCGCCACGGGAACGGGAAGTGGCGCGGATGCTGGCGGAGGGCCGGACGAACCGGGAGATCGCGGACGGGCTGTTCCTCTCGCCGCGCACGGTCGAACAGCACGTCGCGAAGGTCCTGCGAAAACTCGGCGCCCGTTCCCGGACGGACGTGGCCCGCAAGCTCCCGGGCGAAGTCACCACGGCCCCCGCCGGCTGAGCCCGAGCTTTCACGTGAAAGCTCGGGCCCCAGGTCGGAGCTTTCACGTGAAAGCTCCGCGTTGGCGGGGTGGGCGGGTGCGGCCTAGCGTGGGCCGGTGACTGAAGCTCTTCCTGCCTGGCGCCGGCGGACCTCCGGGGAAACTCGGTGGCCCGCCATGGGTGTGGTCGTCGCGACCCTCGTGCTGCAGGTCGTCCTGCCCGACGACATGGCGCTGCACCCGTGGTGGCTGCTGCCCGGCGTCTCCGCGCTGCTCGTGGTCGCGCTGCTGCTGGTCAACCCCGGACGCATGGCGCAGTTCAGCGCCGTCGAACGGGTCATCTCGCTGCTGCTCGTGGCCACCGTGACCGCCGTCAACGCGTTTTCGGCCGTGTCCCTCGTCTACAACATCGCGACGGGCTCGATCGGCGACCGCGCCGGCGCCGTGCTGGTCACCGGCGGGATCGTCTACTGGACGAACGTCGTCGCCTTCTCGCTCTGGTACTGGGAGTTCGACCGCGGCGGCCCGGGCCGGCGGGCCGCAGGCCGGGCCGAGTTCCCCGACCTGCAGTTCCCGCAGATGGCCGACCCGGGCCTGGCGCACCAGGACTGGGAACCGTCCTACCTGGACTACCTCTACTTCTCCTTCACCAACGCGGCCGCCTTCAGCCCCACCGACGTCATGCCGCTGCGGATCTGGGCGAAGATGACGATGATGCTGCAGGCCGTCATCTCGCTCGTACTGGCGGTGATGGTGGTCGCCTGGGCGATCAACAACCTGAAATGACCGCTTGGGACCAACTCAGTGGCGCGAGATCGTGAAGCTCTGGCCGTCCGAGCCGATCGCGCCCGGGATCCAGGTGTTCGTGCCGCGGTCGTCGGCGTTCAGCGCGGACGGGCTGGTCGAGGCCAGGTTCGTCCCGTTGAACTTGACGCCGGTGAACTTGATGCCGCCCGAGATCGTCGGGTAGGAGTCGGTCGGGGACTCGATGATCGCCTCCGCCGACGCGTGCTTCGACGTCAGCGACTTCGTGGTCGTCTTGGTCCAGCCCTTGGTGGTGTCGGACAGGTCCAGCCGGTAGGTGTTGGTGGCCGTGCGCGTCACCGTGGCGGTGATGTGGTCGCCCGCGCTGACGGACACGTTGTAGTACACCGGCGCGGCCGGGTACATCTCGTACCAGGCGGAGTACACCGGACGTCCGCTCGAGCAGTCCGTCTCGACGCCGGTCTGTTCCACTGTGGACGATCCGTCGCCGTCGATGCCGACCCACGGCGCGAAGAGGTCGTTGGTCGACCGGCAGGTCACCGACGGTTCGGTCCAGCTCGCCGTCGCCGTCGTGAAACTGCCGAAACTGACATAACCGCCCCAGTTTCCGCCGGAGAACTGGTGGCCGTGGAAGTGGGATCCGTACTCGACCGCTGCGTGCGCGGTGCCGGAGACGGCCAGACCGGCGGCGGCCGCGGCGACCGCCGTGAGGACGCGGGCAGCACGCGACGAAAGGATTCTGGACATGCGAGGGACTCCGTTCACCGATGGGGACCGGGAAAATCGTTCCCCAAGTGTTGGAGCCGCACGAAAAGAAAGGTAGCTACTTTCGCATGGTCTTGCCCGCCCGAAACAACTGCCCGAAAAGACCCGTAAAGGCCTCCGCGGGGGAAAGAGGCCTTTACGGGTCGATATCGCTCACCAACCGCCCGGTCAGGTGAGCGGGGCTCCTACTGTTGCGACGCCGCGCGAGCCGCGTCCACGAACTTCGTCGTGTACGTCTGGGAAAGGTCGATCTTGTCCTTTTTCGGCTTCACGTTGCTGGAGGACTCGCCCAGCACCTTCAGCACGTTCTGCGCGCCCGCCGGGTCCATCCGGCCGTCCGGCGTGAACATCGGCAGGCTGTCCTTGAGCGACTTCACGTACAGCGCCTTGTCCCCGCCGGCGAACGACGGCGGCATGATGTCGGCGACCTGTTCCGGCGAGTGCGTCGAAATCCATTTCAGGGTCTCGACGTACGCATTGGCCAGTTTCTGCACGATGTCCGGATACCGCTTCACGATTTCGCAGCCCATGTACAGCGAGCTGGCCGGGTACAAACCGCCCAAAGCGGCTTTCGTGCCTTCGACCGTGCGCATTTCGTAGAGCACCTTGGCCTGCCCGGTGTTCGTCAGCTGCGCGATCGTCGGGTCGGTGGTCATCCCGGCGTCGATCGAACCCTGGTTCATCGCCGAGATGAACGTCTGCCCGGCGCCGACCTTGACCGGCGTGTAGTCCTTCGAGCTGACGCCGCCGCGCGCGGCGAGCGCCTTCGTCAGGAAGTCCGTCGACGAACCCAGCGACGTGACGCCGAGGTTGCGGCCCTTGAAGTCCGCGCCCGACTTGATGTCGCCCGCCTTGCCGGTGGCGACCATCTCGGCCTCGCCCGGCACGTTCGCGAACTGCACGACGCTCTGGATGCACTGCTCCTTGGCCTGCAGGTCGATCGTGTGGTCGTAGAACCCGACGACTCCCTGCACCTCGCCGGCCAGCAGCGACGTCTCGGCGTTGGCGCCCGACGGCTGGTCGAACAGCTCGACGTCCAAGCCCTGCTTCTGGTAGGCGCCGATCTGCGCGGCCAGCTGCCCGGGCAGGTAGATGACCTTCGAGATGCCGCCGATCATGATCTTGATGTGCGGCCGGCCGGTGTCGCCGAGGGCGATCTCCCGCGAGTCGCGGCAGGCGGTGAGCCCGGCCGCGGCGACCGCGACGGCCGCCAGGACGCCGATTGTCCTCTTCAAGCGCATGTCAGACCGCCCTGGTCGCGGCTTCGGAGGCCGACGGCGGGCGCCACCGCAGCAGCCTGCCCTCCAGCGTGCTGATGCCCCATTCGGCCAGCAGCGCCACCACCGTGATGATCAGCATCCCGGCGTAGACGCCCGCGGTGTCGAACGTGCCCTGCGCGTTGGCGATCAGGAAGCCCATCCCGGCCTTCGCGCCGGTGTACTCGCCGACCACCGCGCCGATCAGCGCGAACCCGAAGGCGACGTGCAGCGACGACAGGATCCACGACGTCGCACTGGGCAGCACGATCGACTTGAGCACCTGGCCACGGGTCGCGCCGAGGATGCGGGCGTTGTCGATCAGGTTGCGGTCCACCTCGCGAGCGCCGGTGAAGGCGTTGAAGAACACCGCGAAGAACACGAGCACGACGACCGTCGCGACCTTCGACGACAGCCCTAACCCGAACCAGATGACGAACAACGCGGCGAGCACGATGCGCGGCAACGCGTTGGCGGCCTTGATGAACGGCGCCAGCACCTGCGCGAGGTAAGCGCTGCGGCCGAGGATCACGCCGAGCACGACACCGGCGATCGCGCCGATGACGAAGCCGATCGCGGCTTCCTCGACGGTCACCAGGATCTGGTACCAGATCGAGCCGAAGTCGGTGCCGGTGGAGAACCACTCGACGAGCCGCTCCCAGATCTTCGACGGCTTCGAGTAGAAGAACGGGTCGATCCAGTAGGTCGCGGTCAGCTCCCAGCTGCCCAGCCAGACGACCACGATCGCCAGGCGCAGCAGCCAGATGTTGCGCTTGCGCTTCGCCGAAGCCTGCTTGGCGCGGGCGAGGATGTCCTGCTCGGTCTCGAGGACCGGGAGCGGCGCGGACGTGGCCGCGGGGGTCTCAAGCGACATTGCTCGCTCCCTTCTCGCGGGCCTTGTCGACCTCGCTGCGCAGTGATTCCCAGATGTCGGCGTAGAGCTTGCGGAACTCCTCGGTGAGCCGCAGCTCCTCGACCTTCCGCGGCCGCTCCAGCGGGATTTCGAAGACGTCCTTCACCGTGGCCGGCGACGTCGTGAGCACGACGACCTTGTCCGCCAGGGCGATCGCCTCGTCGAGGTCGTGCGTCACGAAGATGACCGCCGCGCCCGAACCGGACCACAGCCGCAGCAGCTCGTCCTGCATCAGCGCCCGCGTCTGGACGTCCAGCGCCGAGAACGGCTCGTCCATCAGCATGATCTTCGGCTTGGTGACCAGGGTCTGGGCCAGCGCGACGCGCTTGCGCATGCCGCCGGAGAGCTGGTGCGGGTAGTACTTCTCGAAGCCGGCCAGCCCGACGCGGGCGATCCAGTCGACGGCCTGCGCGCGGGCCTCGGCCTTCGAAACACCGCGGAAGCGCGGGCCGGACGCGACGTTCTCCAGCACCGAACGCCACGGCATCACGGCGTCGGTCTGGAACATGTAACCGACACCGTCCGGAATGGACTTGACGTCCTCGCCGTTCACCCGCACCCGGCCGGCGGACGGCGGCTGCAGGCCGGACACCAGCGAGAGCGTCGTCGACTTGCCGCACCCCGTGGGGCCGACGACGGCGACGAACTCGCCGGGCTGCACGGTCATGGTCAGATCGCGGACGGCCGTGTGCACGGAACCGGACCCGCTCGGGAACCTTTTGGTGGCTCCGGTGAGTTCGATCAGTGGGGGAACCATGGGGAGGTGACTCCTTCGTCACGTGGTGGGGCTCACGTTGGGAAGGGACGTTAAGTACGCGTGGCGCCCGCGTGAAGCTTGTCGACGTTCTGCGTGCCAAGTGCGCGTTCTGAATGTTTTGCTCATTTAGCGCACCCCCCTGACCAGGGGGTATGGTTCCGAGCCATGCCAAAGTGGGCGCTCTTCCCGCGCATGCGGTTCAGCAGGCAGGTGCTGCTGCTGCAGATCGGCGTGGTGCTCCTCGTCGTCGGGATCGGCGTCGCGCTGGTCAGCGTGCTCCTGCGCAGCACGCTGAACGCCCAGTACGGGGAACGGGCGCTGGCCATCGCGAAGTCCGTCGCCGCGGACCCCGTGGTGGTCGCCGACACCGCCGCGAAGCTCCCCGGCGGCGCGCTGCAGGACCGCGCGCTGGCCGTGGGCGACCGCACCAACGCGCTGTTCGTCGTGATCACCGACGACCGGGGGATCCGGCTCGCGCACCCGACCCCGACCGAGATCGGCAAGAAGGTCAGCACCTCGGCGGAGCGGGCGCTCGCCGGGCTCGACGACGTCAACACCGTGGCGAGCGGCACCCTCGGCCTGTCCGTCCGCAGCAAGACGCCGATCTGGACACCGGACCACCGCCGGGTGGTCGGCGAAGTCAGCGTCGGCTTCGAGGTCGCCCAGCCGATCAGCGACTTCAACCGGCTGCTGACGATCACGCTGCTGTTCGCGGGCGGCGCGCTGCTGCTCGGCGCGGGCGCGTCGGCGCTGCTGAACCGGCGGCTGCGGCGCGTCACGCACGGCCTCGAACCGCACGAACTGACCGAGTTGCTCTACGAACGCGAAGCCGTGCTGCACGGGATCGGCGAGGGCGTGCTCGCCGTCGACGAGGCGAACCGCGTCTCGGTGCGCAACGACGAGGCCGAACGCCTGCTCGGCACCGAACTCCCGCTCGGCGCGGGCCTTTCCGAACTGGAACTCAGCCCGCGCCTGCACAAGGCCGTCGCCGAGGGACGGCCGGTCGACAACCTCCTCGCGGTGGCCGGAAACCGCGTGCTCGTCGTCAATTCCCGCGCGGTCCGGCTCGACGACCGGGACATCGGCACGGTGCTGACCTTCCGCGACCGCACCGACCTCGACACGCTCACCCGCGAGCTCGACGGCATCCGCGCCCTCTCCGACGGCCTGCGCGCCCAGCGGCACGAGTTCGCCAACCGGCTCCACACGCTCTACGGGCTGCTCCAGCTCGGCCACCACACCGAGGCCGTCGAGTACCTGCAGACGCTGACGGACTCGCCGTCGGCGCGGCCGAGCGAACTGGGCGACGCCGTCGCCGACCCGTACCTGCAGGCGCTGCTCGTCGCGAAAACCGAGCAGGCGCAGGAAAAGGGGCTCACGCTCAAGCTCGCCGACGACACCTGGGTGCCCACGACCGTGACCGACCCGATCGCCGCGAACACCGTGATCGGCAACCTCGTCGACAACGCTCTGCACGCGGCCCGGATGGGCCCGCGACGGCCGGCGACGGTCGAAATCAGCCTGCTCGCCGAAGGCGGGACCCTGCATCTGTCCGTTGTGGACAGTGGTCCTGGCGTGCCGGCGGACCTGCGGAGGACGTTGTTCGACGAAGGCGTCTCGACGAAGATCGCGCCCGGCCACGGCCTCGGGCTGGCGCTGGCCCGCCAGGCCGCGCGCGCCCACGGCGGCGACGTCTGGCTGGCCGGCGCCGGAGACGGCGAGACGGGCGCCCTGTTCGTCGCGAAACTGCCCGGAATGCTGACGGAGGACCGATGATCCGCACGCTCATCGTCGACGACGACTTCCGGGTCGCCCGGGTGCACGCGGGGTTCGTCGAGGAGGTCGAGGGCTTCGCGGTGGTCGGCACCGCGCACACCGCGGCGGAGGCACGGGCGAGGGTGCGCGAGCTGGCCCCGGACCTGGTCCTGCTCGACGTCTACCTGCCCGACGAGTCCGGTCTCGCGGTGCTCCCGGAGCTGCAGACCGACACGATCGTGCTGTCCGCGGCGACCGACAGCACGTCGGTGACGGCGGCGATCCGGGCCGGGGCGCTGAACTACCTGATCAAGCCGTTCACCACCCGCCAGCTCGCGGAACGGCTGACGTCGTACGCGCGCTTCCGCGGCCTGCTCGCCGAAGACCGCGCCCTGGGACAGGACGACGTCGACCGCGCGTACCGGGTGCTGCACGACCAGGACCGCACGTCGGCACCGAAGGGCCAGTCGACGGCGACGTCCCGGCTGGTCTCGGAGCAGCTGCGCCGCGCCGGACGTCCGCTGTCGGCCGCGGAAGTCGCGGGCGAGCTGGGCATGGCGCGCGCGACGGCGCAGCGGTACCTGACGGCGCTCGCCGAGTCCGGGACGGTCCAGATGCGCCTGCGCTACGGCGCCACCGGGCGCCCGGAGCACGAGTACCGCTGGAGCGATGCCTGAAGTCAGCGGCGCGTGGTCGTCGTGTCCACGCGGTACTGGTACTGCTGCATCATGCTTTCGGCCACGCCGACCCAGCTCTGGACGAGGTTCGTGGACGGCGTCGGCGACGGCGGCAGGTCGACGCGGGCTTCGTCGGTCTCCGCCTGCTTCTTCTTCCCCTGCGGTTTCGCCTGCGCCTGGACGTTCTTCGGCGCCGGCTTCGCGGGCACGGGAACGAACACGGTCGTCGGGGCCGGCGTCGCGACCGGCGCCTGCGGGGCTTGCGGCTGGGGCGCGGGTGCCTCGGCGACCGCCGGGCGCGCGTCCAGCTGGGCGACGTCGGCCGGGGCCGAGCCGAACAGGCCGCCGGTGGCCAGTCCGCCGGCCAGCCAGCCCGCCGCGACCAGTAGCACCGCCGCGCCGCTGCCCAGCCACGTGCGGGCCCGGCGCCGGATCACCACCGATTTCGGGCGCAGGTCCTGGTCGCACACCGGTGGCCGGGTGAAGATCGGCTCGGCGGCCGGGACGTCGTCGTCGGTGCGGCGGCGCCGGGGCAGGCTCGCCGCGACGATGCCGGTGCGGTCCAGCAGCTCCACCGCGGTGCGGTCGCTGGACTTACGGGTCGCACTGCGCGGTGCGGTGCGAAGCATCGGGGACCTCCGGGACGGGACTGGCGGACCCCACGCATTCTGGACCATTTCGGACGACGCTGTCCGAAAGGCAACCTGAATGAGTGAAGCTCATTCTGGTCAGGCCGCCGCGCCCCGCCCGCGAGCCGGCGGCCGCAGCGGGTGCCATGCGGCGGCCGACGGCTGAATGAGCTTCACCGAACTCAGCTGTCCATTTGCTTGAGTCCCATCCGCGCGAGAATGGCGAGCGGCCGCTGGTACGCCGAGCCGAGCACCCGCGGGATCGCGTCGATGACGTAGGCGTCCGGCCCGATGAGGATCCGCGCCGACTTCCGTTCGATGCCACGGAGGATCGTCTGCGCCGCCTTCTCCGGCGTCGTCTTCGCGATCCGCTCGAAACCCTGCGCGGCCTTCTCCTGGTCGTCGGCGATGCTGCGCGCGTTGCGCACGATGTTCGTCTTGATCCCGCCGGGGTGCACGCAGCTCACCGCGACCGGGTGCCGCGCGATCAGCATTTCTTCGCGCAGCGCTTCGGTGAATCCGCGGACGGCGAACTTCGCCGCGTTGTACGCGCTCTGCGTCGGCACGCCGACGAAGCCGAAGACGCTGGAGATGTTCACGACGTGCCCGTCGCCGGACGCGATCAGGTGCGGCAGGAACGCCTTGGTGCCGTTGACGACGCCGCCGAGGTTGACGCCCATCAGCCAGTCGTAGTCCTCGAAGGTCATCTCCTCGACGGTCGCGCCCAGCGCGACCCCCGCGTTGTTCACGACGACGTTGACGCGGCCGAACTCCTCGGCGACCTCGTCGGCGTGGGCGAGCACGGCGGCGCGGTCGGCGACGTCCAGGACGTACGGGCGGGCGTTGTCGCCGGCTAGCTTCGCGGTCTCCTCGGCGTTCGCGGCGTTGACGTCGGAGAGCGCGACCCGCGCTCCGCGGCGCGCGAACTCGAGTGAGAGCGCCCGCCCGATCCCCGAACCGGCTCCCGTGACCACCACGACCTTGCCCGCGAACTGCTTCATCGGCCCTCCCTGGGTGTTACTCCGGAGTTACGGATACTAGCGGCTGTGAGCTTGCTGTGGGTGCGCCGAAAGTGTCGGTGCGGCGCCTTAAGGTGATGGGGTCGGTGCCCGGGGCGAGTGCGGCGAGGAGGCGATGCGCGTGCGGCGGCCCGCCGTCCTGCTCGTCTTCGCCGCGGTCCTGCTGCTCGGCGCGGCCTTCGTCGTCTTCGCGACCCGGCCGGCGCGGACCGCGAGCGCGACCCGGCCGGACCCCGGCGTGGCCGAAGCCGCGCCGACGCCCGACTTGCCCGCGGTGTCCAGCCCGGCGGTCGGCGCGTTGTTCCTCGACGGCGCGCACTACTGCACCGCCAGCGTCGTCCACAGCGACCAGGGTGACGTGCTGCTGACCGCGGCCCACTGCATCCACGACGGCGAGGGCGGCGGCTACCTCGCCGGCATCACCTTCGCGCCCGGCTACCACGACGGCGTCGCGCCGTTCGGCTACTGGACGGTCGCCGACGAGCTCGTCGCGCCCGGCTGGAGCGCGTCGTCGGACCAGGACCTCGACGTCGGCTTCGCCACCGCACACCAGGCCGGGGCCACGCGGTCCCTGGAAAGCCTGGTCGGCGCGAACACCCTGGCCACCGGCACGGCGTTCGAACAGGCCATCACGCTCACCGGCTACCCGGACGACTCCGAGGTGCCCGCCGTCTGCCGGAACACGACGAGCAAACAGGACACCTACCAGCTGAAAGTCGACTGCGCGGGCTTCCCGACCGGCACCAGCGGCGGCCCGTGGGTCACCGGGCAGGACCCGAAGACCCGCCTCGGCACGGTCGTCGGCGTCATCGGCGGCTTCGAGTACGGCGGCGACGACCCGGACACGTCCTATTCGAGCTACTTCGACACGGACGTGCAGGCCCTCTACCGGCAGACGACCGCCCGGGCATGATGCGCGTATGAGCGATCCCGTCGACGTACCCATCACCGGCGAGCCCATCCGGCTCGGCCAGTTCCTCAAGCTGGCCGGCCTCGCCGAAGACGGTTCCCACGCGAAGGACCTGATCGACGCGGAGGAGGTCACCGTCAACGGCGAGGTCGAGACCCGCCGCGGCCGGCAGCTGACCGACGGCGACGTCGTGGCGGTGGGCGCCGACCGCGGCAAGGTCGTCCTGGTCTCCTAACCCACGCTGGTCAGCGGCGGCAGGCCGATCGACGCGGCCAGCGCGTCCAGCTCGCGGCGCACCGGGCCGGGCAGCGGCACCCCCAGCGCCCGGCACTGCTCCAGGTGCTGGGCTTCGCGCCAGCCGGGGTAGCGGATCGGCGCGCCGCCCTCCCAGCCGAGCATGCTGCCGAACAGCGCGCTGGCCGCGCGGTAGAAGCCGTCGGCGCTGCGCAGCGTCGTCGGCGCGATCGCGAGCACCAGCAGGCCGGTGTCGTGTTCGTGGTCGGCGACGCCGGAGAGCACGCCGGCGAGAACCTCGACCAGCAGCGTCAGCCCGGCGGCTTCGGCGCCCGGCTTGTCCATGTCGAAGACGAACTCGGGGTACGCGCCCCCGGGCGCGGCCATGCCCAGCGGGTTCACCGGCTGGCCCGGTTCCCCGCCCGCGGCGAGCACGAGCCCGATCATGGCGTGCGGCAGCGCGCGGGCGGCGTGGTGCCCGGCCCGGCCGAACGGCCCGATCCCGCGCAGCGAAACGAGCCCGACGCCGAAGCGGCCGGCCCGCACCACCGCCCGGTCCATGGCGTCACCGACGGCCCAGAGCCCGGACGCGCGGCGGTAGTCGATCAGCGCGGCGGCCCCGCGGTCGGCGATCATCAGCGGCTGCGCGTGCGGCACGACCAGCCCGGATTCCAGCAGCGGCAGGTGGACGCGGGTCAGGTCGGCGACGCCCGTGTCCGGCGAGCCGGTCAGATCGCCGTGGCAGAGCGCTTCCGCGGCGATGCGGGCACGGGCTTCGGGGAAGCCGTGCGCGGCGAAGACGTGTGCCACGAGGGTGACCAGCTCATCGGCCCGCACGCGCGGCCAGGCCTGTTCGGGGATCGGGGTTTCCGGGGCCTCTTCGTCGAGGATGCGGAGTTCGGGGCGGGCGGAGCGGAAGGGACGCGGTCTGAGAGGCACTTCCCCGACATTGCCCAAGCGCGGGTTCGGGCGTCAACGAGGTTCGCCCGGCCCTACCCGACCGTGTGATCGGGACGTCCGAAGCGACGTACCCTGGGCGGCATGTGCCGAAACATCACCACCCTCCGGGGGCTCCAGCCGGCCGCGACGGGCGAGGAGATCGAGGCCGCGGCCCGTCAGTACGTCCGCAAGGTGACCGGCGTGCAGTCGCTGTCGGACGCCACGCGCGAGCCGTTCGAGGCGGCGGTCGCCGAGATCACGCGGATCACCGCGGAACTGCTGGAGCAGCTGCCCGAACGCCGTCAGCCACCGGCGACCGTGCCGCCGCTGCGCCGTCCCGAGGTCCGGGCGCGGATCGCGGCCCAGGCGCTCAAGCAGCCGTAATTGTCGGACCCCGTCGCTAGGCTGGCCGCATGAGCGGACAGGGTCTGGTGCTGGGCGGCGGCGGGGTCGCCGGCGTCGCGTGGATGACGGGGTTGCTGACCGGGCTGGCCGACCACGGCCAGGACCTGACGGGTGCGGACCTGCTGGTCGGGACGTCGGCGGGCTCGGTGGTCGCGGCGCAGGTGACGAGCGGGGTGGCGCTGGCGGAGCTGTACGCGCGCCAAGCGGACCCGGCGCGGCAGACCCGGGAGATCCCGGTGGAGGTCGACTTCGAGAAGTTCGCGGCGGAGTTCGGCGGCGCGGTCACCGGCGCGGCGACCCCGGCCGAGGTCCGGCGCGCGGTGAGCCGGCTCGCGCTGACGGCCGAGACGGTGCCCGAAGCCGACCGCCGGGCGGTGGTCGCGGAACGGCTGCCGGTGCACGAATGGCCGGAGCAGCGAGTGGTGATCGTGGCGGTGGACGCCTCGACCGGTGAGCCCCGGCGGTTCGACCGCGCATCGGGGGTCTCGCTGGTCGACGCCGTGGCGGCGAGCTGCGCGGTCCCGGGCATCTGGCCGGCGGTGACGATCGAGGGCAAGCGGTACGTGGACGGCGGCGTCCGCTCGGCCGACAACGCCGACTACGCGACGGGCTGCACCCGCGTCACGGTGGTGTCCCCGCTGGGCGCGGCGGATTCGCCGTTCCCGATGGAGAAGCCGTTGCCGGAGGTGCTGGACGACCTGCGCGCGGCGGGCGCGGAGGTCGCGCTGATCACCCCGGACGAGGCGTCGGTGGCGGCGATCGGCGCGAACCCGCTGGACCCGGCGACCCGGAGGCCGGCCGCGGAGGCGGGTCGGGCCCAGGGGGCGGGGTTGACGCTCAGCTGGAAGTAGGCCGGCTTGGCCGGGCTCGCGGCCGGCCGGCTCCGAAGCCTGGTGACGGCTGCCCGCGAGCCCGCCCGGGCAAAGTCCTTTCCCTCGTCGGCTACCCTCGTGGAGCGAGGTAGCGTGTCCGAGCGGCCGAAGGAACATGTCTTGAAAACATGCGAGGGGGCAACCTCTCCGTGGGTTCGAATCCCACCGCTACCGCTCTGGCTCCCGGGCGCGCCGTAGCCGCGCCCGGGCTCAGCCCTCCACCTGCTCTAGGTGCTCGAAGACGCGGTCGAACGCCGCCGCGATCGTCGCCTGCTCCTCGGGGCTCAGCAGGTCGATCAGGTGCTCGCGCACCCCTTCCACGTGCGTCGGCGCCGCCTTCTCCAGCAGGGCCTTGCCCTCTTCCGTCAGCTCCGTGATGACGCCGCGCTTGTCCTCCGGGTCGCGCACGCGCCGGACCACGCCCGCGTCCTCGAGGCGGCCGACCTGGTGGGACAGCCTGCTCTTCGTCGACCCCATCAGCACCGCCAGCTCCGACATCCGCATCCGGAAGCCGTGCTGCATCTCCAGGCAGACCAGCACCTCGTAGTCGGTCAGCGAAACGTCGTGCCGCTCGGCCAGTTCGCGGTGCAGCCGCTGCCGCAGCCTCAGCGTCGCCACGATGTAGGAGCGCCACGCCGCCATCTCGGCTTCGTTCAACCAACGCACAGGCCGCTCCTCGCTCATAAGGCAGCCTAGAACGCTGATCAAGCGACCGCGCGGTCCGAGTCCGAACTGCGCGCGGCTGAAAACGTCACCGCAACATCGCCCGAAGGTGGGGTTACGAAAAGGTTGAGACTCGGCCGGAAAAGGCGCATTCTGCTTGTCGGCGGATGGTCGGCCAGGGTAGGGCGCGGCGACGGTGACGTGCCGGCCCGGCTCCCCGCCGGGAGAGGTCAGGTGGTTGCGTGGCGGGTGATCCTCGCGGTTGACCGCCGGCTGTGTCCCCGCGACCGGAACGGCTCAAGAACGGGCCGGGCGCGATTGCGAACAGCCACACGCGCGGGCTTCCATGCGTTCACGCATACGGCGTCGATCGGGCCTGTATCGGGTCACGACCTCGGCAGTCGTGACGACAGCGCCTGAACGCCGGCCCCAACGCGGCCAACCGCTCGACCAAGACAAACCTCGGTACAGAGCCTGGGTGCGGCCGCCAGCGCGACGGCCGGGCCCAGGCTCGTTAATATCCTGCGGGTGAGATTCGACGACGACGCCGGCCTGGACGCCTCCGAAGTCCAGGACCTGCGCGGAAGCGGTGGAGGCGGCGGCGGGATCGGCGGCCGCGTTGCGCTCGGCGGCGGCGGGCTGGGCGTCGTCGGGGTCATCATCTACTTCGTGCTCTCCCAGCTCGGCGGGGTGAGCACCGGCGGCAGCGGCCTGAGCGGCGGGCTCGGCAGCGTCGGCTCCGGCCAGCAGGTCGACAACTCGAAGCTCTCCAGCGAGTGCCGGACCGGCGCGGACGCCAACAACAACCACGACTGCGCGATCGTCGCGATCGTCAACTCCGTCCAGGACTACTGGACGCAGCAGTTCTCCCGCTCCGGCTCGACCTACCGCAAGGCGCCGACGAACTTCTTCAACGGCGGCGTCCGCACCGGTTGCGGCAGCGCCACCTCCGACACGGGCCCGTTCTACTGCCCGGCCGACTCCGAGGTCTACATCGACCTCTCCTTCTTCGACGAGCTGAAGTCCCGCTTCGGCGCGCAGGGCGGCCTCTTCACCGAGGCGTACGTGCTCGCGCACGAGTACGGGCACCACGTGCAGAACCTGCTCGGCACGTCGAAGAAGGGCACCGGCACCGGCCCGACGTCCGGTTCGGTGCGCCTGGAACTGCAGGCCGACTGCTACGCCGGCGTCTGGGCCAACCACGCCTCGACGACGCCGACCGAGAGCGGCAAGCCGCTGATCACCGACGTCACGCAGGACGACATCAACTCCGCGCTGGACACCGCGTCCCGCATCGGCGACGACTACATCCAGCAGAACCTCGGCGGCGGCCAGGTCGACCGCTCGAAGTTCACCCACGGCACGTCCGCGCAGCGCAAGAAGTGGTTCACCACCGGCTTCCAGACCGGTGACCCGGCCCGCTGCGACACCTTCGGCACCAACAACTTGGGCTGACCAGCGCCCCAATGTGGCCTTCGGTGCGTCTGACGCACCCAAGGCGGCCTTCGGTGCGTCAGACGCAACCAAGGCCGCCTTGGGGCGCTGGGCTCAGGAAACCAGCGCGTGCGGGTCACCCGCGGCGTGGGCCGTGAGGGACCGCTGAGCCGACCGCTTCTGCGCCGTCAGCGACTTCGACTTGGCCTTGCCCGGCTGGACGCCGTTGATGCTCTCGGTGCTCGTCGCGTAGACGCCGAGGGCCCAGGCGACGCCGTCGGCGTTGCGGTCCAGCGCGACCCGGTCGACGTTGCCCAGGTTGTCGCAGGCCTGGTGGTAGCACGGGTCGAACGCGATGCCGGCCGTGCCGCCCCACTTCGCCGCCTGCGCCGGGGTCTTCACGACTTCGGCGCCGGTGTCCAGGCCGCCGGCCGGGATGCCGACGGCGATGAACTCGCCGTAGTCCGAGCGGCCGGTGAAGTCGGTGCCCTCGAGGGACACGCCCCGCGCGGCCTGCAGGTAGTCGACGAAGGTCTTCTCGATCTGCGCCGAGCCGTACGGGCCGGCGCCCGCGCCGACACCGTCGGAGTTGTCGCCGTCGTAGGCGAAGTAGCCGGCGTTCGGCGAGCCGATCATGTCGAAGTTCAGGTACAGCGCGATGTCGAGCTGCTGCTCGAAGGTCAGCTGGTCGACGTAGTAGGTCGAGCCGATCAGGCCGAACTCCTCCGCGCTCCAGAAGCCGAAGCGGACGCCGTTGTTGACCTTCGGGCTGCTCCCCAGCTGCAGCGCGGTCTCGAGCAGGGCCGCCGAGCCGGTGCCGTTGTCGTTGATGCCCGGGCCGGCCGGGACGCTGTCGAGGTGCGACCCCAGCATCACGACGTTGTCCTTGCGGCCGGTCTTGGTCTCGGCGATGACGTTGTAGCTGGTCCGCGCTTCCTGGAAGGTGCGCAGCTCCAGCGTCACCGGCTGCCCGGCGAGGGTGGCCAGCTGCGCCCCGTTCGCCGCGGTCACGCCCCCGGTCGGGATCTCCGCGACGGCCGGGTCCCCCAGGGTCCCGTTCAGGTCGCCGTCGGTGTTGTTGTAGACGATGGCGCCGATCGCGCCCGCCGCCGCGGCGGTCTGCTGCTTCTGCGCGAACGAGCAGCCGCCGCGCTTGATCAGCGCGATCTTGCCCGCGACGTCCGCGGTGTAGTCGGTGGCCTCGCAGCCGCTCGTGTCGTCGACCGGGATCACGGCAAGCGGCGCGGTGATGCCGCCGACGGGCGTCGAGACGGTGTACTCCATCGCGATCACCGGGACGTTTTGACCGCCCGCGGTCAGCTTCTCGGCCAGGGTCTCGGAGTAGGTGAACGGGAACTCCTGGCGGGTGACCTGGAAGCCGGCCGCCTCGAGCTTCGTCGCGATGTACTCGGCGGACTTCTGGTGGCCCGCGGTGCTTGCCGCGCGGGTGCCGCCGTTGGTGTCGGCGATCCGCTGGAGAGCGATCAGGTGCCGGTTGACGCCGTTGACGTCGACCTTCTTGACGAGCTGTTTCGCCAGTGCCGGACCGTCGGGGACCGTGTTCGCCGCGGCGGCCGGGGTCAGTCCGAGCGCCAGCGTCGCGCAGGCGGCTAGGGCCACCGGCGGGAGGGTTCTCTTTCGGAAGAGTGACATGGTTGCTCACCTTTGTTCCGAATGAGAAGGACGTCAATGCGTCATTCGGCGGGAACTTCACCCGCCGGTATACAGTCGACACATGTACGCGATCACCATCCGTGAACCAGGTGACCCGGAAGTTCTCGAGTGGGCGGAGGTCGCGGATCCGCGTCCCGGCCCCGGCGAAGTGCTGGTGGACGTCGCGGCGAGCGCGGTGAACCGGGCGGACCTCCTGCAGCGCCAAGGCCACTACCCGCCGCCGCCCGGCGCGAGCGAAACCCTCGGCCTCGAATGCTCGGGAACCATCGCGGAACTCGGCGAAGGCGTCGAAGGCTGGAACGTCGGCGACGAGGTCTGCGCGCTGCTCGCGGGCGGCGGCTACGCGGAAAAGGCCGTCATCCCGGCCGGGCAGCTGCTGCCGGTGCCGGGCGAGATCGACCTGCTGACCGCGGCCGCGCTGCCCGAGGTGGCGTGCACGGTGTGGGCGAACGTCGTGATGCACGGGAAGCTCACCGAAGGCGAGGTGCTCCTCGTCCACGGCGGCGCCGGCGGCATCGGCACGCACGCCATCCAGGTCGGCAAGGCGCTGGGCGCGACCGTCGCCGTCACCGCCGGTTCGGCCGACCGGCTCGAGAGCTGCCGCCAGCTCGGCGCCGACCTCACGATCAACTACAAGGAAGAGGACTTCGTCGAGGTCCTGAAGGAGGAGACGGGTGGCGCGAACGTCATCCTCGACAACATGGGCGCGTCCTACCTGCAGCGCAACGTCGACGCGCTGCAGCAGGACGGGCGCTTGGTGATCATCGGCATGCAGGGCGGGGTGAAGGGCGAGCTGAACGTCGGCTCGCTGCTCGGCAAGCGGGCGTCGGTGTTCGCGGCGGGCCTGCGCTTCCGGCCGCTGGAGCAGAAGGCGGCGATCGTCGCCGACGTCCGGGAACGCCTGTGGCCGCTGGTGTCCGACGGTCTGGTGAAGCCGATCGTCGGCCAGGTCGTGCCGATGGCCGAAGCCGCGAACGCGCACCGGATCCTGGAAGAGGGCTGGGTGTTCGGGAAGGTCCTGCTGGCGGCGAAGTCCTAGCGGAGTTCTTCGAGGACCCGCACGAGCTGGTTGATCTCGAAGACGTTGGAGTAGTGGGCGAGCCCGATGCGCACGGCGCCGCCCACCTCTCCGACGCCGAGGGACGCGAAGACGCCCGCGGTGCCGTCGTCGGCGAAGGCGCACAGCCCCTGCGAAGCGAGGTACTCGGCGACTTCGGGCGCCTTCTTGCCGGCGACGGCGAAGGCGAGCGCGGGGATGCGGCGCATGGCGTTGCCGATGACCATGATGTGCCGCAGCGAAAGCAGTTCCGTCGACAGCTGCGCGAGCAGGCCGGCGTGGTACGACTTCGCCGAGCCGAGCGAGGTGACCAGGCGCTCGCGGCGTGACCCGGTCGCGGCGTCGTCGAGACCCGCGAGGTAGTCGATCGACGCGATCAGGCCGGCCAGCAGCGGGTAGGCGTGCGGACCGAGTTCGAGGCGGGCGGCGCCGCGCGCCATCGGGTCGAGCGAGACCGACGAGATCCGCTCGATCAGTTCGGGGTCGCGGAAGACGAGCGCGCCCACCGACGGGCCGCCCCACGCCTGCGCGGACACGACCATGACGTCGGCGCCGAGCGCGTTGATGTCCAGCGGCAGGAACGGCGCGGCGTACGTGGCGTCGACGACGACCAGCGCGCCGACGCGCTTGGCGAACTCGATGATGGTCGGCACGTCCGGCCGGGTGCCGACGGACCCGGACGCGAGCGTGACCGCGACGGCCTTGGTGCGCGCCGACACGAGCTGCTCGTACTGCCACGCGGGAAGTTCACACGTTTCAATGTCGATCTCACCCCAGCGCACGACGGCCCCGACGCGCTTCGCGGCCCGCTGCCACGGCGCGAGGTTGGCCTGTTCGTCGAGCCGCGACACGACGACTTCGTCGCCGATGGTCCAGCGCTCGGCGAGCGCGTCGCAGAGGCGGCGCAGCATCACCGGCGAGCTGGGCCCGAGCACGACGGCGGCCGGGTCGGCCCCGACCAGGTCGGCCACGGCCCGGCGGGCCGCGGTCACGATGCTTTCCGCGCGCTGTGAGGCCGGAAACGCTCCGCCCGGCCCGGACACCGGGGCGCGCATCGCCGTCGAAACGGCCGAAGCGACCTGTTCCGGGACCAGCATTCCGGCGGCGCCGTCGAAGTGAATCCAGCCGTCACCCAGCGCGGGAAAGAGCCCACGGATACGAGCGACGTCGAACGCCATGGGGACACCGTACGGACGTGCGGTTTCGCCGCGCGTCCGGGGTTGGGTGGAGAGCCACCGGGAACCCGGTTTACGGCTACGCTCGGAGACGGACGCCCCTCGGGTGTCGCGGAGCGTGGCGGAGGCAAGCCAGGATGGAGCACATGACCGAGCCGAACTTCACAGCCGGTGACGCTGGCCAGGAATCTTCACCCCACGTGGTGGTCGTGGGCCCGGACGGCACCCCGGTGGGCGCGACGCCCATCGAAGGCGAGCACCCCGAGTCGGTGGGCGACCTCGTCGAAGAGCCGGCGAAGGTGATGCGCATCGGCACGATGATCAAGCAGCTGCTGGAGGAGGTCCGCGCGGCCCCGCTGGACGACGCGTCCCGCAACCGGGTGCGCGAGATCCACCAGACTTCGGTGAAGGAACTGGCGGCGTCGTTGGCGCCGGAGCTCCAGGACGAGCTGGAGCGGCTGGTGCGCCCGTTCACCGACGACTCGACGCCGTCGGACGCCGAGCTGCGGATCGCCCAAGCGCAGTTGGTCGGGTGGCTAGAGGGGTTGTTCAGCGGAATCCAGACGGCGCTGTTCGCCCAGCAGATGGCGGCTCGGGTTCAGCTCGAGCAGATGCGGCGGGGGTTGCCTGCCGGGCCTTCGG
The DNA here is from genome assembly GCF_044759945.1 of Amycolatopsis sp. NPDC098790. Classification (NCBI taxonomy): domain Bacteria; kingdom Bacillati; phylum Actinomycetota; class Actinomycetes; order Pseudonocardiales; family Pseudonocardiaceae; genus Amycolatopsis; species Amycolatopsis sp. NPDC098790. The sequence goes on from NZ_JBIWAI010000001.1 coordinate 848,990, forward strand.
CTGGTGGGCATGGGCTTGAGGGGCACGGGCCGGGGATTTCGGGGACGGGCCAGTACCTCTGAGTTCGGTTGTGAAGGCCTCCTCGGCCGGCTTTCGGTTTTCGGCTTTCGGGTCGGCGGGGAGGCCTTCTCGGCTTTTGGCGGTGTCCGGCCTGCTTTCGCTTTGGCGAGCGGGGTCGACTCTTCGGGCTCGCCTTGTTCGGGCTCGCGGCCGGTGAGGCCCAGCTCGCGAGGCATACGGGCCGAGTCTCGCGTGTAGCCAGACCGACTCGGGATTGGCTCCGGAGGAGGTTGTCCACAGACCGAAGGGGATGTGGACAACCTCTGTGGACAACTCGCTTTCCGGCGGGTTTTGTCCCCCGGCGCCGATAGACTGGCCAAGGGGACGCCCCCCAGGGAAGGGCGGGGGCCGGTTTGCCGGACTGTGGCCCTCCCCGCCTCCCGCCTCCCCGCCGCGGCGGTCAGCTCAGTGAGCGGCGTGCGGCCGATAGCTGCCTGGACTGCCGGCAGCGGTCCGGCTGGTGGCTGCGGTCCGGCTGCTGCCAGCGGTCTGGCTGGCGGCTGAACGTCGAAATCGGCGGCCGAGTTCGAAGGCGATCGCCCGCAGCGACACCCCCGGGCTGGCGGACCTGATCGGCGATCCGGGGCTCAACCACCGCGCTCTGGAGCGGCCGGTGCCGCCGCCGCGCGGACGGCGGCGCTCCAGCGTTTCGGTAGTTGATCCCGACCGCCCGCAGCGGTCAGCTCAAGGAGCGGAAGAACTCCCGGAGATCGCCGATCAAAGCGTCTGGTTCCTCCAGCGCCGGGAAGTGGCCGCCCCTCGGGAACTCCGTCCAGTGCACGATCTTGTCCGTTCGCTCGGCCAACGTGCGGATCGGCAAGCCGATGTCGTCCGGGAAGACCGCTACCCCCGTCGGGACCGTGTTCGATGCCGGCGGGGCTCCCCAGCCTCCCGTCAACGCGGCATACAGGCGGGCCGACGAGTTCGCCGTCTCCGTGAACCAGTAGATCGACACGTCCGTCAGCAGGTCGTCGCGGTCGATCAGGTCCGCTGTCGTGTTCGAGAACGAGCGGAACTTCTCCGCTATCCATGCCAGCTGGCCCACCGGTGAGTCGTGCAGGCCGTACGCAAGCGTTTGCGGCTTGGTCGCCTGGATGATCGCGTACCCCGTGCCCGTTGCCGAGAACGCCTGGCCCTTCTCCAGTGATCGGCGGCCGGTGGCCAGCTCGTCGCCCGTCAAGCCTTCCAGGTCCGCCGGCGAACGCGGTACCGCCGACGCCACCATCGTCACGTGGATCCCCAGCAGCCGCGAGGGGAACTGGATCGCCAGCTCGCGCGAGATGATCGCGCCCCAGTCGCCGCCGTGGGCGCCGAAACGCTCGTAGCCCAGCGTTGTCATCAGCGTGGCGAACGCGCGCGCGATGCGGTCCGGGCCCCAGTCCGGGGTCGGGGTCGGGCCCGAGAAGCCGTAGCCCGGGATCGACGGGACCACCAAGGTCAACGCCGAAGCGGGGTCGCCGCCGTACGCGCGCGGGTCCGTCAGGGGGCCGATCACGTCCAGGAACTCGACTATCGAGCCCGGCCAGCCGTGGGTCAGCAACACCGGCGTCGCGTCCGGCTCCGGTGAGACCACGTGCAGGAAGTGCACCGTCGTCCCGTCGATCGACGTCGTGAACTGCGGGAAGCCGTTGATGCGCTCCTCCTGCGCCCGCCAGTCGAAGCCGGTGCGCCAGTACTCCGCCAGCTCGCGCACGTAGTCGACCGGTGCCCCGAGCCGCCAGCCGGCGTCGGCGGGCTGGTCGGGCCAGCGCGTCTTCGCCAGCCGGTCACGCAGATCGTCGAGGTCGGCCTGGGGAACGTCGATGCGGAACGGCTTGATCGTCATACCCCGACAATACGAACTATCGCGGACAGATCCGGTCCTCGATGCGATCCAGTACCCGGTCGACACCCCGGCCGTCCACAGTGGACGACGCCGTCGCGGACAACCGCTCCCGAAGAGCCGCGTCGGACAACAGCGAACGCAGAACCGCCGTCACCGCCGGCAGTCGCGCGGAAAGGGACTCCGCTGGGCCGAGCCCCGCCGCCAACCCGAGGTCGAGCGCCGCCCGGTAGCCCGGCTCCTGGTTGTCCACCAGACGCACCGCGGCCGTCGGGACGCCGAGGCAGCACAGCTCCACGAACGTCACCCCGGCCGCGCTCACCGCGACGTCCGTCGTCGCGAACAGCTCCAGCAACGCCGGGCTCGGCGCCGCGACCCGGACCGACTGGCCCGGCCGCAACACGGGCACCGCGGGTTCGCCGCGCACCAGGACGTCCGCTGCGAAGGGCAGCTCCGTGTCGCGAAGCGCGCGAAGCAGCAACCCGACCGTCGGGGCCCACTGGTCGCCGCCGCCGAGGGCCACCGTGACGTGCGGCGGGGGCCCGGCGGGCGTCCGGCGCGTAGAGCGCACGACGTCCCGAAGCGGTGCGTACGCGATGCCGCGCAGCAACACATCCGAGCCGTCGTCAGGCCGCGAAGCAGGCGCGAAGCCCGAATCCACGACGATGTCCGCGGGCCGGCGCCCGAACACGTCGTCCTCGATCGACACCAGCAGTGCACCCGAAGCGTTGACTTCGCCACGCAGGTCACCGAGGCCGTAGTGGTCGACGACCACCGCGTCGAACCCGGAAGCGTCGAATGGCACGCGCGTCACGCCCAGCTCGTCGAAGCGTGAAGCGAGCCACCCGACACCGTCGACGCTGCCCGAGAACGCGACGGACCAGCCCCGCGCCACCGCCCGCTCGGCGTAGGCGACCATCCGCGCGACGTGCCCCGCGCCGATCGACGGCGAAGCGTCCGCGCGCAGCAGCAACCTCACGAACCGACCTTCTTCTGCTCGACGTGCGCGTTCAGCGCCACCAGGTCCGGCCGCGACCGCAGCAGCCCGGCGACCGCGCGCCAGTCGCCGACGCCGTCACCCAGCTCAAGCACCACAGCGGACAACAGCTCCCAGTCCTCCGCGGTGTCCAGCGTCACGCGCAGGTCGTCGGCGGCCGGGCTCACCACGACACCGGCGCACGAGTAGCGCGAAGGCTGCGAATAGATCCCCGAGGTGACGTGCTCGCGGTCCGCGCCGGTCGCGGAAGCGACCTGCTCGAGCAGCACGGAAGCCCGCACCAGCTCGGCGTCGAACCCGCGCGGCAGCGTCCGGACGAGCGTCGTGCTCACGTAGTCCAGCGACGGCTGGGCCCGCCACAGCGTCGCGAGCTGGCCGATCAGCGACGGGTCCAGCAGCGGGCAGTCGGCGGTGAGCCTGATCACGGCGTCGGCGGGGTGCTCGCGCAGCGCGACCGCGAACCGCTCGAGGACGTCGTCCAACGGCCCACGCACCACCGCGGCACCGCAGCGGGTGGCCTCCAAGGCGACGTCGTCATCCGAAGCGTCCGAAGAGGTCGCGACCACCACCTGGTCGACGCCCGGAGCGGCCGCCGCGGCCCGCACCACCCAGCCCAGCACGCTGCGGCCGGCCAGGGGCCGCAGCACCTTGCCGGGCAGCCTGGTCGACGACGACCGGGCTTGGATGACGGCGTTGACCACGGGCGCTCCACGCATGGGTGACATGATGGCCGACGGCCACAGTCACCGAAACGCGGAGGTCAACGATGTCCGAGCTGGATGGCTCCAGCATCCTGCTCACCGGCGGGACCGGTTCCTTCGGCAAGGCGTTCATCGCGCACGCGCTCGCCGAACTGAACCCGAGCCGGCTGGTCGTGCTCTCCCGCGACGAGCTGAAGCAGTACGAGGCCCGGCAGTTGTTCAACGACGACCCGCGCCTGCGCTGGTTCATCGGCGACATCCGCGACCGGCGCCGGCTCGAGCGCGCCATGCACGGCGTCGACTACGTCGTGCACGCCGCCGCGCTCAAGCAGGTCGACACCGGTGAGTACAACCCGTTCGAGTTCGTCCAGACCAACGTCGTGGGCTCGCAGAACGTGATCGAGGCGTCGATCGACATGGGCGTCAAGAAGGTCGTCGCGCTGTCGACGGACAAGGCGTCCAGCCCGATCAACCTCTACGGCGCCACCAAGCTGTGCGCCGACCGGATGTTCATCAGCGGCAACCACTACGCGGCCGCGCACGTGACGCGCTTCTCGGTGGTCCGCTACGGCAACGTGATGGGCTCGCGCGGCAGCGTCATCCCGTTCTTCCGCAAGCTGGCCGAGCAGGGCGAGTCGCTGCCGATCACGCACAAGGACATGACCCGGTTCTGGATCACGCTCCCCCAGGCCGTGCGGTTCGTCGTCGACTCGTTCGACCAGATGCACGGCGGCGAGCTGTACGTGCCGCGGATCCCGAGCATGCGGCTGGTCGACCTGGCCCAGGCGATCGCGCCGGGCAGCGAGATGCACGAGGTCGGCATCCGCCCGGGCGAGAAGCTGCACGAGGAGATGATCGCCCCGGACGACGCGCGCCGGACGGTCCAGCTCAAGGACCGCTACGTCGTGCAGCCGCACCTCGCCGGCTGGGGTTTCGAGCCGCCGGCGGACGGCACGCCGATGCCGGAGGGCTTCGCCTACCGCTCGGACACCAACGACCTCTGGCTGAACGGCGAGGAGCTGCGCGAACTGGTCGAGCAGCATGCCTGACTTCCTCCCCTACGGCCGTCAGTCCATCAGCGACGAGGACATCCAGGCCGTCGTCGACGTGCTGCGCGGCGACTGGCTGACCACCGGGCCCGCGGTCCAGCAGTTCGAGACGGACCTCGCGGCCCACACCGGCGGCACGTCGGCGGTGGCCGTCACCTCGGGCACCGCGGCCCTGCACGTCGCGTACGCGGCGGCCGCGCTCAAGCCGGGTGACGAGGTCGTCGCCTCCCCGATGACGTTCGTCGCCACCGCCGCGACCGCCGCGCTGCACGGCGCGAAGGTGGTCTTCGCCGACGTCGAAGCCGACACCGGCAACCTCGACGTCGAGGCCGCGAAGGCCGCGGTGACCGAGCGCACGAAGGTCGTCGCCGCCGTCGACTACGCCGGCCACCCGGCCGAGCTGGACGCCCTCGGCGAGATCGCGCACAACGCCGGCGCGCTGCTCCTCGAAGACGCGGCGCACTCCGTCGGCGGCTCCTGGCAGGGCCGTCCGGTGGGCTCGATCGCCGACCTGACGACGTTCTCGTTCTTCCCGACGAAGAACCTCACGACGGCCGAGGGCGGCGCCGTCGTCACGCCCGACGAGAACCTCCTGGACCGGGCGCGGAAGTTCCGCAACCACGGCCTGGTCCGCGACCGCGCCGAGCAGCGCTACCCCGACGAGGGCGGCTGGCACCAGGAAGTCCACGAGTTCGGCCTGAACTACCGCCTGCCGGACGTCCTCTGCGCGCTCGGGTCCAGCCAGCTGAGCAGGCTCGCGGAGTTCAAGAAGCGCCGCGCCGAGATCCACGCCCGCTACAACGCGGCGCTGGCCGACGTCGACGGCGTGGCGACGCCGCCGAGCCGCCCGGGCGCCGATCCCGTGTGGCACCTGTACCCGCTGCGGGTCCTCGAAGGCCGCCGCAAGGCGCTGTTCGAGCACCTGCGCGGCGCCGGCATCGGCGTCCAGGTCAACTACATCCCGGCGTACTGGCACCCGGTGTTCGAGGACCTCGGCTACCGGCGCGGCCTCTGCCCGAACGCCGAGGCGTACTACGAGCAGGAGCTGTCGCTGCCGCTGTTCCCGTCGCTGACGGACGCCGACGTCGACCGCGTGGTCGACGCCGTGCGCGCGTTCTTCTAGATCAGGTCCCAGGTCAGGGGCGTGCCCTTCGCGGCGTCGACGCGGAAGGTGCGCCCCACGACCTTGGTGATTTCGGCGGGAGCCAAGCCACCCGCGGGCCGGATCGAGCGAACGTTGGCCGCGGTGACCTCGTCGCCGGCGCGGACGTCCTCGACGACGTAGAGGGACCGGCGCAGCCGCAGGCCCTCCTTCTCGCTCTCGCGCGGGCCCAGTACGGGCTGCCCGAGGGCCTCCCACGCCCGGTGCGTCTCGGTGACCAGGGCGGCCAGCTCCGACGGCTCCAGCGAGAACTCCGAGTCGACGCCGCCGTCGGCGCGCGCGAGCGTGACGTGCTTCTCGATCGCCACCGCGCCCAGCGCGACGGCCGCGACCGGCGCCCCGATGCCCGGGGTGTGGTCGGACAGGCCCACCAGCGTCTGCGTCAGGCCCGCGAGCAGCGGCAGGCCGCGCAGGTTGCTCTCGGTCGGCGACGCCGGGTAGCTCGCCGTGCAGCCGAGCACGATCAGCTGCTCGTTGCCCGCTTCGCGCGCGGTGCGGACCGCGGCGTCGATCTCGGCGACGTTCGCCATGCCGGTCGAGATGACCAGCGGCTTACCGGTCTTCGCGCACAGCTCGACCAGCGGCAGGTCGACGATCTCCGACGACGCGATCTTGTACGCCGGCGCGTCGAGGGATTCCAGCAGCTCGACCGCGGTCGGGTCGAACGGGCTGGAGAAGATCTCCAGGCCGTGCGACCGGGCCCGCTCGAACAGCGGCGCGTGCCACTCCCACGGCGTGTGGGCCTTTTCGTACAGTTTGTACAGGTTTTCGCCGCCCCACAGGGAATGCGAGTCGCCGATCCGGAACGCCGGGGTGTCGACGTCGATGGTGATCGTGTCGGGGCGGTAGGTCTGCAGCTTGACCGCGTGCGCGCCGGTCTCCGCGATGGCGTCGACGATCGACAGCGCGCGGCCGAGGTCGCCGTTGTGGTTGCCGGACATCTCGGCGATGACGAAGGGCGCGTGACCGGGGCCGATCGAGTGCGCGCCGATCCGGACGTCGTGCATGGTGCCTCCCCGGGGTGGACTGCGGGTCAGCTCAGAGTCTTGCGCAGCTGCCGGAAGCCGCTGACGGCAGGCGCGGCTTCGGCGTACCCGGCGCCCTCGAAGAGCTTTCCCGAAGCGGCGTTGTCCTGGTGCACGGCGGCGAACACGATCCGGACGCCGAGGCGCTCCCGGGCCACCCGCTCCCCCTCGGCGAGCACCGCGCCGGAGAGCCCGCGGCCGCGGCTTCCGGGGGCGAGCGTGATGCTCACCTCCCAGCCGTCGCCGTCGCGCCGGTCGAACCGGACGGTGCCGACCGGCGCGTCCTCGTGCTCGACCACGAGCAGCAGCCGCTCGGGGTTCGCGAGCACCCCGCGCAGCCACGCGAGGTGCTCGTCCAGGGCGACCACCGCCGTCGACCGCGACGACTGCCGGGTCTTCGGGTCGTTGCGCCAGCCCAGCAGCAGCTCGGCGTCCGCTTCGGTGGCTTCCCTGGCGCGCAACCTACTGGCTGACGGGCTCTTCGACCCGGTCCTCGAGACGGCGCAGCCGGTCCTCGTAGCGGGAGATGCCCGCCAGCCGGACGCGGATCTGCGCGTGCTGGCGCTGGATCTCCTCGATGAGCGTGCGGGCCTCGGCGATCTCCGCCGAGTCGGCCTTCGGCACCAGCGACATCGACTCGCGCAGCGTCTCCAGGCGGCCTTCCTGCGCGGCCACGTGCGGGATCAGCCGGTCGAGCTCGGCGCGCGTCCAGCGCAGGTCGCCGCGGGCCTGCTCGAGGCTGTGCTCCGCGTTGTCCAGCCGGCGCCGGTGGTCGGCGGTGGCGTGCTCGAGGTCGTTGACGCGCGCGGCCAGGCCGCGGGTGCGGTCGTCGACGCGGAAGTCGATGAGCTTGGCGATCCGGTCGATCACGCCTCTGCCGAGTTTCTGCACTGCCATGGGTGGTCCTTACGTGGGTGGGGGTGGCGCGTCTAGCGCAGGAGGGTGGTGTCGCCGGTCTTGGTCCAGGAGTCCAGCAGCCGCCCCTCGGCGGCGATCTGGTGCTCCGGGCCGACGATGCAGGAGTCGCCGGCGGCGTGCTCCCACGAGGTCTGGTCCGGGTTGTCGATGAACGAGAACCCGGTGAGCACGAGCTGCGCGGTCGGGAACGACGTGCGCGCGATCCACGCGGCCAGCGTGCCGGTGGTCGACCACGTCGGCTCGTCGCGCGTCGGCAGGCCCAGCGCGTCCGACAGCGGGAGCACGACCTCGCGGTTCGACACCGGGACCGCGCCGAGGTCGGCGGGCCACCAGCCCGGCACGTCCTCCGGCTCCCAGTGCATCCGGCCGGGCTCGACCAGCAGGTAGAGGCGCCTGCGGTAGTCCTGGAAGACGTACGGCGTCGCCCGGATCGCCCGGTTGAACACGACGACGTGCGTCCGCGAGCCGACGACCTCTTCGCCCGGTTTGTCCACGACGAAGCCGTTGACGCGGATCACGAGGTCGCACGCGTCGACCGCCTTCGCCCGCTGGGGGTCGGGCGGGAGCGGCTGGTTTCCGACGACGGCGACCGAACGGGGGTCGGGCCGGTCGGCGTACGCCGCGAGCAGGTTGACCATCAAGCTCGCCGCGCCGAGAGCAGCAGTCATAAGCCGAGAAAGTACCAGCACGCAGGACACACCCCGCCGCGTAGCGGTGCCTAACGTCTACCACACGGGCGGGGTGGCCCGGACGCCGCTCGTCCCATCGGTACCCTCGTCCACGTGCATGCCACCAGCACGGTTCAGGCCGCGAACTCCCCCGTTGCCGCGTCGGCGCCGCCGACGTCGGACAGCAAGACGTTCGCGCGCGCCTTCGCCGACATCAAGGCCGGTTTCTCCGCCCGCGAGCTGTGGGGTCACCTCGGCTGGCAGGACATCAAGCAGCGCTACCGCCGCTCGGTGATCGGGCCCTTCTGGATCACGATCAGCCAGGCCGTCATCGCGCTCGGGCTCGGGCTGCTGTACTCGCAGCTGTTCAACTCCCCGATCCAGGTGTTCCTGCCGTACCTGTCCACGGGCTTCATCCTGTGGGGCTTCATCAGCGGCTGCCTCGCCGAGGGCATGGAGACGTTCATCTCCAACGAGGGGCTGATCAAGCAGCTCCCGGCGCCGCTGAGCGTGTACATGCTGCGCACGGTGTGGCGGCAGTCGCTGCTGCTGGCGCACAACATGATCGTCTACGTGGCGATCCTGGCGATCTTCTTCACCGCGCTGGACAACCCGTACTCGCTGGGCGACGCGAGCGGCCAGTGCGCGACCGGCCTGTTCTGCCACCCCGGCCTCAGCTGGAACATCCTGCTGGCCATCCCCGGGTTCTTCCTGCTGGCGCTGAACGCCGGCTGGGTGACGCTGCTGCTGGGCATCATCTCGACCCGCTTCCGCGACATCCCGCAGGTCATCAACTCGCTGATCCAGCTGCTGTTCTACGGCACCCCGATCGTCTGGCCGGTCGACCAGCTGCTGTCCGGCGGAACCCGGTCGGGGATCTCCTGGGTGCTGCCGATCATCCAGCTGAACCCGCTGTACCACTTCATGCAGGTGGTCCGCGCGCCGCTGATCGGGCAGTCGTTCACGCCCGGCAACTGGATCGTGGTCGGCTCCATCACCATCGTCGGCTGGGCGCTCGCGCTCGTCGCGATGCGCAACTACCGTGCCCGCGTCTCCTACTGGGTGTGACACAACATGGTCAGCATTGACGTCCAGAACGCCTTCGTCGACTTCCCGATCTTCGACGCGAAGACCCGGTCGATGAAGAAGCGGGTCCTCGGCAAGGTCGGTGGCAAGATCGGCACCGACACCAAGGTGCCGATCATCGAAGCCCTGCACGACGTGACCCTCAACCTCCGCGAAGGCGACCGGGTCGGGCTCGTCGGGCACAACGGCGCCGGCAAGTCCACGCTGCTGCGGCTGCTCGCCGGCATCTACGAGCCGACCCGCGGGTCCGCGCGGATCCAGGGCAAGATCGCGCCGGTCTTCGACCTCGGCATCGGCATGGACCCGGAGATCTCCGGCGAGGAGAACATCATCATCCGCGGCCTCTTCCTCGGCATGACCGCCAAGGAGATGGAGAAGCGGGTCGACGACATCGCGGAGTTCACCGAGCTCGGCGACTACCTGCAGATGCCGCTGCGGACGTACTCGACGGGTATGCGCGTGCGGCTCGCGCTGGGGGTCGTCACCTCGATCGACCCGGAGATCCTGATTCTCGACGAGGGCATCGGCGCGGTCGACGCGGCGTTCCTCAACAAGGCGCGCGACCGGCTCAAGGACCTGGTCAAGCGCTCGGGCATCCTGGTGTTCGCCAGCCACGCCGACGAGTTCCTGTTCGAGCTGTGCGACTCAGCGCTGTGGATGGACGAAGGCCACATCAAGCAGCAGGGCTCGCTGCGGGACGTCCTCACCGGCTACAAGGGCCGCGACCCGTTCCAGGACATGAGCAAGGAAACGCTGCAGCGCCTGGGCATCGAACCGGTGGCGACGACGAACGGCGGGGAATGATGGCCAGCGAGACCCGGCAGCTGCCCGACGGCGCGGTCGTCGGCGTGGTCGTCACGCGGCACCGGCGCGAGCTGCTCGCGGACTCGCTGAAGATCATCGCGGCCCAGACCCGGCCGGTCGACCACCTCGTCGTGGTCGACAACGGGCCCGACGACTCCGCTCGCGAAGTCGTCGAGAACTACCCGCTGCCGCACACGTACCTGCCGTCGCACCGCAACCTCGGCGGTGCGGGCGGGTTCGCGCTGGGCATGCTGCACGCGTTGTCGCTGGGCGCGGACTGGGTCTGGCTGGCCGACGACGACGGCCGCCCGGCCGACGAGAACGTCCTGGCGATCCTGCTCGAAGAGGCGGAAAAGCGGGGCCTGGCGGAGATTTCGCCGGTGGTGTCCAACATCGACGCCCCGGAGAAGCTGGCGTTCCCGCTGCGCCGCGGCCTGACGTGGAAGCGGTCGCAGTCCGAGCTGGGCGTGGACTTCCTGCCCGGCATCGCGTCCCTGATGAACGGCGCTTTGTTCCGAGCGTCCACTTTGGACGTCGTGGGCGTGCCGGACCTGCGCCTGTTCTTCCGCGGCGACGAGGTCGAGCTGCACCGCAGGCTCGCGCGGTCGGGCCTGCCGTTCGGCACGTCGCTGAAGACGAAGTACCTGCACCCGGACGGCTCGGACGAGTTCAAGCCCATGCTGGGCGGCAAGTTCCACGCGCAGGACCCGGAGAACGAGGTCAAGCGGTACTACACGTACCGCAACCGCGGGTACCTGTTGTCCCAGCCGGGAATGCGCAAGATCGGCGCGCTGGAGATCGTCCGGTTCGGGCTGTACTTCGTCGGCGTCAAGCGCGACCCGAAGGCGTTCCTGCAGTGGCTGAAGCTGGTGCGCCAGGGCCGCGCGGAGAAGTTCTACCGCTACTGAAACTGCCCTTCGAGCGGCACCGGCACGGATTCGGTCCGGATGTTGGTGATCTCGCCTGCGGGCACGGTCTTCCGCCAGACGCGGTAGTCCACTTCGGACAGACCGAGGTCGCGCGCGACGAGGTAGTCCTCGTCGACCAGGTGCAGGTCGGCGGAGTCGCGCGTCCGGCCGAGGAGTTCGAAAGTCCCACCGCGCCACCGGCACAGCGTCCGCACGAAGGTCAGGTCGTCCAGCTCGACCTGGTCGACGGCCTTCATCCGGAAGCCGTAGGTCTCCCCGAAATCGGCCGGAGCGGCCGCGCCGGGCAGCGGGTGCAGGACGACCCGCGCGGGGCCCGCGAACTCGGCGTCGAAGTCGCCACCGCGGTACCGGGCGGTGTAGCCGCGGCGGACGAGCGGCGGCAACGGCACGGGCGGCGGGAAGAAAGTGGCCTCGCCGAAAGCGTCCTTCTGGTCGGGGATCCACCCGACTTTCCGGCTGTGGTACTGCGCGAGCCGTTCTTCGCTGTTGTCGGCGCGGCGCACGAGGAGTTCGGCGCCGACGGGAATTTCGGTCAGCAGCAGGACGTATTCGGGCAGCGGGTGGTCGACGCCGGGGAAGTACCCGGTCCCGAGGTACGGCGGCGGGTAGACGCGGGTCATTCCCAGTTCGTGCGCGATTTCCCGGTCGGTGGAGCCGTAGGAGGTGCGGAACGGGAACGTGTGGCCGGCGGTGAAGCGGAGGAGGTAGAGCTCGTCGAGCGGGCCCCAGCCGGGGATCTTGGCCAGGCCGTAGTTGCGGACGGAAGCGGCGGTGTCGAGTTCGGCGACGTCCTCGGCGCGGCCGGCGAAGCCTTGGATCCGGTGCGGTTCGAAGCGGCCGGGGACGAGGACGTTGCCGAGGTAGAGGCCGACCAGTCCCGGTTTGACCGGCAGCTGGACGACCGTGCTGCCGAGGAGACCGGCGGGAGCGTCAGGACTCATCGGTTCTCCTGCCGTTCCCGCCACGGTCCGAGACTGTCTGTGCGGACCTCGTGGATGTCGCTGACCATGTGCTTCGGAACCGTGGCTTCGAAGGTGAACTGGTCGGGCCGGTTGAAGTTCACTTCGGGGTGTTCCTCCGGCTTGGCCCAGGTCTCGGCCATCCAGCGTCCGTCTCCGGTGCCGACGGCACCGATGCCGTACCCGTCTTCACCCTCGCGGTAGATCTCGAACTCGTGCTCGAGGAAGGTGCCCCAAGTACGGATCGTGTACCACTCGTCGAGGTCCGCGATCGGCACCTGCTTCCACGGAGCGCCATCGCGGTAGAGCTGCATTTCGGCGGGCACCCGAGCTGCCGCTCGATAGGTTTCGCCCTGGTAGACCGCGTACTCCGCGGGCGAGATACTACGAACTTCCGGCACTTGCGCCTCCTCGGCCGCGTACGTCGAACCACCCACGGTCGGGCAGGTACACCCCCGCCAACGTTTCCGATCCGTCAGCGTTCACGAGCCACATCTCACCACGACCTGCATAGGCTTGGGGCGTGTGGATCCATTCCGGCACACCGCCGCCGGTGTAGCCCGTACCGAGGAACGGCGGGTCCCACGGGCGGGGCTTGGCCTGGCCGGAAAGCATCTGCATCTCATGCGCGGTGACCGGGTCGGTCCCGCCGTAACTGATCTGCATGGCTTTGGCATCGGGGGATGCCGGGAACCGCAACTGGTAAGCCTCGTTCGCGCCGGCCTTGATCGGTGTCCAACCTGCGCCCTTGTCGTCGAGAGCGAGCTTGTCGCGGAACTCCTGAGGCGTCCCGTACTGCGATGTGTCGCTGCCGCGCGCGATCGATCCGCCGACCGCAGCCGGATCGAACTTCTCGGTGGGCTTCGGGTTCAGCAGCGTGTTTTCACCGATCTCCGGCTTGACCACCTTCGTCATGATCTCGCCCGGGTTGGCCTTCAGCTCGTCGCGGACCGCCACGATCTCCGCGCGCTGGGCGGGGGTCAGGTCCGCCGTCGGCTTGAGGGTCATCGCCAGGTGCTGGTCCGGGTCGTAACCCAATCTGCTCGCCGCGTCGCGGATTTGGTTGTCCGTCGAAGTGGGGCGCGTCTGCATCGACGGGCGGGTGTACTGGCCCTGCAGCTCGTCGGCCGTGGCGTGGTGGCCCAGGTTGTTGCGCATCCCGCCCGCGCCGTCCGGTGGGTGCGTTGGTGGCGGGTTCGAGCCCGGTGGTGGCGGGTTGCCTCCGCCGCCGGCCGCGGCCGTCTTCGTCGGTGGGGCGTCGACCGGTTTGCCCGCCGCCGCGATCGTGGCCGCGTTGTTCGCTTCCGTTGTCTGGTAGTGCTCGTGGACCGCCTTCGTGCGCGCTCCCGCGTCCTCGACCGCTTTGCCCGCGCGGGATACGTGTTCCTTGGCCGCGCTCACCGTTCCGTTGAGCGTGCCCGTCATGCCCGCGCCGATCACGCCCATCGACTTCGCGCCGAAGTTCGCTCCCGCCACCGTCTGGCCGACCGCGTGGACCTTGTCCTTCGTGCGGCCGAGGTGGCCCTCCATCGTGCCGAGCGAGTCCGTGTGGACCCCGTAGCCGCCGCCGTGACCGCCCGACGGCGCGTGGGACTCGTGCGCCGGGCGTGGCTCCGCCGGGTGCGGGTTCGGCGTCTCGTGGTGCGTCGGCGACGTGTCGACGTGGTGGGGCGTGCTGGTGTGGTGCGGCGTGCTCGTGTGGTGGGTCGCCACGTCACGCCTCCGTCTCGTACGGCTTCGCGGCCTGGTACGCGCCCATCGTGAGGCCGCCGACCGTCGAGAACCGGTCGAGGCCCTTGGTCAGCTTCTCCATCGCCTCCATCAGCTTGGCCAGCCGGCCGCCCTGGCGCGCGAAGCCCTCCAGGAGCTTGCTGATCTTGCCGGCGATCTTCGACGCCGTCGCCGCGGCGCGGGCCGACGCGACCCCGCAGAACGCCGCGATCGAGCCGCCGAACGTCACCCCCGCCGAGGCCGCCGCGATCAGCGCGTCGCGGATCAGCTCGGCGATCACCGACGAAATGAGCCCGAAGACGATGCCGCGCAGCGTGCAGACGAGCATGCCGGAGATACCCGCGACCGCCGCGGTGCCGTCGAGCGTCTTGCCGAGCGACTCCAGCTCCTCGGCCATCTTCGTGAGGCTGTCGCGGTAGGCGTCGGCGGCCTGGCCGGTCCACTCGGCGACGCTGCGGAGGTCGTCGCGGTGCTCCTGGGCGAGGGTGTGCATCTCGGCCGCGGCGGACTTGAGCTGGTCGACGTTCGCGTTGATCTCGTCCGGGTTGCCGAGCAGCGCGTCGAGCGGCTCGCGCAGGAAGCTGACGTGCTCGAGCAGCCAGCCGACGCCGGCGTTGAGGATGGCGCCGAGCGGGTCGATCGCGGCGCCGACGGTGTCGACGACCGCCCCGGCCGCGCTGACCGCGACGCCGAGGACGTGTTCGCCTTCGGACTCGGAGTCCGACTTGATCGAGTCGACGAGCCCGGCGTAGGTGTCGAAGATCCCGGCACCCGAAGTCGCGGTGGTCATGGTCCCCCTCAGTCGCGGCGCATGAACGTGTTGTCCCCGAAGTCGTCATCGTCGTCACGCGGCGGCCGCGACGGGCGGCGGACCGGCGGTGGCGGCGGGGTTTCCGGCTCCTCGTGCTGCCAGAGCCGGCGCTCCTGGACCGGTTCGGGCGCGGGCGGCTCTTCGGGCTCTTCCGGAGGCACGTACCCGGTGACCATGTGCATCGCCTCGGAGTCGCCGCCCAGCGGCTCGAACGCGGCCGCGACGTTCACGGCGGCACCGCGCTGGGCCTTGCGCGCGAGCTTGAGGATCTCCTCCGCGAGCTTGGCACCCGACTTCCCGGCGAGCGCGGCGTCGGTGAGCTGCAGGTCGGTGAGCGAGCCGTTCGGGGCGACGCCGACGCGGATGGTCCCGTCGGGCGAGGCGACGGTCGTCCCGGCGGCTTCCAGCCCGACGCGGAACTGTTCGGCCTTCGCCTGGACGTCCGCGATCTTCGTTTCGAAGCCCGCCAACCATTCCTCAGGCGTCATCGCTCGCCTCCGCGGTGTCCGACGCGAGGCGAAGGCTACTGGTTCCCCGACCAGCAGAAACAAGAAACGGCCCCGGTTCCCCGGGGCCGTTTCCGATATGTCCGTTATTCGCCGATGACGGGTGGCGCGGTGCGCATGTCCGTCCCGAAGACCTCGTCCGGGTCGCCCTCGACGAGGTAGGTCGGGCGCGAGTGCTCCGTGTCCTCGTCGCCCTCGCCCTTCTGGCCGCGGCCCAGGCCGCCCCCGCCCATGCCGCCGCCGCGCCCGGCGGCGCCGCCCGAGCCGAGACCACCCATCCCACGCCCGGCGGCGGCTTCGGCCGCCCCGATGCCACCCGGCCGCGCGGCCCCCGACGCGGCACCCGCGCCGGTGGCGTTGCCCGCCGCGCCCGAGCCACCGGGCCCGAAGCCGCCCCCACCGCGGCCGGCGCCCCCGCCGACCTTGGAGTTGTAGGCCTCGTCGCCGCCGAAGTTCATCCCGCCCATCGGCATCGGACTCATCGGCGGCATGCCGCCGAGCGACTGGTTCGGGTTCGACGACGACCCACCGGCGACCGGACCCGGCGTGAAGCCGGCCGGGGTGGTGGTGCCGGCGGGCAGCAGGCCTGCCCCGGTCGTCGAGCCGGGGCCGGAGAACTGCGGGGTGCCGGTGGTGCCGGGGATGTTGCCGGTGGTGAAGCCGTTGCTGCTGCTCGGCGTGTTCACCGAGCTGGAGCCGGGCATGTCCACGCGGCCGGGGTCGTTGATGCCGTTCTTGTCCCCGGTGCCGTTGGGATCACCGGAACCGCCCCCGGTGCTGAAGCTGGGCGGCGGCGCGAAGGCCGGCTGCTTCGACGCGGCTTCGTAGAGGTTCTTGTCGTAGGTCGACATGACGCCGGCGGCCTGGTCGTGCGCGGCCTGGCTGTCCTTCTGCTTCTGCAGGGACTTGTCGACGTTGTCGGGCAGGCTGAACGGGTTGGAGGTCGCCCAGGACTTGAACTCGTCGCCCCAGCTGAACGGGATGGGGGCGGGCATGGAGTTCTTCGCCGTCGAGGCGGCTTGGCCCTGGTCGTAGATGGTTTCCGAGGCGAGCTTCGCGTTCTGCGAGTTCGCGTCGGACCACTTGCCGAGGCTGGTGAAGTACTGCTGCGCGTTGGTCGCCGCGCTGCCTTCCCAGGTGCCCTTCGAGGCGTTGACGGCGGTGTTCATCGACTGGGCGAACTTGTCGAAGACCTGGTGGACCTTGTGGTAAGCCGTCGAGACGTCCGAGACCTGCTCGACGCTCAGGTTGCTCTCCAGGAACGCCTGGAGTTGCGTGTGGTCGGTGCCCTTGTAGTCCGCGTTGGGCGCGTTCAAGCCGGTGACGTACTCGACGTCGCGGCCCTTGGTGGCGTCGGCGACGTTCTTGTCGCCCATCTCCTGCGACTGGTTCTTCGCCTTGGCTTGGGCCACCCACTGCTGGACCGGTCCGAACAACCAGCTGCCCGGGTCGACGCCTTCCTCCGCCTTCTTCTGGAGGTACGCATCGCGCTCGGCGGGCGCCATGTTCGAGACTTCTTCGGGCGACTTGTCCGCAGTCTTCGGCGGTGGCCCCTGTCGCGTCGTCATGTGGGTCCCCTATCCCTTCGGCAACCGCGGTTCGACAGCGGCCTTCGCGACCGCCTCGGCAATCTGGCACGCCTCGTCGGAGCTGCCGACGGAAGTCACCAGAACGTCCACCCGGGACGCGTCGCCCACCGGCAGAGCGAGCGTGCAGCCGGCTCCGGCCGTTTCCGGGGCTTCCTTCGCCTGCCGGCCGTTGATGTCCTTGTCGAGTACGCCCGCACCCTGGTCGTTCAGCTGGTCGACCCGTGCCTCGTCGCGGATGGTCGTTCCGATGACCATCGACTTGTCACTCGCCGAAGCGATTTTCTTCTGGTATTTGCACACCCGGGAGCCGCCGAGCGTCTTGTTCTCCGGCTCGTTGAACTCGCCGTAGCTGCTCAAATCACCTTTTTCGAGGAGTGTGCAGGGATCCGAGATCGACTCGGTGTCTCCGGAAGAGGAGCTCTGCGGGGCCGACGATTCCCCGCCACCCGCCGTCGAGGACTGCGCGGGTGAAGCAGTCCCTGGCTGCGCGCTGGTGCAGCCGGCCAGCAGGGCGCCACCGGCAACGAGCGGGAGCAGGGCACGAACAAGAAGGAGTTTCATCTACCTCAGGCCTGACCGGTCTGCAGCGAAGAGAACGCCTGGTTCTCGGTTTCCTTGTACAACCCGGCTGCTCGGGCCAGCGCCTCGTCGGCCTGCTTGGCGACCTGCTTGAGCTCGCTCAGAACGGCCTTCGCCGAACCGGTGGCGTCGTTGGCGCTCTTCTGGTCGTGCTTGGCGACGGTCTGCCCGTACGGGTGGCTGCCGAGCTGCGGCGCCTGGTCGAGGTCCACCGTGTCGAAGTACAGGTTGTCGAGGTCGTTGACCAAATCGAGGAGTGCGTCCCGGATCGGCTTCACGCCCTCCGGGGTGATCTTGAAGCCGCCGCCCTTGGCGGCGTCGACCAGCTTCTGGGTCTCCGCCGTGACGCCCTGGATGGCGCCGAGGTTCATGACGTCCGCGAACGAACCGCCGCCCCCACCGTCCGCTATCAACATCGCAGCTCCACCCCGAATCACTCAGCCCGTGCGTGTGCACCCGGAAGTCTACTAGCCGGGCACCCTGCGCAACGGCTGTTCACCGATCTCCCCTTTGAGACGTCGGAACCCCACCACCGGTTCCCGGCGGCTCAGAACTGCCCTTCGAGCTGCGCGTACAGCTGCTGGGCCAGCCGCGCGTTGTCCGCCGGCGCGTACGTGATCCAGCGCTGGCCGTCCGCGGCCGCCCTCGAGGACATCAGCCAGCGGCCCGACTCCGTGTCGAACCAGGCCAGCGGGGGGTACGTGCCGCCTCGGGTCTGGGCCGTGAACTGGCCCACGCGCTTCTTCGGCTCCTGGAACACGCGCTCGATCATGCGGAGCTGGGGCCCGCCGCTGCCGGCGCCCGACGAACGGGGGCCGCTCACCCCCGCGAACGGGTCGTACGCGTCGTCGCGGCGCTGGTGGCGGGGCTGCTCCGCCGGGCGCGAGATCGTCACCGACTGGCCGGGGGCCGCCGGGGTCAGGGGCAGCAGGTCGACGATCGCCGGGACGATGCCCGTCGGGCGGACCTCCTCGAACACGATCAAGTTCTCGTCCTGGCGAGCGAGCACCGCGAACTGGCCGTCGGACGCCACGCGGGCGAACAGGTGGCGGTCGCCCAGCTCGGCCGCCGCGGTGATCGCCACGCTGCCGCGGACGAACGTCGCCAGCGCCAGTTCCGCGTCCGCGTCGAGGCGGCCGCGGCTCCACAGCCCGCGCCCGTTCAGGTCGCGGACGACGGCGTCGCGGATCATCGCGCGCTGCTCGACCGTCGTGCCGACGTGCGGGACCTCGAACGGCGTCGGCGCGCGGCCGAACCCGAGCTGCTCCAGCAGGATGTCCACCGCTGCCAGTGACAGCGAGAACGAGTGCGGCATCGCTTCCATCCCCCCGCGGGTTCATCCGGACTTGCCGAAACGGTAGTCCATCCGCTCTCGGCGAACCCGCTTGCCCGGAGAAGATCGCCGCTGGTCCGATGGACGCATGGCCGACCCGAAACCCGCACTCGTGCTGCACCTCGCCACCGGCGGGGAGCCGCTGCTGTTCGCGCTGACGACCGAAGGATCCGGCGAGCTGGCGGGGAAACTCGCCCAGCTCGTGCGGGACGGCGCGGTCGAAACGGTGACCACCAAGGACCACTCGGCGATCGCGATCAACTTCGCCCACGTGGCCGCCGCGTACGTCGACGACCTCACCCGCAAGAGCACGGTGTTCGGCATGCACGGCTGAGAAACGCCGAAGGCCGCCTCACGACCAGCGTGAGACGGCCTTCGGCGAACAACCTCAGAGCTTGTACAGGCGCTTCCAGTTCTCGCGCGAGGTCAGCTCCGGCATGGCGCGCTTGTACTGCTCCTGCACCGCCGCGCCTTCCTTGCGCAGCCGCTGGACGACCTTCGCGCCGCGCTTGGCCAGGTCGAACATCTTGACCTTGTCGTACGAGCGGACGCGGACGCCTTCCTGGTTCGCGTCCGTCACGACCGCCGTGTCGAACAGGGCGATGTGCCACCAGTTCGCCTCGTCGATCGGCACCGCGCCGAGGCCGAAGCGGCTGCGGCCGAGGACGCGGTCGAGCACGCGCTTGATCAGCACCAGGCGCTGCATGCTGGGCCGCGGCGCGCTGTTGATGATGCCGATGTCGTTGGACGCGATGCCCGGGACGTCGGTCGCCTTGTAGCGCTTGGTCTCGGGGTACTGGTCGCGGATGCGGCGGATCTCCTGCATCGCCTCGACGCCGCCGTCACGCAGGACCTCGGGGCCCTTCAGGAAGTCCTCGACGGCCTTGATCAGCGTCGCCGACAGGCCGTACTGCATGCCCAGCAGGTAGCGCACCAGCTGCGCGAGCAGGACCCGCGAGAGCAGGTTGAGGTTGAACGGCGAGTGCAGTGCCGCGGTGATGATCGAGTTGCGCAGGTTGAAGTACCGGTGCCACTCGTCCCAGTCCTTCATGTGGAAGTCCGCGTGCCACACGCCCGCACCCGGCAAGGTGACGGTCGGGAAGCCGTGCGCGCGGGCGCGGTAGGAGTACTCCGCGTCGTCCCACTGGAAGAAGAACGGCATCGGGTAGCCCGTGGCCTGGACGACCTCGTAGGGGATCAGGCACGACCACCAGCCGTTGTAGCCGGCGTCGAGGCGCCGCTCCTGGCGGTTCGGCTTCAGCGTCTCCTCGTCGACGCCGAGCAGGTCGGCCGTCGAAAGGGAGTGCTCGACCGGCTGGCCGGGTTCCAGGGTGTTGAGCCGGGCGTACTCGGCGCCGACGTGCAGCTGGTTCGGGTGGAACAGGTTGAGCATCTGGCCGCCGACGATGATCGGGTTGGCGGCGCGGTTCGAGAACGCCGTCATCCGGATCACCAGGTCCGGCTCGAGCAGGACGTCGTCGTCCATGAACAGGACGTTCGCGTGCTCGGTGGCGGTGTGCCCGGCGACCTCGAAGAGGCCGCGGGTGAAGCCGCCGGCGCCGCCGAGGTTCGGCTGCTTGATGTAGTGCAGCTTGTCGGCCAGGTCCTTCGCGACCTGCTCGAATCCGTCGCGGGACTCGACGAGGTCGGTGCCCTGGTCGGCGACGTAGATCGCGTCCAGCGTGTCCAGCGAAGAGACGTCGGCGGCGAGGGCCTGCAGGTTCTTGAGGCAGTCGTCGGCGCGGTTCATCGTGCAGATGGTCACCGCGGTCGGGCGGATCTTCTCCGGTGCCTCGACCGTCCAGCGCACCTGCTCGACGCGCAGCGTCTGGCCGCCCTCGGTCTCGAGGTCCAGCCAGAGCGCGCCGCCGTCGTAGAACTTGTCCAGCTTCGAGGTCAGCGACACCTTCGCCTGCTTGGCGTCGGCGACCTGCTGGGCGTCGACCACGCGCGGCTCGCCCTCGACGTCGGAGGCGCCCATCGACAGCAGGCCGGTGCCGGTGACGACGGCCTCGACCGACACCTCGGACACGTTCGTCCAGCGCTGCCAGTAGCTGGCCGGGAAGCGGCCGAAGTACGTGTTGCCGGACACCTTGGAGGCCGGCTCGAGGGTCAGGACCGCACGCTCGCGCACGGCCGAACCCCACTCCAGCTCGGCGTAGAGGTCCTTGCTGACGATCGGCGCCGGACCGGCGTAGAGACCGCGCTGCGCCGTGAGGCGACCCTGCGGAGTGTGCTCGGTGAACCGCGTCTCGGCGGCCGCGCCGGCTTCGGTGGCCGGTGCCGGGGTGGCTGTTTTACCGGGCATTGAGTTCCTCAGTTCTCCTCGGTCGACGGCTCGCGGAACACGACCCACTTGAGCATCACGAAGTTGATCACCGTGGCGGTGGCCTGCGACACGGCCCAGCACAGGGTGTGCTGCCAGGCGGACTCGGGCAGCACGTTCAGCATCAGCTGGTTCACCCCGACCGCGACGAAGAACGTCACGGTGTAGAGCAGGACGAACGAACCGACCTGTGCCTTGCCGTCCTTGCGGCCGCCGGCGAACGTGAACTTCCGGTTCAGGAAGAACGCCGTGGTCGTGCCCACGATGAAACTGATAGCGCGAGCGACGTCGACCCACGGTGAAGCGGCCATCCCGGCCACCTGCGTCAGCAGGGTGTAGGTGCCCAGGTCGACCAGGGCGCAGAAGCCCCCGATCAGGGCGAAGCGGATGAGCTGGCCCAGCAGTCCGGGAGAGGACTGAGCAGCCGTTAGGTCGGCTTGCGGATCGGTCGCCACCACTGCATTACCTCGTTGCCTGAGTCATGGTCACCCGCGCGGGCGCTTGTGCCTTGATGCGCAAAGTGTAGAGACGAGCACTTCAGGGTCACGTTCCGGGCGTGTTTCGGCGTGGCTACCCTGGTCGGGTGACCCAATCCCCCGAGACACAGCGTCGCACGCTCACCGGCTGGGGACGCACCGCTCCGACCGTCGCCGACGTCCTGACCACGCCGGACGTCGAGACCATCGCCCGTGCCGTGCGCCAGGCCGGCGAGCGCGGCGTCATCGCGCGTGGCCTCGGCCGGTCCTACGGCGACCCGGCGCAGAACGCGGGCGGCCTGGTCGTCGACGTGACCGCGCTCGACCGGATCCACTCGATCGACCCGGACTCGGGCCTCGTGGACCTCGACGCCGGCGTCAGCCTCGACAAGCTGATGCGCGAGGCGCTGCCGTACGGCCTGTGGGTCCCGGTGCTGCCGGGCACCCGCCAGGTGACGATCGGCGGCGCGATCGCCAACGACATCCACGGCAAGAACCACCACAGCGCGGGCAGCTTCGGCAACCACGTCGTGTCGATGGACCTGCTGACCGCGGACGGCCAGGTGCGCACGCTCACGCCGGAGGGCCCCGAGTCGGAGCTGTTCTGGGCGACCGTCGCGGGCATCGGGCTGACCGGGATCATCGTGCGCGCCACGGTCCGGATGAAGAAGACCGAGACCGCGTACTTCATCGTGGACGCCGACCGCACGGGCAGCCTGGACGAGACGCTCGGCCTGTTCACCGACGGCTCCGACCTGACTTACGACTACTCGATGTCGGTGCCGGACCTGATCTCCTCGGACCACCGCCTCGGCCGGGCGACCTTCTCGCGCGGCTCGCTCGCGAAGCTGGACGAGCTGCCGCCGAAGCTGCGGGCCGAGCCGCTGAAGTTCGACGCGCCGCAGCTGGCGACCCTGCCGGACGTCTTCCCGAACGGCCTGGGCAACAAGCTCACGTTCGGGCTGATCAACGAGCTGTGGCAGAAGACCGTGCCCAAGAAGGGCGCGCGCGGCAAGATCCAGAACCTGACGCAGTTCTACCACCCGCTGGACATGCTGAGCGAGTGGAACCGCGCCTACGGCTCCAAGGGCTTCCTGCAGTACCAGTTCTCGGTGCCGTTCGGCGCGGAGGACCAGCTCAAGGCCATCTGCCGGCGCATCGCGACGTCGGGGCACTACTCGTTCCTCAACGTGTTCAAGCGCATGGGCGACGCCAACCCGGCGCCCATGTCGTGGCCGTCGCCGGGCTGGATGCTCAGCGTCGACTTCCCGATCAAGCACGGCCTGAGCCGGTTCTGCCTGGAGCTCGACGACGCCGTGCTCGAAGCGGGCGGCCGGCTGTACACCGCGAAGGACTCCCGGACGTCGGCGGAGACGTTCGCGAAGATGTACCCGCGGCTCGAAGAGTGGCGCAAGATCCGCGCTTCCGTTGACCCCGAAGGCGTTTTCGCCTCTGACATGAGCCGGAGGCTCGAACTGTGATCGACGCGGTGGGCAACCCCCAGTCCCTGCTCCTGCTCGGCGGCACGTCCGACATCGCGCTGGCGATCGCCGAGAAGTACCTGGCCGAGAAGCCGCTGCGGGTCGTGCTCGCGGCCCGGCCGTCGCCCCGGCTCGACGCGGCCGCGCAGCGCCTGAAGGACCGCGGCGCCGAGGTGTCCACTGTGGACTTCGACGCCAAGGACACGGCGTCGCACCCGGGCGTGCTGGACAAGGCGTTCCAGGGCGGCGACATCGACGTGGCGGTCGTCGCGTTCGGCCTGCTCGGCGACCCGGAAGAGGTCTGGCAGGACCACGCGAAGGCCGTCGAGCTGGCGACCGTGAACTACACGGCCGCGGTGTCGGTCGGCGTCGCGCTGTCGGAGAAGCTCAAGGCCCAGGGTCACGGCACGGTGATCGCGCTGTCGTCGGTGGCAGGCGAGCGCGTCCGGCGGTCGAACTTCGTGTACGGCTCGACGAAGGCCGGTTTCGACGGCTTCTACCTGGGTCTGGGCGAGGCGCTGGCGCCGTCCGGCGTGCAGGTGACGGTCGTCCGGCCCGGGCACGTCAAGACGAAGATGACCGAGGGGCTGAAGGACGCTCCCCTGGCGCAGACGGCCGAGCAGGTCGCGGAGATCGCCGTGTCGGCCGCGCGCGCGGGCAAGGACCTCGTGTGGGCGCCGGCGCAGTTCCGGCTGGTGATGTCGGCGCTGCGGCACGTCCCGCGGCCGATCTTCCGCAAGCTCCCCATCTGAGGCCTCCACCCCCGGGTTGACGCGGAGTTCCATCCGGACCCGGTCCGCGAGCCGATGTGCGCACCAGGCAGCCGAAACAGACTGTCACCATGGTGAACACGACGCGCGACCGCGGTGGGCTGACGATGCTGCTCCGCGACGTCGCCCTCCCGATGGCCCTCTACTACGTCCTGCGCTCCTTCGAGGTCGACGCACTGTGGGCGCTGCTGATCAGCGCCGTCCCGCCGGTGCTGCGGACCGGGTACGTCCTGGCGCGGCACCGGCGGATCGACCCGATCGGCGCGTTCGTGCTGGCCGTGCTGCTGGTCAACAGCGCGGTGGCGATCTTCTCCGGCGACCCCCGGCTGCTGCTCGTCCGCAGTGCCTGGCTCACGCTGCCGCTCGGCGTGGTCATGCTGGCCAGCCTGGTCGTCGGGCGGCGGCCGCTGCCGTTCCGGGCCGCCTGCGCACTCCAGCCCGCTCGCGCCGGGCACCTCGACCGGCTGTGGGGCCTTTCCCGGCCGTTCCGGGAGCGGTGGCGCTCGGCGACGCTCTGGTGCGGTGCCGGGTGCCTCCTGCTGGGGTGCGCCGTCGTCGTGCTGGCGTTCACGCTGCCGGTGGACGTCGTGCCGTTCCTCGACGCCGTGCTGACGGCGGGCAGCGTGGTGCTCGGCGTGAAGCTGATGCGGCAGCGGCTCGGCATCAACCGTCCGGTTGATGCGTGACGAGCCGGCTCGACGATGCCGCCGGCCGGCCTGGTCGGCGAAGCTCGGGGCATGCTCGGCACGCTCTTCTGCGACATCGCCGCCCCGGTCGGCGGCTACTACCTGCTGCGCGCGTTCGACGTCGCGCCCGTCTGGGCGCTGACGCTCAGCGGTCTGCCGCCGGCGCTGCGGGTGCTCTACCTCGCGGTGCGGCACCGGCGCGTCGACGGCATGGGCGTCTTCGTGCTGCTGATCGTCGCAGTCGGCTTGGCGACGACGCTGCTGACCGGGGACGCGCGGCTGCAGCTGGTCCGCGGCGCCTGGTTCAGCGTGCTGATCGGCGTCTGGATGCTGGCGAGCCTCCGCGTCGGCCGCCGCCCGACGACCTACCAGGCGACGCTCGCGCTGCTACCCGGCCGGGCGTCCACATTGGAGGCGCGGTGGGCGGACACGGCGTCGTTCCGGCGGGTCTGGCGGGTGCTGACGGTCGTGTGGGGCGTCGGCGGGCTGCTGCACAGCGCGGGCAGCATCGTCATGGCGTACACGCTGCCCGTCGACGTCGTGCCGGGCCTCGACACGGCGTTGTCGATCGGCAGCTTCGTGCTGCTGCAGGTCGTCACGCAGGTGCTGCTGGCCCGGGAAGGGACGATGAACCGGCTGTTCCGCGGCCGGGATCAGCTGCCCGCCGCGTGAGCGGGGACCAGGTACAGGTTCTGGGTGCCCATCCACGGCGAGTCGATCCGCCAGCTCGCCAGCGCCGTCGGCGGCGGGGTGCGGCGGGTCGTGGCCAGGACCAGGTCCGGGCTGATCGGGGCGACGCTGTGGTCGAAGTTGTGGAAGTTGGCCTCCAGCAGCGCGCGGCCGAGGTCGCCGCTGCGGCGCTTCGTCTCGCTGATCGCCGGGTCGACCGCGCCGCGGTCGGAGAACTCGTCCACCAGCTCGCAGTCGCACGCGTACGCCAGCGCGCCGACCTCGCCCGCCGTCTCCACCTTGCGGCCGTGGGCGATCGACGCCAGCTGCTCGCCGATCTCGCGGTACTCCGTCGTCGACGCGTGGTTGCTCGTGATCGGCGCGAACTGCCGGGGCAGCCCCGGTAGCGCGTACGCCACGAGACTCGCCGCGAGGACCACGCCCGTCGCCGTCCACGCGCCGCGGCGGACGCGGTCCGGGACCGCGCTCGCGCACGCCGCCAGGAAGATCGTCGCGCCGATGATGCTCGGCGCGTAGTACCAGTGGTACGGCGGGACGCCGAGCCGGCTGTAGGCCAGGTAGTGCAGCGCGCTCGCGACGGCCAGCGCCGCGAACGGCGTCAGACGGCGGGCCGTCTCCGAGCCCCGGCGGTACTGGACGATCCAGACCACGCCGGCCAGGCCCGCGAGGGGTAGCGGCAGGAACGACAGCACCGCCTCGGCCGGGAAGTTGCGCCAGTACAGGAGCGGGCCGTTGGTGAAGCTGAACGGGCCCCACGACTGCTGGCTGATCTTGATGACCAGCGTGTCCGGCACGGCCGAGCCGAGCACGAGCCAGCTGAACCCGAACCACGGCAGCATCACCGCGAGGGCGGCGAACGCCGTGCGCCAAATGCCGGCCCAGAACTCCCGGCGGGCCGCGAACAGCACCGCCGCGATCAGCAGCAGGTCGATCCGGACGAGGGCGAGCAGCCCGATCACCACGCCGAGCCGGCCCGCCTTGCGCTCGCCCGCGTAGACGAGCGTCCAGACGACGCCGGTGGCGCCGAGCGCGACCTCCAACCCGACCGACGACAGCAGCAGCGGGTTGAGCAGCAGCAACGCGAACGTCACGGGCGCGAACGCGGCCGGCAGCCCGGTGCGCTCGCCGAGCCGGCGCAGGCCGAGGACGAGCAGCACCTGCGCGGCGACGAACACGATGCCGGCGGCCAGGACGGCGTCGCGAACGATGAACGTGACCGCGGCCAGGGCCAGGACGTTGAGCGGGGACGTCGCGGTGTTCGCCGTCCCCTGCTCGATCAGGCCCCAGTGCGCGTGGAAGGCGAGGTTCTTCGCGTAGGACAGCGTGATGTAGGTGTCATCGATGAGATGGCTGCTGACCAGGGCGAACATCAGAGCGGAGGCCGCCGCGGCGCCCGCCGGGAGGGCCCACGAGCGGGCGACGGGCACGGTCGCCGGCAGCGCGGTGGCGACCTTGGGGAGTTCTGCGGAGGCGCTTCGCATCCGAAACACCGTACCCCGCCCGTGATGCTTCTGTGATCTGAGCGGAGTACGGGTGGCTCAGCCCACAGCGGTCGGCTTCGCACTTTCCTAGGGAAAGTGCGGCTAGATGTAGTGCCCTGTGAGGTTGTTGACGGGGGTGATGGGTGGTTTGCCGCCGAGTGAGGTGTGGGCTCGGTGGTGGTTGTAGCGGTGCAGGAACTCGGGTAGCGCTTCGGCGCGGTGGTGTGAGCTGGTGAAGAGCTGGGCGTAGGCCCAATCCTCGGCGAGGGTGCGGTTGAACCGTTCGGCTTTTCCGTTGGTTTGCGGCCGGTAGCGGCGGATGAAGCGGGCTTGGGCGCCGAGGTCGGCGAGGGTGTCGCGCCAGGCGTGAGAGCGGCGGTAGGCCAGGGCGTTGTCGGTCATGACGCGTTCGATCCGGTCGATGCCCAACTCGGCGAACGCGGTGGCGGCGCGGCGGAGGAATCCGGCGCAGGTGGCGGCGGTTTCGTCGGGGTGGATTTCGGCGTAGGCGATGCGGGTGTGGTCGTCGATGGCGCAATGAACGTACTCGTAGCCGACGCGTGGTGCGTGACGTGCGGCGGCGTGTTGGGTGCTGTCGCGGCCGTGGGCTCGCCAGCCGCCGCCGTCGCGGAGCCGGCCGAGTTTCTTCACATCGACGTGGAGGAGTTCGCCGGGCGGTCGCGTTCGTAGCGGCGGATGGGTTGTCCGGTGGGGCGGTCCAGCCAGGCCAGTTTGGGCATGTGGTGGCGGGTCAGGACCCGGTGCACCGTGGAGGCGTGCAGGTCGAGGATTCCGGCGATGCGGGCCGGGCCCAGTCGGCGGGTCCGGCGCAGGTCGATGATCTGCTGCTCGATCTCCTCGGGAACCCGTCGGGGTGAGTGGTGCGGCCTGGAGCAACGGTCGAGCAGGCCGGCTTCGCCGTGTTCGCGGTAGCGGCGGACCCATTTGTGCCCGGTCGCGCGGGAGATTCCCAGCTCGGCGGCGACATGCGCGACTGGGCGTCCAGCGGTGACACGGTCGATCAGCAACCGGCGTCCGTGCAGGGTCAACCGGGCGTTACGGTGGGACACGAAGACCTCCGTTGTGTTCGGTGATGGCGTCAGACACCAGCACCACACACGGAGGTCTTCGTCATGTTCAACCCGACGCGCCGCTCAACCGTCAACAACGTCCATGGTCACTACAGCTAGATGCCGTTCCCCTCGCCGGAATTGTTCGAATCACCGGAGTTGCCGGAGTTTCCGCCGCCTCGGCCGGGGAAGCCGCGGCCGTCGGGGCCCTGGTTGGGGCCGTCGTACTGGCGGTGGATGCCGGGGCGGCCGTCGCGGGGGCCGCCGCCGTGGTGGGTCGCCGCGGCGATGCCACCGACGATGCCGCCGCCGATCAGCAGGCCGAGGACGCCGACTCCGACGAGCTGCGTGGCGCGGTGCCCGACGAATCGCCGGAAGCCGCCGGGCTGCCGCGGGGCGACTTGGGGCGGGCCCCAAGCGCCGTAGGCGTGGCCGGGGCCGGGCTGGGCGAGCTGGGGAGTGGGCGGCGCGGGTGGGGGCTGCTGGCCGTGGGCCGCGGTCTGGTCGCCGGCCTGCGCCGCGTTCGGCAGGGCACTGGTCCCGGCCGGGGCCTGGGCAGTCGACCCGGCCGGCTGTTGCGCGGCGGCGGGCTCGGCCTGCGGGGCCGGCTGGCCCGGCTCAGCGGCGGAAGGAACCTGCGCGGTCGGCTGGCCCGGCTCGGTGGCCGGTTGCTGCGCGGTGGGCTGGTCCGCCGCGCCCGGCGTGGGTGCCGCCGGCTGGTGCGTCGTCGGCTGGTCCGCCGCGGTGGGCTGCTCGACGGTCGGCTGGTCGGCCCCCTTCGGGACCTCGCGCGGCTGGTCGTTCATCGTCGCTCCTGGGGTCACGGGGACGGGCGTACTGCCCGCCCCCACCACCTCAGGGTGCGCCGCTCAGCTGTGCGTCACCTGAAACGAACCTGTCGATCCGCCATGAGAACTCACAGGTAGAACGCCAGGAACAGCGTGACCACCCAGGTCGCGCCCAGCACCTGCAGAATGCGGTCCTTGAGCGCGATCTCCTCGGGCTCGCCCGCGATGCCGCCGTCGACGTCGACCGCGTAGCGCAGCACCGCCACCACGAACGGGACCATCGAGATGAGCGCCCACACCGAGTTGTGCTCGGTCTGGCGGATCTCGAACGCCCACAGGCAGTACGACATGATCAGGATCGCCGCCGACGTCGCCCAGACGAACCGCAGGTAGCTGGCCGAGTACTTCTTCAGCGACGAGCGGATCTTCGCGCCCGTCCGCTCGAAGAGCATGATCTCCGCGTAGCGCTTGCCGGCGACCATGAACAGCGAGCCGAACGCCGTGACCAGCAGGAACCACTGCGAAAGCGCGATCCCGCCCGCGACACCGCCGGCGATCGAGCGCATCAGGAAGCCCGAGCCGACGATGGCCAGGTCGACCACCGGCTGGTGCTTCAGGCCGAAGCAGTAGCCGAGCTGGACGGCCTCGTAGACGCCCAGCACGATCGCCAGCTGCCAGCTCGCGAAGAACGACACGCCGAGGCCGGCCAGGAAGAACACGACCGCGGACCCGTACGCGACGGGCACCGGCACGATGCCGGCCGCGATCGGGCGGTTCCGCTTGGTCGGGTGGGCGCGGTCGGCCTCGACGTCGATGGCGTCGTTGATGAGGTAGACCGAGCTCGCCACCAGCGAAAACGCCACGAAGGCGACGATCGCGTCGAGCAGCAGGCCCGTGCGGTCGGTCGACTTCGAGAACGCGAAGAACGGGGCCGCGAAGACCAGGACGTTCTTCACCCACTGCCGGGGCCGCGCCGTCTTGATGACGCCGCCGACCAGGCCGAAGGGGCCGCGGGAAACCGTCCCCGAAGTCACCGGTGTCTCCGGTGCCTCAGGAGTCACGGCCGCTTCGTCGCTGTTGCGCTGCTCGGTCGTCTCGCTCATGGGTTCTTCTTCAGCTTCCGTCGTATCAGACCACCGACGAGCCCCCCGAGAGCTGCACCGGCCAGAACGTCTGTCGGATAGTGAACGCCGAGCACGAGCCTCGAGGCCAGCATCGGCGGTACCAGGGCGGGCACCAGGTTACGCCCGGTCAATCCGGAGTAGAGCACCGCCGCCGCCGTCGTGGACGTCGCGTGCGACGACGGGAAGCTCAGCTTGCTCGGCGTGCCGACCAGTACCTCCACGCTCGGGTGGTCCGGTCGGGGCCGCCTGACCACGCGTTTCACCGCGATCGACGCGGCGTGCGCCCCCACGACACCGGCCGAAGCGACCAGCCAGTCCTTGCGCCGCTCCTTGTCGACCACCGCGCCGAGAAGGCCCAGGCCGAACCAGCCCAGCGCGTGCTCGCCGAAGTGCGACATGCCGCGCGCAGCCTTCACCGAAGCTTCACTCTTCAGAAAGCCCTGTGCCTTCGCCAGGACCGCCACCTCTCCGGTGGGCTGCCCCTTCTCAAGCATCGAGGGACCCGTCGAGCGGCGCGCCGTCGGTCAGGTGCGGGGCGATCTTGTTGTCGAACGCCGACAGCGCCGAGCCGATGGCCATGTGCATGTCGAGGTACTTGTAGGTGCCCAGCCGGCCGCCGAACAGCACGTTCTTCTCGCGCGCCTCGGTCTTGGCCAGCTCCCGGTAGGCCTCGAGCTTCTCGCGGTTGTCCGGGGTGTTGATCGGGTAGTACGGCTCGTCTTCCTCACCCGCGAAGCGCGAGTACTCGCGGAAGATGACCGTCTTGTCCTTGGGGTAGTCCCGCTCCGGGTGGAAGTGCCGGAACTCGATGATCCGGGTGTAGGGGACTTCCTGGTCGTTGTAGTTGACGACCGAGGTGCCCTGGAAGTCACCGGTCTCGGCGACCTCGGACTCGAAGTCGACGGTGCGCCAGGTGAACTTGCCCGCCGAGTAGCCGAAGTAGCGGTCCAGCGGCCCGGTGTAGACGGTCGGGGTGCCGGCCGGGATGTGCTCGCGGACGTCGAAGTAGTCGACGTTCAGCCGGATCTCGATGTTCTCGTGCTCGGCCATCTTCTCGAGCCACGCGGTGTACCCGTTGACGGGCAGGCCCTCGTAGGTGTCGTTGAAGTACCGGTTGTCGAAGTTGTAGCGGACCGGCAGGCGCGTGATGATGTTCTCGCCGAGGTTCTTGGGGTCGTTCTCCCACTGCTTCGCGGTGTAACCCTTGATGAACGCCTCGTAGAGCGGCCGGCCGATCAGCGAGATGGCCTTTTCCTCGAGGTTCTGCGCGTTGGCGGTCTCGAACTCGGACGACTGCTTGGCGATGAGCTCGCGGGCCTCGTCCGGGGTGTGGGACTTGCCGAAGAACTGGTTGATCAGGCCCAGGTTCATCGGGAACGAGTAGACCTGGTCCTTGACCCGCGCGAACACGCGGTGCTGGTAGTTCGTGAACTCCGTGAAGCGGTTCACGTACTCCCAGACGCGCTTGTTCGAGGTGTGGAACAGGTGCGCGCCGTACTTGTGCACCTCGATCCCGGTCTCCGGGTCCGCCTCCGAGTACGCGTTGCCACCGAGGTGGCTGCGCCGCTCCAGGATGAGGACCTTCTTGCCCAGCTCGGCCGCGGCCCGTTCGGCGACGGTCAGGCCGAAGAAACCGGACCCGACGACGACGAGGTCGTAACCTGCGAAATCGTCTTCAGTAATCTGTGCGGGGTTCGTGTGCGCGCTCACGGGCGTCGAGGGTACGGGGGTCGTGAACCCGGCCCGCACCCGACTATCACATTTCGGCTTACGACACACCTGGAAAGCAGTGCCTGCACCCGAGGACTTCTGGAGCTACTTCGCCGCGGTGGCCACCTATCTGGCCGTGCTCGCGGTGCCCGGCGGCGTCGTCGGGTGGGCCGCGGGCGTCCGCGGTTGGGCCCTCGCCGGGCTCGCGCCGCTGCTCAGCTACGCCATCACCGGCCTGGCCGGCCCGTGGCTGGCGATCGCGCACGTGCCGTACGGCCCGCTCAGCGTCGCCGCGGTCACGCTGCTGCTCGCCGCCGTGCTCTACGGCCTGCGACGGCTGGCGATCGCGCGCGGCTGGCTGACACCGGGGGCGGAGGAGCCGGCTCAGGCGTGGACGCGCCGGGCCCACCTGGCCGTGGGTGCCTGCGTGGCGGTCGCCACCGCCGTGTCGATCGCCGTCGTGGTCACCGGCCGCGGCGGGACGACCGCGGTGTTCCAGCGCTGGGACACCGTCTTCCACGCGAACGGCATCCGCTACATCGCCGAGACCGGCGACGGCTCGCTGACCGGCATGGGCACCATCAACTGGTACCCGGACGGCTCCTTCTACCCGAACGCCTACCACCTGGTCGGCGCGCTGGTCTACCAGCTCTCGGGCACGTCGATCCCCGTCACGCTCAACGCCGTCACGATGCCGATCGCCGGGCTGTTCGCCGTCGCCATGGTCGCGCTGGTGCGCCAACTCGGCGGCCGCGCGGTGTTCGCCGGCAGCGCGGCGCTGGTCGCGGGCGGCGCGACGACCGGGGCGTACGAGTCGGTGTCGAGCGGCCTGCTGCCGTTCGCGCTCGGGATCGTGCTGACGCCGCTGGCCGTGGTCGCGCTGCAGCGGTTCGTCGTGCGGCCGGGCGTCGACACCGGCGCGGTGCTGGCCCTGAGCGCGACCGGCCTGCTCGCCGCGCACTCGAGCGCGTTGTTCGGGGCACTGCTCTTCGCGTTCCCGCTGGTCGTGCAGCGCTGGTACCGGGCGCTGCGCGGCAAGCGCCTCGACGGCGTCGCGCCCGGGAAGGCGGCCTGGCGGGTCGTCGGCGGCGACGTCCTGCGGATGCTGCCGGTGATGGTGGCGGCGGGCGTGCTGTCCGCGCCGATGATCCTCGGCGCGATCACCTTCACGTCCGGGTCGTACCCGTACCACGCCTGGGGCTCGCACATGCCGGTGTGGAAGGCGCTGGCGATGCTGGCGACGTTCAAGCAGGTGCTGCCCGTCCCGCAGATCTGGCTGACGGTGTTCCTCGCGATCGGCGTGCTGACGCTGGTCGCGCTGCGGCGGATGCGCTGGGTGGTGCTCTCGGCGCTCGGGCTGTCCGCGCTGTTCGTGGTCGTCGCGTGCTTCGGCGGCGAAGACTGGGTGATCACGCTGTCGCGGCCCTGGTGGAACGACCGGTTCCGGCTGATGGCGCTGGCCGCGATCCCGATGTGCCTGCTCGCCGCGCACGGCATGAGCGAGGCCCAGCAGTGGCTGGCGAAGGTCGCGAGCGGACGCGCCTGGGTGCGCGCGCGGCCGTGGCTGACCGGCCGGGTCGGGCTGGCGACGGCGGTGCTGCTGGTCGTCGCGATGGGCGTGCTGACCGGCGGCTTCTACCGCGCGGCCAACGCCAAGACCGTGTCGCTGCTCTACTACAACGGCCTGCCCGGCGAGACCGTCCCGCCGGTGAGCCAGGACGAGATCGACGCGATGGAGCACCTCGGCACGCTGGGGATCCCGGCCGACCAGAAGGTGCTCAACGACCGCATGGACGGCACGGCCTGGATGTACGCGCTGACCGGCGTGCACCCGGTGGCCGGCCACTACGACGCCGGCGTCGCTCCCCCGGACGCGCTCTACCTGGCGATGCACTTCGGCGACTACGACAGCGACCCGCAGGTCCGCGCGGCCACGCGGCGGCTGAACATCCACTACGTGCTGGTCGGCAGCGGCACGATCCGCCGGGACACGCCGATCGCGCCGGGCCTGCGGCACCTCGACGGGCACGACTTCGTGCGCGAGGTCTACCGGAACCCGGGTGCCGTGATCTACCAGATCGTGAAATAGACAGAGCGTGAAATGACAAAGCCCCCGTGGCCGCGGCGCCCCGTGCCGCGGCCACGAGGGCCCTCCGTCCCCCAACCACCCCCGGGGTGATCTCTGGCGTCTGCAGTGATGGACGCCTGGGGGACGGCAAACGGTTTCCCGGTTACCCGGATGTCACCCGTTCGGACCAGCGTGCAGTTCGGGCAGGACGTCGCTCGCGACCTGTTCCAGCACCGCCTCGCGGCCTTCGTAGGGCGACGACGACCGCGGCCAGTGCGCGATGACGTCGGTGAAGCCCAGCTCGCCCGCGCGGCCCGCGGCGTCGCGGAACGCCTCGACGCTGCTCAGCGAGAACACCGGGGACGCGTCGAGGCTGAGGTGCCGCTGGATGCTCGGACGCTCGCGGCCGACCGCGTCGAGACGCTCGTCGAAGACGTCCGTGAGCTGCTTGATGCCGGCCCACCACTCGTCCTCGGTCTTCCCGCCCCGGCCCGTGGTGACCCAGCCGGCGCCGAAGCGCGCCGCGAGGGTCATCGTGCGGGGGCCGTTCGCCGCGACCACGAACGGCAGCCGCGGGCGCTGGACGGTGCCCGGCAGGTTGCGGGCCTCGCGGGCCCGGTAGTACTCGCCGTCGAAGTCGAACTTGTCGGTCATCAGCAGGCCGTCGAGCGCCTCGACGAACTCGGTGAACCGGTCCGCGCGCTGCTTGGCCGTCAGCTCGGGGGCGCCGAGCACCGCGCCGTCGTAGTGCTGGTGGTCGACGCCCGCACCGACGCCCAGGATGAACCGGCCGTCGGAGATGTCGTCCAGGGTGGTCAGCTCGCGCATGAACGGCACCGGGTGCCGGGCGACCGGGGAGGCCACGAACGTGCCCAGCCGGATCCGGGACGTCACCATCGCGGCCGCGGTCAGGGTCGGGACGGCGGAGAACCACGGGCCGTCGACCAGGTTTCTCCAGCCCAGGTGGTCATAGGTCCAGGCGTGGTCGAAGCCGTACTCCTCGGCGGCTCGCCACTTCGGCTCGGCCGCCCACCAACGATCTTCAGGGAGAATGACGATGCCTACTCGCACACTCCGGCACGCTATCGGTAGCCACCGACAATCGCTCGGATGGGGACGAGGCCACCCGAACGTGTCAGGGACAATGGCGGGGTGGAGAGACCTCAGTTGATCGCGTCCGACGTCGACGGCACCCTGCTCGGCCCCTCCGAATCGCTCAGCGCCCGCACCATCGCGACCGTCCGCCGGGCGATCGAGGCGGGCGTCCCGTTCGTGCTGGCCAGCGGCCGGCCGCCGCGGTGGATCGCGCCCATCGCCAAGCCCCTCGACCTGACCGGGTACGCGGTCTGCGCGAACGGTGCCGTCCTGTACGACTGCGGCCGCGAGGAGGTCGTCGCGGTGCACGGCCTGCTCCAGCCCGAGCTCCTCCACGACATCGGGCACGCGCTGGACAAGGCCGTCCCGGGCTGCCGGCTGGCCGCCGAGCGCGTCAGCACCGACGCCGACCACGAGATGCGCAGCTTCGTGATCGAGCCGAAGTACCACAACCCGTGGGGCGACGGCGAAGGCCGCACCGCGCCGCGCGCCGAGGTGCTCGGGCACCCGGCGATCAAGCTGCTGGTCAGCCACGTCGGGATGTCGTCGGAGGAGATGGCGGACGCGGTGAACGCGCTGTTCGACCGCGAGGTCGACGTCACATACTCGTCCTCGGGCGGGCTGGTGGAGCTGTCCGCGCACGGCATCACGAAGGCGACCGGACTGGCCGACGTCGCCGAGCGGCTGGGCGTCGAGCAGGAGCGCGTGATCGCCTTCGGCGACATGCCCAACGACGTCGAGATGCTCCGCTGGGCCGGCCACGGCGTCGCGATGGAGAACGGGCACCCGAAGGTCCAGGACGTCGCGGACGAGATCACCGGTCCGGCCGGCGAAGACGGCGTCTCGCAGGTCCTGGAGCGCTGGTTCTAGCGCTGGTCCAGCTCGGCCGCTTCCTCCGGGGTCGGCGCGGTGCCGCCCAGGTGGGCGGGCAGCCACCAGCGTTCGTCCTCGGAGGCGGGCCGGTCCGGGTACTCGGCCTGGGCCCGCTCGAGCAGCGCGCTCATCCGGGTGCGCAGTTCCTTCGTGACGACGTCCCAGTCGTCGCCCTTGGCCGGGTGCATCGGCTCGCCGATGAGGATCGAGATCGGCACGTGCCGGCGGGTCAGGTCCTTCGGACGGCCCTTGGTCCAGAGCCGCTGGGTGCCCCACAGCGCCATCGGCACGACCGGGACGCCGGCCGCCGCGGCCATCCGGACGGCGCCCGACTTGATCTCCTTGACGGTGAACGACCGGCTGATCGTCGCTTCCGGGAAGACGCCGACGACCTCGCCGTCCTGCAGCTTCGCGAGCGCCTCGCGGTAGGAGGCGAGGCCCGCGTCGCGGTCGACGGAAATGTGGTGCATGCCGCGCATCAGCGGCCCGGCGATCTTGTTGTCGAAGATCTCCTTCTTCGCCATGAACCGCGTCAGCCGCTTGGCCGGGCGCGCGCCGAGGCCGCAGAAGATGAAGTCCAGGTAGCTCACGTGGTTGCACGCGATGACCGCGCCACCGCGGCGCGGGATGTGCTCCGCGCCCTCGACCCGGATGCGGTTGTCGAGCACCCGGAACATCGTCCGGGCCGCGGCGATCACGGGCGGGTACACGAAGTCGGCCATCGCGCCAGGTTACGGGACCGTAGGTTCTTGACCACCGTTCAGCGGTGAAGGCCACAAACCGGGCGAAGCTCACGCCGAACGAACGACCACTAGGCTTTTCGCGTGGGGACAGTGACTGAATCGCGCGTCAGACCAGCCGGCCACCGAGTCGCGGTGTACCTGGGCCTGGCCACGGTGACACTGCTCAACCTCATCTCCTACGCACCGGTGCAGCCGAACGCGCACGAAAAGGCGTGGGGCGACGCCGCCGAGTACTACGCCATGTCGGTGCAGACCGGTGCCCAGGTCGACAACCCCTTCGCGCTGCGGATGCTCAGCCCGTGGCTGGTCCACACCGTCAACCGGTTCACCGGGATCTCGCTGGACTCCGTGTGGCTGGCGTTCACGTTCGCGCTGGTCCTGGCCGCGGCGATCGTCTTCTTCGAGTTCCTCTGGGTCCGCCTGGACCTGCGGCTGTACACCTCGGCGCTCGCCGCCGTCGCGCTGGCCTGCACGTTCTGGTACGCGCCGTACGCGTTCAGCAACCCGTACCTGGTCGACCCGCTGAACAACCTGCTCTACCTCCTCGCGCTGTGGCTCCTGTTCGACCGGCGGCTGATCCTGTTCGCGCTGGTGATCGTCATCGGCGCGATCAACAAGGAGACGACGCTGCTGCTCGCGCCGCTCTACCCGCTGGCGGCGTGGACGCGGTCGCGGTCGCTGCGGGACAAGCAGGTCATCGGCGGGCTGGTCGCCGTGGTCGTCGCGGGTGGCCTGTACTTCGCCTTCCGGTTGTGGGCCCAGGCGCTGATCGGCGGCGACTACGGCTTCGGCGCCGGCCAGGCCAACAGCGGCCTGCTCGGCAACATCCGGTTCGCGCTGTCGTCGAACAAGGGCGTCGACCAGGCGGCGCTGTACAGCACGTTCAGCTTCTTCTGGGTCATCTTCGCCTACGGCCTCTACCGCGAGTTCCGGCGCGACCGGACCCGGAGCCTGCTGCTGGTGTCCAGCGTCTGGCTGGGGCTGTGCTGCCTGGCCGGGCGGCTGGTCGCCACGGACACCCAGCGCGTCTTCGTGATGCTCGCGCCGCTGGTCATCGGGCTGGTCGCGGTGGTGCTCGACGAGCACCGCGGCGAAGCCCGGCGCCTCTGGGTCGGCGTGGTGTTCTTCCTGTACCTCGCCGTGAACTACAAGCTGGCGTCGTCGTCGACGATCTTCCTGGTCGGCTTGGCCGGGCTGCTCGTGTTCGTGCTGCTCGAGGTGCCGCCGTTCTGGCCGAAGCCGTCGCCGAAGCGGGTCCCGTCGGACGACGGCCCGCCGACCGAGGAGTTCCTCCCCCACCGGGGCTCGCTCGACCGCGACTGAGGCAGCGCCGCCAGGACGAGCGCGAGCAGGAGCGTGAACAGCGCGACGGACTGGTGCTTGACGCCCTCGATGCCGTCACCGAGGGCCGCAGTGGCGAACTGCGTCAGCGAGACGGCGAGCAGGAACCCCAGCACGACGCCGAGCGGGCCGCGGCGCTGCACCCACACCTTGACCAGCACGAACAGCCAGATCGGCACGAGCGCGACCAGGCCGAGCGGGCTGATCAGGCGGGTCAGCCACGACACCACCGGCACCCGGTACTCCTGCGCGTGCGGCGCGAAGCCGGCCTCCTGGTCGAAGCTGCCGAGGTAGTCCGGGCGGGCGGTGAGCTGGTCGGTCGCGGCGCGGTCGAGCACTTCGAACGTGCGGCCGGGGTGGCTCGCGAAGTAGCCGAGGACGTTCTCGCGAGTCATCTTGTCGCGGTAGTTCGGGTAGAGCGGGTCCATCGTCGCCGGGTGCGGGTGCCACCAGCCGTTGCCCGCGTACTGGGCGAACGACGGCGGCAGGCCCAGCGCCGCGAGGTCGGCCTGGGTGTCGTGCCGGCCGTCGACGATGTTGAGGAAGACCGAGTTGAACATGTTGATCTCGCGCGAGTCGTCGCCCGGGAACGCGGTGTACGTGCCGTCGGGCGCGCGAGCGGGTTCAACGCTCTGCTGCGCGAACAGCGTCACGGCGCCGAGGGCCCCGACGACCAGCGCCGCGGCCGCCCACCGCTTGGCGCCGCGCAGCGTGCCCGGCCGGACGAGGAGCACCGCGAGCGCGAGGATCGGCAGGATGATCAGCGTCTGGACCTTGGCGTTGACCGCCAGAACGCCGCCGGCGAACGTCACCGCCATGCCCGCGTAGCTCCACCGGCCCTCGCGCGCGGTCAGCAGCAGGCCCCCGGCGATCAGCAGGAGGCCGAGGAAGGCCGCGCCTTCGCCGAGGATCGCCGCGAAGTAGCCGAAGAACGCCGAGTCGGCGACGACCAGCAGCAACCCGGCCGCGACGGCCAGCCGGACGCGGACCGGGTACG
This sequence comes from Amycolatopsis sp. NPDC098790, assembly GCF_044759945.1. NCBI lineage: Bacteria > Bacillati > Actinomycetota > Actinomycetes > Pseudonocardiales > Pseudonocardiaceae > Amycolatopsis > Amycolatopsis sp. NPDC098790. The sequence goes on from NZ_JBIWAI010000001.1 coordinate 887,438, forward strand.
GCAGGCCTAGCACGATCGCCGCGATCGCCGCCGCGGCGACGAGGCTGCTCAGCAGGCCCAGGACGACCAGGCTCAGCGTCGTGGGGAAGCCGGCCAGCCGGGCGAGCCCGACGGACGCCTCCGCGAGCCAGCTCTGCGTCAGCAGGTAGGTCGGCCGGCACGGCGGCGCGCCCGGCGCGGCGGTGTAGACGAGGTGGACGAACGGCTCGGGCAGGCCCTTCCACGTGATCCCGGCGCCGCAGAGCACGCGGCCGCCGTCGCCGTTGTTCGACATCGCGATCGGCCGCGGCACCAGGAACCGCACGGCGAACAGCAGGAACGACGTCCCGAAGACCCCGATCCCGAGCCGGGCTTCGGCACCCAGCCGCGCTTTCGGGACGTCCAGCTTCACGAAGGACAGGGTACGTAGCGGAAGTCCGGGCCCCGGTCGAGGTCCGTGACCACGGATTTCGCGTCCTCCGCGCGCGGGTAGACGGCCACCCAGTAGGGCGTGCCGACGCGGCGGAAGGTCGCGACCTGGTACTTGCCCGCGTAGACCGGGTCGATCGTGCAGCGCTGGCGGTCGGCGTAGCCGCTGTCGGCGGGCACCGCGACGGTCGGGCGGCGCGCGTTGACGACGTAGTCGTAGTCCGTGGCGACGCCGCCGTCGTGCCGGCCTTCGCGGGCGATGTGGTCGTCGGTGCGGCCGAGGACGTCGACGATGAGCAGCTGGCCGCTGCGGGCGGCGAGCGCGCCGGGCGCCGCGGCGCTGACGACCGACCCGGGCGGCAGGTACTCGCCGAGCCAGCCGCCGATCGCGCTGAGCTCGTCGCCGTGCGCCCGCCAGTCGCGGACGCGGTCGAGCATGTCGGGGCTGAACACCGAGACGAGCACGGCGATGCCGGCGAGCCCGCCTGCGGTCACCGGCACCAGCCGCGTCGCGGCCGGCCAGGTCCGCGGCCGCGGCGACGGCTTCGCCTCCACGGTCAGCACGCCGTAGGTGGCGACGCTCGCGACGGCGATCAGCGGCGGCAAGGGCGCCAGCAGCCGCCACGACGGCCCGGGGTCACCGCCGATCAGCACCGCGGCGGCCGCGATGCTCAGCGCCGTCGCGAACAGCAGCCAGATCAGCGTCCGGGCCTCGGCGGCGGTGACCACCGCGGCTTCGCCCCGGGCCGGGGGCTCCACCACCTGGAGCCCCCGAGAGGTTTCGGTGCGGCGCAGCAGCAGCGCGACCGCGGCGACCAGCCCGAGCAGCAGGAAACCCTGGTGCGCCAAGGCGAACCCGGACAAGTACGGCCAGCCCGCGGCGACCTGCGACCCGAGCGGGCCGCCGAGCTTCGCGGCCAGCGGCGCGGGCAGGAAGTGCTGGTAGAACGTCGCGCGCCAGGCCAGCCGCGGGATCAGGAACACGAGCGCGCCGAGCAGGTACCCCACCGGCGCCCACCAGCTGTGCTTCTTCTTCAGCGCGGCCCCGGCCAGCCAGAGGCCGCCGAGCACGCCGGCCACCAGGCCCTCCGGGCTGGTCATCACGGCGAACGCGACGAGCACGCCGGCGACCACCGGGCGGCGTGCCACGAGCGAGTAGCAGACGGCGAGCAGCAGCAGCACGAACAGCGCGACCTCGGAGCCGGACGGCCCGTAGACGGCGAGGCCGCCGGCGCTCGCGGTGAGCACCGCGGCGGCGACGCCGATCGCCGGCCGCGGCTCGGCGCCCTCCGGCGCGGCCGCGGCGACGATCCGGTTGACCAGGAGGTGGGCAAGCAGGACGGACCCGAGCACGGCGAGGACCCCGAACACGACGGCCGACGTCCGGACTTCGGCGCCGAACGCGGCGCGCGGCAGGGCGATCAGGACCAGCCAGAGGAAGTTCGTGTAGCCCTCGACGCGTTCACCCGGGTTGAACACCGGGCCGTTGCCGTCGGCGATGTTCTGGGCGTACCGGAACGACACGAGCGCGTCTTCGGTGACGGTCGCGAACATCAGCTGGTGCAGCAGCGAAAGGCCGAGGGTGAGGGCGAGGACGAAGCCGCGCCAGCCGCGGTCGGTGTCGAGGCGGCCCCAGGTCAGCACCACGATCGCGGCGAGGACCAGCCACGCCACCACGACCGCGTAGACCACCCGGCCCCCTCGTGAAGATCTCTCCGCCCGGCGTCAGTCAAGCAGGGAAACGCACCGGTCAATATAACCCGTTCGGGTATCGCAACGGAGTGTCCCGATCGGACTCGCGCCCCCGGAACGGCTGAACGGTCGTCGTCGGCTTAGTCTCCACCGTGCTTTCCGTCTGCGTTGCCGTCGCCGTCATCGCCGTCCCGGGCCTCCTCACCGGACTCGCCGCGGGACTGCGCGGCTGGACGTTGGCCGGACTGGCACCGCTGCTGAGCTACGCGATCGGCGGCCTGACCGGTCCGTGGACGGCGGCGATCGGGTGGTCGTTCACCCCGTTGACGTACGCGCTTTCGACGCTCGTGTTCGCCGCGATCGCCTACGGTGTCCGGAAACTGACGGTCCGCCGCCGGCCGCCCGAGCCGGAACCCGGGCTGTGGGACCGTCGCGGGCACCTCGCGGTGGTGACGTGCTGGCTGTTCGGGGCGGCGGTCGGTTTCTACGCAACATTGCGTGGATTGGGCCACATCGGCGCGCTGCCGCAGGGTTTCGACGCGGTGTACCACGGAAACGCCGTCCGCTACATCGCCGACACCGGCGACGGCAGCCTGTTCGGCACGGGAAGCGTGAACTGGTACGGCGACGCTCTGCCGGTGTTCTACCCCAACGCCTACCACCTGCTGGCGTCGGTGACCTACCGCCTGAGCGGGACGTCGATCCCGGAGACGTTGGACGCGAACACGCTGCTGCTGCCCGGTTTGCTGGCGTTGTCGTTGGTGACGCTGGTCCGCGCGTTCCGCGGCCGCGCGGTCCTGGCGGGCGCGGTGGCGCTGACGGCGGTGGCGCCGGTGATGGGCGTGTACGAGTCGATGGACCGCGGGCCGCTGCTGCCGTTCGCGCTGGGCGTGACGCTGACGCCGTTGGCGGCAGTGGCGTTGCGGCGGTACCTGGACCGCGTCGCGCCGGACACGGGTTTCGTGCTGCTGCTCGCGGCGGTGGGCCTGCTGTGCGTCCATTCGTCGACGTTGTTCGGCGGAATCCTGTTCGCGGGCCCGATGCTGGTGCAGCGCTGGCTGTCGTCCTGGCGGCGCATCGGGCGAGACCTGCTGGCGCTGCTGCCGATCGCGGTGGTGGCGTTGTTCGTGGCGTGGCTGCAGTTGTTCGGAGCGCTGGGCCTGGCGACGAGCAACGTCCCGTACTACGGCTGGCCGAGCGAGTGGCGCGCGTCGGCGGCGCTGGGCGCGTTGCTGAGTTTCCAGCACTTCGAGGCGCACCCGCAGATCTGGTTGTCGGTGGCGTTGTTCCTGGGGATCGTGTTCTTCGCACGGGCGGGGGCGTTGCGCTGGATCGGCTTGACGGCGGCGGTGACGGGCCTGGCGTACATCGCGGTGGCGTCGTCGAACGCGCCGCTGGTGATGGCCTTGTCCCGCCCGTGGTGGGACGACCCGTACCGGTTCTTCTCGATGGCGGCGATCCCGCTGTGCGTCTTGGCGGCGCACGGGTTGGCGTCGGCGCAGGCGTGGTTGTGCGAGCGGTTGCCTTCGCGCGTGCCTTTCCGTGTGCCTTTCCGTGTGCCTTTCCGTGTGCCTTCACGCGTGCCTTCACGCGTGCCGGCGGCGGTCGCGGTGGTGGTGCTGCTGGGTTTCGTGGTGCTGTCGAACGGCTTGTACTTCCGCTCCAACGGCGCCCGCGTGTACACGGGTTACCAGGGGGCTCAGCTGAGGGTGACGCCGGGCGAAGAGGCGGCGATGGTGGAGTTGGGCCGCCTCGCGGCGCCGGGCGAGTGGGCGATGAACGACCGCTTCGACGGGACGGCCTGGACTTACGCGCTGTCGGGGGTCCGGACGGTCGCGGCGCATTACGACGAGACGTTGCCGCCTTCGGACGCGCGGTTGCTGGCGGAGCGGTTTCGCGACTACGAGACGGACCCGGCGGTGCGGGCGGCGGTTCGGCGGTTGAACGTGCGGTGGGTGATCCTGGGGACGCCGGTGCCGCCTCCGGCGGAGCCTTATCAGCCGGGGTTGGTGGGGTTGGCCGGGAAGCCGTTCTTGAAGGAGGCTTGGCGCAATTCCGACGCGGTGATCTACCGGCTGATTGCTTGAGGGCGGCGCGGCGGCGCCCCGCCCGTCCCTGGGGGGCGTCCCCGTCCCAGTCTATCGGCGGCGGCCGACAAAAAGCCTGGCCGAGCGCTCTTGGGCCTGAGTTGTCCACATGTGCGTTGGTGCTGTGGGTAACTTGGGGACAGGTGGTGGGCAGCCTCGGCGGTATACACGGTGACCAGGCGTTATGCGCCTAAGTGAGGGTCCTCGAACAGGCTCGGATGCGCCTGTCAGGGGAAGCAGACGCGACCGGCTGTGGATAAAACGACGGTCAGGCGGGAGTGACCGCGGGGCGGCGGGTTGACCGGGCCGCGACCGCGGCCATGCCCGCCGTCAGCAGGTCTGCCACCGTGAACATCACCCGGGACGCCACCGCGAACGCCGTGGCTTGGCCGACCGTCAAGCCACTGGCCGTCAGGACCGCTACCTGGGCCACCTCGCGGACGCCCACTCCGCTCGGGAGGATGAACGCGAACGTGCCCACCGTCATCGCCACGGCCATCGCGCCCACGCACAGGACGAAGCCGCTGAAGCCCGGCGTTCCCACCGAGTTCGCCAAGAGCCACAGGTGGATTCCCTGGAGGCACCACGCCGCCGTCGAGGCGCCGAAGACCTTGCCCACCACCTTCCAGCCCAGCGGGTGGGCCAGCGGGGGGCGGCGCAGCAACCGCAGGACCAGGGATGTTCCCCACGTCAGGATTTTCGGGTGCAGCATCGCCAGGCCGACCGGGATCAGCACGAACAGCCACAGCGCGCGCGGGCTGTTGCTGAACACCGCCGGGGCCGCCAGGAGCGACACCACCAACGCCGACACCACGCCCACGCCCAGCTGGATCAGCGAGCCCGTGAAGATGCGCGCCCGGGCCAGGCCCGCCTTGCGGCCCAGCTCCATCTGCAGCAGGTACGCCCAGACCGAGCCCGGCACGTACTTGCCGAGCGAGCCGACCAGGCAGATCTGCGCTCCCCTGGCGTAGCCGATGGGCTTGCCGAGGTCGTCGACCATCACCTGCCAGCCCCAGGTCGACACCAGGATCGCCGCGACCAGGGCCACCAGGCTCAGCAGGGACGACTCCCAAGCCACGTCGCGCAGGGTGTGCCAGAACTCGCCCCAGTTCGACGCGAGCTGCTTCGCCGCGAAGCCGATGACCAGCAGGATCGCAACCCAGCGGACGACGTCGAGGACCTTCGCCTTGGTGCTCTTCGGCTGTTTGCCGGCGGCCGGCAAGTCCTCAACTGTCGTCATCGACGGTCTCCTCAGGCCTGCACCGTGACCAGGCGGCTGAATTCGTGGAGCAGATCGTAACCGTCCCAGACCGCGGAGAACGTCAGCGCGCTGCCGAACGGCACGATCCGGTCGACGCCGCGGCCCGCCAGCTCGTGCGCGAACTCCGTCAGCTCCTCCGCCGAGAAGCCGAACTGGCTGACCGTCTGGTCCTTGCGCAGGACGATCGGCACCAGATCGGACAAAGAGGACACGTGCGCGTTCGCGAACGTGCCCGCGCCGAGCCACTCGCGCGGCAGGATCGCCGGGTCGGTCAGCTCCAGGGTGGCCAGGCCGTTGCCCGCGAACTCGATGCCGCGCACCAGGCCGTCGACCGCCGCGCCGTACGCCGACACGCGCTTCTGGACCGCCATCGCCGGCTCGGTGACGTGCTGTTTCACCGCCAGCACGTCCGCCAGCAACGTCCGGAACTCACCCCCGGCCGTGGCCGCGCCCTCGGAGTCGCCGACCCAGAACACCGCGCGCGGCGACGAGCAGGCGGCCTGGTCGAACCAGTACGAGTCGTTGTAGAAGCCTTCGGCGGCCGCACGACGCTCCTGCGCGGACGCTCGTTGCCAGCCCGCCACCGACGCGACGGCGAACGACGAGCGGTCCGGGAACGTCAGGTCACGCGCGTGCGGCGCCAGGGGGTACTTGCGCAGCGCCGCGACCGAACCGTCGCCGCCCCAGATGACGCGCAGGTCAGCGGCCAGCGACAGCGCGCCGCTCACCTCGTCGCTGCGGTCGTAGGTCACCATGCGCTGGGTGGCCCGGATGACGTCCGACACGGAAGAGTCCACTTCGGACAAAGCCGCGTTCAGCGCCTCAAGCACCGCTTCGGCGGCACCGGCCGAACGCGACGACACCCGCACGACGTTGTGGTTGCCCGCCAGCGCCGACAGCGCCCACGAGTAGACGAAGATCGTGTCGACGTTCGCCGGCGGCACGTGGAACACCAGCCCGCGCGGGAACCGCAGGGCACTGCCGGAAGTGTCTAGAGTGGACAGTGCCTTGGCGATCTCGCCCTTGCGCAGGAAGAAGCCGAGCGACGCCAGCTCCGGGAAGCGGCGCGCGGTGGCCGGCGCCAGCAGCTTGCGCGCGAACTTCGTGATGAACTCGACGACCCGCGGGTCGCCGACGCGCAACCGGCCACCCGGCGGGGCCGCACGCAACTGCGAGACCAAGGAGGCGACCGGAACCGAGTCACCCGAGGGGAAACGCTGGGTCAGGGAAGTCACGCCGCCGCTCCCGAGAACGTGTCCGAGCACCCTCGGGCCTCGGCCTTCGGCAGGCGGCCGAGCACGGAGAAGTGCTTGCCCGGCCAGTCGCCGTCGTCGATGCCGTTGTAAACGCCGAGGTCTTCGGTCAGCAGCACGTGCCCCGGGTACGACGTCGGCAGCGTCGAGACGACCTCGATCACGCCCGGCTCCCCGACCGGCTGCTCCTCCCACGTCTCCGGGTTCCGGATGACGACGTCGGCGAAGTCCGGGCAGTACAGCGAGTTGCCGGACGGGCCCTCGAGGAACACCGTGCCGATCTGCTCGATCATCCCGTAGTAGTTGTGGATCCGGGTCAGCCCGGTGTCCTCTTTGAACCGGCGGCGGAACTCGGTGTTGTCGACCGCGCGGTCGATCAGCTTCTTCCAGCCACCACTGTGGATCAGGATCCCGTTCGACAGGTCCAGGTCGTTGTCCCGCGCGACTTCGTACAGGTACAGCCACACCATGAACGTGAAGCCGAAGATCAGGAACGGCTTGTCGCCGTACTCGGCCAGGAACTTCTTGACGGCCTCGACGTCCGGCTTGTCGTTCTCGTCGAGCACGTACGTGTGCTTGCGGCCGAAGTTCGCCATGCCCAGCACACCCGCGCCGCGCGCGGAGAACGACCGGCGGTTCTTGATGATGCCGATCGTGTCGACCATCAGCATCGGCAGCCGCTCGCCGCCGAGGACCTCCTGCAGCGTCGCGCCGAGCTGCTTGGTCTGCGCGCCCGCCGACTCCTTGTCCAGGTAGATCCGCGACGCGCCGGCGCCGGTGGTGCCCGACGACGTCAGCGTCTTGAAGACCTCGGCGTCCGGAATGGACTTGAGGTCGTGCGTCTTGAACATCCGCACCGGCAGCCACGGCAGCTCCGCGATCGAGCCGAAAGCCGCGTCTGGCGCGATTCCCAAAGACGACAAGATCCGTTCGTAGCCCTCGGAATTCGCCCGGTGGTGGGCTGTCAGCGAGGCGAGTTCGGGCAGCAGCAAGGCTTCCCGGTCACCCTGCGACCGAGTGAACACGCTCATACCTTCGCCTCCAATGACCGGTAGTCGATCTTGCCGCTGGCCAGCAGCGGCACGGTGTCGATCGGGCGGACGTCGAACCCGCTGGCGTGCAGGTGCAGCCGCTCCGACAGCGCCCGCGACGCGTCCTTGCAGATGTCCTTGTCGACGCCCTCGGCGAACAGCACCACCTTGTCGCCGGCGGGCACCGCCGCCACCACGTCGATCCCGACCGCCGCCGCGCGGGCGGCGTTTTCGAGGTCGTCGAGGCTGACGCGGTTGCCGAACACCTTGCCGATGCGCTTGAGCCGCCCGGTGATGAACAGGTACCCCTCTTCGTCGAGGTACCCGAGGTCACCGGTGGCGAGCTCGCCGCCGCATTCGTCGCCCTTGGCCAGGCCGGACTCGTCGTCCGCGTAACCCAGCATCACATTGGGCCCACGGTAGACGACCTCACCGACAATTTTCGGGTGCGTGGTCTCCGAGCCGTCGTCGCGACGCACCGCGAACTTGCCGCCCGGCAGCGCCGGCCCGGCGGAACCGAGCTTTTCGGCCAGTTTTTCGGCCGGCACCGTCGTCATCCGCGGCGCTGCCTCGGTCTGGCCGTACATGACGTACATCCGGCCGCCGACCGCGAGCATCTTGTCGTTGAACTCGGCGACCAGCTCGTCGCGCAGCTTCCCGCCGGCCTGCGTCAGCGTGCGCAGCGTCGGGTACTTCGCGGGGTCGAACTTGAGCCGCCGCAGCATTTCGTAGTGGTACGGGACGCCCGAGAGGGACGTGACGCCGTAGGTGTTCACGGCGTCCCAGAACCCGCGGCCGAGCACGCCCGACGGCTCGATCACGATCGTCGCGTCGCGCACCAAGTGCGAGTTCAGCACCGACAAGCCGTAGCTGTAGTGCAGCGGCAGGCAGGTGGGCGCGACCTCGTCGGCGTCGATGTGCAGCACCTGCGCGATGGCGTCGGCGTTGGCCAGGATCGCCTGCCGCGAAAGCCGGACGAGCTTGGGGTTGCCGGTCGACCCGCTGGTCGGCAGCAGCACGGCCAGGTCGGGGTGCGGCTCCACGCCCTCCGCCGAGGACCGGACCCAGTCGGCACCACGAAGCGAATACCCGTCAGGCGCGTCACCCGAAGCCGACAGCACCGCCGCCGGCCGGAACCGCGCGACCAGCCCGGCGAGCACGTCCGAGTCGAGCGCCGGGTCGATCAGCGCGATCGCCCGCCCGGATTCGAACGCGCCGAGGTAGGTCAGCACGCTCGGCAGGTCGACCGCCATCCGCGCGAACACGACCCCGACCGGCAGCTCGGCCAGCTCTTCCACGCGCTTGCCGACCTCGGCCGACAGTTCCGCGCCCGCCAGCGTGCGGCCCCCGGCCACATCGACCAGCCGGGCTCCCGCACCCAACAGCGTCACAGCACCAAGCCTCCGTCGACGCCCAGCACCTGTCCGGTGATGAAAGAAGCCTCATCACTCACCAGGAACCGGATCGCGTTCGCCACGTCTTCCGCCCGGCCGAGGCGCCCGAGCGGCGTCTTGCCGGTGTTCTCCGCCTTCGCGTCCTCGCTGAGGCCCGCGGTCAGGTCGGTTTCGATCACGCCCGGCGCGACCGCGTTGACGCGGATGCCGGACCGGCCGAGTTCCTTCGCCGCCGACTTCGCGATGTTCGCCACCGCCGCCTTCGAGGCCGCGTACACGGTCTGACCAGCACTTCCGTACGAGCCGACGATCGACGCGAGCACCACGATCGAGCCGGTCTTCTTGCGCATCATCGCCCGAGCCGCGGCCTGGACGGTGTGCAGCGTGCCGGCGACGTTCGTGCTCAGCGTCGTGTCGACGAGCTCCTCGCGGATCATCCCGAGGAGCGCGTCCTCCATGATCCCGGCGTTGGCCACGACGATGTCGAGCTTGCCGTGCTCCTTCGCGACGCCCCTGACCAGCGAAGACACCGCCTTCGCGTCGGTGACGTCGAGGGCGAGCCCGGCCGCGGCACCGGCTGCCGAAGCAGCTTCCTTCGCGCGACCTTCGTCACGTCCGGTCAGCACCACCGTCGCGCCGGCCTCGACGAGTGCGCGCACGGTGGCCAGGCCGATCCCCCGCGTCCCGCCGGTGACGAGCGCGACGCGACCGGACAGGGACGAATCAGTCATTCTTCGACTGCAGCTCGGTCACCATGTCGACGGCGACCTTGAAGCTCGACATGTCGATGACCTGGTCGGTGTCGAACTCGACGTCGAACTCGTCCTCGATGGCCGCGACCAGCGCCATGTGGCCGACCGAGTCCCACGCCTCGAGGTCGCGGTACTTCAGGTTCTCGACGTCCACGTCCGCGTCGAGGTCCAGCGCCTCGACGAAGACCTCGCGCAGCTTGGGGGCGACTTCCGACATCAGACAGCTCCTAGTGCTCTTCGCGCGGGCGGGCGTCCCACGCCTTTACCAAGGTAGAGAGGTCGCCGGGCAGCGTGACGTCCGGGAGACCTTCCTTGCCCTTCAGCCACGGCCCGAGCGCCTCGATCGTCTCCTCGTCCACGCCGCGGCGGGACAGGCCCACGACGTTGACGCCGGTGACGCGGGCGGGGTTGCCGACGGCGATGGTGAACGCGCCGATCTCACGGCGGACCGCCGAGCCCATCCCGATCATCGCGCCGGGCCCGATCACGACCTTCTGGTGCAGGATCGCGCCCATGCCGAGGTTGGCGCCGTCCCAGATGTGGCAATGGCCACCCGTGACCGCGTTGGAGGCGATCGTCACGCCGTCGCCGACCAGGCAGTCGTGCGCGATGTGGGAGCCGCGCAGGAAGTAGCCGTCGCTGCCGACCGTCGTCGTCCGCCAGGTCCCTTGGTGGACGCTCACGTATTCGCGGATCCGGTTGCGGCTGCCGATGACGACGCCGTGGCCGTCGTGATCGGGGTCACCCACCGGCGCCTCGGTCCAGGCGTCCGGGTGGGGGCGGCCGCGGTCCTCGCCGGGCGTGCCGATCGTCACGTGCGGGCCGATCCAGTTGCCGTCGCCGATCCGGGCCGGCCCGACGATCACCGCGTAGGGCCCGATCACGTTGCCGTCCCCGAGTTCGACGCCTTCGCCGAGGACGGCGGTCGGGTGGATGCGGTTGGCCACGGGCGGGTATCCGTTCGTCGGCGGCTGGGTACTGGGCGTGCTACCGCGCCCGGTAACGTGTGGCCCGCGTTGATGCAGGGCGGCCGGGCGCAGAACCGGCGGCTCACTGTACCGGACGCCCCGAAATCGCCTGCCGAGAGAGACTGCCCATGATCCCCATCACCGTGGTCGACGTCCGCGACGCAGAGGACCTCGTCGTCGAGGTCCTGCGTTCCGGCGCCATCGCACAGGGACCGATGGTCAAGCGCTTCGAAGACGCCTTCGCGGCGGTCTCCGGGACGAAGCACGCGATCGCGGTCAACAACGGGACGACCGCGCTGGTCGCCGCCCTCCAGGTCCTCGACCTGAAGCCGGGTGACGAGGTCATCACCTCGCCGTTCACGTTCGTCGCGACGCTCAACGCGATCCTCGAGGCCGGCGCGACCGTCCGGTTCGCCGACATCCGGCGCGACGACTTCGCGATCGACCCCGACGCCGTCGCGGCCGCCGTGACGGACCGCACGAAGGTCCTCATGCCGGTGCACCTCTACGGCCAGACGGCGGACATGGGCAAGCTCGCCCCGCTCGCCGCCGAGCACGGCCTCCAGGTGATCGAGGACTCGGCGCAGGCCGTCGGCGCGTCGTTCGAGGGCAAGCAGGCCGGGTCGTTCGGCATCGGCTGCTTCTCGCTGTACGCGACGAAGAACATCACGACCGCCGAGGGCGGCGTCATCACGACGGACGACGACGCGCTGGCCGACAAGCTGCGCGTGCTGCGCAACCAGGGCATGCGCGCCCGGTACCAGTACGAGGTCGCCGGGCACAACTACCGGATGACCGACCTGCACGCCGCCGTCGGCATCCCGCAGCTGGCCAAGCTCGACCAGCTGACCGCCGCCCGCCAGGCGAACGCGAAGCGGCTCTCGGAGGGTCTCGCGGGCACGCCGGGCCTCGAAGTCCCGAAGGTGCTGCCAGGCCGCGAACACGTGTGGCACCAGTACACCGTGCTGGTCGGGCCGCACGCGTTCCTCTCGCGCGACGAGCTGGCCGCGGCGCTCACCGAGCGCGGCATCGGCAACGGCATCTACTACCCCAAGATCGTCTTCGACTACGACTGCTACGCGGGTCACGACCTGATCCCGGGCGCGCGCGTCGAGGACTTCCCGGTGGCCCGCGCCGTTTCGGAGCAGGCGCTTTCGCTGCCGGTGCACCCGCACCTGACCGAGTCCGACCTGGACACCATCATCGAAACCGTTCGCGAGGTACTGGGCGCATGACGCATCGGATCGCTCTTGTCGGAACCGGGAACATGGGGTCGCTGCACGCCCGCGTGCTCGCCCAGAACGAGCGCGTCGACCTGGTCCGGGTGATCGATCCGCGTGAGGAAGCGGGCAAGGCCGTCGCCGACCGGTACGAAACGCAGTGGACGCCGGAGATCGGCGAACTGTCCGATGTGGACGCCGTCGTGCTCGCCTCGGCCACCGAGGTGCACTACGACCTGGCGCAGGAGATCTTCCGCCAGGGCAAGCCGATGCTGGTCGAGAAGCCGGTCTGCAACAGCTTCGAGAAGTCGCAGGAAATCGTTTCGCTGGCGGCGAAGAACGACATCCCGCTGATGTGCGGGCTGCTGGAGCGCTACAACCCGGCGGTCATGACCGCGCGGGCGCTGGTGCAGGAGCCGGTGCACCTGATGGCCCGCCGCCACGGCCCGTACGCGCCGCGCATCAAGACGGGCGTCGCCTGGGACCTGCTCGTGCACGACGTCGACCTGGCGATCCAGTTCTTCGGCGGCGCAACGCCTTCGCGCGTGACGTCCGGCGCTGGGTACTTCCACCCGTCGTCGGTCGAGGGCGCCGAGGACACGATCGAGACGGTGCTGTCGTTCCCGACCGGCCTGGCCACGGTTTCGGCGTCGCGGCTGGGTCAGAAGAAGGTCCGCTCGCTGGTGGTTTCGGAGCTGGACCGGCTGATCGAGATCGACCTGCTCCGCCGCGACGTCACGATCTACCGGCACGTCTCGCACGACTCCGTCACCCCGGACGGCCTCGGCTACCGGCAGCAGACCGTGATCGAGATCCCGGAGCTGATCACGGCGCGCGAGCCGCTGGCCTCGCAGCTGGACCGGTTCTGCGATCTGCTGGAGGGCAAGGTCGACGCGGACGCCGAGCGCGACCTGATCCTGCCGTCGCACCACGTCGTCGAGCAGGTCCTGACGCAGGCCGCGGCTTAGCTCACCGGCACCGGGAACGCCGCCGGGCTCCGGCGGCCACCCGGGCCCACCGCGCGGACGGCGAAGAAGACGTTGTCCTTCGACAGGTCGATCTTCGCCGTCAGCGCCGGGCCGACGTCGAGCGCGTGCGTCCAGTCCGGCGCCGTCGTTTCGCGCCAGACGACTTCGTAGCCGGTCGCGCCCGGCGTCGCGTCCCACAGCAGTTCCGAGTCGTTCGTCAGCGCCGCTGTGCGGATCTTTACGCCCTTCGGCGTTCCCGGCGCCGTCGCCAGCGACCACAGGGCGGCGCCGTTGACCCGCGCGACCCGGGCGATGAACGGGAAGTCGCAGAACTCCGGCAGGTCGCCGTACTGGACGCCGTTCTCCACGCGGACGTCCTGGTGCTGGTGCGCGAAGTCCTCGGCAGGCTCGGTGAACCGCGCCGCCGGGTAGCCCTGCTCCAGGAAGCCGATGTGGTCGCCGCCGCGCAGGTAGCGGTCGCGGCGGTAGATGACGCGGACCGTCATGCCGGTCGCGTCGTTCTCCGCCACCGACTTCACGAACCGGGCCAGCTGCCGCGGCGGTGAGTCGTTCTCGCCGCCGATGCTGCGGCGCAGGTTGGCCTCGGCCGGCGTCTCCGCGGTCGGGACGCCCTCGGCGAACAGCCGGATCGTGAACGGGTCGCGCGTCCCGTCGTCGGCCCGGCTGGACCCGACGATGTCGTCGGTGAACATCGCCTGGACGTCGGTGCCGGAGGCCTTGAACTGCTGGGCCATGAACCGCGCGCCGTAGAGGCCCTGCTCCTCGCCCGCGACGGCGGCGAAGACGATCGTCGCGGCCGGCTGCCGCGTCGAGAGGACCCTCGCCAGCTCCAGCGCGACCGCGACACCCGACGCGTCGTCGTCGGCGCCCGGTGCGTCACCGGTGAAGTCCATGACGTCGGTCCGGCGCGAGTCGTAGTGCCCCGAGACGACGTAGACGCGGCCGGGATCGGTGGACCCGCGCAGCGTCGCGACGACGTTGGTGATCCTGGTGGGTACCGGGATCCGGTCGGCCGGCGGCTGGACGTACGACTGCAGTTCGACGCTCAGCCGTCCCCCGGACGCCGCCGCGATCTGCTGGTACTGCGCGAAGAGCCAGTCGCGCGCGGCGCCGATGCCGCGCGCGGGGTCGTCCTGCGCCGACAGCGTGTGCCGCGTGCCGAACGCGGCCAGCCGGCGCACGGTCGCTTCGATCCGCCGCTCGTCGACCTGCCGCAGCAGCGCGCGCAGGTCCGGGCCGGGCCACTGCGGACGGACGGGGACGCCGGGGCCGCGGTCGCCGAGTTCGGCGGCGCCGGCGGGGACTCCGATCGCGGACGCCGCCGCTGCCGCGGCCGACGCGGTGAGGAACGCTCGTCGTGAGGTCACGGTGGGGTTCTTACGCCCACGCGGTGCCGCCCGGTACCGCCTACTTGGTGAGCCGCTTGCCGTCCGCGTCGTAGGCGATCAGCGGGGTCAGGGAGGCGGAGTCGGGCACGGAGTCGGGGTGGAACCAGAAGATGACCACGCTGGGGTCCGCGGTCCACTTGGCCAGGTGCGCCTCGACGGTCTGGCCGTGCACGGTGGTCGTGATCTTCGCCGCCGGGCCGGCGAAGTAGCCGAAGACCGGGATGACCTGGCTGCGGATCACCTCGCCGCCGTCGGTGGCGTGGAAGCCGAAGGACCGGTCGGAGCCGCGGTACTCGTTCGTCGCCAGCGCGGCCTGCAGTGACGTGCCCGAGCGGAAGCCGGCCACCACGCCGAAGTGGATGTCCGGCCGTTCCGGCAGGTCGACGGCGCGGGCGAAGAAGACGATCTCGCCGGCCGCCGTCTGGATCCCGGTGCCGATGACGTCTCCGAGAGGCTGCTCCGCGGCGGGCTCGGCGGACGTCGACGTCGCAGGTAGCGGCGACGGCGGCTGCGCGACCGGCGCGGGGGCGGGCTGCCGCAGCTGGACGGCGAAGACGAACACGAGCACGACGGCGGCCGCGGCGGCGATCCCGGCGGTGGCGGTCAGCACGCGGCGACGGCGTCGCAGGCGCGTGCCGCCGGCCATGATGGCGGCGAGGTCCGGCTCGGCGAAGGGCTCGTCGAGCGGCTGCCGGAGCGCGGCGCGGAAGTCGTCGAGGTCGTTCATCGCCCGCCCCCTCCGATCAGCGTGTCCTCGCCGGCCTCGACCCGCAGCTTGGCCAGCGCCCGCGAGTTCGTGCTCTTCACGGTACCGAGCGAAACGCCGAGCTCACGGGCCACGTCGGCCTCCGGCAGGTCGAAGAAGTGGCGCAGCACGACGACGGCGCGTTCGCGGTCGGTCAGCGTCCGCAGCACGGCGGTGAGCCACGCGCGCTGGGTGACGGACCGGTCGACGTCGTGGCGGTCCGGCCGGTCGGGCACGACCTCGGTGGCGTACTCGCGGATCGGGCGCCGCCAGCCGTCGATGACGTGGTTGACCAGGACGGTCCGGGCGTAGCCGTAGGCGTCCTTGTGGCGGACCCGCGCCCAGGCGGCGTAGGTGCGGGTGAAGGCGGTCTGGGCGGCGTCTTCGGCCTGGTGGCGGTCACCGGTGAGCAGGTAGGCGGCGTGGGTGAGCCGCGCCGACGACGCACGCACGAAGTCCGCGAACTCGTCGTCGCCGCGCGCCATGGGTCACCTCGTTCCGTCCTCTAGCAGCGACGGCCGGGCGGCGGAAAGGTTGCGTGTCGATCTTTCGAACGTTGTGTAATCGATATCTCGCGCTCGGTCACGAAGGACTAGATTGTGCTGCGTGCGCCTCCGTGCGCGAGGACTTCGCCGCCGAAGGTTCGGGCGGTTCCACGACGGCGGCGCCGGCGTCCGGCGCCGGCGCTGCCGTCATCCACTTAGTCGGAAAAATCGCCGGAGGGCGCGCCCCAGCCGGTCGCGTCGGTGCCGCGTTCCTCGGCGATCTCGCGGCGGCGGGCGTTCTCCGTCCGCACCCGGTCCACTTCGGACTGGATGTACTCCTCGTCGTACCGCTGGAACACCCGCGCCGGGTTGCCCGCCACCAACGTCCGCGGCGGAACGTCCTTGGCCACCACCGAGTTCGGCTGCACCGTCGCGAAGTCACCGATCGTCACGCCCGCCATGATCACCACCAGGCCGCCGATGAAGCAGCCCTTGCCGATCTTCACCGGTTTGCGCTCGATCAGGTCACTGCCCGAATGGTTCTGCAGCGTCATGTTCGCGAGCCAGCTCGAGTGCGTGAAGATCAGCGTGTTCAGCCCGATGCTGGTGTGCTCGCCGATTTCCAGGCCACCGCTCGCGTCGAGGGCCGCTCCTTCACCCACCCAGCAGTGGTCGCCCATCTTCAGGTTCTCGGGGCTGATGATCTTCACGCGCTCGCGGACGCGGCACGTCGAGGGCAGCCCGTAGAACTGCGCGCGCTCGGCGTCGTTCATGTACTGCGAAACGAGCTCGGTCAGGATCTGCGGGCGCAGCCGGTGGCTGCGCTCGTCATCGAAGAACATCGGCTTCCGACACCAGCTTCTCGAACGTCCTCAAATGCTCCTCGGCGACGACGTCGAGGCCGAAGTTCGACCGCACCATCTCGCTCTCGCGCTGCGCGATCAGCGCCCGGCGGTCCGGGTCGTCGAGCAGCTCGATCACCGTGCGCGCCACGGCTTCCGCGTCGTCGGGGCGGACCAGCAGCACGTTCTCGCCGTTGCGCAGCTCGATGCCCGGGTAGTTGTCCTCGGTCACCGACGCGATCGTCGCCGTGCCGGACAGCATCGCCTCCAGTGACGCCGTGCCGCAGCCGCCGTTGAGATCGTGCGTGACGATGTCCGCCGCCGCGAAGTACGCCGGGACGTCCGCCTTCGGCACCGCGCCCGTCACCACCAGCGCGTCCGAGACGCCCAGTTCGGCCGCCCGCTTGAGGAACGCGTCGTGGTACACGCGGCCGACGACGACCACCCGGACACCCGGGTGCTTGTCCAAAATGGACGGCAGCGCCTCGATCAGCGGCAGCCGGTTGCGCAGCGGGATCACGTGCCCGAGCGACACGATCAGCGGCGCGTCCCCGATTTCGTGCTCCGCGCGGACGTCCTTCGTCACCGGCTTCGCGAAGTGCCCGGTGTCGACCGCGATCGGGAAGTACTCCGAGTTCGCGTCGCTCGTGCCGTAGCGCTCGACGCAG
Organism: Amycolatopsis sp. NPDC098790; assembly: GCF_044759945.1. NCBI lineage: Bacteria > Bacillati > Actinomycetota > Actinomycetes > Pseudonocardiales > Pseudonocardiaceae > Amycolatopsis > Amycolatopsis sp. NPDC098790. The sequence goes on from NZ_JBIWAI010000001.1 coordinate 904,621, forward strand.
TAGTCGACGCCCAGCTTGTCCAGGATGACGTACTTGGGCCGCAGGTACCGCAGAATCGGCTTCACGAGCACCGCGTCGAGCAGCCGGAACACGCCGCCGTACAGCTTGTTGTCGCTGATCAGCAGCGTGTGGATGGTCAGCAGCGTCGGGACGCCGTGGCGCCGCGCCCAGATCCCGGCCAGCCACGACAGGTCGAAGAACTGGCCGTGCAGGTGGATCGCGTCCGGCTTGAACTCGTCCAGCAGCTTCCACAGCCGCCGCCAGTTGCCGGGCCGCAGCGACGCGAAGCTCATGTCGAAGTCGATCGACAGGCCGACCTGCGGCATCTTCACCGCGGGGAGGCGAACGACGCGGTAGCCGTCGCGCTCCTCCTCGGCCGGGGCGTCGGCGTAGGCGGCCGTGATGGCGAGCACCTCGTGCCCGGCCTCGACGAACTGCGCCGCCAGCGAAGCCGACATGTGCGCGCTCCCGCCCACCCGCGGCGGGAAGAAGTTGTTCACCACCGCGATGCGCATCGCACGTCCCTGGGCCGGCCCCGCGGTGGTGCTCACTCTGATTCCTTGACCAGTTCCCGCATGCCGTCCTCGACGGTGATCCGCGGCTCCCAGCCCAGCACCTCGCGGGCGCGGGAGATGTCGGCGGCGCGCCGCGAAACCAGCACGTCACGCTCGTTGAACAGCGGCTCGACGTCGACGCCGACGGCCTCGATGAGGATCTTCGCGAGCGCCGCGATCGACGTGTCGATGCCGGTGCCGATGTTGATCGGCAGGTTCGCCCGCTCCGACTCCAGCGCGGCGACGACGGCCCGCGCGAGGTCGGTGACGTGCACGAAGTCCATCGACTGGTCGCCGCGGCCGTCGATGATCGGCGGCTGGCCGGCGCGCAGGCGCTGGATGAAGTGGTTGATGACCGACGTGTAGTACGCCTCGATCTTCTGGCCAGGGCCGTACACGTTGAAGAACCGCAACGCGTTCCAGGACAGGCCCTTCTGGCGCTCGTAGAAGCCCAGCAGGTCCTCGCCCGCGCGCTTGGAGATGCAGTACGGCGTGAGCGGGCGCAGCTCGTCGTCCTCGTGCATCGGCAGCCGCTTCGGCTCGCCGTAGACCGACGCCGTCGAGGCGAACACCAGCCGCTCGACGCCCTCGTCGGCGGCCGCGGCGAAGACGTTGTGGTTGCCGATCATGTTGATGTCGATCGACTCGTGCGGGTCGGCGATCGACTTGTTGATCGACACCGTCGCGAAGTGGACGACGTGCGTGCAGCCGCGCATGGCCTCGCGCACCGCGCCGCCGTAGCGGACGTCCTTCTCGACCAGCTCGACCTGGCCGGTCGCGACGAACTCGTCGACGCGCGCGCGGTCGCCGCGGGTCATGTTGTCGAGGATCCGGACCGTGTAGCCGCCCTCGATCAGCAGCGGGATGACGTGCGCGGCGATGAACCCACCGCCCCCGGTGAAGAGCACCTTCTTGTCGGACACCAATTTCTCCTCGGTAGGGGCTTCAGGACAGGGACTGCACGGCTTCGCGCACGACCTCGCCGACGCGGGTGACCTCGGCGTCGGTGAGGTTGGCGTGCATCGGGATCGCGAGCTGACGCGCGAACGCGTCCGCCGAGACGGGCAGCGGCGCCTGGGGGCCGTAGATCGGCTGCAGGTGCGAGGCGTAGGTGCCGAAGTTGCACTGGACGCCCTGTTCGCGCACGCGCAGGGCGAGCGCGTCCCGGCTGACCTCCGGCGCGACCGTGAGCAGGTAGGCCTGCCACGGGTGCTCCCGATCGGACAGTTCCACCGGGACGGTCAACGCGTCGACGTCGTCGAACGCCTCGTGGTAGCGCTTCGCGACCGACCGGCGGGCGGCGAGGAGGTCCGGCAGCCGGTCGAGCTGGACGTTCATGATCGCGGCCTGGACGTCCGACATGCGGAAGTTGTAGCCGAGCTCGTGGAACTCCGGGATCGGCAGCGCGGTGGAGCCTTCGCGGCTGATCGCCGGTTCGATGCCGTAGGTGTGCAGCTTGCGGGCGTGCGCGATGAGGTCTTCGCGGTCGGAGACCAGCGCGCCGCCCTCGCCCGCGGTGATGCCCTTGCGGCCGTGGAACGAGAACGCGGCGAGGTCGGCGAGGCTGCCGGCCGGGCGCGTCTTGTACGTCGCCCCGGCGGCGCAGGCGGCGTCCTCGAAGAGCCAGAGGCCGTGTTTGTCGGCGATGGCGCGGTACTCGTCGAAGTCACCGGGCTGGCCGGCGACGTCGACCGCGAGGATGCCGACCGTCTTCGGCGTGACCAGGGACTCGACGTGCGCCGGGTCGGCGCTGAAGACGTCCGGGCGGATGTCGGCGAACACCGGGGTCGCGCCGGCCTGCACGACGGCGTGGCCGGTGGCGGGGAACGTGTAGTCGCCGACGATGACCTCGTCGCCGGGTTTCACCCCGAGGACCTTGAGGCCGAGGAAGAGCGCGGAGCCGCAGTTGGCGGTCGTCAACGCGTGCGCGGTGCCGGTGACCTGCGCGAACCGCTCTTCGAAGCGGCGGCACGCCGGTCCGGCACCGGCCAGCCAGCCGGATTTGAAGACCTCGGCGACCGCGGCGAGCTCTTCTTCTCCGACGGTCGGCTGACCGAGGGCAATGCTGTCGGTCGACATACCTCTCCCATTGCGTGGGGACCCGGCGAAGTGTATAGACGCACACTCAGGTGATTCACAGGCCCACGCCGAAGACCACTTTCGAGTGACAACTTCCGCAGGTCGGCCACCGTCTTAAGCTGGGCACATGCGTTTCGGGGTACTGGGGGCCGTCGCGGCGTGGGAAACGGACGGCACGCAGGTGGCGGTGGGCGGCCCGCGGTCGCGGACACTGCTGGCGTTGCTCGCCCTGGAGGCCGGCCGGTTCGTCCCGGCGGACCGGCTGATCGACGGCATGTACGGCGAACACCCGCCCGAGGGCGCCGCGAACGCCCTGCAGTCACAGGTCTCGCGGCTGCGGACGGCGGTGAAGCACCTGGCGCCGGTCGAATTCACCGCGGCGGGCTACCGGCTGGTCGTCGAACCGGACGAAGTGGACGCATCTGCCTTCGAACGCCTGGCCCGCGAAGGCCGCACGCTGCTGAAGAACGGCGAGCACGCGCGCGCGGCGACTGTCCTCAGTGAAGCGATGGCGTTGTGGCGCGGGCCCGCGTTCACCGACGTGGCCGACGCGCCCTTCGCCGCCGCGCAGGCCGTCCGGCTCGACGAGCTGCGGGCCGACGCCGCGGACGACCACGTCGAGGCCCGGCTGGCGCTGGGACGCGCAGAGGACGTCCTCGCCGAGCTGCGCGAAACCGTCGCCGCGCAGCCGCTTCGCGAACGCCCGCGGGCGCAGCTCGTCCGCGCGTTGACCGCCGCCGGACGGCCGGCCGACGCGCTGGCCGCGTTCGAGGACGCCCGCCGCACACTCGCCGACGAGCTGGGCGCCGACCCTGGTCCAGACCTCGCCGAAGCGCACCTCGCCGTGCTGCGCGGCGAGACCGAGAAGCCGGCGATACCGGCGTTGCCCGCGCAGCTGACCAGCTTCGTCGGCCGCGACGGCGAGCTGCGGCAGGTCGCGGACCTGCTGGGACGCAGCAGGCTCGTGACGCTGACCGGGCCGGGTGGCACCGGCAAGACGCGGCTGGCCGTCGAAGTCGCGGCCGCGGAGGCGGGGCCGGTCGCGTTCGTCGAACTCGCGCCGCACCGCGGTGCCGACGTCGCCGGCGCGGTGCTGGCCGCGCTCGGCCTGCGCGAAAGCTCGCGAGGCGGCCCGCAGGACCCGGCCGAACGGCTGATCTCGGCGCTGCGCGACCGCTCGGCGCTGCTCGTGCTCGACAACTGCGAGCACGTCGTCGACGTCGCGGCCCGGCTGGCCGCGCGGCTGCTCGCCGCGTGCCCGGGACTGCGGGTGCTGGCCACCAGCCGCGAGCCGCTCGGCATCACCGGCGAGCAGCTGGCGCCGGTGCCGCGGCTGGCCGTCCCGCCGCCGGGCACGCCCGCCGCGGAGGCATTGGCGTACCCGTCGGTCCGGTTGTTCGCCGACCGCGCGGCGGCGAGCGACCCCGCGTTCGTCCTCGACGACGACACCGTCGGCGACGTCCAGCACCTCTGCGCGGCCCTCGACGGCCTGCCGCTGGCGCTGGAGCTGGCCGCGGCCCGCGTCCGCAGCCTGGCGCTCGGCGAGATCGCGGCCCGGCTCGACGACCGGTTCCGGCTGCTCGGCCGCGGCAGCCGGACGGCCGCGGCGCGCCACCGCTCGCTGCGCGGCGTCGTCGAATGGAGCTGGGACCTCCTCGGCGACGACGAACGCGAGCTGGCCCGGCGCCTGGCGGTGTTCCCCGGCGGCGCGACGCTCGCCGCGGCGGCCGAAGTCGGCGGCGCGGACGATGGGCTGGTGCTCGAACTGGCGGACAAGTCGCTGGTCGAGGCCGTCGGCGGCCGGTTCCGGATGCTGGAGACGATCCGAGCGTTCGGCGCCGAGAAGCTCGCCGAAGCGGGCGAGACGGAGGCGATCCACCGCGCGCACGCCGAGTACTTCCTGCGGTTCGCCGAGGAAGCCGACCCGATGCTGCGGACGGCGGCCCAGCTGGAGTGGCTCGACCGGATCGACGCCGAGTACGACAACCTCCTCGCCGCGCTGCGCTGGGCAACCGAGCACGACGTCGCGCTCGCGCTGCGGCTGGTGCCGCTGCTGGCGATGTACTGGTGGATGCGCGGACGGCGGTTCGAGGGCGCCGGACTGTCGCTGGCCGTCGTCTCGCGGACCCCGCCGGAGCTGCGCGAGGAGTACGTCGAGGAGTTCCTGGTGTGCGTGCTCGGCGCGTTGTCCGGGCACCCGGACGAGTCGCTGGAGCAGTACCTGCCGCTGGTCCGGCGGTACGCGGCGGACGGCGACTGGTCGCCCCGGAACCCGATGCTGGTGATGCTGATGGGTGTCGTCGTGGGCCCGCCCGGCGACGACGACGAGCTGCTCGGCCGCGGCGAGGGCCTGCTGGCGACCGGCGACGCCTGGGCGTGGGCGCTGCTGCCGACGGGCATGGGCCTGCGGTCGATGATGACCGGCGACCTGGCCGGCGCCGAGGAAGGCCTGCGCGAGGGCGCGGCCCAGTTCCGCGCGCTGGGTGAGCGGTGGGGCTTGTCGATGGCGCTGGACCACCTGTCGCAGCTGCTGACGTGGCGTGGCGAGCACGACGCCGCCGTCCCGCTGATGGACGAGGCACTGGCGCTGATGCACGAGATCGGCGCGACGGACGACGCGGCCGACCTGATCTGCCGCCGAGCGTGGACGCGCTTGCTGGCGGGCGACCCGGCGGGTGCCCGCGCGGACTACGAACTGGCGGCGGCGACGGCCCGCCGGTCGGGCATGCCGGAGTCCCGCGCGGCGGCGTACGTCGGCTTGGCGAACCTGGCCCGGCTGGCCGGTGACCTGACCGCGGCCCGTACGTGGTGCGAACAAGCGCTGGCGGAGTGCCCGGGCGGCTCGTTCGCGGCGGAGACGGTCCGCGCGATGACGATGATCTCGCTCGGGTGGCTGGCCGTGGCCGAAGGACGTCCCGCCGAAGCGGCCCAGCTGCACCGGTCGGCGTTGCTGACCGGCCGCCAGTGGCACGCGGGCGACGTGGTGGCGTTCGCCTTGGAGGGTTTGGCCGGGGTCGTGCCGCCGGACCAGGCGGCCACGCTCCTGGGCGCGGCGGCGGGCGTGCGCGGGACGTCGATCGCCGGTGACCCGGACGTGTCGTCGGTGCGGAGCCGGGCAGCGGCGGAGCTGGGCGCGGACGGTTTCGAGCGCGCCTACGCGACGGGGCTGGCGATGAACACCCAGAAGGCACTGAGCGCGGCCGGACTGACCGCCTCACCAGGCCCTTCCCCGCTCGCGTAGCCTGGTCGACCGTGCGCAACGTCGTAGTGGTCGGGGGCGGGATCGTCGGTCTGGCCGTGTCCTGGGAGCTGACCAGGCGCGGGCTGGACGTCACCGTGCTGGAGAAGGAATCCCGCTGGGCGGCCCACCAGACCGGGCACAACTCGAACGTCGTGCACGCCGGGCTCTACTACAAGCCAGGGTCGTTCAAGGCGCGCATGTCCGTCGCCGGCAACCGGTCCATCGTGGACTTCGCGCGGCAGTACGGCGTGCCCGTCGAGGTGTGCGGGAAGCTCGTCGTCGCGACCGACGAGCGCGAGATCCCCGCGCTGAACACCCTCGCCGAGCGGGCCGAGGCCAACGGCGTGCCCGCGAAGAAGGTCTCCCCCGCCGAAGCGCGCGAGTACGAGCCCGAGGTCGCCTGCGTCGCCGCGCTGCGGGTCGAGTCCACCGGGATCATCGACTTCCCCGGCGTCTGCGCCGCGCTCGTCCGGCTCCTCGACGAAGCCGGTGTCGACCTGCGGCTGAACAGCCCCGTGCTGGCCATCCGCGCGGGGGCGAACGGCGGCGTCGAGGTCGCGACCGGGGAAGACGTCGTCCAGGCCGACGCGCTCGTCAACTGCGCCGGCCTGCACTCCGACCGCGTCGCGCGGCTGGCCGGGCTGACGCCGTCGGCGAAGATCGTGCCGTTCCGCGGCGAGTACTACGAGCTCAAGCCCGAACGCCGCGGCCTGGTCAAGGGCCTGATCTACCCGGTGCCGGACCCGACGCTGCCGTTCCTCGGCGTGCACCTCACGCGGATGCTCGACGGCAGCGTCCACGCCGGCCCGAACGCCGTGCTCGCGCTGCGCCGCGAGGGCTACCGCTGGCGCGACTTCTCCGCGAAGGACGTCGCCGAGGTCGCCGCCTTCCCAGGCGCGTGGCGGCTGGCGAAGAAGTACGCGTTCCCGACCGGCCTCGACGAGGTGCGGCGCTCGTTCTCGAAGAAGCGGTTCGCCGCGAGCCTCGCCCGGCTCGTCCCGGCCGTCACCGCCGACGACATCGTCCGCCACGGCTCCGGCGTGCGCGCGCAGGCCATGCGCCGCGACGGCTCGCTCGTCGACGACTTCCTCATCGAGACCGCGCGCGACCAGGTGCACGTCCTGAACGCGCCGTCGCCGGCCGCGACGAGCGCGCTGGAGATCGCGCGCCACATCGCCGACCAGGTGGCGAAGGACTAACCCGGCAGGTTCGCGGTCACCAGCGGCAGGCCCTGCTTGACGACGTCGCACGTCTTCGCGTCGTCGCCGATGAACCCGCTGACCACCTGCACCGACGACGTTTCGGTGATCGGCAGGAACGCGCCGCACGTGACGCGCAGGCCGCCGAGGTTCGGGTAGACGCCCCACTTCTTGCCGCCGACGTCGACGGTCTCGAGCGGGTTGACGCCCTTCACGCCCGGCCAATCGGTCATCGGCGTGCTCGGGCCGAACCAGACCTCGAACGCCTTCTGGCCCTCGCTGCCGTCGGTGTCGTCCCAGAGGCAGTAGGACGCGTTCGGCACCGTGGACGACGTGTCCTTCTCGCCGGTGGGCGAGATGTTCTTCAGCTGCGCCACCTGGTCCGGCTTCAGCATCGCGCACGGGTCGGCCGACAGCAGCGGCCCGCCCGGCTCCGCCTTCTTCGGCCCGGCCGGGGTGATCGGCGGCGCGGCCTGGCCACCGGGCAGGTGGGCCGCGACCTGCGGGACCACGGTCTTCGCCAGCTCGCACGACTTGGCCAGCTCCGGGCCCGAGACGCTGACGAACGCGAAGGACTGGTCACCGAGGATGGCGTAGAACACGCAGTCGTCGGCGAGGATCGACGGGTACTGCGTCCAGGTGAAGCCGCCGAGCTGCTGCGGATCGGACTTCGGGACGGCGCCGGCGATGTACTCGTTGAAGTCCAGGTCCGTCGCGTAGCCGACGTTGAGCGTGGCCGACGGCTCGATGTCGTCCTTGCTGCTCCACAGGCACATCGGCGCCTGCAGCCGCTCCTTGTTCTCCTGCACCGAGCGGCCGGGGGACTCGTAGCCGAGCGCGTCGACCTGCTCCTGGTCGAGCAGCGTGCAGGCGTCGACGGCCGTCACGATCGGCCCCTGACCCGGCACCGGCGACGCCGTCCCGTTGACGGCCACCGAGCAGCCGGAGACCACGGTCAGGGCCGCCACCGCCGCCACGACCTGCCACTTCATCCGCATGGATCCTCCCGTTCGGCCCGGACACTACTGGGACGAACGGAGCGGCACCGCGGATCCACCCAAATCAGCGAGGCGTGAGGACTTCCTTGCCGCCGACGAACGGTCGCAGCGCCTCGGGCACGCGGACCGAGCCGTCCTCCTGCTGGTGGTTCTCGACGATCGCGACGATCCACCGGGTGGTGGCCAGCGTGCCGTTGAGCGTCGCGGCGATCTGCGGCTTGCCGTTGTCGTCGCGGTAGCGGACCGAGAGGCGGCGGGCCTGGAACGTCGTGCAGTTCGACGTCGAGGTCAGCTCGCGGTAGGTGTCCTGCGTCGGGATCCACGCTTCGCAGTCGAACTTGCGGTGCGCGGACGTGCCGAGGTCGCCGGTCGCGGTGTCGATCACCCGGTAGGGCACCTCGATCTTCGCCAGCATCTGCTCTTCCCAGCCGAGCAGCCGTTCGTGCTCCGCCTCGGCGTCGGCCGGCTTGGCGTAGACGAACATCTCCACCTTGTCGAACTGGTGGACGCGGATGATGCCGCGGGTGTCCTTGCCGTACGAGCCGGCCTCGCGCCGGTAGCAGGACGACCAGCCCGCGTAGCGGTTCGGGCCGTCGTTCAGGTCGAGGATCTCGTCGGCGTGGAAGCCGGCGAGCGGCACCTCCGACGTCCCGACGAGGTAGAGGTCGTCGTCCTCGAGGTGGTAGATCTCGCTCGAGTGCTGGCCGAGGAAGCCGGTGCCGGCCATGATCTCCGGGCGCACGAGCGACGGCGTGATCATCGGCGTGAAGCCGTTTTCGAGGGCCTGCGCGATGGCCATGTTGAGCAGGCCGAGCTGCAACTGGGCGCCGACGCCGGTGAGGAAGTAGAACCGCGAGCCCGAGACCTTGGCGCCGCGTTCCATGTCGACGCCGCCGAGCGCTTCGAGCAGCTCGAGGTGGTCCTTCGGGGTGAAGTCGAACTTCGTCGGCTCGCCGACGTGCTTGACCACGGCGAAGTCGTCCTCGCCGCCGACGGGCGCGTCCGGGTGCACGAGGTTCGGCACGGTCCGGAAGAGCTGGTCGAACTCCTCCGACGCGGTGTTCTGCTCGGCTTCGGCGGCCTTGACCTGCGCGGCGAGGTCCTTGGCGGTGGCGAGCAGCTGCTGCTTCTCCTCCGGCGGCGCCTTCGGGATCTGCTTGCCCAGGAGCTTCTGCTCGTTGCGCAGCTTGTCGGCGGCCGCGATCGAAGACCGGCGCCGGGTGTCGAGGGAGAGCAGCTTGTCGACCACTCCCTCGTCTTCACCACGGGCGCGCTGCGACGCGCGCACGGCTTCCGGGTCATCGCGCAGAGTCCTGGGGTCAATCACGAGGACTGAGGGTAGTCCGTACAGACTGTGCGTCCCTACTGGGTTATCCCGACAGTCTGATCGTTGAAGCGCTGTTCACGGCCTCCTCATACTCGCTTGAGACCCCGAGGAGGCGTTCGATGACCGACGAGCTGCTGGCCCGCCACCGCGCAGTCATGCCGTCCTGGATGTCCCTGCTCTACGAAGAGCCGATCGAGATCGTGCACGCGCACGACCGCCGCATGACGGACTCGCAAGGTCGCACGTACCTCGACTTCTTCGCCGGCGTGCTGACGAACTCGATGGGCTACGACGTCGCGGAGATCGGCGACGCGGTCCGCAAGCAGCTCGACACGGGCATCCTCCACACGTCGACGCTGTACTTGATCCGGTCCCAGGTCGAGCTGGCCGAGCGGATCGCCAAGCTGTCGAACATCCCGGACGCGAAGGTGTTCTTCACGAACTCGGGCAGCGAGGCCAACGACACGGCGCTGATGCTGGCAACGCAGTTCCGCCGCAGCAACCAGGTCCTGGCGATGCGCAACAGCTACCACGGCCGCTCGTTCGGAACGGTGGCGATCACGGGCAACCGAGGCTGGTCGGCATCGGCGCTGAGCCCGGTGAAGGTCAACTACGTCCACGGCGGCTACCGGTATCGAAGCCCGTTCCGTGCTTTGTCGGACGCGGACTACATCGACGCGTGCGTGGCGGACCTGGTGGACGTCCTGGACACGGCAACGGCGGGCGACGTGGCCTGCCTGATCGCGGAGCCGATCCAGGGGGTGGGCGGCTTCAGCCTCCCCCCGGACGGCCTGTTCCGGGCGATGAAGGAAGTGCTCGATTCCTACGGAGTGCTGTTCATTTCGGACGAGGTCCAGACGGGCTGGGGCCGAACGGGCGAGCACTTCTGGGGCATCGAGGCCCACGGCGTAACCCCGGACATGATGACGTTCGCAAAGGGACTCGGAAACGGGCTGGCGGTGGGCGGCGTGGTGGCCCGCGGAGACGTGTTGGACTGCTTCCAGGCCCAGTCGTTCTCGACGTTCGGCGGCAACCCGGTATCAATGGCGGGAGCAACGGCGGTCCTGGACTACATCAAGGACCACGACTTGCAGGCCAACTGCGCAGCCCGAGGAGCGCAGCTGATCTCCGGCCTCCAGGCCGCGTCTTCACCAATCGTGGCCGAGGTACGAGGCAAGGGCCTGATGATCGGAGTAGAGCTGATCAAGCCGGGAACAATGGAACCGAACGTCCCGGCAGCGGCAAGAATGCTGGAGGAGACGAAGAAGCGAGGACTGCTGATCGGAAAGGGTGGATTGCACGGAAACGTGCTGAGGCTGGGCCCACCCATGACGCTGACGGCAGAAGAAGCGCAAGAAGGATTGGACATCCTGGTGGACGCGCTGAAGGCAACGCACGCGGCGCTTTGAACCAGAAGAAGCTGGGTGGTCATCCCGTCGCCTGAGGCCGGTAAATCACTTTGAGCCAGGCCCGCAACCCACGGCCCGAGGCGAGGGAAAAAACAAAAGCTTGCGGGCCTGGCTCAAAGTGATAGGCCTCGTTCAGGCGACGGGATGACCACCCAGCGGACCCACCCGAGAAGGTGAGGGGACAGCGAAACCCCGGCCATCCCGGAGCCTGCCCGTCCGGCGAGGACAGGTCTTTTGCTTTTTGTCGCGACGAAAAGCAAAAGACCATGGCTGGCTTTCGATGTCCGTCCCGGGTGAGCGGGTCCGACCTCCCCCGCCCCTCCGGTTGGATTTTCAGTCGCCGCTCAGGTTTGTCAAGGCGGGAAAGCGTGCCTTGACAAACCTGATCGTCGACTGAACTGCGGCTTGGGACGAGGGGCGGGGGAGGTCTGGTGACCTCGTGGTCTGCCTGCGTTGCCGGCCGCCTGTTCTCTTGCTGGCTCAGGGTTGCTCAGCCGCGCACAAACCGGGCTACGTGCCCCGCCAGCTCCTCGCCCTTGTCCTCCTGCAGGAAGTGCCCCGCCCCCGCGATCATCGGGTGGTCCAAACCTTGCGCGCCCTTCATCGAACGCTTCAAGATCGGGCCCATTCCGCCCGTGATCGGGTCTCCGTCCGAAAACGCCACCAGGAACGGGATCTCCAGCTCCGTCAGCGTCTTCCACGCCGCCCGGTTCGCCTCCGATGCCGGGTCGTCCGGGCGGTACGGCACCAGCCCCGGCATCGCCCTCGGCGCCGCCTTGTACATCTCGTTCGGGAACGGTGCGTCGTACGCCGCCCGCTCCTCTTCCGACAGCTTCGAAGTGCACCCCGACTGGACGAACCTCGCGACGTCCAGGACCGGGGCCTTCTGGACCGCCTCGCGGAACGAATGCCACACCGCCGGCATGTCGATGTCGCCCGTCGGCAAGCCCGTGTTGGCCGCCACCACCCGCGCGAACCTCGTTGGGTTCTCCGCCACCAAGCGCAGCCCGATCAAGCCACCCCAGTCCTGGCCGACGAGTGTGACGTCGTGGAGGTCCAGCGCGTCGAACGCGAATCCTCGCATCCACTCCACGTGGCGCGCGTACGTGTGGTCTGTCAGGTCGCCCGGCTTGTCGGACCGGCCGAAGCCGACCAGGTCCGGGGCGATTGCTCGCAGGCCCGCCGAGGCCAGGACCGGGAGCATCTTCCGGTACAGGTACGACCAGCTCGGCTCGCCGTGGAGGAGGAGCACCACCGGGCCGTCGGCCGGGCCCGCCTCCACGTAACCCACTCTGATCACGCCGCCGTGGGGGTCGTCGAGCTCGACGTACTTGGGCTCGAAGGGGAAGTCGGGCAGGTCCGTGAACCGGTCGTCCGGTGTCCTCAGCAGGCGCACGAACCCCACGCTAGTGCGAACGGAGGAGCCGGGCCACGCGCTGCGTGACCCGGCTCACAATCATCGGGTCAGGAGATGCCGACCGCCACCACGAGGCCCAGGCCGAGGTGCGCCGCCGCGACGACGATGCTCACCGGGGCGAACTTCTCGCTCTCGATGGTCGAGGCCACGTCGATGCGGGTCGCCCACTCCAGCAGCCGGACCGCGATCACCTGGACGATGATGCCGAGCAGGCCGTAGACCAGCGACGTGATCAGGCCTTCCGTCAGGTCGCTGGCCGAGTTGAAGATCGCGACGACCACGATGAACGCCATCGAGAGCATCCCGGACGCGGTGACGATCACCGCGTTCGGCAGGCCCTGCGTCACTAGCTTCGACAGCTTGCCCGGCGTGGTCCAGTCGATCGCGTAGAAGCCGGCGAACATCAGCAGCAGGCCGATGACGCCGTACAGCAGGATCGCGCCGATCCCCCGCACGAGGTCGGAGCCGAACGTGTCGGACAGCGCAAGGGTCGTGTTCACGAGTTGTCTCCCAGGAGGAAAGAGCTGATCAGCGACGGTGTTGTATCACGCTTCGGGGATGCGATGTGGGACGAATGCGGCACCGTCGTCGGTGACGAGCCCGCCGGTCTCCCGGATGCCCAGGCCGGCGGAGCTGTCGCCGACGATCCACGCGCCGAGCGCCGGCCGGTAGCCGTCGAACTCGGGCAGCGGGTCGAACGCCTGGTAGACGAACCCTTCGGCGCCGTAGACGCCGTCGGTCTGGGTCTCGTAGCCGGTCGCGACGATCTGGACGTTCGCGCCCTCGCGGCCCAGCTTCGGCTTGCGGACGTACTCGGTGAGCAGGCCCGGGTCGTCGGCGAACGCGGGCAGCAGGTTCGGGTGGCCCGGGTAGTTCTCCCACAGGATCGCCAGCAGCGTCTTGTTGGAGAGGATCATCTTCCAGAGCGGCTCGATCCACAGTGTCCGCGGCAGCGACTCGACGGCGTGGCGGCCGAACTCCTCGTCGACCACCCACTCCCACGGGTACAGCTTCAGCACGGTCGCCATCTGCGACTCTTCGAGGTCGACGAACCGCTTGAGCACCGGGTCCCAGCCGATCTCCTCGATCGCCAGCCCCACCGTGTCGAGCCCGGCCTCGGCCGCCGTCTCCTGCAGGTACGCCGTGGTGACGTTGTCCTCGCCACTCGGATCGGCCGCCGACCAGGTGAAGTGCAGCTCGTTCGACGGCAGCTTGTCCTGCAGGAAAGCCCAGCGCTCGACGAGCTTTTCGTGGATCGAGTTCCACTGGTCGTCGTCCGGGAAGACGTCGGTCTTCCAGTGCCACTGCAGCAGCGACGCCTCGAGCAGCGTCGTCGGCGTGTCCGCGTTGTACTCCAGCAGCTTGGCCGGCGACTTGCCGTCGTAGCGCAGGTCGAACCGGCCGTAGACGTGCGGATCCTGCCGCTTCCACGACTCGGCGATGTGCGGCCAGACCCACTCGGGGATGCCGAACCGCTGGTAGCCCTCGGTCGTCACGACGTTGTCGACGGCCTCCAGGCACATCGAGTGCAGCAGTTCGACGTCCGCCTCGAGCGACAGGACCTCGTCCATGTCGAATACGTAGTGCACCGACTCGTCCCAGTACGGCCGCGTGCGGCCGCTGGCGTCGCGGGCCGGCGTGCCGTAGACGAGTCCCTGCTCCTCGACGATCCGCTGCCAGTCGCGCCGCGGCTCACGCCGGTCCCGGTACACCTACGATCCCCCGCTCTTGCCGCTGCCGCCGGTGCTCCCGGTGCTGCCGCTCTTGCCGCTGATGCCGAAGCCGCCGCGCTGGACGGACTTGCCGGACTTCGTGTTGACGCTGGTCCGCGACGACGGCGCGTCGTACGAGCCGCCGCTCACCCGCTGCCCGATGACCCCGGTGCCGCCGTAGTTGTAGCGGTAGCTGTTGTAGCCGCCACCGCCGATCGGCAGGAACAGGAAGCCACCGCTGTGGTAGCCGCCGTGGCTCGTCACGTAGTTGTCGTCGCAGTAGTCGTCGTTCTGGACGATGCCGTTCGAGTCGGTGCAGACCGCGGTGACCTCGCCCTGCGGCTTGGCGACCGTGTAGAACGTCGCGACCAGGCCGACGAGCCCGACCGTGACACCGCTGCCGATCAGGATCTTGCGCCGGGTCGCCGCCTTGGCGTCGGCCTGGCGGGCCAGCTCCTCGTCCCGCTCCTCCTGCTTGAGAGCCTGCTGACGAGCCCGCTGCTCCGCGACCGAAGGCTGTTTGGGCTGTGTGTTCGAGTCCTGGAATCTCATCGAACCGCGCTTCGGCGGCTCGGGGGGCGGCTGGTCCCCAGTGTTGTTGTCCTGCGTCATGTGCGCTCCGTAATCCCGGCCACCACGAAACCGTGACCCACCCTAACCACCCAGGTCGCGCACGTCGCGCGCGGCGCGGGCATCATGGACTGCGATGTCTCCCAGCGCCGATCGGTTCCCCACCGCCACGCAGACGCTGCGCACCCGCGTCGTGATGGGCGGGATCTTCGCGGGCGCGCTCATCGCGCTCGCCCTCAGCGTCCTGTTCACCGGTACCGACGGCTTCGCCGGCGGCGCCGGAGGTGGCGCGGGCAAGCTCTCGCCGGAGGCCGAAGAGGCCTTCCACTCGCCGCCCGGCAGCTGCCTGACCTGGGACAACCCGGACGCGAGCGACGCGCGCAAGGTCGTCTGCACCCAGCCGCACCTGTTCGAGGTGACGGCGCTCGTCGACATCGGCGCCCAGTTCCCGGAGGGTGCGCCGGTGCCGTCGCTGGACCAGTGGCAGCAGATCGCGCAGCAGAAGTGCACCTCGGACGTGAAGCCGTACCTCGGCCACAACCTCGATCCTTACGGAAAGCTGACGACGAACCTGCTGCGCCCGACGCCGTCGCAGTGGGACGACGGCGACCGCCAGCTGCGGTGCGGCCTGCAGTGGGCGGGCCCGGGCGGCAAGCTGCTGCCGACCACCGGGCCGGCGAAGGAGCAGGACCAGTCGCTCGTGTTCGAGCCGGGCACCTGCCTCGCGCTGCAGGGCAAGGGCGTCGGCGACCCGATCGACTGCGCGAAGCCGCACTCCTACGAGATCATCGCGACCCTCGACCTCAAGTCGAAGTTCAAGGACGCGTACCCGAAGCAGGACGACCAGAAGGCCTGGCTCGACACCGAGTGCACCAAGCAGGCCGCGGACTACACCGGCGGCGCCGACCTCGACGCGAAGAAGCTGATCCTGACCTGGGACCTGCGGGAGCAGGAGAGCTGGGACGCCGGCTCGACCAAGGTCAACTGCAAGGTCGCGGCGCTGCTGCCGGACAAGAGCGGCCTGCAGGCGGTCACCGGCAGCGTCAAGGCCGCCCCGGCGGGCCCGGACGGCGGCCAGCCCCAGGACGGCGGCCCGCCGTCGGACGGTGGCGGCGGCCCGGCGACGTCGAGCTCCGCCCCGCCGTCGACCAAGACCAGCGGCTGATGCCCGTCGAGATGAGCCGGGAGCGGTTCGAGGAACTGGTCTCGGAGGCCCTGGACGAGGTGCCCGCCGAGTTCGCGCGGGCGATGGACAACGTCGTCGTGCTCGTCGAGGAGTTCAACGAGGAGGCGCCGGACATCCTCGGGCTCTACCACGGGATCGCGCTGACCGAGCGGACGTCGTCGTACGGCGGGGTGCTGCCCGACCGGATCTCGATCTACCGGCAGCCGATCCTCTCGATGTGCGAAGACGAGGACGAGGTCGTCGAAGAAGTCCTGATCACCGTCGTGCACGAGCTGGGCCACCACTTCGGCATCGACGACGCCCGGCTGCACGAGCTCGGCTGGGGCTGAAGCCACAACGTGACCGCAGGCGGCTGACCGCGCGCTTATCCTGTTACCCGAAGTCATGGGGCGACTGCGATACGTGCTGGGGGCCCGGAATGGACCAGACCCGAAGACTCCGGTGGCTGCTGACGTCGAGTGCCGTGTCGAACCTCGGCGACGGCATCGGCAAGGTGGCCCTGCCCCTGCTCGCCACGACCCTGACCCACGACCCCGTGCTCATCGCCGGGCTGTCCGCGACGCAGTTCCTGCCCTGGCTGCTCTTCGCCGCTGTCGCCGGCGCGCTGGTCGACCGGATCGACCGGCGGCGCGCGATGGTCGTCGCGAACACCGCCCGCGCGGCCGCGGTCGGCACCCTCGCCGTGCTCGTCGCCGCGGGCGGGATGACGATCTGGCTGGTCTACCTGACCGCGCTGGTCATCGGCACCGCCGAGACGGTCGCCGACAGCGCGGCCAACGCCCTGGTCCCCGCCGTCGTCGGCGACGGCTCGCTCGACGGCGCCAACAGCAAGCTGCAGGCGTGCGAGATCGTCGGCCAGACGTTCCTCGGCGGCCCGATCGGCAGCCTGACCTTCGCGCTCTTCGCCGCGTTCCCCTTCATCCTCAACTCCGCGGGCTTCGCGATCGCGGCCGCGGTCCTGCTCGGGCTGGCCGGCACCTACCGCGGCCGCGGCGAGGAACCGACGGCGCGGTTGCGCACCGACCTGGCCGACGGCCTGCGCTGGCTGCGCGGCAACGCCCTGCTGCTGCGGCTGGTCGTCATCGCCGGGCTGCTCAGCCTGGTCAGCGAGCTCGCGCAGGCGCAGCTGGTGCTCTACGCGCTCGACGACCTCCACCTGTCCGACGCGACCTTCGGTTTCTTCGCGTTCGTCGGCGGCATCGGCGGCCTGCTCGGCGCGGGTGCCGCCCCGCGGCTGGTGCGCGCGGCCGGGCGGCGCGCGGTCGTGGCCGGCGGGATCGTCTGCTGCGGTGCCGGTTTCGGCGGGATGGGCCTGGTGCGCTCGCCGGTCGCCGGCGCAGCGCTGTTCGGCCTGTTCGCGGCCGCCGTCGTCGCGGTGAACGTCGTGCTCGCGACCGCCCGGCACACGCTCGTGCCCGGCGAGCTGCTCGGCCGGGTGCTCGGGGTGTGGCGCACGGTCGTCTGGGGCGCGATCCCGCTCGGCGCGCTGCTCGGCGGGGTGCTGACCACGGCGCTCGGGACGGCGGCGCGGACGTTCGCCGTCTCGGGGCTGGCGATGCTGGTGATCGCCGCCTTCGCGGCCGTCGCGCTGCGCCGCTTCCCGCTGGATGACAAATCGGACTCAGCCGCGCCGCTACAGCACCAGGAACCGGGTTTGTGAGCTGAAATGTCTCATCACCCCGGCGGTGAGGAGGCGGCTATGCGCACCGTGGACCCCGGAACCGGCACCGACGCCGGCCCCGACTTCGACGAGCCCTCCGGCGAGTCCGAGTCCGAAGAGGTCAAGGCGGCGCCGCAGTCGCGCCGGATGCTGGTGCTGTGCGCGGTGGCCGGGTTCGTGCTGGGCGGCGGCGTGCTCGGGCTGCTGTGGGGCCTGTCCGGCGTGCACGCGGGCGCGCTCGACGACGCGCTGGCCGCGTGCCAGGCCCTCGACCGCGTCGGCGAGCTGCCGGACACGAGCCGGGACACGCAGCCGTCGCTGACGCCCGGCCTCACGCCCGAACGGCTGCACCGGATGACCGCGGCCCGCGAGCTTTCCGCGGCCGCGGCCCAGGTCAACGCCACCTACCAGCCGCTGGCCGACCACATCGACGGCGTCGCGAGGATGGTGCTCAGCCTGCACTTCAACGACATCTCCGGCCAGCGGCACCTCGTGCAGGCCCAGGAGATCTGCGGCCGCATTTAGGCGGGGTGGACCGTCTTCACCGAGAGCTGGTTGCCCGGGATCTTCGTGCTCGCGCACGCCGTGCCGTCGGTCGGCACGAACTTCGACGCGGTCTCCTGCGGCAGGTAGATCCGCAGGCCCTTCACCGCCGTCGGCTGGCAGGTGCCCGGGTCGAAGTTCTGCACGTTGACGAACTGGATGTCGGCGGCCGCCGTCTGGCCCGGGTCCAGCTTGACCGCGTTGCCCTTGGTGCCTTCGCGGAACGCGTCCTTGCCGACCTGGTGGCCGTCGTTGCCCGCCACGTAGGAGACCCCGGGGAAGCCCTGGATCTCGCAGGCCTTCGCGCTGGTGTTCTTGATCAGCAGCGGCCGGTACATCGAGCCGGCGCCCGCGTCGCCCTGGCCGAGCGACAGCGTGACGTCGCCGGCCTTGCAGAGGCCGTCACCTGCGGGCTGCGCGACCGGCGGCGCGGCGACCGTCGAGCTGGGCGTGCTGGGTGCCGTCGAGGTGACGGTCGTGGAGGTGGGCGAGGCCGTCGTCGACGGGGTCGAGCTGCTCGCCGCGTTGGTGGTCCCGCCACTCCCGCAGGCGGAAAGCGCGAGGACGCCCGCCGAAGCCGCGACAACCGGCAGCAACCGAGAAAGCTTCGTCCGAACCATGTCAATCGCCTCCCTGGTGTGGTGCTACTGGGTAGACGTACGGATCTCCGGCAGGTTGGTTCGTACCGTTAATTCCCCACCAAACGTGTCTCAAACGTGACGGGATCACACTTTCGTGACGATCAGAGCGGGGTGTCAACCCAAGTCAGGCAGTGCCATTGGCCGTCCGGCCGGGCTTCCAGCTCGATCAGGCCGGTGTTCGGGATGAGCGCCGCGTTGGCGACGTCCGCGTGGACGTTCGACGCCAGCCACTCGCCCGACAATCGGATCGCGCCACCGTGGCTGACCAGCGCGATCACGCTGTCCGGGTCGGCCTGCTCGTGCTTGGCGCGCAGCCTGCCGACCGCGTCGAGCATGCGGGTGCGCACGTCGGTGCCGCTCTCGCCGCCGGGCAGCGCCGGTGCCAGCTCGCCGAGCGTCCACCGCCGCACGGTCTCCATGTACGTCCGGATCGACTCGTGGTCGGTCGCGCCCTCCAGGTCGCCGGCGGTCACCTCGTGGACGCCGTCGACGACCTGGACGTCCAGGCCGAACTGCGCGGCCAGCGGCGCGGCCGTCTGCTGCGCGCGGGTCGCCTGCGACGCGTAGACCGCGGCGATCGGCTCCTCCGCCAGCCGAAACGCGAGGTCCGCGGCCTGCGTGCGGCCCAGTTCCGTCAGCGGCGGGCCCGGCAGGGCGGTGTCGAGCGCGCCGCGGACGTTCCCGTCGGTCTGCCCGTGGCGGATGAGCAGCAACCTCACGCCAGGTCCCCCTTGCGGACCGCGTCGGCCCACACGGCGGCCTCGACGAAGTCGTCGTTGCCGAAGCCGGGCTCGATCGTGGTGCGCGTCCCGTCGGCACGCGGGTGCGAGCCGAGGAACCGCAGGTTGCGGCAGTGCCGGCGCAACGCCGTCAGCGCGTCGAGGATCCGCGGCTCGGCCAGGTGGCCCTCGAAGTCGATGAAGAAGCGGTATTCGCCGAAGTTGTTCCGCGTCGGCCGCGCGTCGAGCCGGGTCAGGTTGATCCCGCGGTCGGCCAGCGCGGTGAGCAGCTCGGCGAGCGTGCCGGTGCGGTTCACGGCCGCGGCGACCACGGACGTCCGGTCGGCGCCCGTCGGCTCCGGCAGCTCGCCCGGCGGGCGGACCAGCAGGAACCGCGTGGCCGCGTCGCCGACGTCGGCGACCTCGGTGGCCAGCACGTCGAGGTCGTAGTGCTCGACGGCGACCGGCGCGCACACCGCCGCGTCGAACTGGTGCTCCAGCACCCCGACCGCGGCTGCCGAGGTCGACGACGACGCCACCGGGCGCGCGTCCGGCAGGTTCGCCTCCAGCCACTCGCGGACCTGCGCGAGCGCGTGCGGGTGACTGGCGACGGTCTTGATGTCGCCACCGCCGCGCCGGGTCAGCACGCTGAAGTGGATCGGCAGGATGGCCTCGGCGACCGCGACCAGCGGGGTCGACTCGCTGAGCGCGTCGAGGGTGGCGGGCACCACGCCCTCGACCGAGTTTTCGATGGGGACGCACGCGGCGTCCGCCTCGCCCTTGCGGACGGCCGTCATCGCCAGCCGGACGGTCTCGACCGGAATCAGTTCTCCGCCGCCGGCGAGGACCCGCGCGGCCTGTTCGGTGAAGGTCCCCTGGGGGCCGAAGTATGCGATGCGTGACACATCCCCAGGCTACGGGGGTGGCGACTTTCACTCGGACAGCCGGTACGCCAACTGGTTACGCCCGGTGGCATTTTTTGCGATGCTAAGGGCGTGACCGCCGACTCGGGCACGCACACCGGCCGTGAGGGCACGCACCCGCCGGTCTCCCCTCGCACACCGGAGCTGGTGCTGTGCGCCGTCGATGAACCACTCGCCACCGCGTGGGCCGCCGCCGCGAAGAAGCTGACGGGCCGCGTCCGGGTGCACCGCGGGTCGGTCCTCGACGTCGTCGCCCAGGCCGTGGTCAGCCCGGCCAACTCCTACGGCTGGATGCGCGGCGGCATCGACGCGGTGTACGCGCGGGCGTTCCCCGGGGTCGAGCAGAGCGTCCGAAGTGCGGTTTTGGCTTTTCACGGCGGTGAGCTGCCGATCGGCGAGGCCGTGGTCGTGCCGACCGGCGAGGCCGAGCCGGCGTGGCTGATCAGCGCGCCGACCATGCGCGAACCGGGCGAGCGGCTGCCCGCCGACACCGTGCACCCCTACCTCGCGGCGCGCGCGGTGTTCCTGCAGTGGCGCGACGGGCGGCTCGACGAGGGTCCGGTGCGCGAGATCGTCGACACGATCGCGATGCCGGGCCTCGGCACCGGCGTCGGCGGCGTCGACCCCGCCACCTGCGCGCGCCAGGTCGCGGCGGCCTGGGAAGAGGTCTTCCGTCACACGCGGTGATCACCCGAAACCCGGGGTGGACTACATCACAGCGCGTTCACCGGCCGTAAGCCCTACCGTTAATCACGCAGGTGAACGTCCGCCAGTGCAGGCGACGGCCGGAGGAGTGTGCGATGACCCGGGTCCGCGAACTCAGCCCGTATGTCGAGCTGCACCGGGAACAGTGGAAAGAACTGCGAAGTTCGACGCCGTTGCCGCTGACCGCGGCCGAGCTGGTCAAGCTGCGCGGTCTCGGCGAGCAGGTCGACCTGGCCGAGGTCGCCGACGTCTACCTCCCGCTGTCCCGCCTGATCAACCTGCAGGTCGCCGCGCGCCAGCGGCTGTACGAAGCGACCACGACGTTCCTCGGTGACGACTCCCGCGGCACGAAGGTCCCGTACGTGATCGGCATCGCCGGGAGCGTGGCGGTCGGCAAGTCGACGACCGCCCGCATCCTGCGCACGCTGCTCGCCCGCTGGCCGGACCACCCCCGCGTCGACCTGGTCACCACGGACGGGTTCCTGTACCCGCGTGCCGAGCTGATGCGCCGCGGGATCATGCACCGCAAGGGCTTCCCGGAGAGCTACGACCGCCGCGCGCTGCTGCGGTTCGTCACCGAGGTGAAGTCGGGCGCCGAGCGCGTCGCCGCGCCGGTGTACTCGCACCTGGCCTACGACATCCTGCCCGGCCAGGAGCAGGTCGTGCAGCAGCCGGACATCCTCATCGTCGAAGGCCTGAACGTGCTGCAGCCGGGCCCGCGGCTGATGGTGTCGGACCTGTTCGACTTCTCGATCTACGTCGACGCGCACACCGACGACATCCAGCGCTGGTACATCGAGCGGTTCCTCGAGCTGCGGCACACGGCGTTCGCCGACCCGGCGTCGCACTTCCACCACTTCGCCGGCCTGCCCGACGACGAGGCCCGCGCCGAGGCGCGGCACCTGTGGCGCTCGATCAACGAGCCGAACCTGATGGAGAACATCAAGCCGACCCGGCCGCGGGCGACCCTGGTGCTGCGCAAGGACTGCGATCACGCGATCAACCGGGTTCGCCTGCGCAAGCTCTGATTCTTCACCCACACGCGCACCATCCGCACGCTGCGCCCCGGAACACCGGCCGATCGGCCGAGGGGAGGCAGCGAGGCCTAACCGGTTGGCCGATACCGGACGCCCGTTCGGAAAGCGACCCTGAAGGAGTCAGGAAAACGGCTCTGAGCTGGGGAGGAGGCCCGCGATGTTCACGATGGTCCTCACGTGGGTCGGCGCGTTGCTCGGTCTGGTCTTGCTGATCGCGATGGCCGCCGGAACGTTCGTCGTCGACTTCGACGACCGGCTGCAGGAGCGCCGCCGCAAGGCGAAGTCCGCGAACCCCCTCCCCTAACGCGTCAGAGCTCGGCCAGCGCCTCCACGTAGGCGTCGGCGTCGTACTCCAGCGATTCCTCGGACTCCAGCAAGCTGCCTTCCAGAGCGTCGATCAGCTGCTCGAAGATCTCGTCGCGGTCGAGCTCGCCCTCCTGCAGGCGCTGCGCGGCCTGCCAGGCTTCGGCGGGCTCGTCGTCCCACAGCTGGTCGACGACCGTCGCCCGCAGCACCAGCCGCTGCTCTTCCTCGTCCTCGTCGGCCTCGGCGATGACGAGCGCCCGGCGCTGGTCGGGGTCGGTGGGGTCGAGGTCGACCTCTTCGTCCTCGATCTCCGTGGTCAGCGACGGCACGGCGAACATCCGGCGTTCCAGCGCGTCCGCCAGCTCGGTCGGCGACAGGTCGCCGACGTCGCCGAAGTAGCGCTCGAGCGGCGAGTCGTCCTCGTCGGCGTACTCGCTCAGGTAGTCGGCGACGGCCTCGTCGAGCGCGGCGACCGCCGTCTCGGTCAGCCCGGCGCGGTCCGCCGTCCACTGCACCCAGGCCAGCACGACCGGCTCGACGGCGTCCGCGTGGTCGGCGTCGAGCTCGAACTCCTCGCCCAGCAGGCCTTCGAGGAAGCGGGCGATCTTCTCCGGCCCGACGCGCAGCGGGTTCGCGGGGTCGGTCTCCAGGCCGTGCTCCAGCAGCAGGCGCCCGATCGCGCGGGCGGCGCCGGCGTCCTCACCGCTCGCCGCGACGAACTGCTCGACGACAGCGGCGCGTTCGGTGTCCGACCACTCGGCGACCTCAGGCACGAGCGCGGGCTCCGGCAGCGCGCGCGACCACGTCAGCGCGACGGCGTGGAAGCGCGCGTAGTCCTCGCTGACGTCGGCGTCGTCGAGGTGGTCGGTCGCGGCGAGACCGTCCGACAGCAGGCGGTGCGCCTCCGCGGGGTCGACCGCCTCGAAGGCGACCAGCTCCGGGTCGGCGTCGGCCTGCGCCCGCATCTCGGCGAGCACCTCCCCGGGCTGCTCGATCACGACGAGGTCCCGCACGCGGCCGCCCTCGGTGAAGTCGAGCAGCGCGAGCAGGCCGTGCGCCTGGTCGCCGTGGGTGAAGACGCAGAGCAGCGACGACTCGTCGCCGTAGACGTCCCCGGTCCGCCAGCACTCGCCGGCGGTGACCTGGCCCAGCGCCCCGGCCCAGCTCGGCGCGGGGATGCCGCGGCCGAGGACGACCTGCAGGCCGTCTTCGGCGGCCTTGCGCTCGACGTCGGTCTCGGCGACGACCTTCAGCGCGGCCAGCAGCGCGGCGGCACCCGGCGTGATCTTGCGCTGCGCGAAGGCGATCAGCTCGAGGCCCAGCGGCTCTTCGCCCTCTTCGAGGGGCACGTCGTGGAACTGGCCGAGGACCTCGGAGGCGAGCAGCTCGACGTCGACCGGCGCGGGGTCGGCGCCCAGCGCCGAAAAGTCGTTCAGGACGTCCTTGAACAGGCCGGTCACGCTGTGGGTGACGGGCTGCGGTGCCTTCTTGCGGGCGCGACTCACCGGGCTCATGGACTCATGCTTTCATCGCGTCACAGAGCTGGTCGCGGTGGCCCTGGCGCGGGTCCCGCCGCGTGCTCGACGGGGAGGCGCCGAGCCGGACGGCGGAACAGGGCCACCGCGACATCGCTGGCCAGAGGCGTCACCGCCCGTGGCGGGCCTTCGATGTCCCGGTGCACGTGAATCACCGGTTCACCTCGCTCAACGAGGTGCGCGCGAGGGGGTTACGGGTTTCGGGATGGCGATTCGCGCGGTCCGGATTTCCGTGATCAGCCGGGTTTTCCGGCGGTGGGTTTCCACCAGCGTCGCGAGGTAAGCGGTGAATTCGTCCTGGGTTTCGGCGCGCTTGTGCAAGCCGCGCAACAACTTCAGCCGGCGCGCGGCTTCCTGGTAGGCCTGCGGGTCCTTGCGCTCGATCAGCTCGTCGACGTGCTCGCGGAAGACGGGGATCGTCTCGGCCGGGTGCTCCGCGGCGCGCTGCTCGGCGAGTTCGAGCTTCAACTCCGGCGTCGCCCCGAACCGCACGCAGGCGCGCCAGGCTTCGTCGGGACGGCCGTCGTCGAGCAGGACGCGGACGAGCTCGTCGGCCCCGCCCTCCGCGGCGCGTTCACGCAGGCACGCCAAGGCGGCCCGGCGCTGCGCGGGCCACTTCCCGTCGGCCGTCGCGGCTTCGCGCAGCGCGGCGTAGGTCTCGCGGCCCGGCTCGGCGTCGAACTCCTGGCGGCGCCTCGACGTTTCGTCTTCGGGTTCCGGCTCGGGTTCGCGCGGTTTCTTGTCCTGGGTGAGCGCGCGGGCGGCGTGCGCGATGGCCTCGCTGTGCCGCCCGGCGGCCCGCAGCACCCGGACGATCTTGAGGCTGACGTCCCGGCGCGGCGGCTTGGCGGACAGGATCGCGACCAGCTCGTCGACGTCGCCGAGCACCTCGGCCAGCTGTTCGCGCAGCCCTTCGGCCACGTCACGGCGGTGGCCGGGCCCGCTCGCCGCGAGCACGTCGTCCACAGTGGACTTGATCCGGCGCAGGCCGGGCTCGCCCAGCGCCGTCGCGAAGTCGGCGAGGTCGATCGCCGGGCGCCCGGGGCCGTCGAACTCGACCTCGAGGATCCAGTCGGCCAGCTTCTCCGGGTCCGGCGGCCGGGCGGCGCACGCGCGGGCGTACAGCTCGACGGCGCGGTCCAGCCGGTCGCCGAGGTCGCCGGCGTGGTCGCCGGACCGCTCCAGCACCTCGCTGATGTCGTCGACCGTGCGACGCGCGAGCGGAGCGAGGTCGGCCGGGCTGCCGGCGTCGAGCATCCGCTGCAGCGTGTCGAGGACGGCGCCGACCTTCGCGGTGTACTCGCCGTTCCCGTCGGTCACCGCGGTGTCGAGCAGCCGGTGCGCTTCGCTGACGTCACCGGATTGGGTGGCGGCACGCAGTTCGAGCGAATGCCGCAACTCAGGGTCACGCTCGGCCTGGGCGTGCAGGAGGTCCGCCAGCGTCTCCGCGTCCAAAGTGCGCAGGTAGGGGCGAAGATCCGAGTGGGGACTCACGCGGACCAGTCTGCCCGACCGCGCCAGTCCGGCGTGTGGTCCAACCGCGTGCTCTTTTCGGCGTAGCCGGTGACTGGTGGTGACGTCCTCATCGGCGGCGCAGGTCGTCGAGCACGGCTTTCATCGGCCACGGCTCGGGGACGCGCGGCCGTCGTGACCGTGCGTGGCGGGGACGCGGGATCGCGGCCTGGATCGTCGGGACCATGATCGGCACGACCGGCACGGGCACGCGCGCGACGAGCCGGCGCACGACGACGAGCAGGAGCCCGGCGCACAGCAGCAGGGCGGCACTCGCGGCGATCGCACCGGCGAGCGTCCGGCGGCCGTCGTCGAGGGTGAGCTGCACGGCGTACTGGCTCTGCTGCGAGTACAGGTTGCCGAGCTGCTGCGAGACGCGGTAGGCGGCGCTGCGCCACGTGGACTCGGGAACGGGCAACGGTTCGGCGGCGGCCAGCGCGTCCTCGACGGCAGCCAGCCTGCTCCAATCGGCGCTGCGGGTGAGCGACTCGTACGCGGTACGGCCACTTTCGGTGAGCTGCGGCGCAATCCGCTCCAGATCGGCCCGGTAGGCGGCGACGGCCTGGGTGAACGGCCGCCGCGTCACGCCGTCGATCCCCGCCAGGGCGAGGGAATCGGAGCGGTCCATGCCTTCGGCGACGGAAAGCAGCTCGACGGCGGTGGTCTGCTGGTACGCGGATTCCGCGTCGGGCGCGTGCCGGGCGTACTCGCGCAGGCCGGCGATGGCGGTGTCGATCCGCTGGGTGAAATTCGCGTACGCGGCGGTCCGTTGGTCGGGCACGGACATCGCGGCACTGCGCTGGTTCTGCAGCGAACCGACGGCACTGGCGGTGCGCCCCGCGACTTCGGCCGTTTCCATGGCGCCGTCGCGCGTCCGGTTCGCTTGGTGGACCAGGAAGAACGCGATCACGACGGCCACGACGACGAGCGCGCCGCCGGGCACGAACGCGATGCACAGCATGCGGCCGCGGACGGATCGCAGGTACTTCAAGACGTTCCTTTCCCAGCCTCAAGCCCCGCAAGCATCCCGACGGAGTTCAACCTATTGAGTGAGAGATTCACCGGTCAACGCAGGTCCGCCATACGGCCGTTAGCGCACCGTGACGGCCGAGGACAATCGCCGAGTGACCTTCGACGACGTGACCCAGCGCCTCAGAGATTTCGCGGCGGCCCGAGCCTGGGAGCCGTACCACACCCCGAAGAACCTCGTGATGGCGTTGTCCGGCGAGGCAGGCGAGCTGACCTCGCTGTTCCAGTGGCTGACCCCGGAGGAGTCCGACGCGTGGCGCTCCGACCCGGAGCTGGAGGCGAACGTCCTGGACGAGATCGCGGACGTCACGTTGTACTTGCTGCAGCTGGCGGACCGGTTGGGCGTCGATCTGGCCGCCGCGGCGCACGCGAAGATCGACCGCAACGAGAAACGGTTCCCGGCTTAGATCTCGCTCAACAGCGGCGGCGGTGTGCTGGCGACGGGAACGTCCGGATCGGCCAGCCACCCGCCCCGGCCGTCGGACCGCAGCATCGACCAGATCCCGAACTCGTCGAACCGCAGCTGCGCGATCCCGGTTTCGGAGCCGTCGTCGATCCGGCATTCGACGATGGTGACGACACCGTCCAGCACGCGGCACTCGACGCGGAGGCGGTCACGGAGGTGTTCGGGAACCCGCTGGGCGCACCACCGTTCGATCTGTCGCAACGCGAGTTCGGGGATCGCCATGCGCCAAGTGAACCGCACGGCGATCAAGCGGCCTCGCCGAGGACCGCGACGACGTCGGCGTAGGTCTGCTCGGGCGCCCGCCCATCGGTGGGCACGACCCGGCAGCGAGGCCGCTGCGGCAGGTAGGCGGCGAGCTGGTCGTGGATCCGTTCGACGACGGCGACCCCGCCGAGCTGGTTGATGACGTCGTCGACGCCTTCGGAGCCGCCCTGCGCGGCCCGCCCGGCGAACCGCGCCCCGGCGACGGCTTTGCCGGCGGTGAGCAGGATTTCCCGGTACTCGGCACCGCACCGGTCGGCGGCGTCCTCGAATGCCTGGATGTCGGCGACGCGGGTGGCGAGCTGCGGCATGACGACGTCGTGCCCGGTCCGCAGGTGCGTCTCGGCCATGGCGAGGGTGAGCAGCTGCGCGGCCTTGAAGGTCTCGAAGAAGGTGTCCCGCCAGCCCCCGATGAGGCAGACGACCCGATCGGTGTCCAGATTCAGCACCCCGGCCCGCCGCTCGGCGTAGGCCTGCGCGATCGTCGACTTCCCGATTCCGGAGGGCCCGTTCAAGTGGATCAGTCTCGGCACCGGATCGACGGTACCGAAACCCCGCTCACCGCGGCGCGGGCTCGGCGATCCACCACCCGCCGAGCAGCGCGCCGACCCCGAGGACCGCGACGAAGATCCCGGCCGCCAGCGGTGTGCCGCCGAACATCGCCAAGACGACGCTGAACATCAGCAGCAACCCGACCCCCATCAGCACCCGGCCGCCGACCACCTTCGTCAGGCGACCCGCGGGCTGAGGAACGGGTGGCGGTGCGACCGGCCCAGCCAGCTGCCGCCGCGGCGGCGCGGGCCGAGGCACAGCCGCGACAGCCGGGGGCACGACCGGCGGCGGAACGGACGGCGGCTCACGTCGCGACGCTTCGAAGCCGAGCACGACCGGTGCCGCACCTACGTCGACCACCGTGGCGCCCAGCTCCGCGGCTCGCGTCAGCCTCGGCTCGTGGGCCGCGACGGTGTCGTCGCGGACGAGGTGGGTCACGGTGGCGGTCAGCTTCTTGGCGAGCTGGACGCCTTCGGCGAGCACGCGGGCGCGGAAGCGGTCCGCCGCCGCGGTGGTCCCGAGCACCAGCACCCGGGTGGGTTTGCCGCCGGAGCCGGACGGCAGATCCCCAACGAGTTCGGCCAGCCCGAGCGCAGTCGCCACCTGACGCAGTTCACGAGCTTCCGACGTGGTCACGACCCCGTCTGCCTCCGCGACGTCACGCAGCGCCGCCACGAACTGTTCGTGCACTGTGCGGACATGCGCTTCGGGGAGTCCCGCCTCGGTCGCCAGAGCCGCGAGCGCCCACACCTCGTCGTGCGTCAGGTGCGCATCCGAAACCACCCCCGCGAGCAGATCCAGATACGCGTACCCGAGGGCCGCGTCGCCGGCCACCGGACCGATCGTCACCCGCTCGACAACCTCGGCCATCCAGCTTTGGGCGCCCGGCGACACGTCGGCTCGCGGGCGAAGCCGACCGGGGACTCCGTACGTCGGCAGCACCGGGAAGCCCGGCCTGGCGGCGAACGTGAGCCCGTGCTTGCCGAAGAGCGCGAGCGCCAGCTGAGCTGCCGTGCGGGCACCGGTCGACGCGGGCTGCGCCGGCGTGCCGGGTACGCCGAAGGCGTGGGCCACGGTCGCCAAGCGGTAGTTCGGCAGCCCGATGACCGACTGCGCGGCGGCCAGGGTGCACACACCGGGCAATGCCGGTACGCGCACTCCGAGCCGGGCAGCTTCCGCGGCGAGGAAACCGGCGACGAACGGCAAGTTGTGCGCCACGACGACACTGGCCTGGCACAGTTCCAGCAGCGGTCCGAGCGCGGCCCCGAACGGCGGCGCCTCATCGAGCTCCGCCGGGGTGACGCCGTGCGCGATCGCCGATCCGGACGGTACGCCGCGCCCTGGGTTGACCAGCGTCGTGAACTCACCGGCAACGGACCCGTCCGGTCGGACGCGCACCGCGGCCAGTTCCACGACGTGCCCCGGACGCAAGCCGGTCGTGCGGATTTCGACCGCCGTGAAATCCACACCGTGCGCGGGAAGCCCTCCGGGGCCGGACAGCGGAAGAGATTCGATCACGCCGAGGAGATCGTCGGCGATAAGTGCGGTGTCACTGATTTTCGGGTCTATATCGAGGTTCGTGATCCGATCGTGACAGAAATATTCCGCCGGATAACGGATGCTAGTCGGTTACGCGCCCAGGCGTAACGTCGGCCGGTGTTTTCGCGAACCCAGGGTCGGCACGTCGCGTCAAGGGATCGAGGAACGTTCACATGCATCCGTCCGGCCAGGCAAGCCAAGGCGGGAAGAGGCGCTTTCCCAACTGGCTCAAGATCACGTTGGCAGTTTTCGCCGTCTTGTTCGTTCTCGGCGCGATATTCGGGGAGGCTCAAGAGAAGACCGCGGCAGCACCCGCGACGCCGACCGCGCCGGGCACCGCCACCTCCAGCACACCGACTCCCGCTGCGGTGACCTACACCATCACGCGCGTGCTGGACGCTGCGACGTTCGAAGTCGCGGGAAGCGACGGCAGCCACCAGACGGCGCACGTCCAGGGAGTGGCGACGACCGGCGCCGCCGCTGACTGCTTCGGGCCCGAATCGATCGCGTGGGCCGGCACCGAGCTCACCGGATCGTTCGTCCGGCTCAGCACCGACGGCGCGACCGTCGTGCTTTCGGACGGCCAGGACTACGCGGCGGTGGCGGTCGCGAACGGGTACCTCAAGTCGGCGAACTCGGTGCTGACGACGGCGGAAACCGCGGCCCGCCAGGCGGCGAAGGGTTTTTGGGGACCGCCGTGCAACGGGTCGGCGCGCCTCGTGGCCCCGGTGGTGCCGGTCGCCCCTCAGCCCTCGTCGGCGGCACCGGCACCGGCACCGACGACCAAGGCGGCCCCGAAGCCGCCGCCGGTCCGGACGACCGCTCAGGATCCGCCGGCTCCTGAGCCGGACAAGAGCGTCTACTACAGCAGTTGCGCACAGGCGAAGGCAGCTCACGCAACTCCTCTGTACGCCGGGCAACCGGGTTACCGGTCCGGACTGGACCGTGACCACGACGGCGTGGCCTGCGAAGACTGAGCGTCACCGACTGAACCGAAGGGCCGGCCGCGTGAAAGCGCCGGCCCCTTTCTCACCTTTCGCCGGCCGGCACCAGCTTCTGTTCCAGGTCGTTCAGGATGGCGTGCACGGGCGCCCAGCAGAGCATCACGCTGTCCGCGTCGAACCGGGGCTGCTCGACCATTTCTTTGCGCGGGTGGATGAAGTTGCGGAAATCGCGGACGTTGTGGGCGAACGTTTTGGCGTCGAGCTGGATCCAGTCCCGCAGATGCGCCGTTTCGATCAGCTGGTGAAGGGTGAGCCGGTCACCAGCTTTGACCTCACCATCGCGTTCGCTCAGGATCGTGAGCAGGAGCCCCTCGACAAAGCTGCCGATGCCGATGATCGCCATGGTGTACGCCCCGCCGGCCTCGCAGACTTGGGTCTCTTCGACCCGGCGGTTCAGCATTTCGACCGCACCGGCATCGGCGATCAGGGAATCTAGCCGCTTCCGGAGGTCTGGCGGCACGCTGTACCTCGGCTGCTCGCCGTCCGCCGTGAGTTCCCCCAGCACCGGGCGGCCGCCGACCGACGTGACCACCAGTCCCTCCGGTGCCAGCTTCTCGTTGACGGACAAGCGGAATTCCTCGGCAGTCACCACGCCGTCGTCGTACTCGATGGGATCGCAGACCCGGCAGATCAGCCGTTCGATCTCGGCGCGGTTTCCGGCGCGCTCGACGAGCTGCTCCCGCAGCCAGGGAATCCGCGGCGAACCGTCGTACTCGGGAGGTTGCGCCCAGCCGGCGCTCCGGAGCAGCTCTTCGAGCTGGTACCCCTTGCGCTCGTACGGGCCGCCCAGGTCGACGATCACCTCGGCGAGCCGGTCGATCGTCCGGTGGTCGAGCGGGGACATTCAGTTCTCCTCTTTGTCGGCGAGGTTCTGCGCGATGTCGATGGCCCGGCCGAGCCGTTCGGTGATGCGGGGACCCCGGCGCTGGAAACCCAGTTCGGCCATCACCTGCCGAAGCCGCTCGTCCCGATCGAGGAGCAGGCCGTCGCTCATATGCCAGCGGCAGATCTCGATGAGCTGCCGCTCGCTGTACTCCTGGATGGACATCCCGGCAGGCACGCGGGGCCGCGGGCCGCGGAAGGCTGCCGGCGGCGGATCCGCGGGCTGCGGGGCAACCGTCCGTGACACCGTCGGTGGCGCGGCATCGGCGTCGGCCATCGCCTGCTGCCAAGCGATCACGATGTTGTCGGCCTCCTTCGCCGGATCCGCGAACCAAGCCGACGACCAGACCCGGTGGAACCGCCAACCGAGGTTCTCCAGGTGCGCCTGCCTCAGGCGGTCTCGGTCACGAGCGCTGTGCGCTTGGTGGTAACGGTGGCCGTCGGCTTCGACCGCCAGGACCATCCGTCCCGGCCGGTCTCGGTGCCCCAGCGCGAAGTCGATGCGGTAGTCCGAGAAACCCCACTGCGGGAACACGGGGACACCCCGCTCCACCAACGCGTCGCGGATCGCACCTTCGAACCCGTTCAGCTCGGCGTTTTCCGGCCGCCCGACGTGGTCGAGCTGCAAGTGAGTGGCGAAGTCCAAGTAGCGCCGGAGCAGTTCGGTCCCGGTCACTTCGTCCGACGGTGCCAGGTCATCGTGGCTGAACGAAGCCACCAAGGTCATCCGCCGCTTCGCGCGGGTCACGGCGACATTGACCCGCCGCTCGCTGTCCTTACGGTTCAGGATGCCGAAGGCGGTCCGGTTGATCCTGCCCGCCGCGGTCCGCGCCACCCCGATGGTGAGGATGATCGCGTCTCGCTCGTCACCCTGGACGCTTTCCAGATTCTTCACGAAGAACCTGCGGCCGAGTTCGACTTCGTCGGAGAAGAAGTCGTCGAGCTCGGGGTGGCTCCGACGAGCCTCGATCAGCCGTTGCTCGACCCGGGCTTGGTGTTTCACACCCGGCGTGATGACGCCGAGGCTCTCCCCGGGCCGGGTCCGGGCGTGCTCCATGATCAGCTCGACGACGCGCTCGACCTCAACCGGCGCGGAACCGTTCTGCCCGGGTGACGCCTCGCCGTCGACCGTGACCAGGGTGACCGGGCTCTCTTGCCGGGCACCCGGGAATGTCACCAGGTTGTCGCGGTAGATCTCCCGGTTGGAGAACGCGATCAGCCGCTCATCGGTGCTGCGGTAGTGCCAGCGCAGCATCTCCGTCGACGGCATGATCGGGCGCAGCGCGGTCAAGATTGACTCGTAGTCCGACAAGTCCCCTTCGACCTGGTCGTCCTCTTCGTCGGCGGCGATGGCGCGGTCGAAGAAGTTCGACGGCGGGAGCTGTTTCTCGTCGCCGGCGACCACGAGCCGGTCGCCGCGCATGATCGACGTGATCGCCTCGTGCGGCCGGATCTGGCTCGCCTCGTCGAAGATCACCAGGTCGAAGAGCCGCTCGGCGGGCAGCATCCGGCTCACCACCAGCGGCGACATCGCCCAGCAGGGACGGAGGGAAAGCAACACGTCGGAGGTCTTCTCCACGAGCTTCCGGACCGGCATGTGCCGCGTCTTCAGGCTCGCCTGCTTCTTGAGCACCTGAGCCTGGTTCGGATAGTCGTCCTGTGCTTCCCGTGCACGCCTGGCGACGTGCCGCCGGACGCGCCGCGCCGCGGTCGCGAAGTGCTCGCGATCCGCGGTCCGGAAATCGGCCGCGATCCGGCTTTGCCGCTCGGCGACGAACTCACCGAGCGCCGGCACCCGCAGCTTGAAGTCGTCTTCGATCGACGTCAGCCAGATCCGCTCGAACGCCTGCCACGCCGCTTCCGGGGCCAGGTTCCGCGCACTGATCTCGGCGAGCAGCGGGCCGAGGCCCAGCTGGTGGAACCGGTCGAGCAACGCGTTCAGCTTCGGCATCTTGAACAACATCTGGCGGTCCTCGGCCAGCGCCGTCAACCGCTGTTCCACCTCGGGGGCGGGACCGGTGTCCAGCTCCGGCCACTGCGCCGACATCGCGACCGCCGCCAGCTGACGCCGCATCTGCTGGTAGCCGGCGACGACCCCGTCCAGACCGACGATCTCGGCCGGTGCGACATCCTGGCCGCCGAGTTCTCGCCATCGACGGCGTTGCTCGACAACCGCCGCGAGCGCTGCGTGGAGCGCGCCCTTCTTGGTCACCCCGGTTGTTACCATCATCCGAAGTTGCTTCACGAGAGCTCGACGCTGTGTCCACGACAGCTTCTGCTGATAACGGGAGCGCGTCGCGCGGTCCGCCGTCGCCTGGACGAAGCCGTCCAGCTGCGTCCCGAAGATCATCGGGCCGAAGTCCTGCACGCTGCGCGAAACGCCGTCGAGCAGCGCGAGCACGTTGTCCCAATCGGCGAAGTCACGCGGCTGGCGCAACCCGACGCGGGCCACCAGCTTGTGCATCCCGTGCTGGCTGCGTTTGAGGGTCTGCCCCGCGACTTCGTCCAGCTGGACCAAGATCGCCTCGGCCTCGTCCGGAGTCCGGATCCGGGTGTTGCACCAGGGGGTTTCCCGGCGCAGGATCCGCAGCCCGCCGGATTCGACGAATTCCTGCAGCTTCTGCTCGAGTTCGGCGGCGACGTTCGCGTCGAGTGCGCGCAGGTGGTTGCCGCGGAAGGCAACGGGGATCCCGAAGCCTGGAGGCAGGTCCAACAGCCGGCTCCGGACTTCGTACGCACTCAGGCCCCACGGCTCACGGCGGGTGTGCAGTTCGCGGGAGTGTTCGAGCAGCCGCTGCCGGGCGCCGGCCAAGCGGCTGTGCAGCCCGTCGACGTCGACGGGAGGTTCCTTCGACAGGCGGTCGAGACTGCTCGCGAGCTGCTGGGCGACCTGCCGCTTGTTGATCTTCTGCTGGTGCAGGTCGAACATGAGACCGTCGAGGCCGACGGCGGCGAGCCGGTTCAGGACGGCCTCGATCGCCGCGCGCTTTTCGGCGACGAACAACACTTTCTTACCGGTCGCCGCGGCACCGGCGATGATGTTCGCGATCGTCTGGCTCTTGCCGGTGCCGGGCGGTCCCTCGATGAAGACGTGACGACCCGACAACGCCGTCATGATCGCCCGGTGCTGCGACGAATCGGCGTCCTGGACGAGGAACTCGTCGGCGGGCCGGAGCGAGTCGACCGACGGTGGGTGGTACCCGCTCGCCCCGGCCACCGGTTCGTCGGCCGGGACGAACCCCGCCATCGCGGCGATCAGGTTGTGGGACGCCAGCAGCTCCGTAGCGTTGGCCAGGTCCTCAACCATCGGCAGCTTCTCGTAGTTGAACGTGCCGACCACAACGGCCGGCTCGAGCTGCAGGTTGATCCCCTGCGCCGAGGCGGCCTCGGCGAGCTGGGAGTACGCCAGCTCCACCTGCTCGGCGTAGTCGGGCGTCGCGTCGATCACCTGGGCCAGCCGCTCGGCCAGCCCCTCGCTGTCCACTCCGTGTTCTTCGTTGAGCGCGTGCAGGAGCACGGGGTTGAGCTCGGGTTCGTCGGTCAGCTCCAGCGTGTAGTCGCTTTCCGAGTTCGTCCTCGCCTTCAGCACGAGCGGCCGGAGCAGCAACGGGGCTCGCAACGCCGGCACCGGCACCGCACCACGGCGCTGGCCGGGGACCGTCCGGACCAGGCCGTAGGCGATCCGGCCGACGTCCACGCCCTGCTCCTCTTCGAACAGCTGGATCCGCTTGCCGAGGGTGCGCGCCCGGCCGCAGGCGTCGCGAAGCTTGTCGCCGTCGGAGATCAGCCCGCTGAGCCGCACCTTGGTCCCCTTGGCCAGCTGAGCCAGGGCCGCGGGATCGGCTTCGGTCAGGTCGAGGCTGCCCTGTTTCGTGTTCTTGAAGTACAGCAGGGTGTTGCGGTAGCTCAGATCGATCAGATTGCGACGCCACTCGGCCGCCTTCTCGGCGACTACGTCGAGCCGGCCGCTGTCCAGCTGCGCGGTCATATCGTTTCCCCCTCGCCTGAACGGAGACGAACGTTCCAGGATGCCAGAAGATCACTTCTTGCGGCAGTCACCCGTTGGATTGACGTCACCCATCCCCGTGGTCACCCTCTTCCCGGCTTCCGGGAAAGATCGTTTACCCGGACGCGCTTGTCACACCGCGGACCGGGAACCACCCGGATGGCCCTGTCATCTCCCACTGCCCGGGAGTGGCTAACCTGGGTCGATGACCACCGCCGACGACCTGCTCGGCAGGCTCGCCGCCCTCGACCGGGACGGCCTGGCGAAAGTCCTCGCCCACCGGCCCGACGTGCTGCACGAACCGTGGCCGCGGCGGCTCGACGTCGTCGCGGCGCGGCTCGCTTCGGCGGAGTCCCTCGACGAAGCCGTGCTCGGGCTTTCGCTGCCCGAGGTTCAGGTCCTGCGCGCCGTCCAGTTGTGCTACGCGCTCGGGCTCCGGCCGGCGCCGGTCGCGGAAGTCGGGAAGCTGCTCGGCTCTTCCGTCGAGTCCTATGTGGACGATCTCGCCGAGCGTGCCCTCCTGTGGCGCGACGACGAACGCGTGAGCCTGCCGGATGCCCTGCGCCGCGGTGACTTCCACGCCGAAGGGCTCGGCCAGCCCGTCTCGGACCTGCTGGTGGAGCTGGGCCGCGGCCGCATGGCGCAGCTGTCCCAGGCCCTCGGGCTGCCCGAGGGGCTCAAGGAGCTCGTGCACTTCTTCCGCGACGGCGACCGCGTGCGCGAGCTGTTCCGCACCGCGCCCGAGCCGACGCGGAAACTGCTGCGGGACATGGCCGACGGCGTCCCCGAAGCCGAGGGCGTGCTGCCGTTCCACACCGAGGAGGGCTGGGCGTTCGAGCACGGCTTCCTCATCAGCACCTACTACGGCAGCGCGGCGATGCCGATCGAGGTTTCGCTCGCCCTGCGCGGCCCGGATCACCAGCTGCCGTTCACGCCCGACGAACCCGAATGTCCCGTCAGGCACGTCGGGATCGAGTCGGCCGAAGCGACGTCGTCGGCCGCCGCGCTGCGGTTGCTCGACCGCGTCTCGGCCGTGCTCGACCTCGCCGCCGCGGAGCCGTTACCGCTGCTCAAGGACGGCACGATCGGCGCGCGGCTCGTCAAGAAGGTCGCCAAGGACACCGGCGCGACGCCCGCGGAGATCGAGCTGGCCATCGACCTCGCGGCGCAGACCGGGCTGCTGCTGGCCGACGAACCACCGGCACCGCGCCGGGGTCAGAAGGCAGTGCCGCCGACGCTCGCGCCGGACCCCGACCTCGTCCGGCCCGCGCCGGCGCTGCTCTACCGCCTGCTGCTGACGACCTGGTGGGACCCGGCGCCGTCCGATCTCGGGGCCGACGTCGGCGGGCTGGTGCGCCGGCTGGTCGTCCGGCTGCTCGCGCGGCTCGACCCCGGCACCGCGATCGTCGACGGCCTGGAGCGCCTCGCCGAGTGGCACGCGCCCATGCTGCCGACCGAGGACTTCGCCGGACACGTCCAAGACGCGCTGGAGGCGGCCGAACTCCTCGGCGTCCTCGCGCACGGCGCCGTCACGTCGGTGGGCCGCGCGCTGCTCGACGGGGGCGGACTCGTCGAGGTCACCGACGGGCTGGTCGCCCGCGCGCGGACGACGGCGCTGTTCGGCACCGACCTCACCGCGATCGTGCCCGGCTCGCCGGACGCGCGGCTCGCCGCGTCGCTCGACCGCGTCGCCGATCGCGAGGCCCAGGGC
The DNA here is from genome assembly GCF_044759945.1 of Amycolatopsis sp. NPDC098790. Lineage (NCBI taxonomy): Bacteria > Bacillati > Actinomycetota > Actinomycetes > Pseudonocardiales > Pseudonocardiaceae > Amycolatopsis > Amycolatopsis sp. NPDC098790. Next base: position 941,344 of record NZ_JBIWAI010000001.1, read on the forward strand.
ACCGCGACCAGCTGGCGGTTCTCCCCCGCGTCCGTCCGGCGGGCGTTCGACCAGGGCGCGACGACCGACGGGCTCCTCGGCGAATTGCGCGCGCTGGCCGCGGGCGAACTGCCGCAACCGCTGGTGTACCTGGTCAACGACGTCGCACGGCGCCACGGCGAGGCGCAGGTCCTCGACGTCGCGAGCGTCGTCGTCGGCGAACCCGCCGTCCTCGCCGAGCTCGCCGCGCACCGCAAGCTCGCGAGACTCGGCCTGCGCGCGGTGGCGCCGACCGTGCTGACGTCCACTGTGGACGCCGCTGGGACGCTCGAAGCCTTGCGCGAAGCCGGTTACTCGCCGACCCACCACGCCGCGGACGGCAGCATCGTGCTGCCCGCGCGCGAACCGGCGTCGCCGACGGTCACCTTCCAGGACCCCGAGCCGAACCACGGGCCGCCCGACCCGCGCGAGCACGCCGAGCGGCTGCTCGCGGCGCCGTCGAGCGGCCCCACCCTGCTGCGCGGCCAGCTCGCGCGCGCGATGAGCGACCGCTACGCGGGCCGTCTGACGCCCAAGCAGCAGCAGCTCTGCTGGCAGCTCGAAGCCGGCATCCCGGCCGACATCGGGTACCAGGAGGACGACGGTCCCGTCCGGCTGGTGATCGCGTACCCGGAGCTCGACGGCGAAGTCCTCGACGTCTGGTCGCTCGGCGACCACGCGTACCGGCGGCTCGAGCTGGCGAAGATCGACCTCGGCTAGGCCTCGACGCCGGTGAGCCGCGCGTAGGCCACGACGTTGTCGAGGTAGTTGCCGCTCGACCGGTCGAACTCGCCGCCGCAGGTGATGAGCCGCAGCTCGGGCTCGGCGGTGTCGCCGTAGACCTGGTCGGTCGGGAACTGCGCCTTGGCGTAGCGGTCGACGCGGTAGACGGTGAAGACGGCGGTCCGGCCGTCGGACCGCCCGACCCTCGCCTGCTCGCCGGGCTTCAGCTCCTTGAGCCGCGAGAAGGCGCCCGGGACGTGCTTGTAGTCGACGTGCGCCGCCAGCACGGCCGGGCCGACCTCGCCGGGCGAGGGCGCGCCGGTGAACCAGCCGACTGTCGTGGCGTCGCCCGGGACCTCGAGCTCACCCTTCGAGGTCAGTCCGAGGTCCTTGATCGCGTCGGCGCGCACGCCGATCGCCGGGATGCTCAAGGAGGCCGGTTTCGCCGCCGGGAGCCCGCCGCCGGACGGCGCGGCGGTGGACGACGGCGTGGCCTCGACGGGCACGGCGGACGGTGGGGCGACCTGCGCCGGCGCGTGCGGCGAAAACGCGAGGACGAGGGCCACCACCAGAACCGACCCGAGCGCGGCGACGACCGCCGTGACCGCCGGCCACAGCCGCGGGTGCCTCAACTCGCGCGCCGGCGCAGGTGGAGCACCATGCCGCCGGACGCCGCCGCGGCGAGCAGCGCGCCGCCCAGCACGAGGAACCCGGGTGCGCCTTCGTCCGGCTCGCCGCCGCCGGTGGCCACGCCGCCGACCGGCTTCACCTTGACCTGGCCGCCCGTCGTCGTGGATTTCTTGGTGGTGGTGGATTTCGGCGCCGTGTGCGTCTTCGTCGTGGTCGACGACGGCTGTTCGGGCGTCGTCGTGTTCTGCTGCGGACGGTGCGGCCGCGATTCGCAGGCGATCCCGTCTTTGTCGTCGTCGAGGTGGTTGGGATCGGACTTGTCCTGGTCGAGAACCGCTTGCGCGTCTTCCTGGTATTGGAAGTCGCCGCAGTCGAGATCGGCCGCGAGCGGGGTCGCGAGCTGCGCGGAGGCGGGGAAAACGGGGCCGAGGAGAGCCAGGCCGGCGACGGCCGCGGCCGTCGTCAGGGCACGACGAAACAAGGACACCGGAAGGTCCTTTCAGGGAGAATCGGGGCGATTGCGTGGTTAGTATCGCGGTGCCGCGAGCCCTGTTACGGACGATTCCGGAATTTCCGGAACGCCAGCGCTCCACCGGAAAGCGCCGGTCTCGTGATTCTTTGCCATTTCGGCGTTGACCTGCTGAATCAGTGACGGAAATATGTGACTTCGAAAATGTTACGAGATCCGCGGTCACACTTTGGGCGTAATCGCCGGTGTGACGTGCGGACCGGGCGGCACCACGGCGTCCGCGTACCCCGTAACCTGGGGATATGCCGATCCAGGTACTGCTCGTCGACGACCACGAACTGGTCCGCCGCGGGCTTCGCGACCTCCTCGGCGACGAGCCCGACATCGAGGTCGTCGCCGAGGCGAGCAGCGTCGAAGAGGCGCTGGCGGTGGCGATGCACGTCGAGCCGGAGGTCGCGGTGGTCGACGTCCGCCTCGGCGACGGCGACGGCATCACCCTCTGCCGCGAGCTGCGGTCCAAGCCGAACCCGCCGGCGTGCCTGATGCTGACCGCGTTCGACGACGAGGAGGCGATGGTCGGCGCGATCATGGCCGGCGCCGCGGGCTACCTGCTGAAGCAGGTGCGGGGGCAGGACGTGGTGAACGCGGTGCGCGAGGTCGCGGCCGGGCGGTCGCTGCTGGACCCGGTGAGCACCGCGCGGGTGCTGGACAAGATGCGCCACCCGCCGACGGACGAGCTCGCGACGCTGACCGAGCGCGAGCGGGACGTGCTGGAGCTGATCGGCCAGGGGTTGTCGAACCGCGAGATCGCCGAGCGGCTGTTCCTCGCCGAAAAGACGGTCAAGAACTACGTGACGTCGGTGCTGGCGAAGCTCGGCATGCAGCGCCGGACGCAGGCCGCCGCCTGGATCGCGCGCCGGGAGAAGTAACTCCCCGCGACGGTCACGTCCGCAAGCCGCCGTTCGCTGCGACCTTTTCAGCCGTCGTCACGATCCGCCACGTCGATCGGCGCTTTTGACCTGCAGTTTTCACTCGAACGTGAGTCGAATGCGTGTTCGAAAAGCCGGTACGATCTTTGGTGAGGGCGATGAAGGGAGGCTGGATGACCCGAGAAGGATAGGTCGCGGTCAGTCAAGTGGTTCAGTCAAGTGGGAGGTCGAACGCGACGAGCGTGCCGAGACTGGGCGAGGAGTTGAGGAAGAACTTGCCGCCCGCGGCGTCCGCGCGTTCGGCGAGATGACGCAGGCCACGGGTGGCGACGCCTTGGGGGACGCCGGAACCGTTGTCCCGGACACGGAGTTTCACGCCGTCGGAGTCCCTGGCCAAGGTCACGCGGGTCTCGCTCGCGCCGGAGTGTCTGACCACATTGGACAGTGCTTCGCGCAGGGCGGCCCGGATGTGGTCGGCGCGTTCCGCGGGGATGTCGGCGAATTCGCCGGACAGCTCCAGGGTCGGCGGGTACCCGAGTAGCTCGCCGGCGATGCGGACCTCGCCGCGCGCCGACTCGGCGAGGTCGGTGGGCGTGCCGGTGTCGTGGCGAGGCTCCGGTGAGCGCAGCGCGCGCACGGTGCCCCGGATCTCCTCGATGGTCTGGTCGAGCTGGTCGATGGCGTCGGAGAGCCGCGCGCCGTCCGCCTGGGCGAACCGCTTGCGCATGTTGCGCCGAACCCGGTCGAGCTGCATGCCCGCGCCGTAGAGCCGCTGGACGATGACGTCGTGGAGTTCGCGCGCGATCCGTTCCCGCTCTTCGTAGAGCGCGACGCGGTGCCGCGCGTTCGCGCCTTCGGCGAGCGCGAGCACGACGCCGGCCTGAGCGGCGAAGGCGACGAGCATCTCGACGGTCCCGGCGGAGAACGGCTCGCGCCCCCGCTTGCGGTAGACGGTGAGCGCGCCCAGCACGCGTCCCCCTGACCCGAACGGCGCGGCGGCGAAGGCCCCGTAGCCGTGGAGTTCGGCGGGCACGAAGGGCGCGGTCCGCGGATCGACGGTGAAGTCGGCGCTAGCGACGGGCTCGCCGCCACGCGCAACGCGTCCGGCGGCGGAGTCGGCGGGGAGGGCGAGCCCGCGCAGGGATTCGCCGTTGTCAGTGTCGCCGTTGTCAGTGTCGCCGTTGTCAGTGTCGCCGTTGTCAGTGTCGCCGTTGTCAGTGTCGCCGTTGTCGGTGCCGCCGTTGTCCGCGTCGCCGTTGTCCAGGTCGCCGGGTCCGCTGGGTCCGCCGGCGGTGGCGTAGTGCGCGGCCTCGACGACAACGCGGCCATCATCGGTGCTGACCATGGCAAGCCCGAGATCAGCATCGGCGAGCTCAGCCGCCCGGGCGACGACGGTGTCGAGCACGGCGCCCGGATCGTCGCCGGACAGGGCGGTGCTCGTGATCTCGGTGGCGGCGGACAGCGCCCGCGCGGCAAGCGTCGGATCCATGAGTTCCGTCATTATCGCGCGCCGCTGCGGCGGCACGCCAAGCGCGCTGGTGGAACGGATCACGACACGGGCACCCGCGTGACAACCCGGCCGTCACGAACCTCGAGCACGAGGTCAGCCCCGTCGGCCTCCTCCACGCGATGGGTGACGTGAACAACGGTCCGCCCGGCAAGCGCCTCCCGCAGGTGCGCGCGCACGACGTGCGCGGTCGGCTCGTCGAGGTGCGAGGTGGGCTCATCGAGCAGCACAAGCCCGGCCGACGGCGCCCCGAGCAAGGCCCGCGCAAGGGCGACGCGCTGGGCCTGCCCACCCGAGAGCCCGCTGCCACCACTGCCCAGCAGAGTGGCGGAATCAACATCACCGACGGCCGCCAGCCGCAGGGCCTGGGTCAGCTCGTCATCGGTCGCGGCCGGCCGCGCGAGCCGAAGGTTTTCGGCAACAGTGGTGGCGGCAAGCATCGGCTCTTGAGGAGCCCAGGCAACTCGCTCCGGGACATCAACCAGACCGCGCCTCGGCGCGAGAAAGCCGAGCAGAGCGGCAACAAGGGTCGACTTCCCGGCACCGCTAGGCCCAACGACAGCGGCATAGGTACCGGGCGCGAGGTCAAGATCGACACCACGGAGAACGAGAGGGCCACCAGGCCACTCCAGATCAGCCCCCCGCAGCACCACGCGGCCACAAGCACCCTCACGGGACGAGGTGGCGGCCTCGTGCGGTGGTCGACGGCGCTCGAAGCAATCCCCATCCCGCGCGCGGCCGCGCTGAGCCTCGGCTTCGCCCTGCGCGCCGCTGCTGCTGGCCTGAGCCATGCCCCACTTGGCGTCGGCCTCTGCCCGCGCGCCACTGCGGCCGACCTGCGCCATCCCCCGCCACCCGGCGCCAGCCTCGCCGCGCCCGCCACTGCGGCCGACCTGAGCCATCCCTCGGCTGGCGCCGGCCTCGCCCTGCGCGCCGCCGTGGCCACCCTGAGCCATCCCCCACCTGGCGACGATCTCGCCATGGGCGCTGTCTTCGTCGCCGTCCTCGACCTGCGCCGGAGCGTCGGCCAAGCGGTGGCGCGCCCGCTGCAGCGTGTCCCAGTGCTGGGCCACCGCCGGCAGCAGCGCCAGCACCTCCGCCAACGCCAACGGCGCCAACGCCAACAGCGGCGCCAGCACCGGGTCGAGACTCCCCGCCGCCACCGCACGCGCTGCGAAGGCCGTGCTGATCACCGCTCCCGCGCCGCATGCCAACGTCACCAGGGCCTCCGCCGCGCCTGCGCCGAATGCCTGGCGGCGGGCTTCACCCACCAACCGCGTGTCCGCGTCCGACAACGCCTGGCGGTGCTCGCGATCCCTGCCGAACGCCAGCAACTCGGCCGCCGCTTCGAACAGCACCAACACCCGCGACGCCACCTCGCGCCGGCCGTCCGCCAGTGCCGATGTCGCCCGGCGCTCCGCCCGCAACGCCACCCACGGCGCGCACAACCCCACCGCCACCGCCGCCAGCAACGTCAGCCCGGCCGCGGGCAGCACCCACGTCTGCACCGCGATCGCGCCCGCCGCGACCAGTGCCACCACCAGCGGGGGCGACACCACTCGCGGCAGCAGGTCCCGCACGGTGTCGACGTCGGCCACCAAGCGCCGCTGTCCCTCGCCCGCTCGCAACCCGCGTGCCGGACCCAAACGGACCAGTGAATTCCACAGCCGGACCCGTAGACGACCGGCGATGCGGAACGCCGCGTCGTGCGTGACCAGCCTTTCCACGTACCTCAGCGTCGCGCGGCCGAGGCCGAACGCGCGGACGCCGACCACCGCGACCGTCAACGTCAGGATCGGCGGCTGCTGCGACGCCTTGGCGATCAGCCAACCCGACGTCGCCGTCAGCGCCACCCCAGCCAGCAGCGCCACCGCGCCCAGCGCCGCGCCGGCGAAGAGGCGTCCGTCGAGCAGTGCCCGCCACGGCAACGGCGCACGCGATTCGTCCACTGTGGACACAGAAGTGACAGTCGGGGCGTCAGGCGACATGTCGACCGCCGCCGTGCGTTCGTGGGCCGCGATGATCGCCGCGGCGCCGTTGTCGACCGCGTGTTGGACCGCCGCGAGCACCAGGCGTGCGTTGGCCTCGTCGAGGTGGGCCGTCGGCTCGTCGAGCAGGAGCAGCCACGCGCCGTCGCGGATTCGGTGCAGCGCCCGGGCCACTGCGACGCGCTGACGCTGTCCCAGCGAAAGCTGCGCCACCGGGAGGTCCGCGATCCCCTCGAGGCCGAGTTCGGCGAGGAAGTCCTCGCCGCCCAGTTCCTCCCGGACCGTCCCACCGGTGAACACCGGCGACTGCGGCACCCACGCGACCTGTTCGCGCCAGCGGGTGAGGTCGGTGTCGGCGAGGTTCGTCGCGCCGACCGTGATGGCGCCGTCGTCGGCCGCGACGAAGCCGAGGAGCGCCGAGAGCGTCGTCGACTTGCCGCCGCTGCTCGGGGCGCGCAACCAGACCGTCTCGCCGGGGCGGACCGTGAACGTCTCGCCGTCGGGCGCGAATCCGCCACGCCGGGAAACGCGCAGGGCCGACACGCGCACCTCGCCGCGCGACACGACCTCGGCGCCGGCAGGAGGCGCGGGGACGGCCAGCAAATCGGCGACGCGCCGGACCGCTTCGACGCCGTCCTCGCTGGCGTGGAACGCGGCGCCGACCGCGCGCAGCGGCTGGTAGCACTCGGGCGCCAGGATCAGCACGCCCAGGCCGATGGCCAGCGGCAGGCTGCCGCCGACGAGCCGGACGCCGATCACCACCGCGACCAGCGCGACCGACAGCGTCGCGATCAGTTCCAGCACGAACGCCGAGGAAAACGCGACCTTCAACGTCTTGAGCGTCGCGCGGCGGTGGCGTTCGGACAGCTGCCGGACGGTCTCGCCCTGCGCGGTCGCACGCCGGAACGCGGTCAGCACCGGCAGCACGCGCACGAGTTCGAGGAGCCGTTCGGACATCCGGTGCGTCGCGTCGGTCGCGCCGGCGACGCGCCCGGCCGTGAACTTGCCGACGAGGATCGCGAACACCGGGAGCAGCGGCACGGTCAGCGCGACGATCACGCCCGACGGCCAGTCGGCGAACAGGATCGCCGCGCCGGCGCCGAGCGGCACGACCGCCGCCGTCACCAGCGCGGGCAGGTACTCGCGGAAGTACGCGTCCAGCGCGTCGAGTCCGCGGGTCGTCAACGCGGTCAGCTCGCCGTGGCCGCGGCGGGCGATCCACTCGGGGCCGAGGCGCAGCGCGTGGTCGACGGCTTTGTCGCGCAGCTCGCGTTGCGCGGTGGCGGCTGCGCGGGCAGAGACCGTGCGCACCGCCCAGCCGGTCAACGCGCGCGTCGCGACGAGCGCGAGCAGCGCGGCCAGCTGGGCGGTGCGTCCCCCGGAACCTGCTCCGACGATCGCCGCGAGGACGTCGGCGAGCAGGAATGCCTGTGCGACCAGCGCGGCGGCGTGGAGGAAGGAGAGGAACCCGACCAGGGCCAGCGCCCGGCGCACGGCCGGCACGAGAGCCGGCAATGCGCCGAGCGGGCCCTTTCCCGGCCGCGCTGAGTCCACTGTGGACTCCGAGGCGAGAAGGGTTGCGCGTCCGGGAAGTTTCGTCATGGCGCGTGGACCGCCGGGATGTGCTGGGTGCCGATGCGCTTGCGGAACACCCAGTACGTCCAGCCCTGGTAGACCAGCACGGCCGGCGCGCCGAAGACGGCGACCCAGGTCATGACGGTCAGCGTGTACGGGCTCGACGCGGTGCCTTCGACGGTGAGGGTGTTGGCGGCGTCGAGCGTCGAGGGCAGCACGTTCGGGAAGAGCGCGCCGAAGAGCGTGACGGCGGCCCCGGCGATGACGACGGCGAGCGCGGCGAAGGCCTGCCCGTCGCGGTCGGCACGCAGCCGCAGCCATGCGATGACCGCCGCGAGAGCACTGATCCCGAACGAGAGCAGTGTCCACAACGTGCCTTCGCGCCACTGGACGACCGACAAGAACGCGACGATCGGCACCATGGCGACCGGCAGTGCTTTCACGGCGAGGTTCCGCGCACGTTCCCGCAGGTCACCGCTGGTCTTGAGGGCGAGGAACGCGGCGCCGTGGGTCAGCGAGAAGGCGGCGATGGCGACCGCGCCGAGCAGGGTGTCCCAGCGGAAGGCGGCGAACGCGGAGCCGACGCGGTTGCCGTCGGCGTCGAGCGGCAGGCCGAGGACGGTGGTGGCGATGATGAGGCCGACGCCCAGCGGCGCAACCCACGAGCCGGTCATGATCACGCGGTCCCAGGTGCGCCGCCAGCGTTCGGTGTCGACCTTGCCGCGGTACTCGAAGGCGACGCCGCGGCCGATGAGCGCGAGCAGGACGATGAGGAGCGGCAGGTAGGCGGCCGAAAAGAGCCCGGCGTACCACCCGGGAAAGGCGGCGAACATGGCGCCGCCGGCGACGATGAGCCAGACTTCGTTGCCGTCCCAGACGGGCCCGATGGTGTTGACCATGACGCGGCGCTCGGTGTTGTCCTTCGCGAGGACGGGCAGCAGCATGCCGACGCCGAAGTCGAAGCCTTCGAGGAAGAGGTAGCCGAGCCAGAAGAAGGCGATGACGGCGAACCAGACCGTTTCGAGGGTCATCGGGCACCTACCACACTGGTCGGACGCTTTCGGCTCGGCGCGGCGCGGTGGCCGTGAGTTATCCACACCCGGGCGAGTTGTCCACAGATTTGCTGTGGGTAACCCGCGAGAGTGACCAAGCCGATACGCTGGGTTCGGGGACGCCCCCCGGGAAGGGCGGGGGCTGCTCTGGTGAAGTCTGGGGCTGCTGCACAGCCGCTGAGCTGCGGGTTTGTCATCTTGGCCCCCTCAGTACGCGAAGGCGAGCGTGTCGCCTTCGGCCTTGTCCGGGTCCTTTGGTGGCGGCATTACCGCTTCTACGCCGCCGCGGATGTACTTGCGCATCAGGTACAGCTCCACCACTCCGAGCGCCGCGTACACCGTGGTCAGGGCGATCAGCGACGTCCAAACCTCGCCGGTCGTCAGCCGAGAGACCGCCTGGGCTGTGAACATCCAGACCCCGTCGACGCCGCTCGGGTTCGGGACCACCACGAACGGCTGACGGCCCATCTCCGTGAAGATCCAGCCCGCGCTGTTGCCCAGGAACGGTGTGGCGATGCCGCCCAACACCAGTAGCGGGAACCAGCGGCCGGTCGGAATGCGGTTGCGGCGGGTCAGCCACAGCGCCAGCAGGCCGATGCCCGCTGATACCGCGCCGAAGCCGATCATCATGCGGAAGCCCCAGTACGTCACCGGCAAGTTGGGTACGTAGTCGATCGGCTTGCCCGCCAGCGACCCCAGCGAAGGATCGTCCGGGTAGTTCGTGCCGTACTTCGCCTGGTACTCCGTGATCAGGTCCTCGACGCCCTTGACCTCCGTCTTGAAGTCGTTGTGCGCCAAGAAGGACAGCAGCGCCGGGACGTTGAACGTCTTCACGTCCTCGCAGTTCGCCCCCGCGACGTCGCCGATCGCGATGATCGAGAAGCTCGCCGGCTTTTCCGTGTGGCACAGCGCTTCCGCCGACGCCATCTTCATCGGCTGCTGCTCGAACATCAGCTTGCCCTGCGTGTCACCGGTGATCGCGAGGACCGCGAACGCCGCCACGCCGACCCAGCCGCCAAGGCGCAACGACGAGCGCCAGACGTCCTGGTTCGAACCACGCCGCCAGAGGTGCCAGCCTGCGACGCCCACCAGGAACGCCGCCGCCACCGAGAATGCGCCGGCCAGGGTGTGCGGGATCGCGGCCAGTGCCGTGTTGTTCGTCAGCACCGCCCAGATCGAGTTCATCGTCGGCTTGCCGTTCTCGAACGTCACGCCGACCGGGTGCTGCATCCACGAGTTCGCCGCCAGGATGAAGTACGCCGACGCCATCGTGGCCAGCGAAAACGCCCACGCGCACGCCAGGTGGACCTTCTTCGGGAGCCGGTCCCAGCCGAAGATCCACAGGCCGAGGAAGGTCGACTCGACGAAGAACGCGACGAGCCCTTCCATCGCGAGCGGCGCGCCGAAGACGTCGCCGACGAAGCGCGAGTACGCGCTCCAGTTCATCCCGAACTGGAACTCCTGCACGATGCCGGTCACGACGCCCATCGCGAAGTTGACCAGCAGCAGCTTGCCCCAGAACTTCGTCATTTTGAGATGCCGCGGATCGCCGGTGCGGACCCACTGGGTCTGCATCGCCGCGACCAGGATCGACAGCCCGATGGTCAGCGGGACCATCAGGAAGTGGTAGACGGTGGTGATGCCGAACTGCCACCGCGCTAGCTCTAGGACCTCCACGTGGTCCAGCGTGCTCCGGCGCGGGTGGGCCAGCTAGATCAAACGGTCCCGTCCCTCCCGGGACCAACGTCCTTCACCTGGTCGAGTGCCTGCCGCGCCTCCTCGGCGACGCCGCGCCGCGGCCCGTCGGCACCCAGCTCGAGGACGTGCCGCAACGCCAGCTCGTACGCCGTGTCGAACGCCTGGTCCGCGGCCACCGCGATGTCCGGGCGGACACCGACGCCTTCCCAGTTCTCCCCCGTCTCCGGGTGCAGCGACCGCGCGATCGAGACGGTCACGTCGAGGTAGGTGTCCACTTTGTACTGCTCACGCGGGTGGGCGCCGCCGCGGGTGGCCTCGCCGACCGTCTTCGCGCGGCCCTGCTGCTGCAGCGAGAAGGCGAGGTCTTCGCCGCCGGAGAACGTCCGCGGCCCGGTCAGCACCCAGACCGGCTTGGTCCCGCCGAACCGCGCGCCCGGGACGTACGGCAGCGTCCACATCTGCGTCGTCTTGTGACCCTCGCGCTCGTAGATGTCGAGGTAGTGGACCTGCTCGTCGACGAGGTAGGTCTGCAGCAGCGCGCTCGTCCCCGGGGTGCCGCCGCGGTTGCGGCGGACGTCGAGCAGCAGCGCGTCGGCGGGCGCGAGCAACGTCATCGCCGCCGCGATCGCCGGCCCGGCCAACTCGGGCGGGTAGAGCAACGTCGTGTCGAGGTAGCCGACGTTGCCGGCCAGCCGCCGCACCTCGGCGATGCCGAACGCCTCCAGCTCGGCCTCGACGCGGAAGCTCTCCGAGTTCACGGCCGCGTCGCCGTCGTCGGCGACCGGGTCTTCGTGGTGCCGCAGGCGCAGGTGCTTGTCGCCGTTGACCGACTGCAGGTCCGTGGTGACGAGCGTCGCAAACCCGGCGTCGTCGACATCCGCGTACGCGCCTTCGCCGAGACGCTGGCGCAGCACGTCCGCCAGCTTCGCCGCGACGTCGGGGAAGACGTAGTGCGCTTCCAACCGGCGGATGACCTCTTCGACCTGCGCAGCACGCGCTTCAGACCCCATGGTGTCAACCTACCGGAGGCCACAATCGAATTTTCGGCGTGCCGAAGAAAATTGTGCGACACGGCTTGACGACAAATTCATGGCCACCGATCCGGCAATTTCGCGGAAGCCATCAGCTTGCGGCGGGATTGAACCGCCCTTTATCGTTGCAGTGAAAGGGGCGAAGAAATACTCATGACTGCCGCGATGGTGGCGTTGATCAGCGCGTTCGGCCTGGTCCTCGCCGTGGAACTGCCGGACAAGACGCTGGTCGCGACCCTGGTGCTGACCACCCGTTTCCGCGGTGGTCCGGTATTCGCCGGGGTGTGCGCCGCGTTCGCCGTGCAATGCGTCATCGCGGTCGCGTTCGGCAGTGTGCTGACGCTGTTGCCGGACGTTGTCCTTTCGCTCGTCGTCGCCGCGATGTTCGGCCTCGGCTCTTTCATGCTCCTTCGCGAGGGATTCAGCGAAGCGGACGAAGCCGGCGAAGACGCTTCGCGCGTCGGCCCCGCTCCACTGTCCTTCATGCGCTCCGCGATGACGTCGTTCGGCGTGCTCTTCGCCGCCGAGTGGGGCGACGCCTCCCAGCTCGCGACGGCGAGCCTCGCCGCGCGGATCGGCAACCCCGTCGCGGTCGGCGTCGGCGCCTTCGCCGCGCTGATCGTCGTCGCCGGGCTCGCGGTCTTCATCGGCGGGAAGATCCGCAGCCGGATCAAGCCGAAGCTGATCCAGCGCTGCGCCGGGTTCGCGTTCGCCGGGTTCGCGGCGTTCGCGCTGCTCCAGCTCGCCTTCTGACCGATCTTTCACAGGTTCGCCGGGTAACCTTTCGGGAACGAAAGGATGAGCGCCCGGTGAACAAGCCTTTGACCGCCGCCGTCTCGCCACTGCACGGGCGGCTCGCGCTCGGCGGTATCGGCTTGGCCGTGGCCATCTCGATCGACCTGCACCTGCGCCTGTCGGGCCAGGTCAGCCCCGTCTGGCAGACGCTGTCGGAGTACGTCTACGGCAAGCTCGGGCACGGCTCGGCCGCGCCGCTGTTCAGTGTGATGTGCCTGGCCCTGTCGCTCGGCTCGGTCGCGCTGCTCGCCGGCATCGCCAAGGCCCACCGGCCCGGCACCACCGCCGTCTGCGTGCTCCTCGGCGTCTGGTCGGCCGGCCTGCTGGTGTGCGGGCTCGTCCCCGTCGACCCGGACGGACAGGCGCGCTCGACCGCCGGGCAGGTCCACAACCTCGCCGCGCTCACGGCGTTCGTCGTCCTGCCGGCCGCCGCGTTCGTGCTGACCAAGCAAGGCCGCGAGCGCTGCCCGTGGGAGCCGCGCCGGACGACGATCCGGCGCCTGGCCGCGGCAAGCTTCGCCAGCGTCGGCGTGGTGCTCGGCGGGTTCGTCCTCACGCTCGTCCTCGGCCCGGCCAACCAGGAGGTCACGCTGGGCCTGTTCGAGCGGCTGCTGTTCACCATCGACGTCGCCCTGCTGCTGACCATGGTCCGGCCGCTGCTGGCGGTCTCGCGGCGTTAGACGCGCAGGATGTCGGCCAGCCGGACGGCGGCCGCGACGACCTGCGGACCCACTTCGGCGGCCTTGAGCGGCTCCATCGAGACGACGCCGACGCTCGCCTTCAGCCCGGGCACCCCACGCACCGGCGCCGCGACGCCGGACGCGCCCGCCTCCAGCTCGCCCGTCGACGTCACCCAGCCGTCGCCACCCGGGCGCAACGACATCGCCTTGCCGGCCGCGCCCGCCGTCAGCGAGTGCCTGCTCCCGACGCGGTAGGCGACGTGGAAACTCGTCCACGACGGCTCGACGACGGCCACCGCAAGCGCTTGCGTCCCCTGCGCGACCGACAGGTGCGCGGTCGCGCCGACCTTCTCGGCCAGCTCGCGCAGCACCGGGCCGGCCGCGTCCCGCAGCTGCGGCAGCACCTGCCCGGCCAGCCGGAGCAGGCCGACGCCGAGCCGGACCTTCGTGCCGTCCCGCCAGACCAGCCCGCGCTCCGACAGCGGCACGAGCAGCCGATAGACGGCCGCGCGGCTGGCCCCGATGGCCACGGCCAGCTCGGAGATGGTCGCCGCGTCGCCGCCGGCGTCGGCCACTGCCTGCAGCAGCGCCAGCCCGCGGTCGAGCGTCAGCGACCCCTCCCGGCTGGTCACAGCAAGCCGAGTTCGCCCATGTCGCGCACCGGCTGCTCGAACGACGCCGCCGCGTACGACGCGAAGAGCGCCCTGACGGCCTTCGCGGCCGGCTCGGACAACGCGCGGGCCTCGTCCGCCAGTGCTTCGGCGTCGGTCGACTCCAGCGCCGCCCGGACGTCACCGCCGGAAAGGCTGCGCGCGGAGGCCACGAGCAGGTTCAGGAAGCCGTGGTGCACGAACCCGGTGTCGGGGTCGGCGTGCCGGACCGCGCGGTGCAGGCTGTTCGTCGCCTTGAACGACGCCCCTTCCGACCCGCTGACGACGGCGAGGAAGTCCGCCACCTCGTCGACGCTCGGGAAGTTCTCGCCCGCCTGGCCGCCGCAGCGGATCTTCGGCCAGCTGCCGTGCTCGATCACCTTGCGCACGCCGTCCAGCCAGCCGACGCCGCGCCGCGGTTCGACGACGCGGATGACGTCCTCCGGGACGAACTCCGAGACGCGCTCCAGCCAGACCTCGTCGACGTCCGACGGCGCCGGCATCTCGACCATCCGCAGCGCCAGCAGCTCACTGCGCGACTCGACGATGGAGATGGCCTTCGGGACCCCGCCGAGACCGGTGTCGATGATCAGCGAAAGCGGCAGCGGCTGCTTCGGCTTGATCTTGATCAGCTCGGTGATCAGCTCCGGCAGGCGCGACGCCTGGCAGAGGAAAACCCCCAGGACACCGGCGTGTTCGGACTCCCGGCTCGCGAAGTGCGCGCGCAGGGCTTCGGGCATGGCGGCATCGCCCGGAGGGAACAGCGCCGAGTCGTCGACGAGCCTCGCGAACAGGGGAGGAATTCCACGGGGGCCGGGGGGCGTGAGTTCCACAGCGCTTGACACGACTGACACGCTAGTAGCGTACGACATGAGGACAAAATCGTTCGCACAACGGACACCTTTTGGAGGGAGCGCCGATGCCTTACTACCGGCAAGTAGGCGAGATCCCGCACAAGCGGCACACCGCGTTCCGCAAGCCCGACGGCGGCCTCTACGCCGAGGAGCTGATGGGTGTCGAGGGCTTCTCCGCCGACTCCGCCCTGCTCTACCATCGCGGCCTGCCGACGGCGATCGTCGACGCGGTCGCCGTCGAAGAGGACCGCGGGTCGCTGACGCCGAACCACCCGCTCAAGCCGCGGGCGTTCCAGACCCGGGACCTCAAGTTCGGTGGCGAGGCCGACGCGGTGACCGACCGGCGCCGGCTGTTCGGCAACAACGACGTCACCATCGGGTTCGTCACGGCGACCGCGCCCAGCCCGCTCTACCGCAACGCGGCCGGCGACGAGCTGTTCTACGTCCAGGGCGGCTCCGCGACCGTCGAGACGATCTACGGCCGCCTCGAGGTCGGCGACGGCGACTACCTCGTCATCCCGACGTCGTGCACCTACCGGGTCGTCCCCCACGGCGAAGTCGGCCTCTTCATCCTGGAGGCGCGCGGGCACATCGGGCCGCCGAAGCGGTACCTGTCGGCGAAGGGCCAGTTCCTGGAGCACTCGCCGTACTGCGAACGCGACGTCCGCGGGCCCACCGAGCCGCTGCTGGAAGACGGCGAGGACGTCGAGGTCCTCGTGCGCCACCGCGCGGGCCTGACGCGCTACACGTACGCGACGCACCCCTTCGACGTCGTCGGCTGGGACGGCTGCCTCTACCCCTGGGCGTTCAACATCGACGACTTCGAGCCCATCACCGGCCGCGTCCACCAACCGCCGCCGGTGCACCAGACGTTCGAGGGCCCGAACTTCGTCGTCTGCTCCTTCTGCCCGCGGAAGGTCGACTACCACGAGGACTCGATCCCGGTGCCGTACAACCACGCAAACGTCGACTCCGACGAGCTGATGTTCTACGTGCGCGGCAACTACGAGGCCCGCAAGGGCTCGGGCATCGGGATCGGCTCGCTGTCGCTGCACCCGTCCGGCTTCACGCACGGCCCGCAGCCGGGCGCGGCGGAGGCGTCGATCGGCGCGGAGTTCTTCGACGAGACCGCCGTCATGGTCGACACGTTCGCGCCGCTGGAGCTCGGCGAGGCGGCCGACGCGTCCGAGGACCCCGGCTACGCGTGGACGTGGTCGCGCCGCGGTCCTAAGCAATAGTCAAATTACCGTCCCCTTCTCGTTCCGCTGCCCGATAATGGTATTTCGGTGGCGGAACGGGGAGGGGTTCGATGATCAATTCCCAACCAGCTCGGCGAAAGAGAAAAATCCTCCCGTTCGTGGCCGCGATCGTGGTCGCCGCCGGGCTGATCATCGGGATCCGGGCCTGGACCAGCGACTCGGGCGATGAGGCGGAGGCGCCGAAATGCACGGGCGCGGACGCGATCGCGCTCAACGTCGCGTCGTCCCCGGAAAAGGTCGGAATAGTCCAAGAAGCCGCCAAGGCCTACTCCGGACGGACCGTCGCCGGCCATTGCGTCGACGTCGTGGTGAAGTCGAAGTCGTCCGGTATCGCGATGCAGGCGCTGGCGAACGGCTGGAACGAGGCGACCGACGGGCCGCGCCCCGACGTCTGGACGCCGGCCGCGAGCGGCTGGGTCAACCTGCTGCGCGTCAACGCGAAGGGCGACACGGGGTCGATCGTGCCGGACGGCGACCCGCAGTCGGTCGCGAACTCGCCGCTGACCGTCGCCATGCCGAAGCCGATGGCCGAAGCGCTGGGCTGGCCGGCCAAGCCGATCGGCTGGAAGGACCTCGCCACGTTCGCGACCGACCCGGCGGGCTGGGCGAAGTACGGCCACCCGGAGTGGGGCAAGTTCCGGCTGGGCAAGACGAACCCGAACATCTCCACCGCCGGTCTCAACGCGACCATCGGCGCGTACTACGCGGCCACCGGGACGTCGTCCGACCTCACCGCCGCCGCGCTCGAGAAGCCCGAGGCCAGGCAGTTCGTCTCGAACATCGAGCAGGCGATCGTGCACTACGGCGACAACACGCTGACCTTCCTGACCAACCTGCAGAAGGCCGACGACCGCGGCGCCGCGCTGTCCTACATCTCGGCGGTGACCGTCGAGGAGAGCTCGCTGATCGGCTACAACCAGGGCAACCCGACGAACGACCCGGCGAAGGTCGGCCAGCACGCGCCGCCGAAGGTGCCGATCGTCGCGATCTACCCGGCGGACGGCACACTCAACTCCGACCACCCGTTCGTCACGCTGAACTGGGCCGACCCGACGCGCAAGCAGATCGCCGCCGACTTCCTCGGCTACCTGCGCGGCCCGGAGACGCAGCAGCGGTTCGCCGCGCTCGGCTTCCGCTCGTTCGAGGGCAAGCCGGGTCCGCAGGCGACGACCCAGAACGGCGTCCAGCCGGACGCGAAGATCAACTTCATCCGGCCGCCGTCGCCAACGGTGTTGTCGAAGCTGCTGGCGTCGTGGACCGAGCTGCGCAAGAAGGCGAACGTGCTGCTCGTCGTGGACGTCTCGGGCTCGATGGGCGACGAGGTCAAGGGCACCGGCAAGAGCAAGATCGACCTGGCCAAGCAGGCCGCGATCGACGCGCTCGGCCAGTTCGTGCCGCGCGACCAGGTCGGGCTCTGGCAGTTCTCGACCCACCTCGACGGCGACAAGGACTACCAGGAGCTGTTCCCGGTGCGGGCGCTCGGCACCGACGGCCGCGAGATCCTGGCGTCGCGGCTGAGCGGGCTGACACCGCAGGCCGGCACCGGGCTCTACGACTCTTCGCAGGCCGCGTACGAGTACATGAAGGCGCACGTCGACCCGGCGGCGATCAACGCGGTCGTCGTCTTGACCGACGGCCGCAACGAGGACTCCGGCGGCGTCGACCTCGAGCACCTGCTGCCGCAGCTGCGGCCGGAGGGCAACGCGGAGACGGTCCGGCTGTTCACCATCGCCTACGGCTCGGACGCCGACCAGGGCGTGCTGAAGCAGATCGCGGAAGCGACCGAAGGATCGGAGTACGATTCGTCCAAACCGGACACGATCAACCAGGTGTTCACCTCTGTGATCTCGAATTTCTGACATGAAGTTCGCCCGTGAGCTCGCCGAACCGTGGGGTCTGCTGCTGGCCGCCACGGCGGCGGGGGTGGCGTGGGCCGTCCAGCTGCCGGTGCTCCTCGCCCTGCTGATCGGGGTGGCGGTGCTGGCCGCGCGCGCGGGCGTGGCGGCGTTGGGCCGTGAGCAGCAGCCGGCCCCTCGCGAAGTGCGGGTCCTCGACGTGGTTCCCGGGTCGGACGAGGAGAACTGGCTGCACCGGGCCGAGGGCGCGGCCGACGGGTTCACGTCGCTGAGCGCGTCGCTCGACGCCGGTCCGCTGGCCGACCGCGTCTCGGACATGGAGCCGGTGGTCGAAGAGACGCTGGAAACGCTGCGGCGCTTGGCGGGCCGCGCGTCGGCGACCGGGAAGGCCCTGTCCCGCGTCGACCTCGACGCCGTGACGCGCGAACGCCGCCGGCTGGAGGGGTCGCTGCCCTCGGCGCGCGAGGAGGTCCGTGGTGACCTCGAGCAGGCGTTGTCGGCGGTCCAGGCGCAGCAGGACGTCCACACGCGGCTTTCTGGCGCGCGCGACAAGCTGCTGGCCCAGCTGCAGTCGGGTGCGCTGGGGTTGGACAGCCTGGTGGCCAGGGTTGCCGAGCTGACGGCGGCGACCACGGACGTCGCGGTCGACACCGGCGCGGTGCGTGAGCTGAGCGATCAGCTGGAGGGCATCCGGCAGGGCGTGCTGGAGACCGAGCAGGCGACGCGGAAGTCGCTGGGCTAGACGGCCACGGGCGTCCGGTCGCGGCGCGGCAGCAGCACCGGCGTCACCAGGACCAGGACCCCGGCGACGCCGATCGCGACGCGCGGGCCGGTGAAGCTCGCGAGCACGCCCCAAAGCGCGGTCAGGGTGGCGATCGACGCCTTGGTGCTGACCGACCACGCCGAGAGCGTGCTCGCGACGCGGTCCGCCGGGAGCTGCTCGAGCCGGTAGGTCGCGAGGACGGGGTTGAACACGCTGCAGCTCACGATCAGGCCCAGCTCGACGAGCATCACGAAGACGAGCCCGCCGGCACCGCCCGGCAGGAAGGCCAGCGCGAGCAGCCAGCACGCGCGGACCGCCCCGGACGTCAGCAGGACGGGGTGCCTGCCGAACCGCCGGACGAGCCGCGGGGTCAGCCGCGAGCCGGCGAGCCCGCCGAGGCACGGCACGGCGAACGCGAGCCCGTACTGCCACGGCGTGAACCCGAGCTGGTTCAGCATCAGCACGGCGAGGAGCGGTTCGGTGCCCATGATGAGGCCGTTGAAGAGGACGACGTTGAAGTAGAGAGGGCGCAGTCCGGGGTGGGTGAGGATGGTGCGCCAGCCGTCGGCCAGGTCGCGCGCGCGTAGGCGGGTCGTATGGCGCGGGCGTGCTTCGCCCCCGCCGATCGCCCGGATCCCGAGTGCGGAGAGCAGGAAGCTGACGGCGTTGGCGGCGATCGACGTCACCGGGCCGAAGAGCGCGAAGGCGGCTCCGCCGAGGGGTGGGCCGAGCGCGGTGGCGGTCCAGTTCGTCGACTCGAAGCGGCCGTTGGCGACGAGGAGGTCTTCGGGCGGGACGAGTCCTTTGAGGAAGGCGCCGCTGGCGGAGGTGAAGGTGATGTCGGCCGCGGCGACGACGGCCGAGACGACGAGGAGCTGCGCGAAGGTGAGCGCGCCGAGGGCGTAGAGGGCGGGGACGCTGACGAGGGCGCCGAAGCGGACGAGGTCCATCGCGACCATGACCGGCCGTTTGCTTCGCCGGTCTACCCAGGGCCCCAGCGGGACGGCGACGAGGGCCCCGACGGCCGGCCCGACGGCGGCGAGTGCGGAGACTGCGGCGGGGCCGGAGTGGAGGACGAGGATGGCCAGCATCGGGAAGGCTCCGAAGCCGAGCCAGGTGCCGAAGGCGCTTACCGCGTAGGCCGACCAGAGCCATCGGAATCGCGGCCCGAGCCGTCTGCGCATCACGGGGGAGATCAAAGCCGGGGAGGGTGGGGCGGAGCAAACAACCGACCCGGCGGCGAGCCACAACACCGCGTTGTGAATCTAGAGTCGACCGCTGTGGACCTCGATGCCGTGCGCACCTTTGTCGCCGCCGCGGAGGCCGGGCGGTTTCAGGATGCCGCGGTCGATCTCTCCGTCACGCAGCAAGCCGTCTCCAAACGCATTGCCGCGCTGGAGAAGTCGCTCGGTGCGCGGCTGTTCACCCGGACCGCGCGGGGAGCCGTCCTCACCGGGGACGGGCGCGCCTTCCTGCCCCACGCCCGCGAACTCCTCCGCGCCGAGGTCCGAGCCCTTGCTTCGGTGCGCAGCGGGCCGCTCCGGGTCGACGTCATCGGGCGGCGGCTGTGTCCCGCTTCGCTACTACGCAGGTTTCACGAAGCCCATCCGGACATCGCGCTGGAAGTCGTGGCGCTCTTCGACACCGCCGCGGTCCGGGACGGCTCGGTCGACGCCTCCTTCCGCGCCGTCGTCGAGCTGCCCGAGGACCTCGATGCCCAGTGGGTGTTCGACGAGCCCATCCAGCTGCTGTGCGGCCCGGCCCACCCCCTGGCCCGATCGACTTCCATTGCGCCAACCGACCTCGCCGGACATCGGCTCTGGATGCCCGGCGTCGTCCCCGGGACCGAGTGGGGCGCTTACTACGCCGAGTTCGCGGCCGCGTTCGGCCTGTCGATCGACGCCGCCGGGCCGAACTTCGGGACCGAAGTCGTCCTCGACACCATCGCGGAATCAGCCGAGGTGGCGACCCTCGTCGGGGCGGGCAGCCGCGTTCTGTGGCCGCCCGGGCACGACCTCAAGCTCGTGCCGATCGAAAATCCCGTGCCGGTCTACCCGCATTCACTGGTCTGGCGCCGGGACAACGCGCACCCCGGGCTGGCCGCGCTTCGGCGGCACTTCGCGGACAACGAGCGCGCCGCCGGGGCGTGGCGGCCCAGCTGGGCTCAGCCCAGCCAGACTGTGCCCAGCACGGGGTAGCCCGGCACGCCCGTCTTCGCCGCGCCCGGCTTCGGGACGCCCGCGATCCACAGGCGGCCCGTCGCCGCGATGTTCGCCGCCATCGACGGGTCCGCCTTGGGGAGGCGGAAGCCGATCACCGTTCCGTCGGCCAGCATCGTCAGGCCACTCAGCCGGGCCGCGCCGCCTCGGCGGCTCATCCGGACCGGGCCGTCCAGCACCGCCCGCAGCTCGGTCCAGTGCTCGGCTGCGAGGGGGCGGCCGTGGGCGAACGAGCGCGCCACGGCCGCGAACGCACTCAGCAGCGCGCCGGCCGCGAACGGCCACGCGACCCACCCCACGGCCGGGAAGCCGAGCCGGACCCACAGCGCGAACCCGGCCAGGACCAGCAGGAACGCCGCCGTCGCGCGCAGCTCGCGGGCGATCTGGCGGCGGTGCGCGGTCAGCACGGGATCGAGCCGCGGCGAACCGGACCAGGCCGGGGCGGTCACCGCCACGGCACCGGCCGGCGGCGCGTCGTGGATCCGCGCCCGGCGGACGCGCACCACGCCGGAGAAGCCGACGAACACCTTCGGACCCCGGCCCAGCAGCCACACCCGCCGGTGCCCGGCCACCAGCAACCGGTACGCCTCGTCGAGCCGGACGCGCAGCCACCGGCCGTCCGGCAGGCGCACGCCGACCGTCCGCCCGGCCGCGACCAGCCCGTCCGCGGCGATGTCCACCTGCCGGAACGCTTCCCGCTTCAGCCTCGTCTCCGGCACCCTGGCGTACGCGTGGCAGAACCACCACACCTCGATCGACCCGGCCAGCGCGAGCGTGCCGAGCGGCAGGGCGACCCCCGCGCCGGTGACGAACTGGGCGACCCCGAACGCCAGGAACAACCAGGTCAGCAACCGCCGGTCCCCGGCGCCGCGGCCGATCCGGTCGAGGTACTCGCCGAAGATGGGCAGCGCGCCGGACGGCATCGCGGGGTCGAGCTCGAACGCGGGCACGCGTTCGGGTACCGGGACGATCTGCACGCTGGCCCCCAAGCCTCACTGTTCACCGGCCTTTTCGGGAATTTGCACACCGGCGTTACCGGATGGGCCGTTCAGCGGAGCACCGCGTGACCCGGACCGCAATCGAACGACTATCCAGACCGCCGGATTCAGGTTAGGCTCACCTAAGTAGGAGGTGAGCCGTGACCGAGGCCCCGACATCCATCCGCCGCCCGCCGGCGCCGAACCCCGCCGAGCGCGCCAAGACGATCGCGACCCGGAACGGTCCCGCGTCCTTGCTGCCCACCTGCGAACGAGCCGGTCTCGACGGCGAGCGCGTCGTCCCGGTCCTGCACCACGTGCACCACAGCGGCAGCGTCAGCGTGCTGCTCGCCGACGACCACCCGATGGTCGCGGCGGCGAAGCAGACCCAGCGCGGCGAGCTGGCCGTGATGGTCGAGCTCGCCGACCAGGCGCCGGTCGACCTGCGCGAACCGATCCGCGGGCTGCTGTGGATCACCGGCTGGCTGCGGCCGCTCTCGCCGGTCTCGGCCCGCGCGCGGGCGGTGGCGATCGCCGAGTCGCGGCCGGACGAACGCCTCCTCGACGTCGGCCACGGCGTGACGCTGCTGCGGCTCACCCCGGCGTCGCTCGTGCTCGCCGACGCCGAAGGCACGCACTCGCTGCGCCCGCACATGTTCAGCGCGGCGCCGCCGGACCCCTTCCACGACTACGAGGCCCAGTGGCTGCGGCACCTGGAGAGCGACCACTCCGACGTCGTCGACCAGCTGGCCAAGCACCTGCCGGCGGAGCTGCGCGGCGGCCGGATCCGCCCGCTCGGGCTCGACCGGTTCGGGCTGCGGCTGCGCGTCGAGTCCGACGCGGGCGACCACGACGTCCGGCTGGCGTTTTCGAAGTCCGTCGACAGCCCGCCGCAGCTCGCGATGGAGCTGCGGCGGCTGGTCGGCTGCCCGTTCCTGCGGGGCGCGTCAGGCTAGTTCGGCGGGGAAACCGCCCTTGGCGATCGGGCCCCAGCTCTCGATCGTCACGCGGATGATGCTCTTGCCCTGCTTGACCATGGCTTCGCGGTATTCGTCCCAGTCCGGGTGTTCGCCGGAAATCGCGCGGAAGTACTCCACGAGCGGCTCGACGGAGTCCGGGATGTCCAGCACTTCGGCGGTGCCGTTGAGCTGGACCCACTGGTCGTTCCACTCGTCGGACAGGATGCAGGCCGAGACCTTCGGGTTGCGCTTGATGTTCACGATCTTGGCGCGCTTCGGGTAGGTGGAGATGACGAGCCTGCCCTCGGCGTCGACGCCGCAGGTGACCGGCGAGAGCTGCGGGCCGCCGTCGGCCTTCGTGGTCAGCAGGATCGCGCGGTGGCGGGTGGACAGGAACTCGACCAGCGCGGCGCGGTCGACGGTTTCGTTGGTGGCGATGCTCCTCGGCATGTCCCGACGGTAGCGTGCGGACATGACGTTCACCGCGCGATCGTGGCTGGCCCCGGCCCGCCCCGAGTTCCCCGGCGCGATCGAAGACCCGGTCGAACGCCGGGCGATCAAGGTCGAGCTGCTGATCGTCTTCGGCATCACGCTCGGGCTGTCCGGCGTGCGCAGCTTGCTGTCCCTTGTGGACTCCCTGCTGCAGCCGGTGCCGCTGGCCCAGCAGCAGGTCCAGCTCAACGTGCCGCAGGCCGCGGCGAGCCTGATCGACCTGCTCAAGCAGCTGCTCTCGGCCGCCCAGCTGGTCGGGTGGGGCGCGCTCGGGCTGTACTTCCTGTGGCGCGCGGGCATCAAGATGGCCCAGGTCGGGCTGGACCGCCGGTCGCCGCGGCGGGACGCGTTGCTGACCATCGGGCTCGCGGCGCTGATCGGGATTCCCGGCCTGGCGCTGTACTTCATCTCCTACCACCTGGGCTTCAGCCTCGCGGTGCAACCGTCCACATTGGGCGACACGTGGTGGCGGCCGATCACGCTGACGCTCTCGGCGTTCGGCAACGCGTTCGCCGAAGAGGTCCTGGTCATCGGGTACCTGCTGACGCGGTTGCGGCAGCTCGGCGTCCGGGAGAACACCGCCGTGTTCGGCGCGGCCGTGCTGCGCGGGTCGTACCACCTGTACCAGGGGTTCGGCGGGTTCGTCGGCAACTTCGTCATGGGCCTGGTGTTCGGGCGGCTGTGGCAGAAGACGAACCGGCTGTGGCCGCTCGTCGCCGCGCACACTCTGTTCGACTTCGTGTCGTTCGTCGGGTATTCGCTGCTCAAAGGTCACGTTTCCTGGTTGCCCTGACTAAGCTCGGGTGGTGATCGACGAAACGGCACCTCCCCGGGTGGACAGCGAAGTCGGACCCCTGCGCGCGGTGCTGCTGCACCGGCCCGGCAACGAGCTCAAGAGGCTGACGCCCCGCAACAACGACCAGCTCCTGTTCGACTCGATCCCGTGGGTCGACCGGGCCCAGGCCGAGCACGACGCGTTCGCCGAGGTGCTGCGCAGCCGCGGCGTCGAGGTGCTGCTGCTGGCCGACGCCCTGCGCACGGCGCTGGAGGACGACCGCGCCCACGCGGCGGGCGTGCACGCGGCGGTCGACGACCGGCGCCTCGGCGGCGACCTCGCCGACTCGCTGCGGTCGCACCTCTCCGGCGTTTCCTCGGCCGGTCTGGCCGAGGTGCTGATGGCCGGGATGACGTTCGAGGAGCTGCCGTCCGCGGAGGGCGCGTCGCTGGTGCGGATGATGAACCACCCGCACGGCTTCGCCGTCGACCCGCTGCCGAACCTGCTGTTCACGCGCGACTCGTCGGCATGGATCGCCGATCGGGTGGCGATCTCGTCGCTGACCATGCCGGCGCGTCGCCGCGAGACCGCGGTGCTCGACCTGATCTACGCCTACCACCCGTACTTCCGGCACGCGGCCCGCGCGTACGGCGCCCATTCGGCGCCGATCGAGGGCGGCGACGTGATGCTGCTGGCGCCCGGTGTGCTCGCCATCGGCGTCGGCGAGCGGACGACGGCGGCCGGCGCGGAGTCGCTCGCGCGGTCGGTGTTCGCCGACGGCATCGCGCACACCGTGCTGGCGGTGCCGATCGAGCAGTCCCGCGCGACCATGCACCTGGACACGGTGTGCACGATGGTCGACGCCGACGCCGTGGTGATGTACCCGCTCGCGCGCGACTCGCTGACGGCGTTCACGCTGCGCCCGACCGGCGACGGCGGCGTCAAGGTGGCCGGCCCGGCGCCGTTCCTGGCCGCCGCGGCGGAAGCGATGGAGATCGACCGGCTGCGCGTCATCGACACCGGCCTCGACCCGGTGACCGCCGAGCGCGAGCAGTGGGACGACGGCAACAACACGCTCGCGCTGGCGCCGGGCGTGGTCGTGGGCTACGAGCGGAACGTCGAGACGAACGAGCGTCTCGAGGCGGCGGGCATCGAGGTGCTGCCGATCGCCGGCTCGGAGCTGGGCTCCGGGCGGGGCGGGCCGCGGTGCATGTCGTGCCCGATCCGCCGCGAACCGCTGAAGTAAATGAAGTGAGCCTTCCCTAAATTGCCGTACGCATTTAGGGAAGGCTTACTTAAATAAGGTTCGTCTTCTTTAGGAATGGTAACCCTAATAGGGTCGAGATCACCACCCCCGAGTGGCATTTGCGCCAAACTTGACCTATTCTGTTCTGCATGGCCCTCACCAAGAAGAAAGAACCGCGCTCGAAGTTCTTCGAACTGCTGCAGGCGCAGATCCACAACGAGTTCAACGCGTCCCAGCAGTACATCGCGCTCGCGGTGTGGTTCGACGCCGAGGACCTGCCGCAGCTGGCGAAGCACTTCTACAAGCAGTCCGTCGAAGAGCGCAACCACGCGATGGCGCTCGTGCAGTACATGCTCGATCGCGACCACCACGTCGAGATCCCCGGCACGGGCGAAGTGCGCAACGAGTTCTCCGGCGTCACCGAAGTCATCGAGCTCGCGCTCGAGCAGGAGAAGGAAGTCGCGACCGACATCTCCGCGATGGCCAAGGCCGCGCGCGCCGAAGAGGACTACATCAGCGAGCAGTTCACGCAGTGGTTCCTCAAGGAGCAGGTCGAAGAGATCTCGCAGATGAACACGCTGCTGAACGTCGTCAAGCGCGCGAACGGCAACCTGTTCGAGGTCGAGAACCACCTGTACCGCGAGTCCGTCGGCGACGGCGGCCGCGACTCCGGGATGCCGCCGGTGGCCGGCGGGGCCCTGTAGTACTTCGGAGAAACGAAAACCCGGGCTCTCCCCCTGTGGACAGCCCGGGTTTTCGCATGCGGCCGGCGGTTCAGCCGGCGCAGTCCTGGTTGACGCTCGCGACGCTGGTCTGCACGACCCCGGAGTCGCCGAGCCGGAAGTGGAAGTCGGTGCCGGTGGTGACCGGCGCGACGACGCCACCCGTTTCGTCCTTGGCCCCGGGGTAGGCCGCGAGCACCTGGTCCTTGGTCGACCCGGCGCCGATGCCCTCGGCGGTGTGCGCCGCCTGCGCGGGGGTGACGACCGCGACCCCGAGCGCCTTCGAGACCACCACGGTCGCGGCCGCGGGCACGCCGCCGCCTTGCGCGGTGTAGACGGTGCAGCTGCCGCCGGCCTGCGCGTCGCTGAGCGTGATGCCCTGCGCGGCGATCTGGGTCTCGGACATGCCGAGCTTGAGGGTGCCGAAGCCGTCCGGGTCGAGCCGGGGCCCGCTGAGCACGGGCGGCAGCTTGGACGACGGCTGGGCCGACGGCGGCCGGGAAGCCTTCGACGTCGGCGATTGGGGCGGCACGGAAGCGTGGATGTCCTGGGTGCTGGTCGGACCCGGGACCGAGGGGTCGGGTTGCCGGCCCGCCGTGAGGTTCTCGGGCGGCTTGACGCTGATGGACGAGCCGTCGGCGGACATCACGGCGGTGCCGTCCTCGCCGTGGAGGCGGACCATGGTGAGCCCGCCCGAGACGGCGACGACGGCAGCGGCGACCCCGGTCGCGGCCAGGACGCCCTGGCGGCGGCGTCGTCGCCGACGCGCACCGGAGACGATGGCCGTACGAGCGTCCGGCGGCGGCGGCAGGTCCAGCCGCTCGTCGGCGAACAGCGCGCGCAGGCGCTGCTCCAGCTCGTCCTCGGAGATGTTCAACCCGCGTCACTCCCTTCGCCTTGGATGTCGGCCGCGGTGAGTTTCATCCGCAGCGACGCGATCGCCTTGCTGGCCTGGCTCTTGACGGTCCCCTGCGTGACCCCGAGGGCGCCGGCGATCTCCGCTTCGGACAGACCTTCGTAGTAACGCAGGACCATGACGGCCCGTTGTCTCGGCGGCAGCGTTCGTAACGCGCGCCACAGCGGCTCGTGCTCGAACGGGTCGTCCGGCACGTGCGGGCTGGTGTCCGGCAGATCGGCGACGAGGTTCTCGCGCCGCGTCCGCCGCCACCGGCTGACGTGCGCGTTCGCCATCGACCGGCGCACGTAGGCCAGCGGGTCGCCGGTCTTCTCGTGCACGTAGGTCCAGCGCGAACCCATCTTTTCGAGCACGGTCTGGACCAGGTCCGCGGCGTCGTGCGGGTTGCCGGTGAGCGCGTGGCCGTACCGCAGCAGCCCCGGCAGGGTGGCCTGCACGAAGTCGCCGAAGTCGGTGAACTCGACCGGCAACGTCGCGGCCCTCCCTCGGCCTGCGCTGGTCACCCAGGTATCTCCCCCGGTGAAGACGGGTGCCGCAGCCGTCACCGTATCGCCTCCCATCGGGGTTGAGCCGCTTTCCTCCCCAACACGCATCACAGCCCCCTCAGGTTGCCCGCGTTCCCGCCCGATTTCGGAGACGTCCGGGCGGGTGATGAGTTGCCCACCTCAGCGGCGGGCGAGCGCGTCGGGCAGCCGGAAGCCACCGTCGGCGGTTTCGGTGAATTCGTGCACCCCGGCGACAGCGGAGTGCGGGATCGGCCCGTAGACGTGCGGGAACCAGACGCCGGCGGGATGCGGCGGTTCGCCGTCTTCCCACCGGACGGGCACGTCGAGCTTGTCCGGGTCGATCTCGAGCAGCACCAGATCGGTGCGGCCCCGGTAGAGCGCGTTGGCGGGCAGGTGCGCGGTCCCGAAGTCGGAGCAGTGCACGAACCCGACGTCCCCCAGTGACGGCGGCCGGTACTCGCCGCCTTCGCCCACTTCGGCCCAGTCGGCCGCCCCGCAGATGTGGAGTATCACGCGGAGAATCGTCCCACCGCGGGGTTCCGGTGGCGGTGTCTGGTGCGCCACATAAGTGCTGGTTGAACGCTCATCGAGGCGGTTACCGGTGAGCGGGACGGGCCGGTGGTTCGGTGCTTTCCGACGGGGCCCGCTCAGACAGTGACTCGAAGCTCCCGCAGCCCCCGGATCACGAACTCCGGCCGCCGCGGCGGGGTCTCGGCCAACCGCAGCCCCGGCAGCTTCTCCGTCAACGCGCTCAACGCGGCAGCGATCTCCACCCGAGCGAGAGGAGCACCCACGCAGTAGTGAATCCCCGGCCCGAACCCGAGGTGTGCGTTCGGCGTCCGGCCGATGTCGAGCCGGTCCGGCTCGTCGAACACCTCCGGGTCCCGCGCCGCCGCACCCAGCAGCGCGCCGATCTTCTGCCCGCGCGGCACCTCGAACCCGCAAATCGACACGTCCTCGGTCGCCGTCCGCTCGAACAGCTGCAGCGGCGCGTCGAACCGGATCAGCTCCTCGACGCACGAGTCCAGCAAGGAAGGCGTCGTCACCAGCCGTTCCCACTGATCGCGATGGGTGAGCAGCGCGGTGATGCCGTTGCCGAGCACGTTGACCGTCGCCTCGTGGCCCGCCATCAGCAGCAGGACCGCGGTCGCGACCAGCTCGTCCGGCGTCAGCTCGCTGCGCAGCAGGTCGCTGATGATGTCGTCCCCCGGCGACGAAGCACGCTCGTCCGCCACCGATCGGATGTACGACACGAACTCGGCGGCCGCCCGCTCGGCGGCGTCGCGGCCCTCCTCGGGCAGGCCGTACTCGTACATCTTCACGATCGCGTTCGACAGCTCGACCATCCGCGGCCCGTCCGTGCCGGGGACGCCCAGCAGTTCGGCGATCACCGCGACCGGCAGCGGCTGGGCGAGGTGCTCGAGGAGGTCCGCGCTGCCGTCGGCGGCGATGGCGGCCGCCAGGTCGTCGACCATCCGGGTGGCGAGTGTCCCGACCATGGGACGCAACCGCTGAACGTGGCCGCGGCCGAACGCGCCCGCGATCAGCCGCCGGAGCCGCGTGTGCGCCGGCGGTTCGTTCTCCAGCAGCGAGTTGCGGTGCAGCAGGTTGAACGACGCGAACCGTTCGAGCGGCTGCGCGTCCTGCCAGATCCGGCCCAGGCCGCGGTGGCGCAGCACCGCCGACGCCGCGGCGTGCGACACCGCCACGGCGAGGCCGAGCCCCTCGTGGTGGTGGACGTCGCCTTCGGCGCGGAGCGCGGCGAACGCCGGGTACGGGTCTTCCAGGAACGCGGGATCGCGGGGGTCGAACACGTCGCGAGACTAACCCTTCGATAGCGTTCCAAGCCGAGCCAGAGGAGGCAGCAGTGGGCAAGGGCGCGCGCAAGAAGGGTCCCAAGCAGGCGTCGGACCGCAAGCCGAAGGTGCGCGACGTCTTCGTCGGCCAGCCGTTCGAGGGACTGGTGGCGGAGCCCGAGCTGATCGCGCTGCGCGAGTTCGTCCCGTCCGCGACGGCCAAGCTGACCCTCGCCGACGGCGGCGACGTCACCCTCGGCACGGTCCTGCCGATGGCCGCGGCCGCGTTCGTCCGCTCCGACGGCGAGCGCTACCTCGGCCTCCAGGTGCAGACGCGCTCGTCCGACATCAGCCGCGACCTCGGCCGCTCGCTGAAGTGGCTGCTGGACGCGAAGGAGGGCGACGTCCTCGGCGTGCCGGACACGACAACCCCGCCGTCCGCCGACGAGCACGCCCGCCTCCAGGACCTGCTGACGCCGGGCGCCGAGCTCGACGTGACGCTGCACAAGGACTTCGCCTGGTGGCTCCCGGAGGACGCGGACGCCACCGGCGACGTAGCGGTCTCCCTCGAGCGCGCGAACGCGGCGATCATGCCGACCGAGCGCCTCGGCTCGGGCGCGTACTGGGTGCTGGCCGGCGAGAAGGCGCACCTGCGCTGGGTCCGCCCGGAGCCGGAGAACCTGCTGCTCCAGGCCCTGGCCCGCCTGTCCGCGGCCGGCGAGCTCGGTCTGGGAGAGGGCTCGCGCTACGCGGGTTCGTTCCGCGCGCACGGCCTCCTGGTCCCGGTGTGGGATCTCGACCCGGAGGCCCACGCCCGCGAGTGGGCCGAGGCCAAGGAAGCCCTGGGCACCCGCCTCGAGACGGCGCTGAAGTCCCTGGACACGGAGCCGCTGAACGCAGCGGAGCGCCGAGCCCGCGACGGCCTCATCGGCCGCCAGCTCACCCTCCGCTGACCCAGCGGCCGCCGCTCCACCAGGCGGCGGCCTCGCTGGACCCGGACGCGGCTTGAGCGACGCCACCACGCGGCGATTGCTCCGCCGCGCCCTTGGGGCGACCGCCGTTGGCGGGCGGTAGCGGCCGCCGCGCCCAGCTAGCCACCTCGGCGGCCCACCGCCGGATGGCGGCCGCCCTGCTGTGCCCGGCCGGCCGCTCCCGTGGTTGGCCACCGGGCGGCAGTTGCGCTGCCGCGCGTGAGCGGACCACTCCGGCGGCCGGTCATTGACCGGCAGCCGTCCTGTCGCGCCGAGCTGGCCAACCCGGGGACCGGTCATCAACCGCCAGCTGCCCTGCCAGCTGGCAAGTTGGCGGGCTGTGGTGGGCCGAGACCCCGCCACAACCGGAATTCGTCATTCGCGGGCTGCGGGAGCTTCGGGTCACTGGTTGAGCCGGGCCGGGACCTTCCGTGACCTTGCGTGGGCTCGGGCGCAAAGGGTGGACGGGAGCGCCGTGGCTTTGAGCACCCCAGCTGGCAAGCAGATGGGGCTGCGGCTGGCCGAGACTCGGCGCGGCGGGCGGAGTCCGTGATTCGGGAGCTGCGAGTCACAGCCTGACTCCGGTGAAGAGGTCGTCTTCGAGTTCGAGGCGAGGGGCCGGGTGGGCCAGGTGGTAGTCCTCGTGGGGCCAGACTTTTTGTTCGATCTCGCGTGAATGGGCGAAGAACGGGTGGGCTGGGTCGACCTGGGTTCGGTGGGCCAGGAGGGCTTGGTCGCGGGTGGCGAAGTACTGCTCGCAGCGGATCTTGGTCGTGATCGGGAACGGTGGGGCCGTGGGGAGTTCGGAAAGGACTTCTCCCATTGCCGACTCCAGGCCGGCTGCCAGGGTCGCGTCGTGGAGGGCTTGGAACCAGGCTCGGCTCAGCGTTGCCTGGTAGTACAGCTTCTGCGGTTGCCACGGGTCGCCGGTGCCGGGGTAGCGGTCGGGGTCGGCCGCTGCCGTGAACGCCTCCAGCGTCACCTCGTGCGTGCGGATGTGGTCCGGGTGGGGGTAGCCGCCAGTTTCGTCGTACGTGATCACCACGTGCGGGCGGAACTCGCGGATCAGCGCCACCAATGGCTCCGCAGCCACTGACAGCGGCAGGGCGGCGAAGCAACCGTCCGGCAGCGGTGAACCCTCGGCGGGCAGGCCGGAGTCGGTCATGCCGA
Organism: Amycolatopsis sp. NPDC098790; assembly: GCF_044759945.1. NCBI lineage: Bacteria > Bacillati > Actinomycetota > Actinomycetes > Pseudonocardiales > Pseudonocardiaceae > Amycolatopsis > Amycolatopsis sp. NPDC098790. The sequence continues at coordinate 972,570 of NZ_JBIWAI010000001.1, forward strand.
GGAAACGTTGGCGGACGCCCAGGATCTCGGCTGCCGCCGCCATCTCGCGGCGGCGGATCGCCGGGAGGTCGGCGAGGTTCTCCGGGGTGTTCATCGCCGGGTTGAGGATGTCGCCGCGTTCGCCGCCCGTGCACGTGGCCACCAGGACGTCGGCGCCCTCGGCCGCGTAGCGGGCCAGTGTGGCCGCGCCCTTGCTGGACTCGTCGTCCGGGTGGGCGTGGACGCTCAAGAGACGGAAAGTCATCGAACACTCCTCGAAGGGAAGAACGCAGCGGGAAGGAGAGTCAGCGCGGACAGTGCCAGCGACCAGGTGAACGTCGTCGCGAATGCCGTGGGCAGTGGCGATGTCGAACTGTGGAGGATCGCCGCCAGCAACGCCGTTCCCAGCGAGCCGCCGACGCGGTTGAGCACGTTGAACGCGCTCGCCGCCCGGGGGATGCGGGACCGCTCCAGCGAGCCGTACAGCGTCGTCATGCCGGGTGCGGTTGCCGCGCCCAGGCCGGCGCCGCGGATCAACAACGACAGCGTCAGCAGCACTCCGCTCGGTGCTGAGCCGAGCTGGGTGAACGCGATCGTCCCGAGCAGGGACAACCCGATGCCGGCCAGCATCATCCGGCGGGGGCCGAAGCGGGCCAGGAGGCGGCCGCCCGCCAGGAGGACCGCGGCTGAGCCGACGGCCTGGGGTGCCAGCAGCAACCCCGCTTCCCACGGGCTCGCGTGCGCCACCTGCTCGTAGTACAGCGGCAGCAGCAACATCGAGCTGTACAGCGACGCGCCCAGCAGGAACGTGCTGATCGAAGCCACCCGGAAACCCTTGTCCCGAAACAACTCCAGGTCGAGCACCGGCGACGGCGTCCGGGACGCGTGGACACCGTAGGCCAGCAGCAGTACGGCTCCGGCTGCCCAAGCGACAGTCACATTCGACGCCAAGCCGTAGACGAACGCGGCGAGACCGGGCGACAGCAGCAAGATCCCGCGGACATCCAACGGCACGCGGACACTGCGCGAAGAAGGGGCCGGCAACACCGAGCGCGCGACGACGAACGTCGCCACGCCCAGCGGGACCACCCCGAAGAACATCCAGCGCCAGCCGAAGTCCGCCACCAGGGCGCCGCCCAGCAGCGGGCCGAGGACCGGGGCCACCGTCGCCGGCAGCGTCACCACGCCGATCATCCGACCCAGCGCCGGCCCCGCTGCCTGGGCGAACACGGCTTGGCCGACCGGCTGCATCAGCCCGCCACCCAGACCGTGCAGCACCCGGAACGCGATCAGCGCCGGTGCCGACCACGCGAAGCCGCACAGCAGCGTGCCCGCCGTGAAGATCGCCACCGCCGTGAGCCACACTGCGCGGCCGCCGAAGCGGTCGGTCAGCCAGCCCGACAGCGGGATCGCCGCCGCGGCCGCGAGCAGGTACGCGCTGGCCACCCACTGCACCGTCGTCACCGGACTGCCCAGGTCACGGGCGATCGAGTCGATCCCGACGGTCACGATCGTCGCGTCGAGGATCGACAGCACCGCGCCCATGATCAGGACGCCGCCGAGCCGCCACAGCGCCGCGTCGGGACGAGCCGCTGTCGGAGTCACATCCACCCCCAGAAGATTAGGTCGAACCTCAGATTAGGTCCGACCCACCGACTGGGTCAAGCACAAACTTGGGTCCGACCCAGTAGGGTGACGTCATGAGTGAGGGACTCCGTGCCCAGAAGAAGCACGAGACCAGGAAGAACATCTCGGACGTCGCGACGAAGCTGTTCATCCGCGAAGGCTTCGAGGACGTGACGATCGCGGAGATCGCCGCCGAGGCGCGGGTCGCCAAGATGACCGTGACCAACCACTTCCCGCGCAAGGAAGACCTGGTCTTCGACATCCGCGCGGACTTCACGGCCTGGCCCACGACGCTGATCCACGACAGCGTCTTCCACGACACCCGCGAGCTCTACTTCGAGGCCCTGGACGCCCAGCACGCCCTGGTCGGCTTCTCGGGTCCGGGGTTCGCCCGCATGATCCAGCAGAGCCCGATCCTCACGAACGCGCTGCACGAGCTCCACCGCGAGCGCGAAGCGACCCTCAAGGACCTGCTGTCCCGGCGGCACCCGGACGACGGCCTCAAGCCGCGGCTCGCCGCCGCGCACCTGGCGACGGTGCTGCGGGTGCTCTTCGAAGAGGTCTTCGACCGGATCCTCGACGACCAGCCGAAGGACAAGGTCGTCGACGCCGTGTGGCCGGCCGCGGAAACGGCGTTCGACCAGCTGGAACCGGTGCTGGGCGGGTACTAGCGCGCCGCGCCGGCGGGGCGTGCGGTGCGCAGCTCGGGCTCCGGGGCGTCCGTCACCTTCAGCACGCGCATCGAGCGCACGGCCCGCGCGTCCGACGGCGCCAGCAGGGCCGAGAACCGCCGCACGACCAGGGCGGTCGTCACGGCCAGCAGCGCCGCGGCCAGGTCGGTCAGCGCGACCAGCACGACGCTGTCGGCCATCGACTGCACGTCGTCGCCGAAGCGCCAGACGATCGTCGCGCCCAGCAGCAGCCAGTTCAGCAGCCAGGCGCCCCACCACACCACGATCTGCCGCGACGGCTTCGGCCGGACGTCGCGCGGGCGGCCCAGCACCGCGTGCTCCAGCTCGCCGGCGATCGACAGCGCCATCGGCAGGTTCGCCACCGGCACGAGGATGCCGACGAGCACCTGCCACACGGGCCGCGGCGGGTCGTCGCCCGAGACCTCCGCGGCCGCGCGGCGGGCGACCAGCAGCCACCAGATCGACAGCCCGGCGGGCAGCAGCGCGAGGATCGAGGCCAGCAGGCCGGCGGTGAGCACGAAGCCGTCGGAGAACGCCACCACCGAGCGGTTCAGCGCGGATTCGCGGCCTTCGACAAGCAGCACGTACCGCCAGATCTCCGCGCCGGCGGCGACCACCGACAGGACGGCGAACGCGAACAGGACGCCGATCAGGCTGCGGCTGAGCACCGGCACCCGGTCGATCGGGCGGACCTCGTCGGACGCCGTGCCGGGCACGGACGTCGGGCGGCGCCAGACCAGGTTCGGGAAGCCCCAGCGCGGCGGGACCGGGTACGACGGCGGTCCGTAGTACCGCTCGGGCGGCGTGACACGGCGGCGCGGCCACGCGCCCGGCGGCGGGGTCGCCACCCAGCGCAGCTTCGGCCGGTGCGTCGGACGGCGGTGGTACGGGTACGGCTCCGGCTGGGCGGCCAGCGTCCGGCCCTGCAGCTGCTGCGCCGAAGGCGGCGGCACCTGGCGCGGCCAGTACCCAGGCGGAGGCGGCTGCAAGGCTAGATCACTTCGGGGTCGATGCCGGGGTGCTCGCCGACCATCGGCCGGCCTTCGCGCTGCCACGCGCCCATGCCGCCGGCGACGTTCACCGCGTCCCAGCCGCTCTGGTTGAGCCACGCGGCCGCCCGCGCGGACCGGCCGCCGCTGCGGCAGATCACGTGGATCGGCTGGTCGTCGGGCAGGTCGGCCAGCTCGCCGACGCGGGCGGGCAGCTCCCCCATCGGGATGTGCACGGCGCCGGGCGCGTGGCCGGCGGCCCACTCGTCGTCTTCGCGGACGTCGAGCAGCACGAGGCCGTCCTTGGGCAGGTCGCGGACCTCGGCGGTCGGCAGTTCAACAGGGCTCACCACGATCTCCATGCTGCCATGCGGGGGCGTTGCCCGCGCGTGAGGTGGACGCCCCCGCACAGCGTCAGTGCTGGACGGCCTTCTCGGCACCCGCGCCGGTCAGCGCGCGCACCTCCATCTCGGCGTACTTCGCGGGGTTGCGCTCCTTCGACAGGACCGTGCCGAGCCAGCCGAGCAGGAACGCGGCCGGGATCGAGACGAGACCCGGGTTGTCGAGCGGGAACCAATGGAAGTCGACGCCCTGGATCATCGACGCGCTCTTGCCCGTCTTGGCGTCCACCGGCTTGCCCGAGACCGCCGGCGAGAACACGATCAGCACGATCGTGACCAGCAGGCCGCCGTAGATCGACCACAACGCACCCTGGGTGTTGAACCGCTTCCAGAACAGCGAATACAGGATCGTCGGCAGGTTCGCCGACGCCGCCACCGCGAACGCCAAGGCCACCAGGAACGCGACGTTCTGGCTCTTCGCCAGGATGCCGCCCGCGATGGCCAGCGCGCCGATCACCAGCGCGGTGATCCGGGCGACGCGGACCTCGCCGCCGGTCGAGACCTGGCCCTTCTTGATCACGTTCGCGTAGACGTCGTGCGCGAAGGACGCCGACGCCGTGATCGTCAGGCCGGCGACCACCGCGAGGATCGTCGCGAAGGCGACCGCGGAGATGAAGCCGAGCAGGACCGGCCCGCCCAGTTCCAAGGCCAGCAGCGGAGCCGCCGAGTTCGTCGTCCCGGGCGCCTTGGAGATCTTGTCCGGCCCGACGATCGCGCCCGCGCCGTAGCCGAGCACCAGCGTGAAGAGGTAGAACACGCCGATCAGCACGATCGCCCAGACGACCGAGCGACGCGCGTCGCGCGCAGTCGGCACCGTGTAGAAGCGCATCAGGACGTGCGGCAGCCCCGCCGTGCCGAGCACCAGCGCGATGCCGAGCGAGAGGAAGTCGAGCTTCGTCGTGCCCGTCTTGCCGTACTGCTTGCCCGGGTCGAGCAGCGCCGCGCCGCCCTTGCCGCCCTTGTCGACGGCGGCCTGGAACAGGTCGGAGAGGTTGAAGCCGTACTTGCCGAGCACCCACAGCGTCATCGCGAACGCGCCGACGATCAGCAGCGCGGCCTTGATGATCTGCACCCAGGTCGTGCCCTTCATCCCGCCGATGAGCACGTACAGGATCATGATCACGCCGACGACGGCGATCACGACGTCCTGCCCCGCCTCGCCGGAGATGCCGAGCAGCAGGTTGACCAGGCCACCGGCGCCCGCCATCTGCGCGAGCAGGTAGAAGAACGACACGGCCAGCGTCGAAACCGCCGCGGCCGCGCGGACCGGCGTCTGCTTCATCCGGAACGCCAGCACGTCGCCCATCGTGAACTTGCCGGTGTTGCGCAGCAGTTCCGCGACCAGCAGCAGCGCGACGAGCCACGCGACCAGGAAGCCGATCGAATAGAGGAAACCGTCGTAGCCGTTGATCGCGATCGCACCCGCGATGCCGAGGAACGAAGCCGCGGAAAGGTAGTCACCGGAAATCGCGATGCCGTTCTGCGGGCCGGTGAACGCGCGGCCGGCGGCGTAGTAGTCCGACGCCGTCTTGGTGTTCCGGCTGGCCCGGAACACGATCACCAGCGTGATCGCGACGAAGACCAGGAAGATGATGATGTTGAGGGTGGAGTTGCTGCCCTCCACACCCGCGGCGAGTGTCATTCGGCAGGCTCCCCTTCGATCCGGGCACGGATTCCGTCGGCGACCGGATCGAGCTTCCGGTTGGCGTAGCGGACGTAAAGGCCCGTGATGACGAACGTCGAAACGAACTGCAGGAGACCGAAGACCAGGCCGACGGTGATGTTTCCGAAGAGCTTGGTGCTCATGAACCCGTGCGCGTAGTCGGCGAGGAGCACGTACAGCAGGTACCAGAGCAGGAACAGCGCGGTCATCGGGAACACGAACACCCGCAAGCGGCGACGCAGGTCCGTGAATTCGGGACTCCCCTGGATGCTTTCCCAGTCGGTCTGCGGCTCCGTGCCACCGACGTCGTGTTCGGTGCTGCTCACAGCCGATCTCCACCTTCCCGGTTCTCGTACTGGTAGAAACCAACGGAACGTATGGAGTCGAACGTGTAGTTCGTAATCCCTCGATCGGGTAATACTTTCTTACTGACTGTCAGCGCATTACTTGCGGTGCCGACCGCGCCCGGCGATTCGCGTCTTTTCTTCGGCTTGTCCGAATCGCGCGACCGCCCTGTCCCGCATGAACCCGAGCGGATCGGGCGCGTGCAGCCGCAGCATGATGTCGTGCACGTGGTCCGGGCGCCCGTACCCGGTGACGCGGCTGACGAAGTACGTCGTCACGAACGCGGCGGGCACGGTGATCAGCGCCGGCTGGTTGACGAACCACGGCGCCCAGCCGCCGGTGTAGCCGCTCACGACGTTGACCACCAGCGCGGCCAGCACGAGACCGCCGCCGACGAACATCCCGGCCAGCGCACCCGGCCAGGACAGCTTGCGCCACCAGATGCCCAGCACCAGCAGCGGGCTGAACGTCGACGCGGCGAGCGCGAACGTCAGCCCGATCGACAGCGAGATGTCCTCCGGCCGCAGCGCGACCGCCAGCCCGATCGGGAACAGCGCGACCAGCCCGGTCGCGACGCGGAAGTCGCGGACGCGGCCCGGCAGCAGGTCGGTCGACACGACCCCGGCGACGCTCACCAGCAGCCCGGACGTGCTGGAGAGGAACGCCGCGAACGCGCCCGCGGCGGTCACCGCGCCGAGGACCTGGCCCCAGACCCCCGGCAGCATCGCCGAGGGCAACCGCAGGATCGCCGCGTCCGTCTTGCCGGTGACCAGCAGCTCCGGGACGTACATCCGGGACAGCGCGCCGAGCAGCGTCGGGAAGAGGTAGAACAGGCCGAGCAGCAGCAGGACGTGCACCGTGGTGCGGCGCGCGGCCTTGCCGTCGGGGTTGGTGTAGAAGCGGACCAGCACGTGCGGCAGGCCCATGGTGCCCAGGAACGTCGCGAACATCAGCGAGTACGTCTGGAGCAGGTCGGTGAGGCTACCCGACGCCGGGTGCAGCCAGTTGGTGTTGTCGGCGACCGAGTCGCTGACCACCGGCACCGGCGTGCCGGCCAGGAACTTCAGCTTCGTGCCTTCGGAAACCTGGTGCGGGGCGAGCGGGGTCCAGTGCGTCGGCCCGGCGGCCGGGCCGTTGTCGGTGCGGCCGTAGGCCCAGAGGAAGGTGTCGCTGCGGACGTGCAGGGTGACGTCGGTTTGGACGTCCACTGTGGTGTCGCTGGGGAACACCGGCGGGGCGGCCGCGCCGAGCGGGCGGAAGCCGTCCGGGCCGCCGCCGGCGAAGAAGACCATGCACAGCACGAACGCGGGCACCGCGATCGCGAACAGCTTGAGCCAGTACTGGAAGGCCTGGACGACGGTGATCGCGCGCATGCCGCCGGCGATGACGTTGAACGCCACCACGACCATCACCGCGACCGCGCCCGCCCACACCGGCACCGGGAGGACCGTCGCCAGCGTCAGACCGGCGGCCTGCAGCTGCGGGACCATGTAGAGGATCCCGATGAACACGACGAACCCCGTCGAGAACCGGCGGAGGCCCTTCGAGCCGAGCCGCATTTCGACGAAGTCGGGCAGCGTGTACGCGCCGGAGCGGCGCAGCGGCGCGGCGACGAAGAGCATCAGCGCGAGGTAGCCCGCGGTGAAGCCGATCGGGAACCACAGCGCGTCGGCGCCGTCCTTGAGCACGATTCCCGCGATGCCGAGGAACGACGCCGCGGACAGGTACTCACCGGAGATCGCGGCGGCGTTGCGGCGCGACCGGACGGTCCGCCGGGCCACCAGGAAGTCGTGCGTGCTCGTGGCCGAACGCGAAGAGCGGTGACCGAGGAAGAACGTCACCACGGCGACCAGCACTATGCCGGTCAACGCCCACGGGTTCAGCTGCACGGGGGAATCCTCGCACGAGTCGTGCGGAAACTAGTTTTCGATCATGTCCACGAAAGCGCGTTCGTTGCGCTCGGCCAGCCGGTTGTACCAGATCCCGACGCCGAACAGGAACGGAAAGGGCAGCACGCCGAGGATCAGCCAGGCCACCGGGATGCCGACGACGCTCAACCGGGAGAACCCGGGAACGAGGTAGAACAGCACCGGCAGCGAGCCGAACACGAGGACGACGAGCCCGGCCAGCAGCAGCGCCGTCCGCAGCTGGACCTTCACCAGGTGGTCCTTGACGAGCAGCTTCCCCCAGCTGGTCTGCTCCTCAAGCTCGACGCGGGCGCGCAGGGTGCCGGAGCCGCGGCGGGGGTCGGCGAGGATCACCCGCTCCCGCTTGGGTTTCGCGTGGTGCTCCGGCTTCGGCGGCGGCTCGTCCTCCGGCGCGGGCGGCAGCGACTCGACGACGGCCCGGTCCGTCGGCTGCGGCAGCGGCCGCTGGCGGGGACGGCGGCCGAGCGTCGGATCGGGCTCGCGCACGCCGTTCGGGCGGCGGTCGTAGAAGTCGTCGGTCATGACCGGTCCCGGCTCAGCCGTTCCGGCCCGAACCGACCAGCCGGTCCTTCAGCGCCCGGGTGTGCCGCCTGCTGACCGGCAGCACCTTCTCCTCGTTGCCGATCACGACCTGGTAGCCGCCCTGGCCCATGCGCAGCTCGGTGATGAGCGGCAGCGCGACCAGGAACGACCGGTGGATCCGGACGAACCCGGCCTTCTCCCAGCGCTCTTCGAGCTGGGCCAGCGGGATGCGGACCAGGTGGCTGCCTTCGGTGGTGAACAGCCGCGCGTAGTCGCCCTGCGCCTCGACCCAGCGGACCGAGGAGCGCGGGATGAGCTTGGTGGTGCCGGCCAGCTCGACCGGGATGACCTCGTCGTCGTTCTTCACGCCCGGCTCGCCGCCCATGGCGCCGGGCGGGGGCGCGGCGGCCGAGGCCAGCTTGTCGATCACGCGCGTGATCGCGCGGTCGAGGCGGTCCTGCTGGTACGGCTTGAGGACGTAGTCCAGCGCGCCGAGGTCGAAGGCGTTGACCGCCTCCTCGGCGTGGCCGGTGACGAACACCAGCGCCGGCGACGGCCGCAGCGCGGCGAACACGCGCGACATCTCCATGCCGGACAGGCCGGGCATGTCGATGTCGGCGAAGACGGCGTCGACGATCGGCAGGCCGCGGTCCTTGCGTTCGCGTAGCCTCGGGTCGTCGGTGGACAGCAGCCGCAGCGCCTCGGACGCGTCGATCGCCGGGAACACCTTCGCCACGTGCGGGCTGTTGCGCAGGCAGTGGACGAGTTCGTCAAGACCGTTCGGCTCGTCGTCCACGGCCAGGACCACGAGCTTCCGGGTGTCATCGTGAGCACTCACAGTGAAACGCATCCTGCCCATTGCCGAGTGCAATGTCCAGCCCCCGTCTGCCTGATGTGGGAGAACCCGCGGCCGGGGCCGCGGGTCCCTCGTCTCAATGCACGAACGTGAACCAGTTGAGGTTCACGAAATCCGCGGGCTGGCCGCTCGTGAACGTCAGGTAGACGTTGTGCACGCCGGTGACCGCGCCGATGTTGGCCGGCACCGTCCGCCAGCTCTGCCAGCCGCCGGTGTTGCCGACGGCGAAGCTGCCGACCGGCGCGTTCGACCGGCTGTCCAGCCGCACCTCGATCAGCCCGCTGACACCGGACGCCGCCCCGGACGCGACGCGCGCCTGGAAGTTGGTCGCCGCGCTGCTCCCGAAGTTGACGTTGGGGTACAGCGCCCAGTCGCCGTTGGCCAGCGCGCCGAGGTTCTGGCCGCCGCCGGAGTCCGTGGTGGCCTCGGTGATGGAACCCGACTGCTGGCTGAACGACTCGGCCTGGATGGTGCTGTACGCGCTGGTCCCGCCGCCGGGCGGAGTGGTCGTGGTCGGCGGCGTCGTCGTGCCGCCGCCGGTCCCGCCGCGGGTGGTGACGGTGACGTAGTCGACGACCATCGGGCGCCCGGGCACGATCCCCGGCCCCGGCGTCGTGGTGCCGGAGTTGTTGTTGGGGAACGCGCCGCCGATGGCGACGTTCAGCAACACGAAGTAGCCCTGGTGGGTCGTCATGTTCGCCCAGGTCGTGGCGTCGACCTGGTTCTGGCTCACCGAGTGGAACTGCTGGCCGTCGACGAACCAGCGGAACACCTGCGGGCTGGTGCTCGCGTCCCATTCGAAGCGGTAGGTGTGGAATGCCGACTGGCAGCTGCTGCCCGGGCAGGCGCGGTTGGCGGGCAGGCCGGTCGTCTCGTTGCACGGGCCGCCGGGGTTGACGCCGCAGTGCAGGACGCCCCAGACGGAGTTGATCCCGTTGACGTTCTCCATGATGTCGAACTCGCCGATGGCCGGCCAGTTCCACCAGTTGCCGCGGTAGGGACCACCGAGGGCCCAGAAGGCCGGCCAGTAGCCGAGCGCGGCCGCGCCGGTGACGTTCGGCATCTGGATCCGGCTTTCGATCCGCATGACGCCGCCGGCGGGCGGCTTGAAGTCGGTGCGCTGGGTCTCGATCCGCGCCGACGTCCAGTTGCCGGCGCCGTCGCGCAACGGCGTGATGCGGAGGTTGCCGGACCCGTCCTGGGCGAGGTTGGCGGTGCTCGACGTGTAGTTCTGGATCTCGCCGGTGCCCCAGTTGCCGGGGCCGCCGGGGTAGGCGTGACCGGTGTCGATGATCCAGTTCGAGCTCGCGGGCAGGGTGTTCGCGCCGCCGGTGAAGTCGTCGGCGAAGACGGTGGTCCAGCCGGACTCGGGCGGTGGGATCGACGCTTCGGCGTTCAGGGTGAGGGGAACGGTGATGAGCGCGGCGCCGACGACGGCACCTAGGGCGAGTCTTCGGGAGTGGGGCATCGGGTACGACCTCCTTGTCGACCGGATTTGTTGCCGTTCGCAACAAAGCCCGTTCACAAGGAGAACCGACGCCCCACCGCAACTCCAGGGGCGTTACGCGGGTTGGGTGATCCAGGTCACAAAGTCTGCCCGGAAGTGCTCAAACCGGACAGCGGGGTTCAGAGGCCGAAGCGGGACCAGGCCGCCTTCTGCGTCACCGCTTCCAGCACCGCCGACGCCGCGGCCGGGGCACCGATGCCGAGGCGCGCGAGCAGGGCCTTCTTCGGCTCCGCCACCGAGATCTCCGCCTCCGGGAAGCGGTCCGTGACGATCTGGCGGAGGCTGCCCAGCCCGTCGATCAGCCCCAGCTCGACGGCCTTCGCGCCGAGCCAGACGTCGCCCGTGAACAGGTCCTCCGTGTCGACCAAGCGGTCGCCGCGACGTTCCTTGACCCAGCTCACGAACAGCTCGTGGAGCTGGGCGTGCATCTTCTTCAGCCATTCGACGTCTTCGGGCTTCTCCGGCGAGAACGGGTCGAGGCGCGACTTGTTCGCGCCCGCCGTGTGCAGGCGGCGCTCGATGCCGAAGCGCTCGAGCAGGCCCGTGAAGCCGAAGCCGCCGCTGATCACGCCGATCGAGCCGACCATCGACGTGCGGTGCGCGTAGATCTCGTCGGCCGCGCAGGCCAGCCAGTACCCGCCCGACGCGGCGACGTCCTCGCAGAACGCCAGTACCGGCACGCCCTTCTCGTCGGCCAGCTGCCGGATCCGCTCGGCGACCAGGCCGGACTGCGTCGGCGCGCCGCCCGGAGAGTTGATCAGCAGCGCGACCGCCTTCAGCCGGTCGTGGCCGAACGCCCTGGTCAGGGCCGATTCGACGGCGGCCAGGTTGATCGCGCCCCGGCCCAGCGGCGACGGCGACGGCGTGATCACGCCGTGCAGCTTCACCACGGCCACGACGTCCTTGCGCTCGACCCGGTCGGCGAGCACCGGGATCCGCGAAGCCAGCTTGTCCGTAACGCTCATACCGTCAGGCTAGCGGGATTCAGCTCATGGGGAGGATGCCCGACCGTGTGCCGTTGACGCCGTTCACCTCGGCGCCGTTCAGCTGGGCCGGGCCGCCCTGGGCGGGGACCTCGGCGTCGGCGTCGGCGCTGTAGTCCGGCATGTTCGGCCGGACGCCCGGGACGAACTTCGGCACCCGCAGCGTCACCTTCATGCCGGCACCCGGCGCGGTCTCGACCATCACCGCGTAGTCGGTGCCGAAGACCTGCTGCATGCGCTGGCTGATGTTGCCGAGCCCGACGTGCGCGCCGGTGCTGTGCGCGTTCTTGACGTCACGCAGCCGCCGCGGGTCCATGCCGATGCCGTCGTCCTCGACGCTGATCAGCGCTTCGGTGCCGTGGTCCTGCGCGATCACCGTGACGCAGCCGCCGCTGGGCTTGCTGGCCAGTCCGTGCTTGACCGCGTTCTCGACCAGCGGCTGGATGATCAGGAACGGCACGACGACGCTGAGCACCTCGGGCGCGATCTTCATCCGCACCTCGAGCCGGCCGCCGAAGCGGGCGTTCTCGATGGTCAGGTAGCGGTCGATGTTGCGCAGCTCCTCGGCCAGCGAGGTGAACATGCCCGACGTCCGGAACGAGTAGCGCGTGAAGTCGGCGAAGTCCTGAAGCAGCTCTCGCGCCTCTTCGGGGTCCGTGCGGATCAGCGCGGAGATCGTGTTGAGCGCGTTGTAGACGAAGTGCGGCGAGATCTGCGCGCGCAGCGCCTTGATCTCGGCCTGCTGGAGCTGGTGCTTCGACTCGTCGAGCCGCGCGAGCTCGAACTGCGTGCAGACGAACTGGGCGACGGCGTCGGCCATCTGCACCAGGCGCCCGCGGGTGCGGCCGACGACGATCAGCGCCGCCTCGGTCTCGCCTTCGACCAGCAGCGGCACGATGACGGCGGTCTTCATCCGGCACGTGCCGCGGTGGTTGCACGGCATCCGGTCGTGCGCGACGACCTCGCGGCGGTGCTTGCGGATGGCCGCGCCGATCGCGTCGACGAGGTCGACGTAGTGCTCGTTCGCCTCGCCGTCCCACGACAGCAGCGTGCCCTCGCTGTCGGTGATCCCGACGGCGACGCAGTCCAGCATCTGCAGCAGCTGGGTGGTGATCTTGTCGGCGGCGTCCTCGTCCAGGCCGGAGCGGAGGTTCGGGGCGGCCTTCGACATCCGGTGGACGGCCTGCAGCATGGCGTCCTCCACCACGCTGGCCGGTTTGCGCTGTTTCACGAGCAGCACGATCACCGCGATGCCGAGCAGCACCGCCAGCCCCCACGGAACGATCTGCGCAAGCGGAAACCCGGACACGGCGTCCATGCTCTGCGCTCGACCAACCGGGTGCAAGGCCTGATCCCACTTTCTGTCCAACTGTGATGACCGAGGGTGGAGCGAACCCTACCGAGAGTCGGAACCGGCCCGGCACGGTCACTGTCCGCAACACGCGGAGGGCGCCCGCTGTTCCACTCCTTCCGGCGAACGGCCAGGAAGAACGCGGTTTCGCCTAGCCCCCACCCCCTGGCGGCGACGCGCGGCGCAGTACGTGCGGCCGAACGGGCGAATCTTTACTTGAGCAGGCGGGACATCCGGCGGTCGGCCAGTGGCTTGCCGCCCGTCTGGCACGTCGGGCAGTACTGGAACGACTTGTCCGCGAACGAGATCTCGCGGATCGTGTCGCCGCAGACCGGGCACGGCAAGCCCGTGCGCGCGTGGACGCGCAGGCCCGAGCGCTTCTCGCCCTTCAGGCGCGCGGCCTTCTGGCCCACCGAGCGCTGGACGGCGTCGGACTCGATCTCGACGATCGCCTCGGCCAGGGTCTCCAGGGCGCCGTCGTCGAGCTTGCCGATCGTCGCGTACGGGGAGAGCTTCGCGCGGTGCATGATCTCGTCGGAGTACGCGTTGCCGATGCCGGCGATCAGCGACTGGTCGGTCAGCGCCCACTTCAGCCGGGTGTTCTTGCCGGCGAACAGCTCGCGCAGCTGAACCGCGTCCAGTGAGAGCGCGTCCGGGCCGAGGCGCGCGACGCTCGCGATCTCCTGCGGGTCCTTCACGATCCACACCGCGAGGCCCTTCTTCGTGCCCGCCTCGGTGAGGTCGAAGCCGGGACCGGTCGCGGACTCGAGGTGCACGCGCAGCGAGATCGGGCCCTTGCCCGGCTTGAGCGGCGCCGCGGCGAGGCCGTCGGACCAGCGCAGCCAGCCCGCGCGGGCCAGGTGGACGACCAGGTGCAGGTCGCCCGCGATGACGTCGAGGTGCTTGCCGTGGCGGGTCGCGCCGGTGATCTCGCGGCCGTGCAGGTCGGTCCACGGCGGCGTCGCCGTCTTCAGGACGCTCAGGGATGCGACATCGATGCGGAAGATCGTCTGGCCGACCGCGTTCTCACGCAGGTGGTGCGCCAGCGCTTCGACCTCGGGCAGTTCGGGCATGCTCCCAGTTTCACCCCTTCGGCCGAATTCCGGTACCGGCTACTCGACCGGGTGCAGCGGCCCGTCGAAGTCGGGCAGCGAGTGCCGCTGGATCGTCTTGGAGATCTTCTTGACCTCGCCCTGCACGGTGAACATGCCGCGGATCGTGCCGACCCAGCGTTCGGACGGCCGGTCGCGGTCGCCGTCGGTCTCCGCGACCACCGTCCACGGGCGGCGCAGGATCCACCGCAGCGGGAAGAACAGCACCACCAGCAGCAGGGCCAGGAGCACCCACGCGGGGATGTTGACCTCGTTCGGCGTCCACACGACCAGGATCACGGCCAGCAGCGCGGTCACCACGATCATCGCGATGCCGGGGCCGTAGCTGCCCGCGACGTCGTGCTCGAAGTCGTCGGCCGTCGCCGGTGCGCGCCATTCCATCTGGGCACGGACCACCCAGTCGCGGCCGTCTTCGCCGCGTACCAGCCGGTTCATTCAGTTGCCTCCCGGGGCGCCCGCAGGGTGAGCACGGACAACGTTACCGTGCCCGGGCTCGCCCGCGCGAGGGATGAACCGGACATCCCACCCGGCGAAGTTGATCACTGCTGTTCAGGGGCCGTCGAGGTCGGCTCGGCCGGGCCGCTCGAACCAGTGACGGCGGACGCGCTGCTCGGGCACGGTTTTCCGGAGGTCGGCGTCACCGTCGTCGACGGCTCGGTGGTCGTCGTCTCGTCACCCTTGGGCTTCGTCTCGCCCGGGGGTGACGGCGGCGAGCTGGGACGGCCGGTCGGCGACAGCTCGGGCGCCTCCGCGTCCTCCGGCACGCCGGTGTCGGTCGACTCGGTCGTGACGGTCATGAGCGGGCTCGTCGTCTCGTCGAGCCGCGGCGACGTCGAGTGGTCGGGCGTGCTGAAGGTCGACGACGTGATGTCGTCGCGCGGGGTGAGCCCCTCGCCGCCGCCGGTGTCGCCCACCGGGACGTCGCCCGGCACGGACGGCACCTCGTTCGCCGCGACCTGGCGGCCGCCGGCGCGCTGGCGCGCCGGGACGTTGACCCCGGTGCCGCGGCCGTTGAGCACGCCGACGCCGATCCGCGGGTCCTGCTGCGGCTGCGGCGGCGGCTGGTGGTGCGACTCGGCGGGCGGCACGACGACGAGCTCGGGCGCGCCGCCGGTCAGCCCGACGTCCTGGACGGCCGTCGGCCCGAACAGCACCGGACCGGCCGCGACGCCGACGGCGCCCACGGCGGCGGTCGACGCCAGCGCGAGCCCGATCTTGACCTTGGAGCCGACCAGCACGCCCTTGATCGTCGTGCCGAGCCCGGCCAGCACGCCGCTGCCGCTCGCGGCGGCACCCGCGGCCGGCACCAGCAGCACCAGCACCCCGGCGTGCGCGCGCAGCGACGAGCAGACGTCGCGCAGCTCGTCCTGGGTCGCGCGGCACGACGAGCAGCCGTGCAGGTGCGCCTTGATGCGCTCGGCCTCGGCGCCGGTGACGCTGCCCGCGGTGAACCCGCCGAGCTTTTCGACGACCGCGCGGCAGGAATCCGGCCCGCGGTTCACCGAAAGGTGTGCCTGCAAGTACGCCGCGCGCAGGCCCTGACGGGCACGCCGGGCCAAGGCCGCGGTCGCGTTCGCGCTCAGCCCGAAGTGGGTGGCGACCATGGCGGGCTGCTCGCCCTCGACCTCGGTCTGCCACAGGACGGTCCGCCAGCGCTCGGGCAGGCTGGTGAACGCCGTCGTGATCAGCGTGTGCTCGGCCGTGCGGGCGTGCGTGTCGGCACCCGCGCCGGCGCGGAAGGTCAGCTCGTCGTCGGAGACCGGGACGTCGCGGCGGGCGCCGTGCCACTCCCAGGAGACGCGGCGGGCGACGGTCAGGAGGTAGGCGCGGACGTAGTCCCGGGGGCCGGCGCCCCGGCGGAGGGCCTGCAGGACGCGGAAGAACGTCTCCGCGGTGATGTCCTCGGCTTCGGACCGGTCGGAGGCCAGGCTCTGGGCGAGCCGGCGGACGGCGGCGGCGTGCAGCTCGAACAGCTCCCCGAACGCGGCGTCCTCGCCGTTTCGAAGTCGTTGCAGCAGTGCCTGCTCGTCGGATTCCGAGGCCGCTGGTGGCGGCACCGTGCCCAGCTCGGTCATCCGGCCCGGCACCTCCTCCCCGAAGGTCTCCCCATTCGGTCGAATGGGGACACCATACGGAGGGATTCAGCCGTCGTCACCCCTTGTACGCCAGCTGTGACACCGAAGCACCGGGTCAGGGCACTTCGGGACCCGCCCATCGGAGCAGTTTCAGGAGGGTATAGAGTTCTCCTCAACAGCAACGCAGTGCGGATGTAGCGCAGCTGGTAGCGCATCACCTTGCCAAGGTGAGGGTCGCGGGTTCGAATCCCGTCATCCGCTCAAGATCGAAACGCCCCTGCTCAGGACATCGAGCGGGGGCGTTTCGCTTGCCCGGCGAGGTTCGCCGTGAGCGCGGTCACAAGACTTTCGTTGCTTTCTGACCGGGTTCGTGCCGGTTCGGCAACTGTTTTCATCTGGTGTTCCGGCCGAGTTTTCGCGATGCCACCTCTTCGGGTGATGCTCGGGCGTGATGGTGCTGGGCATGACCGAACTGACTCGTCGCCGTCTTCTCGGCTCCGCCGCCGGGGTCGCCGCCACCGCGGCCGCGGCCACCCTCATGCCGCCGAACGTCCAGCGCGCGCTCGCCCAGGGCGCCCCCAAGCACGGTTCGCTGAAGGACATCGAGCACGTCGTGCTGCTGATGCAGGAGAACCGGTCCTTCGACCACTACTTCGGCACGCTCTCCGGCGTCCGCGGGTTCGGCGACCCGCACGCGGCGAAGCTGCCGAACGGCAAGTCCGTCTTCTACCAGCCCGACGCCGAGAACCCCGCCGGGTACGCGCTGCCGTTCCACCTGGACACCCACGCCACCAACGCGCAGAAGATCCCGTCGACGTCGCACGCGTGGCAGGTCCAGCACGACGCCTGGAACGGCGGCAAGATGGACAACTGGCTGCCGGCGCACCGCAAGGCCGACGGCAAGAACGGCCCGTACGTCATGGGCTACCACAACCGCGCGGACCTGCCGTTCCAGTTCGCGCTCGCCGAGGCGTTCACCATCTGCGACGCCTACCACTGCTCGGTGTTCGGCCCGACCTGGCCGAACCGGATGATGTGGATGACCGGCACGATCGACCCCGACGGCGAGCACGGCGGCCCGATCCTCGACAACCACGCCCCCGCCGGCGGCTACACCTGGACGACGTACGCGGAGCGGCTGCAGGCGGCCGGCGTCAGCTGGAAGGTGTACGAGCAGAGCGACACCTACGGCTGCAACATGCTCGAGCAGTTCGCGAACTTCCGGAACGCACCCGCGGACTCGCCGCTCGCGGTCAACGGCCTCACCCACCGGCCCGAAGGCCAGTTCGAGTACGACGCGCGCAACGACAAGCTGCCGACGGTCTCGTGGATCATCTGCACGTCGACGGCGTCGGAGCACCCGCAGTACACGCCGGCCGAGGGTGCCGCGTTCGTCGCCTCGAAGATCGACGCGATCGCGGCCAACCCGGACGTCTGGGCCAAGACGGTGTTCATCCTCAACTACGACGAGAACGACGGCCTCTTCGACCACGTCGTCCCGCCGACGCCGCCGGCGGGCACCCCCGGCGAGTTCGTCACGAAGACCTCGCCGGGCGGCACGCCGGGCAACGGCCTCCCGGTCGGCGCGGGCTACCGCGTCCCGGCGATCGTCGTCTCGCCGTGGACCGCGGGTGGCTGGGTGTGCAGCGAGAACTTCGACCACACGTCGACGCTGCGGTTCCTGGAGAAGGTGACCGGGGTGGCGGAGCCGAACATCTCGGGCTGGCGCCGCCGCACCTTCGGGGACATGACCTCGGCGTTCCGCTTCGACGACCACAGGGCGAAGCCACCGGTGCTGCCGGACACGTCGGGCCCGCTGACGCTCTCGCGCTACGAGCAGGCCAACTTGCCGGCGCCGACGTTCCCGGGCACGGACCAGAAGCCGCCGAAGCAGGAGCCGGGCGGGCGGCCGCGGGTGCCGCGCCACTAGCTGTCCTTAGACGGCAGGGGTTTTGAACGGGTCGTGCTCGGCGAGGAGCTTGTCGAGCCGGGCCTGGTCGACGCGGGAGACCACGGAGGTCTCCTCCTGTCTGTCGCGGACGCACTTGGCGAGCGTGAAGGTGGAGGTGACGAGGTAGAGCGCGCCGAGGGCGAGGAACCCGCGGATCCAGCCGTCGACGGGCAGGTACGCGATGCCGCCGATGACCGCTGCCAGCGCCAGGCCGAAGGAGAGCGCCGCCTGGATGTAGAAGGCCGTGGTGGTGGGGGACGCCGTTCCGGATTTCGTCATGTGACGAGGGTCTCGCCGGGGTTGGGCGGGTGTCTTGAGCAGTACTACTCAGCCCCGGTTGCGATCGGGCCACAGGTCGACGGCTTTGGGCGGGGTCCTTCTGCGACCCCCGCGCGTAGGCAGCCGCCGCCCTTCCTGGCAGGGCTTCGGCAAAGTTCGCGGTGGCGTGACCGGGGGTCCCGCCAAACGTCTTGAATGAGTCATTCAGGACCTCGGAGGTCCTGAATGACTCATTCAAGACGTCCAGGAGCCCTGACATCGGGCGAGGTGAACGAGTCGTTCGTTCATGACTTCCCTGCCGGCACCGGCACTTCGGGAGGACCGCCCAGCACCCCGGCTTCGCCGAAATTCCCCTGCCCACCCCCGACGAGCAAACCCCACCCATCCCTGGGGGCTGACCCCGGTCCAGTCTATCGGCGCCGACCGACGGAACCGGGTGAATGGCCCTCCCGGCGGCCCGCTTGTCCACATCACAGCGGGGCTGTGGACAACGAGCGGCTACCAGCCAAAAGCCGCCAGGGAGTACGGCGACGCCTCGACCGAACGTCATGAACGACTCTTTCATGCCGTCCGACGCGCTGAAAGAGTCGTTCATGCCATCCGGCCCACCCGCACCGCACCTGGCCAGGTTGCCCGACGGCGAGAATCGGAGAGCAGCAAGCAGCAGGCTCGACTTCGCGCCAACCCCCGCGCGTAGGCAGCCCCCGCCCTCCCTGGGGGGCGTCCCCGCTTCCAGCGTATCGGCGGGGGCGGACGAAAAAGCCCGGGACGAGCGGAAACCGGCGGTGTTGTCCACATTCGCGAGCGGGTGTGGACAACTCGCGGCCGAGGTGCGGAAGGCGGCCGGCTACAGCTCGTAGACGTCCAGGACCGTCGGTGCGACCGGGGTCAGGTGCGGGTCTTCGCGTTCCGTCACCTGGCCCCGGGCCATGCGGTACACGCGGAACTCGTTGTCGTGCTCGGTGTCCTGGTCGTCCCAGACGTGGAGCAGGCCGTACGAGCCCGCGGCCAGCTCGCCGACCCTGGCGAAGAGGTCGAGGAGCTCCAGACCGGGGCCGCCGTGTTTGTCGAAGCCCGCCAGGTGGAGCATCGGCATGCCCGCGCTCCAGCGGAGGTCGACCAGGTCGAAGTCACCCGCGTCGCGGATCGCGCGGTGTACGCGGTCGACCAGGCGCTCCAGGAGCGCCGCGTCGTCGTCGCCGCTCGCGGTCGCCTGGATGGTCACCCAGCCGTGGTATTCGTACACCCGCAGAACGGTAGCAAGGACCTCAGCGGGCCAGCGCGGACGGCTTCCCGTCGCGGCGCAGCACGTTCGTCAGGACGCCTTCGCCGTGCTTCTCGAACGCCTTGACGAGGTTGTCGCCGAACACGCAGAGCGTGCGCTCCCACGGGTGGCCGAGCGTGCCGAACGAGAAGTCCGACGCCAGGAACAGGTGGTAGTCCGCGCGCGGGAACACCGGCACCGGCCAGCGCGCGCCGTCGGTCATCCGGTGCGGGCGGACGCGGAACGACTGGTGCTGCCAGTGCAGGGCCCACATCCAGCCGTCCGGGCCGCAGACCTCGCGGAACGCGGCGAGCGCGATGGCCGCGACCTGGTGCTCTTCGACGGCGTACGGGCCGAGGCGGAACTCGGCCGACGCGCGGTCCAGGTCGCCCGGCGAAAGGTCCCAGGTCCGCGACGGCGCCGGCTCGCGGAAACCCGGCCAGGCGTGCGCGTAGGTGCTCGGCCAGAACGCCAGCTTGTCGTACACCCAGTACCAGGCGGGTTCGTCGGCGACGCGGGAGACGGCTTCCCAGGCAGCATTCACTGTTACGACCTCTGACTCGGCCGGGCACGGAAGAACACGCGAAAGCTTCGTGTTCGCCCTCCGGTTTGTCCAGTCCTCGTCCGCTCGCCGCGAACTGTGTCACTCGACCGGGTGGGTTCTGCCAGATTGTCACCATGCGGATCGTCTTCGTCCACGGTGCCTTCGTCCGCGACGGCGCCTGGTGGTGGCAGCCGACGGCGGACGTCCTCGCCGGACACGGTTTGCGCAGCTCAGCGGTGGTGCTGCCGAGCTGCGAACGCGAGCCGCGCGGCGATCTCCACGACGACGCCGAGGCCCTTCGCGCGCTGCTCGACACCTCCGACGAGCCCGCTTTGCTCGTCGGACATTCCTACGGCGGGATGGTGATCACACAAGCGGGTGACCACCCCGCGGTCCGCCGGCTCGTCTACGTGACGTCGTTCCTGCCGGACGTCGGCGAGGCGCTCGCGGACTTCGGCGGCAGCGAGCCGCCGCCCTGGCACGTCAGCCACGGCGACGGCACGGCGAGCGTCCGGGAGGAGTTCGTGCGGCCGCTGTTCGCCCAGGACTTCGACGACACCACCTACGCCGGTGCGGCCGCCCGGCTCACGCCGCAGAACGAGACCGTCTTCGGCCAGCCCGTGACGTCGGCCGCCTGGCGGAAGGTCCCGTCGACCTACCTCGTCTGCGCCGACGACCGCGCGACGCTGCCGGAGACGCAACGACGCCAAGCGCGCGTGCGACCGACGTCGTCGAGCTGCCGGTGGCGCACCACCCGTTCGTCACGCGGCCGGAGCTGGTGGCCGAGGTGCTTCAGACGACGACGTAACCCATCAGGAACTCCTTGGTCTTGCCCTCGCACCCCGCGTCGAGCGAGTCGAAGTGGCTCGCGCCCGCGTTGCAGCGGTAGAGCGCGCGGGCGCCCGCCCAGGACGGCGGGTTCGCGTAGATGTGGCCGAGCAGCCCGAGCGCCTGCTGGCCTTCGCACTTGCCGCTCTGGTCGGTCGAGGTGAACCAGTCCTTGTGGTCCTTCACCTTGCAGGCGAACAGTTTCCGCGTACCCGGCTCGGCCTTCTCGACGAGCGAACCGAAGACGCCCTCCTTGGTGAACCCGGACGGCGGGGAGACTTTCTTCGTTCCGCTGAAGTGGCCACCGTCGGACTGGTGGTAGCGGATCAGCGGTACTTCGGCCGGGTGCGGCTTGTCCGCGGTCGACGACGACGGCGTGGCAGAAGTCGCGGACGTGCTCGGGGACGGCGTGGGTTTCTTGGTGCTGTGCTTCGGAGTGGTGGTGGCCGGCGTCGCGGACGTCGACGCGGGAGCGGCGACGGGCGCGGGCGTGGTGCGGTCCGGCTTGAGGAGGAAGATCGCGCCGAGCGCCGCGATCACCGCGACCGCCACTCCGGTCAGGACCAGCGGCAGGCGGCGCTTCCCCTTCGACGGACTGTCCACTGTGGCCGGTGACGGCGTGGCGAGCCACGCGGTCCGCGACGGCGGTGCCGGAACGCCGGTGCGCGCGGTTTCCAGCAGCCGCCGCAGTTGCGGCGCGGTCAGCCGGTCCGAAGCGGACTGGGTGAGCAACCCGCGGACGGCGTCGGCGAGCGGGCCGCGGGTGCGCTCCAGCACGGGCTGGTCGTACATGATCGCGTGCAGGGTCGCGGCCGTCGTGGTGCGCTGGAAGGGCGCGCGGCCTTCGGCGGCGTGGAAGAGCGTCGCGCCGAGCGACCAGAGGTCCGCCGCCGGCGACGGCCCGGCCCCGGCGAACAGCTCGGGTGCCATGTAGCCGGGCGAGCCCATGACGCCGCCGGTCTGCGTCAGCGACGGGTCGTCCATCGCCCGCGCGATGCCGAAGTCGGCGAGCTTCACGCGGTCGCCGGGCAGCACCATGATGTTGCTGGGCTTGACGTCCCGGTGCACGACGCCCGCCGCGTGCGCGCTCTCCAGCGCGCCGAGCACCTGCAGGCCGAGCGCGGCGACGCGGCGGTTGTCGAGCGGCCCTTCGCGCTCGATGATGTCCGCCAGCGTCGGCGCGACGACCAGCTCCATGACGATGAAGGTGGCGCCCCGCTCGCTGACGACGTCGTACACCGTGACGACGCCGGGGTCGTTGAGGCGCCCCGCCGTTCGGGCCTCGCGCATGACCCGCTCGAGGTTCGTGCCCGGCGGCGTGGCCAGCTCCTTGAGCGCGACCGGCCGCCCGAGCACCCTGTCCTCGGCGCGCCAGACGACGCCCATGCCGCCGCGGCCCAGCTCGGCCGAGATCGCGTACCGCCCCGCGACCACTCGCATCGTCGCCCCCCTGAACGTCGGGGGCGATGCTAGGGGAGGCGCCGGGCGGGCCCGGCGCCTCCCCGGCTCAGGCGGCGTCCCAGAGCGTCAAGAACGCCGAAGCCTCGCTTCGGGCCCACGGGCGCAATCGTTCGCGGTCACGCGCCGAGAGCTGGTACTCCTTGCTCCGCCGGACGTCGATCACCAGGGCGTGCCCGCCCGGCAGGAGGTCCGGCATCGCCTGCTCCAGCACCCACAGCGCGAGCTGCGCGGAGTCCTTCGCCAACGGCTCCTCCTTGAAGTAGAGCCAGGTCGCGTACCGGCGGCCGTCGCTCTTGCGCAGCCCGATCTGCGGGCTGACGCCGATCTCGAGGTCGCCGATCCGGCACCGGCCGCGGCCGACTTCGACCAGCCGCGGCGACTTCCGGCCGAGCCAGCGCAGCCAGCCCTCGGCGATCGCCGCGTAGTGCGGTTTCGTGCGGTCGTCGGCGGCGTTGACGAGCGCGCGCAACGCTGTCGCGTCCTGCCCCGCCGCCCGCCCGGACCGCACGGCGTTGGCCGCCCGCCGGTAGTAGTTGAACGCGGCTCGTGCCGGGTCCTCGTACTGCCGGCGCTGCCGCCGGACGAACGACGACCGCGACGGTCCGTTGCTCGCGCTGTAGCCCACGAACGTGGACAGGGTGATGTAGGCCATGGCCCTGCCTTCCTCCATCACGCCACCCGCGGACGCGGGCGGCATCTCCCCTGGACAACGCCCATTTTAGAACATATGTACGACAGTTTCGGCGTCCGAGAAGGTGACTAGCGCAAGGTGAACGTGACGAGGTCCGTCGAGTCGGTGCGGGTGATGCCCAGCCCGTCGAGCGGCCGGGTCAGCACCTGGGCGTACGGCCCGTCCGCGGCCGCGGCCTTCAGCAGCACGACCTGCCCGACGCCGTACTTGCGCAGCACGGCGACACTGCGCGCGTCCGGGAACGTCCTGGTCGCCCGGACGATCTCGCCGTACTGCGGCGGCAGCAGGCCGTTGTGGCCGTTGACCAGCGACGGGAAGCCGTCGGTCGACCAGAGCTGGTAGACGTACTCGCTGAACTCGCCCAGCCCCTGCCGCACCGGCAGGATCAACGTCGGCGGCGGGGACCCCTGGAACGTCCGGGCCAGGTCGGGCGGGATGCCCGCCGGCGACGAGTGCGGCTCGGCCGGGACGCCTTCGAGCAGCGCCAGCAGCAGCGTGACGCCGATCAGCGCGCGCAGGTACGGCGCGTCCTGGCGCTCGCGGACCAGCTCGCCCCACCTCGTCACCGCGCCCGCGGCGAGCAGCGCCAGCAGCAGGATCACCCACAGCATCAGCCGGCCCGGCGTGCGCAGCGCGTCCCAGCCCGGCAGGAAGTGCCAGAGCACGTAGTAGGTGAAGTACCCGCCGAAGAACTGCGCGCCGAGCGCGAACACCGTCCCGATCACGACGCCGGCGCCGAGCCAGGCCCGCACCCGGACCGGCCACGCGCTGACGAACAAGCCCGCCACCGCGACCACGAGCAGGGCCAGGCCGGGGAACAGCAGCTTCTCGGACGCGCCCGTCGCCGACAGCCACGCGGGGTCGGCGAACACGCCGCTCTTGAGGTTGAACGGACCGTGCTGCCAGAACCACGTCTCCGTCGGGGCGGCGAGCAGGCCCTGCGGCGGCGGGGAGAACTGCTGCACCTCGCGCCAGGAGCGGGTGAAGCCGTACTGGTCGACGACCCGGCGGTACGGGATGGTCATGAGGTAGGTGACGACGGCGAACACCGCGATGCCGGCGCCGTCGGCGACCGCCGCGCGGGTGCCGAACCGGCGCCGCTGCCGGACCGCCGTCACCACCAGGATCACGCCGACGACGCCGAGCAGGTAGGCGAACGGCAGCCCGATCGCGAACCCCAGGCTGATCTGCCAGGCCGCGACCACCCAGCCGGCGAACGCCCACCACGGCCGGGACAGCTCGGGGCGCCACCCGTGCCGCAGCGAGAACCCGTGCCCCCTGGCGAGTGCGAACAGCGCCAGCGCGATCCCGCCGGTGGACAGGATGTTGAGGTGGCTCGCGTGGCTCAGCCGCCACGGTGCCCAGGCGAACGCGAGGCCGGCCAGCACCGCGGCCGGCCGGCTGCCGCCGAGCTGGCGGACGAGCACGTACGCGCCGGCGTAGGCGAGCGCGCCCGCGATCAAGTAGGCGGCGTTGTAGCGCAGGAGCGCGGCGTACGGGCCGTCGCCGAAGAAGCTCAGCGGGAGATAACCGAGCAGGGAGTCCGAAAAGGCGTAGCTGCCGGTCGCCGGGAACAGCGTGTTGCCCGTCCACAGGTCACCCCCGGAGGTGACGAAGTGGTGCTGCCACGCCAGCTGCCACGCCTGCAGCAGCGGGTCGCCGGGTTCGCCCGCGACTGTCGACTTCGGATGGAGCACGACCGGGAGGTTGAACACCGCGGCGAGCAGGAACCCCGTGAGCACGGCGAAAACGCCTTCCCGGGCGTGCCCGCGACCGGTGCGCACGCGGGCCGGGAGCGCCCGCGCGTGCTCGTCGGTGATCAACTACGTCCCCTCTCGATCGCCTCCTCGTGATCGGTGCCCACGGGAAGGACTCCCGAAACGGCGTCGCGTGCGCTACGTTGCCGATCAACTTCAAAACGCAACCTCGCAGGTCGGCCGCGCGTGCCAGACTGATGCCCCGAACGGTGGATGGGGGTCGGAACCATGAGCTGGCAGGAAGAACTGCGCCGTCTCGACGCGGACCTGGCGGCCGGCCGGATCGAACCCGCGGCGCACCGCAAGCAGCGTGAAGAGCTGCTCGCGCAGGCGTCCGGGTCCACCGTGCCGTCACCGGTGCCCGCGCCCTTGCGCCGTCCCTCCTGGCACAGCGCGAACCCGGCGGCGAACCCGGTGCCGCCGGTCAACCCGGTCAGGTCGCCGCCGCCGCCACCGCCGCCGCCCGCGCGCGTCGAGGTGCCGTGGGCGCGCCCGCCGAAGCAGCCGGCCGGGCCGCGCTCGTTCCAGACGCCCGCGACGAACGCGGTGCCGCCGATCCCCGACCACATGACGACCGCGCCCAGCCCGGCCGACATCACCCCGACCCGCTACCTGGCCGTCGACGGTCAGGTACCGGGCGTCTCGGCGGCCAGCCGGTTCCCGCCCATCGACACGGGCACGGCCCCGCCCGCGGGCCAGGAGCCGGACGACGCCCGCGGCAAGCACCGCTGGAACGACCCCGCGCGCAAGCCCACCTGGCTGTTCGTCGGCCTCGGCGTGCTGCTCGTGCTGGTCATGGTCGTCGGCGTCACGATGTGGCTGGGCTCGGACGACGAACCCGGCGGGCAGGCGAGCGGGCCCGTCACCGTGCCGAGCACGTCGGCTTCCGGCCTGCTCGGCGGGGTCGAGGACCGGCTGCCGAAGCTGCCGGGCACGCAGAACTCCGCCAACTCGACGATGTCGCTCGACCGCGCGGTCGAGCTCGGCGTGTTCCCCCGGCCCACGGCCGACCTCCTGCGCCGCAACGGCGCCACCGAGGTCGTCTTCCGCGGCTCGGCCGTGGACGCGGGCAGCAACCTGCTGATGGTCGCGCCGATGCCGGGTCCGACCAACGCCGAAGCCGCCGTGGAAGCGCTTTACACCAGCGCGCTCTCCAACGGCTTCAACGCGGTCCAGTCCGACCTGCGCACCGCCGTCGCCACGACGGGCGACACGCAGGTCAGGGCGACCTGGTACACCTCCGGCGGCATGGTCGTGAACGTCGGGGTCTCACAGACCGAGAAGCTGGGCGACGAGGCCCTCACCGCCCGGCTGGGCCAGGTGCTGGAGGACCTGCGCGCGGTCCTCCCGCCCGGCTGATCCGGACAGCACGCGCACATCGGCCGGGTCGCGGTCACGAAACGACCCTCGGCCACGGCACCGGTCGGCGCTGCGTGCAGAATGTGCGTGAGTCTGCGAGCACGGGTTTGCGACGAGGAAGGGGGGCAGGTTTGTCCTGGCAGGAGGAACTTCGCCGGTTGGACGAGGAGCTGGCCGCCGGCCAGATCTCGGCCGACGACTACCGGGCTCGACGAGACGCCGTGCTGTCCTCCGCGGTGAACGGCGAGCCCCAGCAGGCCCCGCAGGGCGGCGGATCGGCCGACAGCACCCAGATCATCACCCCGGTCAGCCCGCCGCAGGGGCAGCCGCACCAGCAGCAACCGGGCGGCTCCGAAGCGGACCGGACGCAGATCGTGAGCAGCGCCGACGCCTCCGGGGGCGCCGAGCGCACCCAAGTCGTGTCCGGCATGCAGCAGCAGCCGCCGCCGTACCAGCCGCCGTGGTCGAACGACTCGGCCGAGCGCACGCAGGCCGTGCCGGGCGTGCCCCCGCAGGCGGTCGCCTCCGGTGGCCTGCGGCCGGGCGGCCCGACCTCGGGCGGCTTCCCGCAGCAGCAGCCCCCGCAGCAGCAGCCGTGGAACACCGGCGGCAACGCGGCCCCGCCGTGGGGTGCCAGCGAGTACCCGCAGATGGCGCCGGGCCCGGAGTGGGTCAGCCAGGGTCCGGAGACGTTCGAGACGACGTCGTCCGGCGGCAAGAAGAAGGTCGTCATCGCCGTGGTCGCCGTCGTGGTGGTCGCCGCGCTCGGCGTCGGCGGCTGGCTGATCTTCGGCAAGGACTCCGGCAACCAGGCGAACCCGCCGGTCGCGAGCTCGTCGTCGCCGGCCCCGCCGACCAGCACCGTCCGGCCGAAGGACGACCTGGAGATCGCGAAGCTGCCGGCCCCGCCCGGCGAGAAGACCGACATCCAGACGTTCGCGGACGTCGAGCGCGCCGGGTTCCTCACCCCGGAGGAGAACGCCGTCTACAAGACCGCGGGTGCCTCGAAGGTGCGGATGGCCGCCGCCGGCCTGCCGGACACGGTCAAGGCGCTGGTGCTCACCGCGCAGACGTCGTCCAGCAGCGCCGCGACCGTGGCCCGCGACGACCTGGCCGAGCTGCAGACCAAGTTCACGATGAAGCCGTACACCGGTGACGTGCCGGACGGCGTCAAGGCGTCGCAGTTCGCCAAGTCCGCGGACTTCCCCGCCGTGATCCGCGCGCACTACGTGCACAAGGGCACGCTCGTGCGCATCGAGGTGTCGGGTTCGGACCTCGCCAAGATCAGCGGCGTGTTCGACGACATCCTGGCGGCCCAGCTCGCGGAGCTGCCGGCCAATGGCTGAGCGCGCCGGCCGGGTGACCACCGCCTGCACGGTGGTCACCCGGGCCGGCCTGCCGTCGGCGCGGGTGCTCGCCCGGACCTACCGGGCGCACCACCCCGGCCACGGGTTCCTCGTGCTCGTCGTCGACGGGACCGGCAGCGCCACCGAGGACGGCTGCCGCGTCGTCGGCGGCGACTGGCTCGACCTCGACCGCGACGAGTTCCACCGGATGGCCACCTGGTTCTCCGCGTCGGAGCTGGTCGAAGCGGTCAAACCCCTGCTGTTGCACCAGATCCTCGAAGACGCCGACGTCGCCGTGTACCTCGGCTCGCAGATCCGCGTCTTCGCTCCCTTCGCCGAGCTCACCGCGCAGGCCGCCGAACACGACGTCGTGCTGGCGCCGCGGGTGCTCGCCCCGCTCCCACAGGACGGTCTGGAACCCGGCCGCGACGCCACGGACAGCGCTTTCCACGACGACTTCGTCGCGGTCGGCAAGGGCGCGCGCCCGTTCCTGATCGCCTGGGCGGACGGCCGCCGGTACGCGCCGGTCCCGCCGCCTTCGCACCCCTCGCCGCCGGTCGAGCACTTCTTCGACCGCGTCCCGGCGCTCTACCGCAACGTCGTCACGCGCGACCTCGGCGTGGCCGCCGGCTTCTGGAACCTGCACGAACGCAAGCTCGCCGAGGGTCCGGACGGCCGCGTGACCGCGGGTGGAACTCCGTTGCGGTTCTTGAACTTCTACGGCTTCGACCCCGACCGCCCGTGGCTGCTCAGCAGCCAGTGCCCGGTGCGCCCGCGGGTCGTCCTCTCCGCGGATCCGGTGCTGCGGAAGCTGTGCGACGACTACGCCGGCCAGCTGGTCGATGCCGGGCACACCGACGAAGAAGTCCCGTACCGCTTCGACAAGCTGCCCGACGGCACGCCGCTGACCAAGCCGATGCGGACGCTCTACCGCGACACCTGGCTGCGGGCGCACCGCGCGGCGACGACCCCGGCGCAGTTCGCGCCCACCGTCGTCGACGAAATCCCGCCCCCGCCGTTCGGTGACGACCGCGGCGAGGCCTTCCGCGACTGGCTGCGCGCCCCCGGCTCCCCGATGGCCCGCTCGGCCGGGCTCAGCAGGCTCGCGCTGTGGCTGTGGGCGAGCCGGATCGACCTGCAGACGGCGTTCCGCAAGCCGGAACACGCGGACGGCCCGGCGTTCCGGCAGTGGTGCGCCACGCACGGGATCGACGAAGGCCTGCTGCCCGGCTGGGCGCTGCCCACCGAGCCGCCCCCGGTGCCGGGGCCGGTCGACGAGTTCGGCGTCAACGTCTCCGGGTACCTGACCGCCGAGCTGGGCCTGGGCGAGATGGGCCGGATCATCCACCGCGCGGTCGCCGCCGCGGGCATCCCGGTGGTGTCGGTCGTCGAGTCGCGGTCGCTGTCGGCGGCGGTCCGCACGGGGCTGGCCGAGCCGGACACCGTGAGCCGGCCGCGGTTCCCGGTCAGCATCCTCGCGGTCAACTCCGACTACACCGGGCTGCTGCTGGACAGCCACCCGGAGCTCGGGCACCGGCGCTACCGGATCGGGCTGTGGGCCTGGGAGCTCGAAGACTTCCCGGTGTCGATGCACGGCGGCTTCGACCTGGTCGACGAGGTGTGGGCGATCAGCGACTTCACCCGCCGCGCGATCGAGCCGCACTCGCCGGTGCCGGTGAAGACGTTCCCGATGCCGGTGCTCGACCCCGGTGTGCCGGAGCGGGTCCCGCGCAAGCCGGGCGACCCGGTCCGGTTCCTGTTCGCCTTCGACTTCAACAGCACGGGCCAGCGCAAGAACCCGTGGGGCGTGGTGACGGCGTTCCGGCGCGCGTTCCCCGGCCGCGACGACGTGCGGCTGGTCATCAAGGCGACCAACGGGCACCTGCACGCGGCCGCCGTCGAGCGGCTGCGGTACGTCATCGGCGACGACAAGCGGATCGACCTGCTGGAGACCTACCTCAGCCTCGAAGAGCTGAACAGCCTCTACGCGACGAGCGACGCCTACGTCTCCCTGCACCGCAGCGAGGGCTTCGGGCTGACCGTCGCCGAGGCGATGGTGCGCGGGCTGGCCGTGATCGCGACCGACTACTCCAGCACCACGGAGTTCTTCCACGACGGCACCGGCTGGCCGGTCCCCTACCGGATGGTCGAGGTAGGCGAGGGCTGGCCGCCGTACCAGCCCGAGGGTCTGTGGGCCGACCCCGACCTCGACGCCGCCGCGAAGGCCATGCGCGAGGTCGCGGACGACCCCGCCGAAGCCCGGCGCCGAGGCGAAGCCGCCCGCGCCCACGTGCTGCGCGTCCGATCCATGGACGTCGCCGCCGCGTGGGTCGAGACCGAACTCCGCGCCGCGTACGCGAGTTGGCGCCGACGCGATCCCGGCGAGGCCGGCCGCGGGCCCGATTCGCCGCTCGCCCGCGCCGAAGCCGCGTTGCAGTGGCAGCCCGATCCGGACAGCCCGCACCGGTTTCCCCTGGCACCGGTGTTCCGCCGCGCGATCCGGCGGGCGCTGAGCCACTACGACGGTACCCAGCGCCGGATCCTGCGGACGCTCACCGAAAGCACCGGCGAGGCGATCAGCGGGCTGGCGGGCACGATCGACGAGAAAGCCACCGCGCAGGACCGGCGGCTCGGTATCCTCGAGGCCGAGCTCGCCCAGCAGAACGCGCGCATCGAGCGGCTCGAGGCGCGGCGTTCCGACGACCCCCGGCCGCCGGCATGACCCAGCAGAAGACGTCCCAGGCCTCGCGCGCGCTGCCCCCGGTGCACGAGGCCTTCCTGCCCCGCGAACACGCCCTGCACCGGCCGCGCCACGGCCGCCGCCAGGCCGTCGCGCTGGCCTGCGCCGCGGTGTTCTTCGCGACGCCGGTGCTCGCGTCGATCGCCGGGGTGCACCCCGGCCAGTTCGAAAACCGCGCGCTGACGGAGTTTCCGAGCATCGGGCAGGGCTGGTCGTTCTTCCCGCAGCTGGCCCAGTGGGCGACCGACCATCTCGCGTTCCGCGAGCAGGCCGTGCACGCGGCCGACGGCCTCAGCCGCGGCCTCTTCGGCGAGGCCCCGCCGCTCGGCGGGCAGCCGCAGGCCCCGGAGGGCCCGATCCCGGCGCAGCCGAGCACGCCCGCGCCGGTCGTCAACTACCCGAAGGTCCTCGAAGGCAAGAGCGGCTGGCTGTACCTCGGCGACGAGATCGCCAGCCACTGCAACCTCAGCAAGCCGCTGGACCAGACCATGGCCGAGCTCGACCGGCTGCGCGACGGCGTCCGCGCGTCCGGCCGCCAGTTCATCGTGGTCATCGCGCCGGACAAGACGACGATCGCGCCCGAGTACCTGCCGGCGAACTACGCGGGCAAGGAGTGCCGGGAGCGGACCGCGGCGGAGTTCTGGCAGCGCGTCGACGCCGACAACGCCGTGCTCGACCTGCGAAGCGGGCTCGAGGCGCAAGGCCAGGCGGTCGGCGCGCCGGTGTACGGGCCGCAGGACGCGCACTGGTCGGACGAGGGCGGCATGCTGATGGCCCGCTCGCTGGCCGAGGCGATGAGCCCGGGCAGCACCGCGTCCTGGGTGATCAAGCCGAGCGACCCGTGGCAGATGGCGGCCGACCTGCCGCCGCTGATCGGCCATACCGGCCAGACCAGCGGGCGCCACTACGAGGTGCTGACCGACGGCAAGCGCGACCAGACCCGCGAAGTCCTCAGCGACCTCAAGGCCCCGCTCAAGCTGCAGTCGGCCAGCGGCACCGGCACCTACCAGGGCTCGGTCGCGCTGCTCGGCGACTCCTTCACCTACCGCGCGCTGCCCTACCTCGCGGCGACCTTCGGCCAGATGACCGCCCAGCACCACAGCGCCCTGCTCGCCGACACCGGCAAGACCGTCGGCAAGATGTTCGCCGACAACAAGGTGGTGGCGATCGAGGTCGCCGAGCGCACCCTGGCGTCCGGCAACTTCGGCCTGCTGGCGCCGCAGGTCGTCGACAACGTCCTGGGCGAGCTCGCGGCCCGCCCGATCCGCTGACCCACTGACAGATGGACCACCGCATGTCTCACGCCCGTGTCGCGGACGCTCTCGACCGCCTGGAGCAGCACGCCAACCTGCACCTCCCGCTGCGCCGCACCGACCTGCTCGGCCGGCTCGCGCTGCGGTTCCTGTGGCGGCGGCAGCTGAAGTGGCAGGTCGAGACGAACCTGGCGGCCCGCGACGCGGTCAGCGCGTTGTCCGACGAAGTCCGCGCGGCCGAAGGCCACTTCCAGCGCTGGCTGGGCGAACGCGGCGAGCTGGTGCGCGCCGAGTCGCTGCACCGCGAGCTGGAATCGCTGTACCGCAACGACCAGAACCTCGCGGCCGGGCTCAACCAGCGGCTCTACAGCGCGGTCGGCGGGCTGCAGGCCCAGCTGTCCGGCCTGGCCATGCAGGTCACCGAGTCCGCGGAACACTCCGGCGGCGTCGAGTCCCGGCTCAAGGAGCTGGAGGCGCAGCTCGAGCGGCTGCTGGCCGCGGCCGAGCAGGTCCGGCTGCGGAACGTGCAGGTCGACCTGCTCCTCGACCGCTCCCGCCGCGACGCGGAGACCCCGCAGCCGGCCGAAGCGGTGCCGGGTCGTGACTCGTTCCTCGAAATCGCCGTCGAAGCCCTGCTCGACGGGTCCGCCGAACGCGCGCGGGACGCCGTGCGCGCGTACCTGCCGGTCATCGAGGAGGCCCGGAAGTCCGGTGCCACCGGCGCGGTGCTGGACATGGCCCCCGGCCGCGGCGGCTGGCTGGAGGTGCTCGCGGCGGCGGACATCCGGTACCGGACGGCGTCGCCGAACGCGTTGGTGCGCAAGCAGTGCGCGGCCGTGGACGTCCAGGTGGCCGACGCCGACCCGATGCGCCTGCTCGAAGAGGCGACCCCCGGTTCGCTGGGCGCGATCACCGCGTTCCGGTTCGCCGAACGGCTCGAACCGGCGGCCCTGGCGCGGTTCGCCGAACTCGCGGCCGCCGCGCTGCAGCCGGGCGCGCCGCTCGTCGTCGAGACGCCGTTGGCGGGCCCGGACTTCCACCTCGACCCGTTCGCGCAGCGCCCGGTGCACCCGGACTTCCTGCGGTTCCTCACCGAGGCCGCCGGCTTCTCGCACGTCGAGGTCCGCCAGCCGGGCGAGGCGGACATCCCGGTCACCGCACCCGGCGGGCGGGAGCGGTACTGCCTGCTCGCGTGGCGGTGACGGCCGTGCGCCACCGGATGTGGACGCCGCTGCCGCCCGAGCGCAGCGGCATCGCCGACTACAGCTTCGAGCTGCTGGAGACGATGGCCGGCATCGCGGACGTGTCCGCGGTCGGCCGGTACCCCGGCGAAGCCCGCTCGCCCGTTCCGCTGCTGGGCCCGGACGACGTCGACGACTCCGAAGACGCCGTCGACATCTACCAGATGGGCAACAACACCGAGTTCCACGAGTGGATCTACCACCGGGCGCTCGCGGTGCCCGGGCTGGTGGTGCTGCACGACCCGTCGCTGCTGGACTTCTCGCTGAGCTACCACGGCGGCATCGAGTCGACGGCGTTCAAGGACGAGCTCTCTTACGCGCACGGCCCGATCTGGGGCGACCCGGCGGACCCGGCGCTGGTGCTCGGCTGGCCCGCCGTCGACGTCGACGGCGTCAAGCACCTCGACCGGCAGGCGATGAGCCTGGAACGGCGGATCGTCTCGGCCAGCCGCGGGGTGCTGGTGCACGACCCCTTCCGCGCGCGGCACCTGCGGGAGCGCTACCCCGAGGTGCCGGTGTTCACCGTGGCCTCGGCCGCGCCGGTCATCGACGACGACCACAAGCGCCCGGCGGTCCGCGCCCAGCTCGGCTGGTCCGGGGACGACGTCGTGTTCGGCATCTTCGGCGGGTTCACCGCGATCAAGCGGATCCGCGTCGCCGTGCTGGCGTTCGCGCAGGTCCGGCGCCGGTGGCCGCAGGCGAAGCTGCTGATCGTCGGGCACGCGCGCGAGAAGGACATCGAGGCCGACGTCCACCGCGCGATCGCCGAGCTCGGCGTCGGCGACGCGGTGCGGATCATCCCGAGCCCGGCCATCGAGGAGTTCCAGGACCTGATCGTCGCGACGGACGCGTTGATCGGCCTGCGCTGGCCGACCGCGGGCGAGACGAGCGCGGTGATGATGCGCTCGTACGGCCTCGGCCGGCTGTTCATCACCAGCGACCTGCCGCAGCACCGGCACTACGACCGGGAGTTCTGCCGGCTGGTCTCGATCGACCCGCGGCGCGAAGCCGTCGAGCTGGTCGCGCACCTCGAACGGATCGTGTCCTGGCCGGAGGAAGCGCGCGAAGCGGGCCGCAAGGCGCGCGAGTGGGTCCGGCAGCACGCGTCCTGGCCGGTCGTCGCCGCGGCCTACCGCGACGCCGCCGAAGCCGTTCGCGGGCCGCTACCGCCGCCGGTCAAGCCGTCGCGGGACCGGCCGGGCATCAACATGTTCGGCGACGTCCGCGCGGCCGGCGTCAGCGCCGAAGCGACCCGGCGGCTGGCGTCCGTGCTGGCCGAGCGGCTGCCGCGGACGACGTTCACGGAGTTCAACTCCCGCGTGCCGGACCGGCCGTACGAGGTGCCGCGCGAGCTGGCCGACCTGCGCAGCGGCAAGGACTACGCGGCCGACCTGTGGCTGGTCGACGCCGCCGAGTTCCCGTTGATCCCCAAGCACTCCTTCGACCGCTACACGATCGCGCGGTGGACCGGCGAGCTGCCGGACGTGCCCGCGACCGGGCTCCCCCAGCTGTCCGATGTGGACGAACTGTGGGTGCCGTCGGCGCTGGCCGCGGGCCTGCTGCGCGGGAGCACGGACGTCCCGATCACCGTGGTGCCGAAGGTGGTTCCGGCCGCCGACGGCACCGGCGACCGCGCGCGGTTCCGGCTGCCCTCCGACGACCTCGTCGTGCTCACGACGTTCCACACCTCGTCCGACCTCGACCGGAAGAACATCCGCGGTGCGCTCACGGCGTTCCGGCGGGCGTTCCCGGCGGGCGGGGCGCACCTGGCCGTCGCCGCGATCGACCTGGACGTCGAGTCCGAGACGGCGGCGTGGCTCGACCGCGAGGTGACCGCCCTCGGCGGGACGCTTCTGGGCGAGCGGCTGTCCGAAGTGGACCGTGGGCTGCTGCTGGCCTCCTGCGACGTCTACCTTTCGCTGCACCGGTTCGAGACGTTCGGGCTGGACCTGGCCGAGGCGATGGCCCGGCGCAAGCCGGTGGTCACCACCGGACACGGCGGCAACCTCGACTTCATGCCGCCGGGCTCGGCCGCGCTCGTGGGCTTCGAGACGTACATCGCGAAGGACGCCGAACCCGGCTTCACCAACGGTTTCACGACGTCGTACCCGCTCGGGCACCCGTGGGCGGAACCCGACGTCGACCAGGCCGCGCAGTGGCTGCGCACGCTCGCCGGGAACCCCGCGCTTCGGACGTCGATGGGCGAGCGGGCCGCGGCGGCCGTCGAAGCCGTGTGTGGCCTGGACGCCGTCGCGGACGTCGTGCTCCGGCGGTTGGCAGCCCTGCCGAAGTAGGACTCAGTCCCGCCGGGCTTCCAGCTCGGCGATGCGGCCGGACGCGGCCGCGAGCTGCGCTTCCAGTTCGGCGACCCGCGCTTCGAGGCCCGCGGTGTAGCGGGCGTTCCGCGTGCGCTGACGCTCCTGCTCGACCCGAGCCTGCTCGATTTCTGCGAGGTAGTCCGCGGCACGCCGGTGCGTCTCCTGCAGCTCCCGCAGCTCGGCTTCCATGCGGCGGGCGTAGCCGATCTCGGCCGCGCGGCCGGTGCGCAGCTCTTCCAGCGCCTTGGCCTGCTGCAGGACGTCGTAGCGCTCGAAGTCGTCGAAGACGTTCGCGGGCGCGGCCAGCCGGTCGAGCGCTTCGGCGTCGTCGGACTGCGCGTAGAAGCGGTTCAAGCCGTCGAAGAGCCCGCAGCGGTAGCCGGCGTCGAGCAGCATCGGCTCCCACTCGGCGTGCGTCTGCGTCTCCGCCCCGGGCTCGGTGGCCTCGACGACGAGCACCCGCGGCCGGTGCCGCGTCCAGTCGCCGCCCTCGATCACCGCGCGCTCGGCGCCCTCGACGTCGATCTTGAGGAAGTCGACCGCGCCCGGGTGCTCGTCCAAGACGGCGGCCAGCGTCGTCAGCTCGACCTCGACGGTGTTCACGCGCCAGCCGCGGTCCTCGCGGTACCGGCCGGCGAGCCCGTCGTCGAGCGTGGACCAGCCCCACTCGTTCTCGACGACGTGCAGCTTCGCCGTGCCCGGACGCGCGCCGACGGCGACGTCCAGGTTCAGGTCGTCCGGCCGCGCCGCGCGCAGCTCCCGGGCCTTCGCCGGGATCGGCTCGATGTTGATCCCGCGCCAGCCGAGGTCGTAGAAGTGCTTCGTCACCGACGCGACGAGCGGATCCCCGGCACCGATGTCGACATAGCGACCGGAGTCCTGGCCCGCGAAGACGCGGGCGAGAACGACGTCCTCGGCCTGCTGCGCGTAGCTGATCATGGCAGCGAGATGCCGGCCTTCCGCGCCTCCAGCTGCAGGTCGTGGTCGACCATCATGGCGACCAGGTCCTCGAACCCGACCTCGGGCTTCCAGCCCAGCTCGGTGTGGGCCTTGGTGGCGTCGCCGACCAGGAGGTCGACCTCGGCCGGCCGGAAGAACCGCGGGTCTTGCTCGACGAACCGCTCCCAGTCGTCGAGGCCGGCGTGCTTGAACGCGAGGTCGACGAAGTTGCGGACGCTGTGCGTGCGCCCGGTCGCGACGACGTAGTCGCCCGGCTCGTCCTGCTGCAGCATCTGCCACATCGCGCGGACGTAGTCGCCGGCGAAGCCCCA
This sequence comes from Amycolatopsis sp. NPDC098790, assembly GCF_044759945.1. Classification (NCBI taxonomy): domain Bacteria; kingdom Bacillati; phylum Actinomycetota; class Actinomycetes; order Pseudonocardiales; family Pseudonocardiaceae; genus Amycolatopsis; species Amycolatopsis sp. NPDC098790. Next base: position 1,008,902 of record NZ_JBIWAI010000001.1, read on the forward strand.
GTCGCGCTGCGGGTCGAGGTTGCCCAGCATCAGCTTTTCCTGGAGCCCGAGCTTGATCCGCGCGACCGCGTTGGTCACCTTGCGCGTCACGAACTCGATGCCGCGGCGCGGGCTCTCGTGGTTGAAGAGGATGCCCGAGCAGGCGTAGAGGCCGTAGCTGTCGCGGTAGTTCACGGTGATGTCGTGGCCGAACACCTTCGCGACGCCGTAGGGCGAGCGCGGGTAGAACGGCGTCTGCTCGGTCTGCGGCGATTCGCGGACCTTGCCGAACATCTCCGAGCTGGAGGCCTGGTAGAAGCGGATCGGGTTGTTCTGGCTGCCGCCGACCATCCGGACGGCGTCGAGCAGCCGCAGCACGCCGAGGCCGGTGACGTTCGCGGTCAGCTCGGCCTGCTTGAAGCTCAGCGCGACGAAGGAGATCGCGCCGAGGTTGTAGACCTCGTCCGGCTGCACCTGCTCCAGGACCCCGACCAGGCTGGAGAGGTCCTGCAGGTCGCCCTCGACGATCTCGACGTACGGGTACTCCGTGCGGATCATGTCGATCCGGGGGTTGTTCTGCCCCTTGACCAGGCCGAAGACCTCGTACTGCTGCTCGTGGAGCAGCTCGGCGAGATATTGGCCATCCTGACCGGTGATTCCGGTGATCAACGCACGTCGCACCCGGTGAGGATAGCCGGGTAGTCACCACCACTTAGCCCGAAGGTGTGACTTCAGCCGTGTCGGTGAACGCCGTCCCCCTCTCACACGCCCTCTGAGCAGAGCATCGGGACCGAGAGGAGGCGACATGGTCTGGATTCTCCTGGTCGGTGTCCTCGCCGTCGTGTTCCTGGTCCGGGCGTTCCGCGTGGTGCGCCGGGTCAGGCGGGGTCACGTGGGGTGACCAGCCCCGACTCGTAGGCGAGCACCACCAGCTGCGCCCGGTCGCGCGCGCCGATCTTCGTCATGATGCGGCTGACGTGCGTGCGGGCCGTCGCGGTGGAGATCACCAGGTGGGCCGCGATTTCGTCGTTCGACATGCCGCCCGCGACCAGGCCCAGCACCTCGCGCTCGCGATCGGTGATTTCGCGGACGGCGCTGGTGTCGATGCGCCGGTTCTCCGGGTGGCCGACGAACTCCTGGATCAGCCGGCGCGTGACCGTCGGCGCGAGCAGGGCTTCGCCGCTCGCGACGACCCGCAACGCGCGCAGCAGCTCGACCGGTTCGGTGTCCTTGAGCAGGAACCCGCTCGCGCCCGCGCGCAGGGCTTCGTAGACGTACTCGTCGACGTCGAAAGTGGTCAAGACCAGCACTTTCGTCTTCGCGAGGTCGGGGTTCGCGGTGATCCGGCGGGTGGCTTCGAGGCCGTCGACCCCGGGCATCCGGACGTCCATCACGACGATGTCCGGCTGGTGTTCGACCGCGCCGGCGACCGCCTGCTCGCCGTCGCCCGCCTCGCCGACGACGTCGAAGCCGTCTTCGGTCTCCAGCAGCACGCGGAACCCGGCGCGGACCAGGACCTGGTCGTCGGCCAGCAGGACGCGGATCATGCTTCCCCCTCGATCGGTAGCTCGACGCACACTTCGAAACCGCCGTCGACCGGCCCGGCGGTGCACCGCCCGCCGAGCGCGGCGGCGCGTTCGCCCATGCCCCGCAGGCCGTGGCCCGGCGTCGGCTGGGCGGTGCCACGGCCGTCGTCGCGAACTTTCAGTACGAAAGTTCGCGGTTTCCGCTCGAACCGGACGTCGACGCGGTTGGGGTGGTCGGCGTGCCGGACGACGTTCGTCAGCGACTCCTGCAGGATCCGGTAGGCGGCCGCGTCGACGGGGGCCGGGAGGTCGCCCGCCTCGCCGTGGACGTCGACCGTGAGCCCGGCGTCGCGGGCGTGGTCCAGCAGCTCGGCGGCCTGGGCGAGGCTCGGCGCGGGTGCCTTGTCCTCCCCCGAGCGCAGCACGGCCAAGGTCGCGCGCAGGTCCTTGAGCGCGGACGCGCTGGCCGCCTTGATGTTGAGCAGCGCCTCTTTCGCCTGCTCGGGCCGCCGGTCGGCGACGTGCGCGGCGACCCCGGCCTGGACGTTGATCATCGCGAGGCTGTGCGCGACGACGTCGTGGACCTCGCGGGCGATCCGCAGCCGTTCCTGCTCGGCGAGCCGGTGCCGGTGCTCGTCGGCCTGCTCGCGCCGGGCGGCGAGCGCGTCGAGCTGGTACCGGACGGCGGTCCCGACCCCGATGACGGCGGTCAGCCAGACGACGAGGAACGCGGCCCCGGCCTCCAGCGCGAACGACCTGGTCGTGACGACGTGCACGACATACGCGGCGGCCAGTGCGCTCGCGCCGGTGAGGCCCGCGGTGAGCGGCCCGCGCTGCCGGGTCAGGACGAACAACGCGATGGTCGGTACCAGGATGACCGGCCCGCCGGGCAGGCCGGAGGCGTAGTAGCCGAACGCCGAGGCGGCCGCGACGAGGAAGAGCGTCAGCGGGAAGCGGTGGACGAACAGCAGCGTGAGGACGGTCGCGGCCAGCCACGCGGCCCCGAGCGGCGTCAGCGGCGTCGCGCCGGGCTGCCAGCGCGAGGACGCGCTGGTCGCCCCGAGCACGAACACGAGGACGACGGCGGTGCGCACCACGCGTCCTGCCCAGGGCGGCCATCTCATGCCGCGAAAACTACCGGTCAGGGGAAGGCGGCGCGTCCGTCTCGAAGCGCGTCGCCGTCGTACGTCGTCAGTCGAACATGAGAGGCAGCTTTGCCGCGGTTTCCTCGTCGGCCGGGGTGTAGGTCGACATCGTGATCTCCGAGCGGCGGCCGTAGTAGAGGTAGGTGAAGTTGAACCGCAGCAGGCCGACGTCCGGGTGCAGGTAGCGCTTGGTGCGGATCGGCTCGGAGTTGACGTCGTGGTGCGGCCACAGCTCGGCGAACAGCGGCGACTCGGCCTTGAGCCGCTTGACCAGGCTCTTCCACGCCGGCTCGGCGACGTGCTCGGCCATCGCCGCGCGGAAGGACGCGATCACGCGCGGGATGTTCGTGTCCCAGTCGAGCATCCGCTCGCGCCACCGCGGGTTGAGCAGGCACTGGACCAGGGTGTTGCGGTCCTCGAACGGGATCTGGTCGACCTCGCCCATCAGCCAGGTGTAGCCCCGGTTGTAGGCCAGCAGGTCGCAGCGGGCGTTGCGCACGGCGACCGGGTACGGCTCCAGCTTCTTGAGCATCAGCTCCATCGCAGGCGTGATGACCTGGCAGTCCTTCTCGCCCTCGGGCTCGGGCGCGCCGGCCAGGCGGAAGAGGTGGGTGTGCTCGTGCGGGTCGAGGCGCAGCGTGCGCGCGATGGCCTGCAGCACCTGCTCGGACGCGTTGATGTCGCGGCCCTGCTCCAGCCACGTGTACCAGGTGACCCCGACCCCGGCGAGCTGCGCGACCTCTTCGCGGCGCAGCCCCGGCGTGCGCCGGCGGCCCTGCAGCGGGAGCCCGACCTGCTCGGGCGTGATCCGCTCGCGACGGCTGCGCAGGAACCTCGCGAGTTCCTGCCGGCGGAGGTCGGATTCGACGGCGGTGGTCATGGTGCCAGGATCGCACGTCTTCGAACCTGGTACCAGGTAGTCGCAATACCTGGATAAACGACAACTGGTACTAGTTTGAGTTCGGGTCGATCGTAGTAGTCATGACCACGACAGAACTCGCGCCGGTTACCCCCGGCGCCCCGGCCCGGCCGGGACTGACCCCCGCCGGCCTGGTCACGGTGCTGCTGGGGGCGGCACTGCCCATCATCGACTTCTTCATCGTCAACGTCGCGCTGCCGACGATCGATGCCGACCTTCACGCGTCCACGGCGACCCTGGAACTGGTGGTGGCGGCGTACGGCATCGCGTACGCGGTCCTGCTGGTGGTCGGCGGCCGCCTCGGCGACTCGTTCGGCAGGCGGCGGCTGTTCATCGCGGGCCTGTGGCTGTTCACGCTGACGTCCCTGGCCTGCGGAATCGCCCCGACGGCGACCACGCTGGTGATCGCCCGCGCCGCGCAGGGGGCGGCGTCGGCGTTGCTGCTGCCGCAGGTGCTCTCGATCATCCAGGCGACGACGACCGGCGAAGCGCGTTCGAAGGCTCTCGGCCTGTTCGGCGCGACGGGCGGCCTCTCGACGGTCGTCGGCCAGCTCCTGGGCGGCGCCCTGGTGGCGGCGGACGTCTTCGGGACGGGCTGGCGGCCGATCTTCCTGGTCAACGTCCCGATCGGCCTGGTCGTGCTGGTGATGGCCCGCCGCCTGCCGGAGAGCCGCGCGCACAACCCACTGGGCGTCGACCGCCTCGGGACGCTCCTGCTGGCGGTCACGCTGATGTCATTCCTGGTCCCGCTGATGGAGGGTCGCGCCCTGGGCTGGCCGGCGTGGACGATCGCGTTGCTGATCGTGTCGCCCTTCGCCGCGGCGGCGTTCGTGCACGTCGAACGGCGTCAGGAGCGTCTCGGTGGAACGCCGTTGCTGCCGCCGTCGGTGATGCGGCTGCCGAGCGTCCGGCGTGGGCTGATGGTGGGGATCCCGTTCTTCGGCGCGTTCGGTTCGTTCATGTTCGTGTACGCGATGACGTTGCAGGAGGGGCTGCACTTCGGGCCGCTCGGCGCGGGTGTCGCGCTGACGCCGCTGGCCGTCGCTTACTTCACGGTGTCGATGTTGAGTAGCCGGTTGGTGGCGCGGTACGGCCAACGGGTGGTCCCGATCGGCGGCGCGATCACGGCCGTCGGAATGGTGGCGCTGCTGTGCACGACGCTGTCGGCTTGGCCGCACGTGACGGTGCTGGACCTGGCGCCGTCGATGGTGGCGATCGGCGTCGGGAACGCGCTGGCGATGACGACGTTGTTCCGGATCGTGTTGTCGCACGTGCCGACGGATCTGGCCGGGGTCGGGTCGGGAGTGATGACGACCAATCAGCAGACGTCGCTGGCGTTGGGCGTGGCGACGCTGGGGAGTTTGTACGCGGCGCTTTCGGGCTCGCTGGGGAGCCGGGACGCGTTCGCGTGGGTGATCGGAGTGGTGGCGCTGCTGGCGCTGGTGGTCGCGATCACCGGACGGCGGTTGCCGGACCCCCGGGTGTGAGGTGCGGCGGAGCCGGGTTCAGCCCGGTTCCGCCGCGACGGCAAGTCGCTTCAAGAACTCGATCGACGCAGCCTCGTCGAGAGCGATCTTGACGAGGTGCTTGAACTGCATGCGCGCCTCGGCGATTTCCTTGGGTCGGTCGAGGTGGAGCGCGCCGAAGCCGCCACACGTGTAGACGAGCCCCGGCTCTTCGGGATCGGGAAAGTCGAGGATCGTGAAGCCGCCGCTCAGCCCGATGTGCAGTCCCGCGGCACCAGGCACGACTTGGACCACGAGGTTCGGCAGGGCGGTTCGCTCGATGATCCGCTCCAGCTGCGCCCGAGGGCACCGGGGAGGCCGGAGTGCGACTTCGTCGATGATCAAGTGCACGCGGAAGTCCGGATCACGGCACAGCCTGCGCTGGCGCTTGGTCCGCACCTCGGTCATGGCGGTGACCTGGTCGCCGGTCCACGGGATTGCCGAGTCTTCGAACACGCGGCGCGCGTAGGCCTCGGTCTGGAGGAGTCCGGGAACGAGCCCGACCTCGAAACCGCGGACGCGAGAGGCACTTGCCTCGGCACCCACGTAGCCGAAGTCGCGCGGCGGGTTCTGCGGCCACCAACCCGGCTCCTTTGCCTGGTCGAACATCCGCACGTACTCTTCGTACTCCGAAGCGAGCACGCCGTAGCGGTCCAGCAAAGCGAGGAAGTCGTTGTAGCCCGGCAAGTGGCCCTGCTCGATGCGGCTCAGCTTCGACTTCGAGATCCGGATCGGCTCACCGGCTTCCGACTGGGTCAGCCCGGCGCGCTCCCGCAGCCTGCGCAACGAGCGGCCGACCTGCCGGCGCGGGAACGGCGGCCTGGTGGGTCGTGGCACTCGATCACCTCCGCGGTGATCGTATGAGCGCGACCCCCGCTGTGGGATTCCCACGTTTCCGGCGCCCTCGTTCGAGGTCGGAACGAGAACCTGCAGGTCATGGACAGGTACGGCTACCCCCACGAGCTCGAGTACCGGCGTGAGGCCGACGGCTCGCGGGTGCACGAATACACCGAACTCGTCGACGACATGGGGTTCGTCCTCGAGCACCGCAGCGAGCGGTACCAGGGCTGGACCGCCCGGTACGGGACCGCCTGCGCGCACGACTACCTGTCCCGCAAGCGGGCCCAGCCGGGGACGTTCGTCGTCAGCGTCTACCGGCTCTTCCCGGAGCGGCGGGACCACGTCGTCACCATCCGGGTGAGCTGGCCGCCGAAAAAAGCCAAAGTTCACCCGTCGGAAAAGCCGCGCGCCGGACGACGATGAGGGTGTGACGGAACCTCGGGTACGACCGGACCCGGCCTTCGCGCTGCTCGGGCTCTACGAGACCGCGCTGCCGGAGGTCTACGGGTACCTGCTGTCCCGGTGCGGTGACCGCACGCTCGCCGAGGAACTGACGTCCGAGACGTTCCTCGGGGCGGTCGCCGCCTGTCGCAAGGAGTACGCACCTCCAGTGAGCACCGGGTGGCTGATCGGCGTCGCCCGGCACAAGCTCGCCGACCACTGGCGGCGCAAGGAACGTGAGGAACGCGGGCTGCGGCTGGTGCACGACAGCGAGCCGGACGTCGAGGACCCGTGGGACGAGCAGCTCGACGCCCTGCGCGCGAGACAGGTGCTCGAATCCCTCGGGTCGCACCACCGCGCGGCCCTGACCCTGCGGTACGTCGACGGTCTCGGCGTGCCCGAAGTCGCCGGCCACCTGGGCCGGAGCGTGCACGCCACGGAGGCGTTGCTCGTGCGGGCCCGTGCCGCGTTCCGGCGCGCCTACGAAGAGAAGGAGGGTCGCGATGCCTGAGCCTTTCGACGCGCTTCGCCGTCCCTCCGCGCGGGTCGCCCCCGACCCGGACTTCGCCGCCGAACTGCGCGACAACCTGCGTCGCGTCATCTTGAACGGAGCCGATATGACGACCACTTCCGAGGCACCGGCGACCAACGCCGAACTGCGCTCGCTGACGCCGTACCTCGTGGTGACGGACGCCCGCGCGGCGCTCGACTTCTACGTGGAGGTGTTCGGCGCGGCCCGCCGCGGCGACCCGATCCTGATGGACGACGGCCGCGTCGGGCACGCCGAGCTGGGCATCGGCGACAGCGTGCTGATGCTGGCCGAAGAGTTCCCGGAGCTGGGCAACGTCGTCGCGCCGGAGGGCGGCCCGCTGGTGCGGGTGGAGGTCCCGGACCCGCGGGCGTCGGCCCAGCGCGCGGTCGAGCTGGGCGCCGAGCTGCTGCGCCCGGTCGAGGACCGCGGCTACGGCCTGGCCGGGTCGATCAAGGACCCGTACGGCCAGCGCTGGCTGGTCTCCCAGGCGGCACCCGCGCGCCCGGCCCGCCCCGGCTCGGCGATGTACTTCACGTTCCAGGTCCCGGAAGCGGAACCGGCGAAGTCGTTCTACGGCGCGGTGCTGGGCTGGGAGTTCACACCGGGCTCGGTGTCGGACGCGTGGGGCTTCTCGGGCCCGGGCCTCGAGGGCGGCCTGTGGGCCGGCGACCGCCAGGTGGGCTGGAAGCTGATGTACGCGGTCGAGGACCTCGAATCCGCTTTGACGCGCGTGCGTGAACAAGGCGGCCGGGCAGGCGAAGTGGAGAACCACCCGTACGGCACGACGGCCGACTGCACCGACAACCAGGGCATCGAGTTCTGGCTGTGGGAGCGGCCGGGGGCGTGAGTGAGGAATCCCATCCGCCGGGCCGTGCGTTCGGGCGCACACTCGAAGCATGGCCGGGCAATGGGTGCCGCGTGACCACGACGAGCTGACCGCGGGGTGGCGGTTGTGGCTCGAACTCGGGTCGGGCGCTTGGCCGCGGCCGGGTTGGGACGGCAGCCCGGACGAAGCCGTGCGCGGGCTGAGGGAGCTGTTCGGCGCGTGCGACGAAATCGCTTCCGCGGCCCCGGGGACCGAAGTGGCCGCGCTCGTGCGGTCGATGCACCTGGCCGCGAGCTGGATCTGCGAACTGTGGTCCGGCGACACCACACCGCTCGACGAGGAGCGGATGGCGTTGCTGCACGGCGACCTCGCCGGATTCGCCGACCACGCCGACGGAGTGCGAAAGCTGCTCGCCGACGGCGGGGGTTGGGCCTCGCTGGCTCTCTGACACGGCCAGACATTGGGTGCTGCGTGACCACGACGAGCTGACCGCGGGGTGGCGGTTGTGGCTCGACCTCACGTCGACCGCTCGGCCGGCCGGGTTGGGACGGCAGCCCGCTAGGAGCCTGTCTGGGTCACTTGCCCAGCCCCCACCCTCTCCGGGGGACCGGCCCCGCTTCCAGCGTATCGGCGGTGGGGGCCGAAAAGGGGTGGTGCGGCGAATCTGTGGATAGCGGGGGTGAATGTGGATAACTCGGCCGTCCCGAGGGGATCGCGTTTGACAACGGCTCGGTGAGGTGCTGGGGACTAGCCGGGTTCGCCGGCGGAGTGCGAAAGCTACTCGCCGACGGCGGGGGTTGGGCCTCCCTCCGCCTCTGACCGGTGCAAGGGTCGTGGGGGGGTTAAAAAGGTTATAAACAATTTTTTTAAAAAAAACACAAAAAAGCCCCCGCCGTGTGCCAGCAAAACCCCGCCGGGTGCCCCCCCCCCCGCCA